>JBGARA010000012.1:0-56370 GCA_044230475.1 Pyrinomonadaceae bacterium | reverse complement strand
AGCCGTTTAACCAGAGCCGCCGCGTTTACCAGCGAGCCGTCGTCCGCAAACTGCAGCGCGTCCCTGACCGACGCGAACAGCAGCTCCGGCGAACGTGCCCCGGCCTCAGCAAGCTCGCCCGTTATCTGCCGGTGAGCCTCGCCGATCCGTATCGTCGCCTTCAACTGCTCGTTCTCTGCCCGAAGCGTTGCAAGAGCTTCACTCTCAGGCGTAACCGTTTCACCACCATCGATCGGCGGTGTATTTTGTGTTGTGTTTTCTGTTTGTTTTTTCATAGTGGTTATTGTGTCTTTGTTTAATTTCCCGCGCCGTGTTATAAAAAATGCGGAAAAATTCTTATGGAAACTCAGATGAAACGACCTGCCGTGATATGGCTTTCACTCGTTTACATTGCGGTGCTTGTCCTCTACAACTTGCAGCTCCTCTATTTCAAGTGGGACGCGTTTGTGCAATCTGGTTACTCCAGTACGACCTTTCTTGTTCTTAATTTGGTGTTCTGCGTTCTGATGATATTCACTTTCGTTGCAATTCGAGACCAATCTATATGGGGCCAGCGACTTGGAATTTTATGTTTCGCCATGAACGGAGTTTTCGCCATAAGCAGCGCCGTAGTCCTTTTTAATTGGCCCGACGGAATTAGCCGAAACGGATTGTTGTCTGGTCGTCTCCTTGTTGTCGGTCGCATATTAATTTCGTTTTTTCTGACCTTTGCCATCGGTGCTTCAAAGAGCGCGAACGAATATTTTTCAGTTGGGTCGGAATCGACTGCCATTGATTTGCCACCGCCGCCAACATTCGACGCCTGAAAATATTCGCAACCGTCTACAAATTGCGGCGTGTAAGTCCGCATGGAAACGAAAACCACACCACCTGCCGTTGTTATCTCCATCGTCGTTCTTGGACTCTTGTCACTTTTTGGTGCTTACCTTGTTTCTTATGAATTCGGTTTTTGGTACGAGCGAAGCAGCCTGCCTTTTTCTTGGAAGTTGCTTGGTGTCGCAACTCTTTATAGCGTTCTTCCGCCCTTAGCCATTATTGATATGTTCCGTCGCCACAGCTTTGGTCGTCGCCTGGCGATCCTGATTCTGCTCGTAATCTCTGCCCTACTGTTTCGTGGTTTTGTTGATATGGTCAGCCTTCCTGTTCGCTACCGGGCCGCCGGATCTCCAACGGTTATGCTTTTTTTCTCGACAAGTATTTCGCTTGCCGCATTGGCTCTCAGTCTCGGTTTTGATAAGAAGGTAAATGCTTTCTTTTCCACCCAAGGGAGCTAGCTTCCCGCTTTCACCATCGCCTTCACATCCGCTTCGCCGTAGCCGGCTTCTAGTAATGCCTGCTCGACGGGGAGGCCGATCTGTTTTTTTAGCAGGATGTTTTCGAGGAATTCGCGTTCGGCCATTGGGGCTGGGTCTTCCCATTCGGTGACGAGGCGCACGTCGCGTCCCTGGCCTTCGATTTGAAGCGCGAACGCCATTGCGTCGGCCCACACTTGCCCGAACGATTCCTGACGGCCGCGCACCTTTGCCAAAAATCGCGTCTCGGCTTTTTTCAAACTCTCGCCGCTCGGAAACCCGCCCGTCTGCTGCAGAAAATAATGCAGCGGCGTGCCGGTGACCGAGGCCATGTCGATGCGAAAGCTGTCTTTTACTTTTAGAAACTGATCGAGCTGCGACGCTTCAAAATCGCCGAACCGTGCCTGCGGATTTTCGCTGAGCCAGAGGTTGTCGACACCCGCCCTGAAAGGCGACTTCGCCTTGCCGTTCTCGTCGTACTCCAGATCGATTCCCGCCACCCAACGCTGCCGAAACGCCGCAAACTCCATCGCGACCAGCATGTCCAGAACCGATTTGTTCAACCCATCCTGCACCGGCATCGCGGCCTCAAGCTCGCTCCGTCCCAAAGCTCCAAGGTCGGCATTGTTCGCAAAATGAAACACGGGAACAACGCCGTACGGATTTGGGACATCATCGCCAAGCGGAACAAAAGCATCTGCGTCGGGCAGGCTTCCCTCGGCCTCTTTCCGCGAAACATACTTTTCGATGCGGTCAGGATAAAACAGATTAAGCCTGACGTGTTTGTCCGCCATTCGCCAGATCTTCGCCGCCCAGGCGATGCGTCCCTGCGATTCTTCTTCGATCCCGATGGTGATGTTCGCAGCCTTGTTCGGGTAAAAAACTGCGCGCCCCTGAACGTCGGGCCACACTATCACATAGGCGTCGCCGTTCTTTAGTGCTTCCTTGTGAACCTCGCCGGCGTTAATGCCCATGCGGTTGCGCTGCCATATCGATCGTGCGGTACGGTGCAGCCGGTCAGAACCGCCTGCGTGAGCAGGCGCCCGGTTCGTTGGATCTGGCTGGCCCGCGGGTTCTGACTCCACACTAAACCCCGTCACGCGCAGCTTGTCCTTCACCGCGTCACAGATCACCGGACACAGGTTCAGTGCAAACTCGCGAAACAGCGTCCCAAAAGTGTTCTGAAACTTCTCAGCCGCAAACTTAAGGTCATGATCGCCGTTATAGTACCGCTCGGCCTTGGCATACCGAGCCGAGTTCGCCCGTAAATTAGTAATTGCTTGTTCTATTGTTTTGTTCATAGTCTTTTTGTGTTGTGAGTTACTGATGCCTGTTTTGAACGCGGATTTGGCGGATAGAAGCTGATTTTTCAGATCTAATTTCACTACTATTCTTGATCCGTCTTGATCCGCTCCATCCGCCCAGATCCGCGTTAAAGAATGCATCTAATACCTAAAACCCCGTCGCCTTGTACGACCGCGTCTCCGTCATCTGCACCGCCAGACTGACAGCATCGACCTGATCGTCGTGGGCGGAATTTGGAAAGTGCGTAACCTCGTCTAAAAACTGGTCGATCCACGGCCCGCGAACGAGGACGACCTTGCCTGCCTCGGCGCGGTTTGCCCACGTTAGAGCTCGCGTATATTTATCCGTCGTAACGCGAACGCCTCGAAAAACCGAGCGCCCAAGACGTTCGTCCCGCCACAGTTCCTGAACAAACGCCTGTCCGTGCAGCGCTTCCTCGATGCCGTGTTCGGTGTCGCTCTCGTCGCGTATTCGCCCTACGATGAACTTGCGCTGTTCGGGAAACTCCATCCTTGCACGCACGCCGTCCGCGATATAAAGGTCGCCCGTGCGTTTATCGACTGCCACGCGAAACGACGCCGTGTAATCCGCCGAGGTCCTTGTCGAAACAGCCAGATCGTACCCTCGAAACCATCGAAGGCCCGCCGGAGCGGCTGGAACTATACGCGAAAACCAATCGCGTTTGAACAGGCCGCCGCCGGCCGGCATGGGCGCTTGCTGATAAAGCGCCGCGAAGGAATACGAGCCCATCTGGTCGCGCCTTTTGAGTAATTCCTTGACCGGAAAGCGTTCAGGGCAGAGAGCCTTTCGTTTACCGGGCTCATCCTCATGCGCCAAAGCCGGCAGACTGATAACTTTCCATCCATGATCGTTGCCCTTACAAGGTTTACTGCCTGCGATCTCCGTCATCTTGCCTTTTAACTTTTTACTTTTTACTTTTGCTCCTTCACTTTTTACTTTCGCGCCTTTACTAAGCAGCCGGCCGGCCAGATCGTCCTCGTGCCAGCGTGTCTGGATGAGTATCACTGCGCCGTCCGCATCGAGCCGCGTCGTCAGATCGTCCGTGAACCATTCCCATGCGGTGTCGCGCTGATTTTTGCTTTCCGCCTCGGCGCGGCCCTTTACCGGATCGTCAATGATGATCAGGTCTGCGCCAAATCCGGTTATGCCTGCGCCGACGCCAACCGCTTTTACGCCGCCGCCGCTTCGGGTTTCCCATTCGTCAACCGCCGTCACCACCAGCTCGGACTCGTCCGGCTCCACATACGGCGTGTCGGTGTAGATCGACCTTACGCGGCGTGAAAATCTGGTTGCAAGCTTTTGACTGTAGCTCGCGATCACGATCCTTAATGACGGATCGTGCAGCAGGCGCCACGCGGCATAGCGGATCGTCACCATCTCCGATTTGCCATGACGCGGCGGCATAAAAAGCATCAGCCGCTTTTGTCGTCCCCTCGTAACGTCACCCAGCGCCTTGTAGATCTGCGTCTGATATTTGTAGTCCCACTTGAGCACACCCCTCTCCGTCGCGATGAGCCAATCCTTAAAGCTCACGCTTGCCTTTTCCATTCGCGGTTCGACATCGACGATGACCGGTCCTTCCGCAGTTTCAGGCTCCTCCTTTTTGTACTCCTCCGGATGCAGCTCCGCCCACTCATCGACCCAGCCATGCAGTTCTGCCAAGCCCGGAAACTCGTAATAATCGTTTCCAACAATGTCTTTCTGCCCAAATTTTCGGTAGCCGAGTTTGCCCATTCTATTTGCGATGATCGAGACCTTTTTCGGCCCAAGCTCCATGTAAAGCCTGTGTGCAGCGTCTATTTCGCCCGCCCTAAATTCGCGGTACGGTTTTGGTTGTTTCTTTTCTGTTTCCATATATCTAAAAAAATTGGTTCTCACGATCCGGCGGCGAAGCCGCCGCAGATAATAGCCAGACGTGAAACGTCTGGAAAAAAAAGTCAATCAAACGCCCCGCACTGAAGGTGCGGCAGAATGCGCATTAACATAGAGCCTGTCGCCCCTTCAGGGCGAAACTTCCGACTAACGATCGTCCCGGACGTTTCACATCCGGCTATTATCTTTAGGCCGCTTCGCGGCCGGATATGCACTTTCTAAAGCCCCCTAAAGATCATCCCCGCCGCCGCGCCGATCAGGATGTCGCCAACACGGCCGAGCGGCGAACGCTTTTTGCTTTTCAACGCGGCCACCAGTTTGTCCTGCGAAGCAATGACCTTCTCTTGTGCCGCTATGGTTTCATTCTTTGCCGCGACGACCGCACGCAGACTGTCGGCCTCGCTTTTTCGAGTTTCATTAAGCTCCCTCAAAATTGCGGACGTCTGCTTTTCGGTTTCGAGTCGCTCGTTCAATGCCTGGTTCTCGCTTTCGAGCGCAGAAACCAGCTCGCGCGTCTTTTCAAGTTCCACCGCTGTCGCCATACAGGCGCGTATCGGATCTGAAAGTCTCGCGGGTTGATCCCGGTCAACCGCCGATGACGCAGATAGCTCCGATCGGAAGGCCATCTTTTTTCTATACTTTTTATCTGCGTCATCGGCGTTTATCTGCGGCCAAAATCTCCGGTCACTGTTCGACCTGTCGTACGGCCACTCAACACGGATGCCCGAGTTCGGCGAGCTTTGCGCAGAGTTCGGCTGAGTTGGTGTCGATTGCGCGTGTGCGTTTTGCACGCTCGACATCAGTGCGAGCATCACGGCTGTTAACATTAAGCTTTTCCAATTTTTCATCTTGTCTCCTCGTTCTTGTTTTGATATCCAAAAGCTGCGCTTCGAGATATTCGATCTTCTGTTTGTATGCAGCGGCTTGCGTTTCTTTTGCGTCAGCAAACTCACGCTTCTCTTCCGCCGCCTGTTTCGCCTCACTCACAGAGTTCTCCAAAACCGCGATCCTATGCGACTGCCAAAACGCAGTCCCGCAGATCACAACCAAAACAACCGCCGCGATGCCGATGTAGATCTTTGTTCGTTGTGTCATAGATTTTCTCTTAAGCTGCGTAGCAGCTCCGCAGCTAATTCACCGCTATTCATGTCTGCCCTCGTCTTCGCGTTTCCGGAAATAGATCTGCAGCGCCACGTCCACCGCCTTGCCGACGATGAAAAACAATATCGGCAGCACGATCGCCGAGATGACCGTTATCAATGTGCGTGTTTCGAGCGCCGCCCAAACGGTCGATATCGAGCTGACCCACGCAAGTAAAATGTTCTTTGTGTCGTTCATATGCTTTTTTGGCCTTGAGTGTTATCAAACACTTTTTCTGAACGCGGATCGGACGGATCAGGCAGATAAGACGGATCGATCAAAATGTCTATTTTTCTTATCCGTCTTCATCCGCTCTATCCGCTCAGATCCGCGTTCCATTTCCCGCTATCGATCGCTCCCTGATGCGTCCCAGTTCGATCTGCCGATAGAGATATGCGAGCATCAATACACCAGCGATCACGGCGACGACGATCCAAACCTCGCGCGGTAAGCCCGCGAGAAAACCAAAGATCGCCCACAGCACCTGTCCGACCGTTCCAGCTACGGTTGTCCAAAGAGATTTGGCTCTGTCGGTGCGTGTCGTGACGCTCGTTACAACGCCGTCAACACGGTCAAATTTTTCGGCGGCATAAGAAGCGGCTTCACCTGCTTTGTCTAGCATCGACCCGGTCGCTATCGCTCCCGGTTCTGACACGCCCGATGCTGTCGCCGCGTCTTCTTCACGATCATCTTCAGCGGACGCAAATGTTTCTTCCGTCAATCGAAAACCATGCACTTTCATCGGCAATCGCAGATTCCAGTTGCCTGTCGCTATCTGGTCAAGAAAAAAGTTTGTTCGGTAGGTCGTCGCCCTGAGGCGTATGCTTTTGGAAAGCCATGCGTGACGTTTTTGCACGTATTCGGTGATCCATTTTTTCTCGGCGAGCACAGCATCTTTTGTGGCAGCCTGTACCACTCCGAGCGGCGTCACTCGCTCCATGATCCATTGGAACGAACCGTGATTGAGCGAGTCGTAGATCACCGCGAGCGACAGCGGCAGGACGAACTCGTTCACCTCGCACATCTGCAAAGCCGGCTGCAGATATCTCTCAAAAGCGATCTGCTGTTGAGCGTGTTTCATCTCGCTAGTGACGGCAGCCGCACGCAGCGCCGACCGGAAACGCTCATCGCGGCTCAGCTTGTTTATCGCCGCCGCCGTTCTGCGCTCTAATGTCGGCAAAGCGCCGGCCAGGATCTCCCGTCCGATCTGTCCGCCGTTATCGAGATACGTTTCGACAACCTCGGCAAGCGAACCCGAGCGATGTGTGAATTGGTTGATGCCGTAAGAGACGCCGGCACCGTCATCGAGGACCGCGCACGCCGCATATTCGCCAAATGGCCGCGACGTTTCAAAAATATTTACTATCCCAAGTGCTTTCAATTTGTCGTTTTTTGTGAATGTCATTGTTTGTGTGTTATTGCATCCTTGCAACATTTTGATTAAACTGCTATCTTCAAAAGATCGGGCGATAACGGGTGCATCTTCTTTGTTTCTTATTCGAGACTATTTTGCATCTCTTAAATTTCGCCCGACGTTGATGAGACTAGCGCGGCTTTTTGAAAATTGATATACCAACTTTCGCGATTCGACATGACTTTCTCGATTTGTATCAACTTTCTAGCTTTGACATGGATTTCCAGATTCGACATGGTTTTCCAGCTGATCAACCTTGTTTATCATTTCTTCCATTCCTTCCCGCATTTTGCGGCTGAAAATTCAACAAAATTTACACACAAAACTTATGAACAACACAAAACAAAAATTGGATTTATCGCCGCGGACGAAGCTCCGCCTAGCCGAGATCGATCGCATCATACGCAAGAAGAGGATCATCGTCCCGCCGCCGTCGCGCCGTGCTCTACATGCGATGTGCGAAGACGGCACATTTGAAACCGTCGGCAACGCGCCCACAAAATTAGGATGGTTGGTATATGAAGATTCGTTCCTGAAATGGATCAGCAGCCTGGATGATTCATAACGCGATGGCGTCGATGAACGGCGGTGTGATGGAGCAGTTTATGGCGCCGTGAACGGGGGTGTGATCGTTAGTTCCCGGCGATGATATCCTGGCTGGTTGTTCGGCTAAGTGTACTGACCGTGATCGGCGTGAAAGAGTAACGCTTGGATTCGAGCCCGAGCGTGTAAGTTTCACCGATCTGTAAGCCGGCGAACCTGTAAATGCCGAGGCTGTTCGAAAGCATCGAGCGGTTGTGGCCCGTCGTATCTGTCAGCGTCACGCGGGCATTGGAAACTGCTGTGCCATAAGCATCGAGCACCATTCCGCTGATCTCTGCCTCGCTCGGCGCGGCGTCGGTCAGTTTGACGCTGCCGTCAACGGTAACTGCCCGTGGATCGCCCTCGTTGAGCAGTAAACGCTCCCACGAAATAGGCGACATCGAACCGGGCGTTCCGACAGCCGTAAATCGAAGTTTTAGCAGTACTCCGTTGCTGTTGATCGGCATCGTGCCAAATACGGAAACTCTCAAAAGCCCAGGCTCTGCCGAATTAGCAACAGCATAAAAACCACGGCTTACGGTTCCCGCCAGTTCTATCGCGCCCGCCTGCGGCTGGATCACATTCGGGTCATACCTGAGGTCAAGATCGTAAGACACGACGCCCTTGCCTGCCGCACCCTGAATGTTCACCGGTACGATCAGATCGCTGTCGGCAGGAACCTCCATATTCGGAGCCTTGATAGCGGCGCTTCGCTCTGGACCGCCGGCTGGACGGCCCGGCAAAGAAGTAGGTGAATTCCAGTTACCCGAAACGTCGCCCATCAACAACGCCGTGTAGTTTTCGTTAGCGATATTGCTGAAAATTGAACCGTGGAAAATATTAGCCGGCGTAAATACCCATTCGCCGGCGGAGCCGATCGGCGGTCCGGCCGCGACCACGTAACGCCCGACCAATGTCGCATCAAACGAAGAAATACCGCCGCCGCCGCTGACATCCGCGGCAGCTTGCTGATTTGGAGTCAACGTTGTGAGGTTGACCGCAAACTGAGTTATTTTAGCCGCGTCAAATCCCGATATTGCATTGTTCGTACCGCCTCCCTTGAAGGGCGAAATGCTGTACGTTCCCGGCCCAAAACCGCTTAGCGAATAGGCTCCCGACGCATTCGTAGTGGCCGCAACAGACGGAGAACCGGATGCGACAATATTGACGTTGGGTATGTATCGCGGAGCCGGCAGCGAGTTGATATTCGCGTAGGTTACAACTCCCGAGATAGTTCCCGAGACGACGGAAACGCTGCCGTTAGTGTAAACACCGCACGAAGGCCCGCCGTTTATTTGGACCGTGCCAAAATTCACAGGACTTTGCGTCCCCGGCAATCCGGCCACCAAAAAGTTTAGATTAACCAGCGTGCCGCTGCCGATAAAATCGTTCCCGCCGGAGATAGATACGTTGATCGTGCCCGGCGTGGGCGTACTGAACGACAATGTCCGTCCGCCGCCGTTAGAAGTTCCGACCGTGCCAAATGTTACGCCGTTGAAATTCAACAAACCCTGACTGTATGTTACTGCAAATGAGATACTTGCAGCTCCCATGCCGGATAGATCAGCCGTGTTAACGGGGACTGATACCGGAACATTTGTCAAAGTAGATACAGCCGGCATCGAAACGATCGCACAGATAGGTGTCGCGGTCGCAGTCGGGGTTGACGTCGCTGTCAAAGTCGCTGTCGCCGTAGGGGTTGAGGTCGCAGTCAATGTCGATGTTGCGGTCGGTGTGTTTGACGGCGTACCGGTCGCAGTATTTGACGGAGTATTGGTAGGCGTACTCGTCGATGTATTCGTTGCTGTGCTTGTAGCCGTGTTCGTAGGCGTGATGGTAGGCGTGTTGGTCGATGTGTTGGTCGGCGTCGCGCCTAGCACGGTGATGCTGCCGTTGGTGATCGTGGCCGCAGGCGTTCCTTCGTTAAAGCGAAATCCCGGGTGAGGAGCTGAACCCGGATCCACGTAATTCTCAAAGATCAATGTGCTGGACTGCCCGGTCGTCCCAATTACGTTGAACCTCAAATAAACAAGTGTTCCGGAGCCGTCCAGCGGCGAACCCTGAAACGCCCCGAGGATCAAATGCCCGCTGTTAGAGGTGTTTGCCGCAAGCGCCATCGCACTGCTGAGCGTACCCGGCGAAGAATAGGCAGGCGAAGCCGGCGTGACGACCAGAGGATCGTAAGTAACCTGAAGGTCGAAAGAGAATATTCCCTGACTGGAAAGATCGCTGACGGTTATCGGAACTAAAACAATGCCGGGCGTGGAACTGACGTCAGGTAATGAAACGGCTACATCAAGCGGCGTTGCCGCCTGTGCCTGAGGGCTAAAAGCCTCGTTTGAAATATCAAAGAGGATCGACCTCGACGCTGCCACCCCAAACACGGCAAACGTGAGCGTCGCCACGGTGACCGCAACAAGAATAGTGCCCCTGATCTCCCGAAACCGGGATAATAACTTACCTCTCGACATCAACAAAAACATTCTCCGGCCGGCACCCGCTTACGGATGTAGAAGCCCGAGATTAGACCATTCCCTAACCCAAGACAGTTTCAAAGCCCCGGATTTTCCGTTTACACTCGTGCTAATCCTCACAAGTATAAGCAAAAATGCCGTTTTGTCAAGCATTTTCTTACTTTTACCGGGTATCAGAGACGTCACTTTAAAGAAAAAAAGCTGCCGAAGGAGATAGCTCCTTCGACAGCTTTTTGATCGTACGTTAACGGGTTTTCGCTGTTACCGCTGCCGTGAGATCGACACGTCCGTCGGTAACCATGGTTCCGGGATCGCCTTCATTAAAGATGATCCTTTCCCATGAAAGGTCAGAGCCCGCGCCCGGCTCTCCGACCGCCGTAAAGCGGAGGTTGAGCAACACCCCATTGCCATCGATCGGCATTGGGCCATACACAACAACCCTAAGCAGGCCAGGCTCGGCCGCATTAGCAACCGCCGAAAGGCCGCGGCTGACTGTCGCAGTAAGGTCAACTGGATCAGCCTGCGGCTGGATCACACTTGGGTCGTACCTGAGTGCGAACTCATATGCGATTATGCCCTTGCCTGACGCACCGCGGACGGTGACGGGCAGGTTAACCTGTCCTCCGGTCGGAGCCGAAACGCGTGGTGCCTCGACAGACGTGGTCCTCACTGGCCCGTTCACAGGACGCGTGCCGTTATTGGCCCAGTTTCCTGTAACTTCACCCATTAACAATCCAGTGTAATCCTGACCGGTAACGTTGGAACTAACCGACGCATACGCTCTGTTAGTTGGGTTAAATTTCCAGTTAGAGGTTACGCCAATTCCAGGCGCGGTATAAGGCGGTCCGGCAACAAACTTGGCGATCATTGCCGCGTCAAGCGACGAGAGGCCTCCATTGTTGCTTACATCCGCGACAGATTGCTGCGTGGCATTTAGAACGACGGTGGACGCAACATGCTGCGCTACTCTCGCCGCATCTAACGAACTGATCGCCCCGTTGACGGCACCCGTCTTTGTCGGAGTTACTGTGTAAGCTCCGGCACCGAAGCCGCTAAGAATATACTGCCCCTCAGTCGCTCCGAGTCCACCCGTCACAGTGGAAACGTTCGGCGATCCGGCACCACTTATCGAGACGTTTGAGACAAACCGTGTCGCCGCCGGGATCGCGTTGCCATAGGTAACAGTTCCCGAGATCGTTCCGCTGGGAGCCGCGCACGTGTAATCGTTTGCTTCGAACGTCAGGCCCCATCCGCCCGAGATGCTTCCGGTATCGATACCGGCATCATCCCTAACGTACAGACTCCAGGTTCCGTTCATTGTTGCTCCGTCCGAACCAAAAGTAGTTGCGAACGTTGCCACTCCTGCAGGAGCCGGATTGTTGTAAGGCGAAGCGGGCGCCGGTGCCGGGAATACATCCGTCGTTGTATCGGTGTTACCCGGTTGGAATTCACCCGCAGTTATTTGACTCGTCGATAATGGTCCTGCAGCTCCGTCACGCAAAACAAGGTTGATGTTCGACACATCGCCGCCGCTGCCCATATCGGACATCGGAACGAACTTCTGTCCGCCGGGTCCTACCAAGAGCATGTCGATATCGCCCGGGAACGTGTGGGTCAGTCCGTTGATATTCATCTTTATGATCTTATTTCCGGACAAGCCCGACACCGTTATGTTCGATGGGTACGGCGATGACGCTGCATTGTCAACGATCGAAATGGCAGCAGAATTAGTAAACGTCGCAGGAGCTCCGCCGACCGGTACGCCCAGACGGAATGAGTAATTCTGCGGATTCAAGGCCCCAAGCGTGCTGGTTCCGGTTATGGTCACTTGGTGCATACTGCCGCAAACTGCTCCGCCCGGCACCGAATAAGGTATTTGCCTTGTCACTGTTGCTCCGTCAGCAATATCACCGTAGCTAACCGTACCGCCGCCGGTAACGCTTCCGGAAACATTAGTGATCGTTGCTCCCGAGCTATTTGTGATCGGCACGGAAACAAGGACGTTCTCGCCCGGTTCGGGGAAACCATTGTTGTTACCTGAAGAATCACTGACCGAGATCGGATTTGTGATCAGGGCATTAGGAACGTCGAAAGCTTCTGTAACAGCTGCCGTGTTGCTGCCAGTTCCCGGATTTTGAATACTTGCCGAGAAGCCCATACCGCGAACGCGGAAACCGTCTCGCACGTCAGCAACATCCGCCGATGCCTGCGGAGCTTCTCCACGCGGCAACGCAGACGCTGCAGCGATGATCGCATCACGTTCCTGAAGGAACGTCGGGCCGATCGGAGCCAGCTTCATTCCATCTGTGACTACCTGAAGAACACGCGTTGTTCCGGCTGTAAAACCGAGGCGTGTAACCATGCGATTGCGAACTTCCCACAATGCGCTGCTCCATATCTCACCTGCGTTGTGGACCTGGTCGCAGGCTTGAGATGCGGATGACGTTGAAACCACCGGGTTACGTGGGTAAGCACTGTTCGGATTGGTAGCGGTCGTTCCGATGAGCGTGTCGCAATTGGCGTTTATGTATTGGAAAGTAAACGGATTGTGGGGCTTTCCGTTCGGCCCGAGAAATGTGATAGGTGCACGCGGAAAACGTCGAATGCCGTAGTAATAATTTGACTGCATGCCGCCTAACAAGTAGGTTGCATAGCCGCCAGTCGTATAAACTCCGTTGATCGGATCGGTTGGCTCCGCAAGCATCGTATAGCTATAAAAGTCACTCCAGCCTTCGCCCATACCGCCTGACATATTCGTTGACAAGCCTGAAGCGTTGCCATGCAAGCGGTTCGAAAGTCCATGCGTATGTTCGTGAATGATCACCTCGGCATCTGTCGTCCCATCATAGTCAGGGGTCGGGCCTGTCCACAAATACATCTGCATTCTGCCGCGGCCGCCGTCTGCGGGGGTGTTAAAGTTCGCATTGTTTGTGCCGGATGAATCCTGTCCTTCTGCAGAAACGCGATCTGCACCCGCACCCTGTCCGGTGAAATTTGTCTGTTGGAAGTTTCGTGCAGCTTCGGTAAATCCACGCTTGTACAGCTCATCGTGATAGCGGTTCATTATGTAGAACATCTGAATGACCGCACCGCGCTGTGCCTGAGCCGTAAGCGGGTCGTCACCTGGCGCAGGGCTTCCCGGAGGAGGGTTCCATGTCGAGCTGAACACCCGATTTGGGCTGCCGGTCTGTGTTACATCCACGCCGTTGATTCCGTCGCGGTCAATGCCTGCTTCGGCCGCGTTTCCGTCGGTGATGTTCGCACCATCGGTGATCCAGCCGTTGTTATTAAAGCTGTTCGTTCCTTCGTTGCCGATCAACGTTACGTTTGTCCTGGAGATCAAAGCTCCCTGCGTGTTGCTGGTCGGGACAAGCGGCCCTGGTGATAATGGTGCGGGGCTGTCGGCAACGTCAATGTAAGCGTTTGCGTTGCGATAGACCTGATATGTAGCCGATTGGGTCTGATCATTACCTATGTTCTTGCGCCAGAGCATCGTGCCGGTTGCTGCATCAACGATGACGTAATAAGCATTGACCGGCTGCCAGATCAGCACTCGCCATGCCGGAACGGCAACGCCCGGCTCGGTCGGAAAGTACATTTTCTCTGCGGTTGTGGCCCAATCGCCCGTACCGAAAACAACCTTGAGGTCAGTCGAATCTTGATCATTGCGGGAAACGTCCGCCGTTGTCAGCTCGTGATTTATGTTGCGAGCCGCCGACTTGACCGCATCAAGCGGATCGCGAAAATCCATTGAGAGCGATCCGTAATCAAGGCCGGGGGCAAGGTTATTAATGACGCGAATGATCTTTCCATCCTGCGTGAAACCTGCCTTGACCTCGCTGCGAAAAACAGGAATGCCGTTTGGCCTCTGTTCGAGGTGTGCATAGGAAAGATTGCCGTCGGGATTGGTGTAATCTGCCGCAACCACGAGATCGTCAGCCTGTTGATCGGTAACCCCGACAAGTTCGTTGTTGCTCTTAACAAAATCGCGCAGGATCTCCGCACGTTTTTCGCTCGACGCTCCCGTAAGGCGTGCGATCTTTGATTTCCAAACGTCCGGGGTTATTACCTCCGGAATGCGGATGTCTTCGTTATACTCGATCTTCAAAGTCGGAACCCGTTGTCTCAGGGCATCTTCGCCCCGTACAAAACCGTCCCGAAGGTCGGCCACAGCAGCCGCTGATTTGCCCGAACTGTTTCGAGCGGCAAGCATGAAATCGACTGTCGCATCCGTTTTCTCGAGACGGATGTCATAATTCGGAAGTGAAGGATCGGCGGTAGTCGTTCGCTTAAAAAGCCCTTTAGCCTTTTCCGAAGCTGCGTTTGCACCGAGCTTGAACGGAGCCACGATGACTGCCGTTACCATTCCCAAAACAAATAAAGATAGAAGAAGACCCTTACGAGTCTCCGTTATGGATCGCATTGACATTAAATTTCCCCCAAAAGCTGATACCTAATAATTAAATTGAGCCAAGGCCGCGATAAAACGGGACTATGACGAGATTCGGTTCTTGTGCCACGCAATTAGCGAAGCTATGACAAAAATGAACTATATTTTTAATACCACATATTTCGAAAAAAAGTAAGGATTTCTTTTCAAAGCGCGTAAATATCTTGCTCGGTAGTAATTCGGTTTATGTCCTAGCCCTCAGATGCCGCAGGACGCTACCTGCAAACGCAGAAAAACATAGAAAATTCAACACAAAATAGGGTATTCTATTAACTGCTGCTCCCTCCCGGCCCATCCTCGACCCTGTCTATGAAAGATGCCAGCAGAATCAGACGCGATCTTAAGCCCGCGATCGTGTTTTTGAGCGGTGAATTGATCGCCGTGCCGATCCCGCTTGAGCGCGAGGAGGTGATACTTGGGCGCTCGCTCGAGGCCGATGTCCGCATCAACGATACTCAGGTTTCACGGCAGCACGCCCGCATTATCGCAAAACCAACAGAATCGAAGGTTGCGATGCAGTACATCCTTAATGACCTCGATTCGCGTAACGGCACATTTCTCAACGGTCGCCGTGTCAGAAAGGAGCTTTTGCAGAATGGCGATAAGATCACGATCGGCGAAACCATCATGCGTTTTGACCTGCTTGACGAGATCGACCGCGAATATCAACGCCAGATCCACCGTCTGATCTCGCACGACGACCTGACCGGACTGCTTTCCAGCCGCTCGTTCTTTTCCGAACTTCGCCGCGAGGCGGGCCGTGCAAAAGCCGAAAAACGTCCTTTCTGCGTGCTGATGATGGACGGCGATAATTTCAAAGGCGTTAATGACCAATACGGCCATCTGACCGGCAGCAAAACGATCGAGGAGATAGGTTTTGCGATAACAACCAGCTTGCGCAGCGGCGATGTCGCTGCACGATTCGGAGGCGATGAATTTGCAGCATTCTTGCTCGACGCCGACCTTGCTCAGGGCATCGTCGCGGCCGAGCGCATCCGCGCAAGCATCGCAGAATACAAATTCAGCGTGGTCCGCCAGGGCCGCAGTAACGAAAATCATCGCATCACGGTCAGCATCGGCATCGCGTGTTTTCCCGACGATTCAAAAGATCCGATCGAGCTTGTCGAAATGGCCGATTCCGCGCTCTACCGCGCCAAACGCCAAGGCCGCAACCGCATCGCCGCCTACCGCGACATCACACTCGAAGAACTCAACTACTCCGACCTGCCGCCGCGACGGGATTAGCTTCTGCAAAAACTGTCTCAAAAGAATCTTTTATTTTGTTTCCTCCTGTGAAATAATTGGCGAGAAATCACAATTAGATCGCTTCGGGAGGAAACAAAATGAAAAAGGTTCTCGCACTCGTTTTTTTCGCAATTGCTCTTGGTATTGCGTCGAATATCTCTGCGCAAACTACCGCGTTCACTTATCAGGGCAGTTTGAAAGACGGGACAAATCAGGCAAACGGTACCTACGACCTGCAGTTTCGCCTATGGGATGCTTCGAGTCCGATCGCCGGACCGATCACGCTTGAGGACGTGCCGGTAACGAACGGCGTTTTCAGCGTCAATCTTGATTTCGGAGCGTCCGCTCTTCCCGGCGCCGACAGGTACCTTGAGATAAGCGTCCGGCCCGGTGCCAGCACAGGGGCTTTCACGACCCTCGCCCCGCGGCAGCAAGTAACGTCTTCGCCATACGCGATGCAGGCCGCCTTTGCCGGCAACGCGACAACCGCCGATACCGCCTTAAATGCAAATAATGCCGCCAATGCGCAAAACGCCGATGCCGTCGGCGGAACTCCCGCCGATCAGGTTATCAAAGAAGGAGATCCACGCCTGACCGATATGCGTCAACCCACGGCCGGGAGTGCGTCCTACGTCCAGATCAACCCATCCTCACCGCAGACCGGCAACTTTGACATACTCGGTAACGCCAAGGTTCGCAGCACCCTCGATGTTCAGGGCCAGACGACGCTGCGGTCGAACACGTTCGTACTCGGCACGCTCTCGGGCAACGGCTCTGGCCTGACAAACCTCAACGCCGCCAATGTCACTGGCCTGGGGAGTCTCGCAACCGTTACTCCGGCCGGTACCGCAGATCAGTCGGCTTTCCTTCGCGGCGACAATTCGTGGAGCAGGCCGCCGATGTACCTGTTATCAAAGGCGAATCGCGGCTCAAGCGCCGCGGCAACCGTCCGCTGGTATTATCCGATCGGAAATGGCGCCGTCGGCTTTTCGTCGCAAGACTCTGCGATGCAGATGCCTTACCCGTGCACACTGGGTTCGTTTAAGGTGACTGCCGACACCAACAGCTATGTCCAACGAACATTCGTTGTCGTGGCGGGAAGTTCGCCGACATTTATGAACGATACCGCAATATCGGTATCCGTTAGCGGCGCCACTAACGGCACTTTCGGTACTACTTCCCCGAATACGGTCTCGATCGGGGCCGGACAGTACATTTCGATCAAGGATGATTCGGCCGCGGCACCGGCGCAACCGACCGTGAATTTCTATTTCACTTTGACCTGTAATTGAAACTGGGGCGTTTGCGAGCCGCTGTGCAGCACTCCCGGAATAATAAGCTAGTTGCCCAACACCGGTCATTTGCCGGAATGGCCCGTCCTTAGACGGGCTTTTCCTTGTCGACGGCATTCGCGGGCAAATGATTTGTTGACCGCCGTCACATTCTCAGGCATCATTTAACTAAATAACTCAAAAAAAGGAGCTAGAACCGGATATGAAAAGCCTGTTTTTAGTGTTTTTGGTTTTGATGTTGCTTTGCCTGAGCATTTCAGCGCAAACGACGGCGTTTACTTATCAAGGCAGTTTGAAGGATGGAGCAAATCCGGCAAACGGCAATTACGATCTTGAATTCAAGCTGTTCGATCTTGCAAGCGGCGGCGCGCAGCAGGGCAGCACGATTCAGCGCTTGAATGTCGCTGTGGCAAATGGAATTTTTACGGTGTCGCTTGATTTCGGAGCAGGAACATTGCCCGGTGCGGACAGGTTTTTGGACATTGCAGTTCGCCCGGCGAGCGGCGGAGCGTTCACGCCGTTGACGCCGAGGCAGCAAGTGAACTCGGCGCCGTATTCAGTTCGCAGTTTGAATTCGACAGCTGCCGACACTGCGACAAATGCCACGCAGCTTGGCGGCGTTGCGGCAGATCAATATGTCGTCACGACCGATCCGCGCATGACCGATCCTCGCTCACCAATTGCCGGCTCGACTAACTACATACAAAACGGAACATCACCGCAGGCATCGAGCAACTTCAACATTAGCGGCGACGGCACCGCTGGCGGTTCTCTATCGGCACCCGTGATAAATGCCACTAGCGGATACGATATTGCCGGAGTGCGGATACTGAGCAATCCCGGCAGTTTTAACCTATTTGTCGGAGCCAGCGCAGGCGTATCGAACACGTCGGGTTCGCAGAATGCTTTCTTTGGCGGGAATACTGGCCTAAGCAATTCAACCGGCAGCAACAATTCATTTTTTGGCAATTCTGCCGGTATTAATAACGGGTCGGGATTTAACAACTCGTTCTTCGGAAGTGCTGCAGGAGTTTCAAACACCACCGCTGCCGCTAATTCGTTCTTCGGTGTTTCGGCCGGCCAGTCCAATACCATCGGAGCCAACAATGCTTTTTTCGGAGCCTTCGCTGGACAATCCAATCAAGTCGGAGCCAACAACTCATTCTTTGGCCGGTGGGCCGGTTTAGGAAATACAAGCGGCAATGAAAATGTGTTTTTCGGAACCAACGCAGGTGTTGCAAACACAACTGGAAGCGGCAACACCGCGATCGGCATTTCTGCAGACCTCGGATCAGGTGGACTGACTAATGCAACCGCGATCGGAAATCGGGCGTTTGTGTCACAGAATAACTCGATGATCCTGGGTAGCATCAGCGGCGTGAACGGTGCGGGATCGGATACGCGGATCGGCATCGGCACAAGCACTCCTGAGCAAATGCTTCATGTAAACGGCGCAAATGAAATACTTACAACGGGAACGGGAGCGGGTTTCAAATTTCGCGAACGCGGAGGGGGAGCGGCCGACTGGGTCTGGTATGCGGTCAACGGTAGGGCAAGGCTTGCTCGCGTTGGTGTGGGAGATTTTATGAGTGTGGAATCAACGGGACGTTTTAGCATAGGACCATCTGTCCCAACATCATTCAGGCTTACGGTTGCTGACACGTCCAACTTTGGCCTGCGTGTTGCGACGGATGCAAGCGGCGGAATACTTGCTTCGTTCGGCTCCAACGGTCCATTTCAGGTCGATTCCGCAAGCACGAGTGGTGGGCGTTTTTCAATCCTTGAAAATGGCAACGTTGGCATCGGCCTGGCAAATCCAACTAAGAAACTTCACGTTGTCGGCGAGGATGTCCGCGTCGAAAACACAGCTACGTTTCCTCGTTTCTCGTGGAACTACGCCGCCGGCCCGACGAACGCAAAAAAATGGCAGGCTTATGCCTCTGGCGATGGGGTTAACAACGGCTATCTTAACTTTAGCTCGTTAAACGATGCAGAGGACTCAGAGAGCATTTGGATGCGCGTGGTAAAACTCGGACCTGCTGTTTCGAACATTCTATTTCCCAACGGGAATATTTCGGTGAACGGCAATCTGAGCGCGGGCGGCTTGGATGTGATCGGACTTGGCTTGTCAGGTGTGACTCCACTTTGCCGCAACGCATTGAATCAGATCGCGCAGTGCTCCTCGAGCCTGCGGTACAAGACAAACATCGGCCAGTTTTCCGACGGACTTTCGTTTGTGAATAAACTACGACCGATTAGTTTTGACTGGAAAGACGGTGGGATGAAGGATGTCGGCTTCGGTGCTGAAGATATCGCAAAGATCGACCCGCGTTTTGTCACCTACAACGACAAAGGCGAGGTCGAAGGAGTAAAATACGACCGCCTGAGCGTTGCTTTTGTAAACGCATTCAAGGAGCAGCAGGCGCAGATCGAGGCGCAGGAAAGCCGCATTCGAAAACAGGATGAGACCATCCGAAACCAACAGTCGCAGATCGATCGCTTGACGTTGATCGTTTGCTCGATCAGGCCGGACGCGGATGGATGCGCCGACATGATCGGTCGAAAATAGCCACTAAAACTACGAAGGAGCGAAATGATGAGAGTTAGACGTATGGTATTGGTTTTGCCGATCTTATTGATCCTGGTCTCGCTTGTGGGCGCCCAAAGCACGGCATTTTCCTATCAAGGCAAATTATCAGTTGGCGGAGTACCTGCAAATGGAAACTATGATTTTCAGTTCAGGATCTATGACTTTCCCACAGGCGGGACCCAGATCGGGGCCACACCGCTCCGCACCAATATTCCTGTCGTAGACGGCATTTACACCGTTTCCGTAGATTTTGGTTCAGCGCCGTGGACCAGCGGTTTTCGATACATGGAGATAAATGTGCGCCCTGCGGGCAGCGGATCCTTTACGACGCTTTCTCCAAGGCAGGAGGTGCAGGCCGTTCCTTACGCGATCCGCAGCGCAAATGCGACATCTGCCGATTCGGTCGCGGTTGGCGGCGTCCCTGCGGGCAGCGGGAATTACATTCAAAACGGAACAACACAGCAGGCGTCGAGCAATTTCAATATCAGCGGTAACGGTACTGCGAACGTATTTGATGCCGGTACTCAATTTAATATCGGCGGCAACCGAGTGCTGAGTAATGCAGGCACTAACAATCTTTTTGCCGGTGTTAATGCGGGCCAGGCAAACACGACCGGTGGCAACAACGCTTTCTTTGGAGCGGGGGCGGGACAAAACAACAGTGCCGGCTCGAACGCGTTCTTCGGGGCTGAGGCCGGGCTAAACAATTCGACGGGCGATGCCAACGCTTTCTTTGGTCGATGGGCGGGACTTTCCAACACAACGGGTCACTCCAACGCTTTCTTCGGCGCTTTGGCTGGCCGATCAAACACAACGGGCAATTTTAATGTTTTTTTTGGAGAGGGTGCGGGCCTAAACACTGCAGAGAGCGGCTACAATACTTTCGTCGGCACCGAAGCAGGCTTATTCAACACGACAGGCGCCCAGAATTCCTTCTTTGGTTTGAGTGCGGGAGCCAACAATACAACCGGCAGCAATAACACGTTGATCGGCTACGGTGCCAATGTGCTCAACGCGGATCTCACAAGTGCAACCGCGATCGGGCATCGCGCCGCGGTCGGGACAAACAACTCACTCGTGCTCGGCAGCATTAATGGAGTCAACGGGGCGACTGTTGATACAAATGTTGGTATCGGCACGACAACTCCGCAGTATCGACTGCACGTCAAAGGTGAGAATATCCGGGTCGAGGGAAATTCGGCTTCGACCCTTCCGCGATTTTCGCTGAACTTTACCGGCGGAGCTGCTGACGCGAAAAAATGGCAAAATTATGCAGCGGCAGGGGCCCTCAGGTTCAGCGCTCTGAACGATGCTGAAAATGGTGAGACGATCTGGCTCAACGTTATTCGCCAAGGTCTTAGCGTTCCGCGCGTCGAATTTAATAACAGCGACGTTTATGTTGCCAATAAGCTCTTTGTCGGCCTCCCATCTAGTCCTGATACGCTTGCGGTTGGCGGCACTATCAGCTTTGCCACGCTGGGTGCTGCCGGTTCGACGCAGCTTTGCAAAAATGCGGCCAACCAGATCGCGTCGTGCTCATCTTCGCTCAGATATAAGACCAACATCGGCCAGTTCTCGTCCGGTTTGGCGTTTGTGAATGAGCTCCGCCCGATCACCTTCGACTGGAAAGACGGCGGGATGAAAGACATCGGGTTTGGTGCAGAGGACATTGCAAAGATAGATCCGCGATTCGTCACATATAACTCATCTGGAGAGGTCGAAGGCGTCAAATACGACCGCCTGAGCGTTGCGTTTGTAAATGCCTTCAAAGAACAGCAAACGCAAATAGAAACATTGCAAACAACCAATACACAGCAGCAAAAGTTGATGGAAAGTCAGCAGCGGCAGATCGAAGACTTGACGCAGGCACTATGTTCGCTAAAGCCGGAGTTGAGTATCTGCACGCCAAAATAAAATAGCTGTCAGATCTCCGCTCTCAGTGTGCTGTCGAATTGCGATTGGCAGTCAGCGAGATCAAATGTATTTTCAAGTGATGGCCATTGTGATGGTCAGGGTCGTTTTCCGCTCGGCGGCGAATGCATTAATGAGCTAAGGAGCTGAAAATGGCGATATGGCGAGACAATGTTAAAGACGACATAGTGGATTGTTGGTGAAGGCTCCCCGGAAAATCGGCAAAAAAAGGGCATCAAAAAATGGTCTGCACGTGTTAATGACCACCTTTTTGGTCCCGAAAAGTGGCTTTACACGCTCAAAAAAGCGGCTCTTTTGTTTTGAAACGTGCTAAATGCATGCAAGATCATATACTTAGTGTCGTGATGCCGCCTTTTCTTAATTTTGCCTGATTCCTCGCCTTCCATCTGCGTTCTCGCCAATGACATCAGGCCTATTCCCTTCTTTTCCCTGCTCATCGGACAATTTGCAACAATTTCGGGGATTTTTGCGTGAGAGGCGTAGGTTTTTCATGCTAGAATTATTATTTGTCATTTTGCGCTCATTTTGCGTCCTGATTTTCGGTAGTTAGTAATTGTGATAACAAAGTTAAATCTTGCAACATATCCGTTTCGGAACCGGCTGCTTCCCTATCTCGCGGCGGCGGTTCTGCTCGTCATGAGCGCCAGCCTTGGCTTGTATTGCCTTGCCAAGATCAACCAAAACTCAAAGGAAAATGACCGGCTCGCCTCGACGATCAAGGAACAGCAGGACGCGATCCAGGAACTCAAGGGCAAAGGCGAAAAGGTCCAGCAGCTTCTTACGCCTGAGCAAAAAGCTCTGTTAACGGCTTCGCACAAGCTGGTTGCGAACAAGGCGTTCGGCTGGTCTCGGCTCTTTGCTGATCTCGAAAATGTTCTGCCTGCTGATGTCAGCGCCTCGCGCATCGTCGTCAACAACGTTTATCAGGACGGCGAACGCATCAAAGCTGACCTCGAATTTGCCGTTCTCAGTAAAGAGTATCCGGCCGTTATGACAATGATCCAGAATATGAACAATTCGGGGCTGTTTCAGGCAGCACTCAGAAGTCAGGACCTGCAAAAGAACGAGCGTTTGACGTTTACCGAGTACACGCTTAGCTTGATCTACACGCCGACTTACGGTTATTCGGCCGCACCTTCGACCGACATCGCGCAAAACACTCAGGGAGGCACTCAATAATGGCAGAATTTGAGCAAGAGCCAACCCTGAACGAAGACGTTCCCGCTGTCGAGGAAACTGCCATAGTTATCCCGGCCAACCGTCCGCGCAAAGTTTATGACGGCATGTGGGGGCCGCTTGAGATAGGCGCAGTTGCAGCTGGAGTTCTCGTGATGGTGATGGCTGTCGTGCTGTATTTCGTATGGGTAGTTCCGTCAAATCGGCAATTGGCACGCAACAAATCCGAGGTTGACAGCCTCGAAGCCGAGCTTGCATCCGCAAGATCGAAATATGGCGAGATAACGACCGAAGAAGCGCAGGTCGCAAAACTTGTCGCCAGCGTCGATGATTTTGAAACGCGATTTCTCCCTATGCAAACAAACGGACAGGCAGCTCTGTATCAGCGTCTCAACGGCCTGATAAAGGCTTACAGCCTGGAAAACACGACAGGTCCTGATTATTCGCCGCTCGACAGCGCAAATCTCGACCCGACAAAACAGACCGAGGAAGAAAAAGGCCGTGCAAAATTCCGCAGCCTTTATCCCGGCGTTTATGTTTCGACCACTCTCGAGGGCTCATATCAAAACCTGCGTCGCTTTATCCGCGAGATCGAGAGCAGCCGAGAATTTGTTGTTATCAGCACGGTCGAGCTTGCGCCGTCGGAAACCGAAACGAAAAAAGAGCCCGAGCAGGCAAATGCTGCCCCAAATCAACAAAATCAGGGTAATGGCGGCCAATTGCCGGGCGGCAAGAAGCTTGCACAGCCGCCTGTAAATCCAAATGCTCCCCCGTTTCAGCAGCAGGATCAACGCACAGCGCCAAAAGGAAAAACGCACGGAGAAACGGTCGCCCTGCACATAGAAATGGCAGCATATTTTCGCCGGTCAGGTTTCGTGCCGATGGCACCCGATGCAGTTCAACAGTAGTAAATCATGGCTTTTTTAGAAGGCAAAACCGATAAAGAAAAGAAGCAGATGGTCGCTGCGGCGGTGCTTGGTGTCGTGGCGCTCGTTGCGCTGTACTTTGCATTTGGCCGCTCACTTTTCAGCAGCGGGACGACGACTGCTACCGTAAAGAATACGCCGTCGCCAAAATCAACTGCTTCACCGTCGGCCGCTGACAATAAATTCCGCCTGCCGACCGCCGAAGAGCGTGCTTTTAATGACCAGACAACGCCTCTGGTTCCGGTCGTCTATCAAGGCGGCATATCTGCTCCCGACCCGGGCCGCAACATTTTTGCGTTTTACGAGCCACCGGAAAAATGCAAGGGTGACGAATGTCCGTCGCCGACGCCTCCTCCGCCTTCACCAATAAAATCTCCGACCCCAACGCCGACTCCGCCGATCCTTATCGCCGGATTTAACCCTCAGTTTGTTTATGCAGGTGCACGCGGATTTCGTCTCGAGGTCATGGGCGATAAGTTCACGCCCGATTCGCGCCTTTACTTTAACCAAACCGAGTTGGCGACCAAATTTGTCAGCGGACAAATGATGACCGCCGATGTCCCAGCAAAACTCATCGCTTCAGAAGGCAGCGGCACGATCATCGTTCAGACTACGGACGGAAAGTTATTTTCAAATACCGTAAACATCACGATCCAGGCTCCGCCAAAACCGACGGTGATATACATAGGCATGATCGGCCGCAAGCGTTACAACAACGACACCGCCTATCTCGCCGAGAATGAAAAGGCGATGCCGTTCGCAGCCCGGCTTAACGACGTTGTAGGCGGACGTTTTCGCCTGATCGACATCTCGCCGGCAGAAGTGGTTTTCGAGGATACGAGTCTCGGCTTTAAACATCGTGTGCCTATCAGCAAGGGCATTCTTCCCGGCAGTGCGCCGCCCGGACGCGGAACCGGCCCGGAACCTGGCGTTAATACATATCCGCCCGGATTTATTCCGCAGAATGTTCCGGGTATTCCGAATAATCCGCAGCAGCAGTTTAATCCGAACATGAATGAGGATGAACGGAGAAAGATCAAAGAGCAGATGCAAAAACAGGACGTTGACGATGAAGGAGACGGCTAAAAAACGACACTCCGAATGCGGTATGACACTACTCGCCGTCATGGGAATCATGACGGTGTTTGCCATCGGCCTGCTCGCCGTTGCTCCGAACATGTATCAGGAAGCTCAGCGTAATAAGGAAAACGAGACGATCGCACGTGGCGAAGAGGTCGCCGAAGCCATTCGCCAATACGTCGAATTTTATCGGGGTGCAAAGCTCCCCAATTCGATGGATGACCTTCTCGAGGGGTTGCCCCAAGGCACAAAGAAACGTCAGATACTTCGTGCATCTGCCGCGATCGATCCGCTTTCGGAGGATGGTAAATGGCGCCTGATAAAACCGGATGTTCAAACGTTGGGCCCGTTTGCCCGCCGTGTGCAGGAATACAACGGCGGAGTTCTGCCCACGAACCCAAGCAACACATTTGATCGCTATTCGATCGTCGCCATCAACTCGCTAAACACCGGATCCGACACCGATTCTCAGGGGGAGGATGACAGCGTCGAAATTCTCACGGAGAACACTCCATTCATCGGTGTTGCAAGCCAAAACAGGGACAAATCAGTGATCGCGTATTACGGCATCGAAAACCACTCGAAGTGGATATTCACACCGCTCTTTCGCGGCACCGGACAAAATATGGCGACCCGCCGAGTAACCGGTCTTGGTTCAGGTTCAGGTTCAGGCTCTGGTTCTGGCTCAGGTTCAGGTTCCGGCACGCGATGACCCTAAGTGTCGGCAACCAAAACCTACCTCGCTTTCATTTTCTTTTCCTTATCAGTACAAGCCTGAGGATCGATCGTCGAAGCAGCGTTAGCGATCTTCCACCCGTCTGCAGTACGAAACAAATTAAATTGATCGATCCCGCAGTGTGAGACCTTTTTGTTGACAAAGAAAATATATCTGCCCCAAACCATTGCCCAATCGCCGTCAATCGCGACTTTTGGGTCATACATTCTCTCTTCGACAACAGCTTTTTTGTCAGTAAAGAATTTTGAGAACGTGTCGCGGTTCAGCATCTCAAGATCGGTCTTGCCATCCTTCTTTTTGATCGCAGCAGCAAGCTGCGCGTCGGGCAGAAAGAGACTTACGATGCCGGCCGGGTTCGCGCTTTCCATTTCGGTAAACAGTTGATCGACGAGGGCAATAGCTGCTGCCTTGTCATCAGTTTTTTGGCCAAAGGCCGCAGATGCGACCGCAAACAAAATTACAATTGTAAGAAAAATATTTTTCATAATAAAAACCTCATGAGTGGTCGTGTATCATTCGCCATCCTTTTTTCGTTTTTGTCCACACGGTCGTGAACCAGCCTTTTCGGTCTGGTTTATCAGCGCCCGACAAGATGAACTGTCCAGTGACGAGGGCATTGTCCTTGCCGAGCATTCTGATAACCAAGTGTTCGTAGCGAAGCTGCTGGATCGGACGCCCCGATTTCCAAAAGCCTTCTTTCATCGTTTTTTCGATAGCCTCGACGCCGCCTGCAGGACCGGTCGAGAGCATCTCTGTCGCTTCGGGAACGTAGGCATAAAGATATTTTGAAAGGTCGCCCGTGTTCCAACCCAGCGCCGTGTATTGAAGAACGGCATTGATCTGTTCTTGTGCCGTGCCCGTTCTCGACGGCTCCTGTGCCATAGTGCTGATGACCATAACGGCCAACAAGAAAAGTAAACCAGCGAATCTTTTTATCATAGTTATTTATCCTTCAGTCCGACCGCGTGGAAGCGAGGTGCGATCTCGTCAAGCCATGCGTTCATCTCGGCCTGTGTGTAGTATTTCCCCTTAAGCATCACACCAGAACGCTTTTCGGTATTCCTAATATCATCGATCGGATTTGCGTCTAGCAGAACCAGGTCGGCGTTTTTGCCCACTTCGATCGTGCCCGAGCGTTTTATCGAACCGAGATACTCGTGCGCGTTTCGAGTCGCCGCAGACAGAACCGCGTAGTTCGGTAAACCGGCGTCGGCAAGAGCCTTCATCTCGCGGTGCATCGAAAAACCATACAGCCACAAAAATTCCGGTGTGTCGGAACCAGCCATGATCTTGCCGCCCGCTTCGTAGATCGCTTTGATCAGTTTGTTGCGTATCTCGACCCAACGAGCGCGTTTTTCGAGCGGCACTTTGTTGAGCGGCGTGCGCTTTAAGTAATCGATGTAAAAGTCCTGAGTTTTGGTCGGATAAAATCTGAAATCGGGCTGTGCGCGGATCGATTCCTCGCTGCGCGGCAGTCCGAAAGTATTCTTCATAAAATGCTGCGTCGGATCGACGTAAGGATTTGAAGCTACGGTCATCTTCGCCGCCCAGGCGATCTTTGATTCGTCGATGTAATCGAGGCTGTCCCAATTTTTCGGATTGTAGATGTAAAGGTCCGAAACCGAGCCTTTCATCGGAGCGTCGTCGCGAAGCAGCACTTCCATATAACCATCGAGGTGTTCGATCTGCTGATGTGCCTTCCATGCACGCGGCACTGTAACGTAGCGACTGTCCGCATGACCGACGACGCGTATCTTTTGCTTTGATGCTTCATCGACCGCGATCTCATATAAAAGCGATCTAAGAAACGTCGTGATCTTAATGAAATCGTATCCGGCGGCTTTCGACTTGCGAACGGCCTCGCGAGCTTGTTCCGGATCGGTTACCACAAAATCATTTCCCTGTTCGCGGCCAGTGAGATGCGGGCTCGCACTGTAAATAGTCGGAGCAATGATCTCGCCTTTTGCTGATCTCGTGCGCAAGACCAATTGCTCCGGCGTGCCGATCATAAACCGGCACGTTGTTACACCGTTTGCCACCATGATGCGCAATTCGTCCGGGGCAAGATCATCGGGAAAATTGTCGTCCGACATCAAATGTGTGTGCATGTCGACCAACCCGGGAATGAGGTATTTTCCTTGTCCATCGATGCGAACAGCGTCTTTTGGTACCGTGACCCTAGCAGCGTCACCGATCTCAACGATCTTGCCGCTGCGGATGATGACAGTCTGGTTTGCCAATATACGCTCACGATCCATCGGAATGACGTTGACGCCTACAAACGCAGTCGCTTGAGCAGAAGTGGTATGAACTCCAGCCATCGACGCGAGCACTAATAAGATCAAGAACCGAATCATAGTGTTCCTCTCAAATTATCTTTAATACGTCGCTGACCAAATAAGAGTTTCAGTCATCGCTAGGTATTATCCCTCCGCCCGAACAAACACTTCAAATGGAAAAAGCGCCGATGACGTCCTATCGTCATCGGCGCCTTCTGTTGTTCGTATAGTCGACTATTACGGCGTCATCGGTATTGTCGGTATGACGCTAAGCTCACGTGTGCAGTGCTGGGTGTTATAAATCACAACCCCGTTGCCCTTAGATACAGAGTCCTGTACATCGGGGCCGCACGGCGGATCGGCAAGATCGTTGCGAACAAGCAGATTCAGATCGACACCGGGCCGCAAGGGATAAGCGCCAACGTACTTATAATTGGGCGAATACTTCGGTATCGCCTCGTTATCCTGATCTTTCTTCTTGGTAATAACGATCTCGGCCTGCGTGTCGACAATGCGTCCATGATAACCAACACGCTTGTAATCAACGACATACCACGTCATGGGCCAATAGTCTGGTGACGTGAGATCTATCACAAAGTCGTCATAGCTCTTTCCGCTTTTCTCACGGTAATGATTGATCTGATCGATCATATCCACAAAACCGCGTCGCGTGTGTGCGTAGACATACGGCTGTTGGTCATCATCGTAACGCAGCCAATTACTCTTATACGTTTGGTAACCAAGAAGGATCGAACCGACAACGATAAATACATAAGCCACCAGGTTTAGTTGCCGGTTTTTCGACATCACGAACTCGTTCAGCCCGTAACCTGCGATAAGGCACATTGGCAGAACATAGTTGAGAGCACACCAAGGTGTTTTGTAAGGGATGATCATGTAAGCCGCAAAAACACCCGCCGCCCAGGCCGCGGTAAAGGTCGCAAATCGGTGCTTGTTTTTGATCATCGCCACGAGCGATCCAATGATCGAACCGAGGATGATCACATTCTCGCCTTTCGACCCCCACTTCATATAAGCCCAGGTGCCGTTTTGCGAATGTTCTTTTGTGCCCGTATTTGTCCAGATGTTGTACGCCTCAAATGCCCGCCAGAAAAACCCTTCCTTATACGAGAAGAACGACGTAAAGAACAATATGCTCAGGTACCAGAAAAAGATAAACGCCGCGCCGATGACCATTGCCGCATGTTTGTTGTTCCCCATGCCTTCGCGAAAAGCTTTCCACGAAAGCTCCGGCGGCTCGACATAAACGCTCGCATTAGTCGTTTTGAGGTCTATAACATAGATAGCCCACATGGCAAGCGTTATCACCATGCAGGCTATCAGCGTATAGAACATGAAAGGGTCCTGTGGCCTGTATGAGTTGTTCAAAAACTCGGTGTAGAGGTACTTGAAGCCGTCCTGCATCGTCGGATAATAATACAATGCCGCGGCAAGAGCAACGCCCGTTCCGATCAAAGCATTTCGCTGCAAATTCTTAATTGATGACTTACCGGGACCGATCTTTTCCCAAACCCAAACGCATGGGATCGCAATGATCATCGTGCCGAGCGAGATAAAGCCCGTTTCTTTTGTAGCGAACACCATCGCGAGCGACGCCGCGGCAAGTAGAAAGTAGATAGGCCGCCCATCATCCCACGACGTTAGGTATTTCATCAAATACCAAACAATCGCAACATCAACCAGGAACAGGACAAACCGCAACGCCGAAACCGTCGTTTCATTATCACCGCCGAGGAATTTGCCGCCCATCAATGCTCCCGGCAGGAAGCACACGATCAATAGCGCCCACATCCAGCCCTGCGCAAATGGCCCCGCCTTGCGTTTTTCAATAAAGAGAACGATCGCGACAACAACGCATAACTGGAAGAAGACAAAGAATATCTCGTGAATAAAATACCGAGAAATAAAGACCATTCCCGGCGAAATTGCGACAAAGAAAGCTGCGATCAATGTGCCAACGTTGCCCAGATGCCGCCTGAGCGAAAACACCATGATGACCATCAAGAGCCCAAAAAGCGACGACAGCCCGCGCAAGGGCCATGTCACAAGGCCGAACATCTTCATCAGCGGGTAAGCGATAAAGTAGATCGTCGGGCCGTGATAATTCGAGGGGTCGTATTGATATTTGTTATCGCGGAGCAGATTTGTCAGCATCCAGCCGTTGACGCCTTCGTCATGATGGACCGGACGGAGCAGAAGCATGAAGTACCGAAGGAACGCGGCAAAAATAGTGATCGCCACCGCGCTTCGAAACCATGTCTTCTCGTCCATGTTGCGCCATTTTTCTTCGATCGGGTGGATCTTTGGCTCGGGCGACTGTCCTTTTGCTTCAGACTTCTTAGCTTTCTTTTCTGATTTTCCGGTTTTACTCTCGGGTGACAGATCTGCCGTTTCGGACTGATTTTCAATAGCGTCAGCCTGTTGTTCTGCCGGCGAATCACTGCCGGAGGTGTTCTTCTTCCGTTTTCTGCTCATAAACTCTTAATCACAGGCCACGACGCCATCGAAGCTCGTTTGCTTAGATGGCGAAAGCCTAGCCTTTTACTTTGTACAATTTATATTTTCCAAACTCCGCGATTACCGGAAATTTGTTGAAATAATCCTGATTTAGCTTCAAGTTACTTTGGCTCAAATAATATTCTTCCTCCGGCGTGGTGACGACGTAATCGATGTTGTATTGCTGCAGCAACCGATCTGCGTCCGGCCCGCCCTGATAAATCTTTTTGACGTCGCTCTCGCGGTCCTGGTATTTGATGCCATAGGACGATAGATGCCCGGGATACCTCATCAGCGACTGCCTACCGGACAGAACGACCGTCGAGTTGTAAATACCGCCATTTAAGAACAGCGATCCTTTAGGTGTTTTTTGTTTTATCGCCTCGGCCAACTTCATCGAGTCGTTGTTAAAGACCCCAAGCTTTAGCTGCCCCGATGCGACACGCCAAACGTCGACAAATCCCGCGAACGTCAGCACCACAAGGGCCAGAACCGCTACGCCTTTCCAAAAACTCCCGCGCTGATTCCAGACCCATGCTACCATGTAAGCGATGAATGGTATCGAGCCGACGAACCAATAGATGAGAACCTTGATGTTATCCCATTCCCACGGCGCAAGCTTGACCGTATTTGTAAGAAGGAACAGGAATGCGAAAGGAATGTAGAACATCAGCAGCAGCTTGCCGTTGGGGATGATCGGCGCGACTTCCTGTTCCTTCTTGTCCTTTTGCTTCTGCTTCTTGACTACCTTTTTCGGCGCCGGCTCCTCGCTTTCGTGTTCTTCGTGGTCCTCGTCGTCTTCAACCGTGGCTTTCCATTGCGTCCACAAGAGATACAGGCCGGCAAGAAGGGCAGGTATGGTGAGTCCCGTGTTCTTTATCCAGAACCATAGGAGTTCATCATTCCGCTTATCCCAACCGAAATGCCATCCGAAGAACTCCTCCGTCTGTGTCGCGGTTCCTGCCATTGACCATAGCAACTGCGGCACGGCGATAAGGGCCGTTCCGATACCGAACGATCCCCAGTCGGACCACTTCGCCGGCTTCATCGCGAATAAAAGCACGGTGATAATGAACAGCGTGATAAGGCTGTGCAGATGCACGAGTATCAGCGTCCCCGCCATCAAGCCGACAAGAAATGGCGCGAACGACAGCATCGCGGGGAAGAACTTCGGCTTTACCGCTGCACCATGTGTAGTTTCGATCGATGTATCTTTCTCGCGGCTGAAGATCCTCCAAAAATACTGTAGAACAAGGATGGTCAGCGGCATTCCAAACAGGATGCCACGCTGTGTAATGAACAAAACCGTCATCGGATTACCCCAGCGAAGCATCGCGGGTGCCCAGGGTGCCGGGGGACGATCGTCCATGCGGATGGTGTAGTCGAGAGGTAGATGCGTAATGAAATCGCTAAATCCTTTTGTAGCGTTTCCGAGGTCCTGAAAGAACCAATAAAAGCCGAGTCCGCCACTGAAGAACAGTATCGCCGGAGCGATCCGTCCGGCAAGTCTGCTGCCAGTCAGCTTTTCCGCAAAACGCTGCAGGATGATCAACAGAGCGAACGCCCACGTTACATCCTGAACGAAGATGACTTCTTTAAAGTCGGCTCCGAGCTTCACAAAGCAAGCCGCGAGCATGTCCGCCATGAATGGATACGAGAACTTCGCACCGGCGTATGAGGGATTTGGCGGCGGAAACACCGGACCCTCGCTAAACGCGAAAATGCCGCCCAAATGGAACGACAGGTCGCCGAGGTTCATATAGCCGCCGGTGGTCAATCCGGCCGCAACCTTGCCGCCCTCAGGAACGTAGTAACACGCCTGAGCGAAGAAATAGACGATTACGATTAGAAAGAATGCGTAATAGGAAAGCGTAATGAATTTCTGTGTGTTCCAACCCTGTGTCTTGCCCTTTGCTTTTTCCCAGTCATGCAAAAACTGCTTTTGAATGTCGGCCCGCTTCCATAGAAGCAGCAGCGGCAGCAGCGAAATGAGCAGCGATATGATCAGCGTGACCGGTGTAAAAACTCCTGCTACATAGCACACCGCAAAGACGACCGCTCCGTACATAGTCGAACCAGCGATGCTGCCCGCCGCTAGCCGCCACATGAACGACTCTTCTTCTACAACGAGATACGTCAGAGCCAACCCGCTAAGCGCAAGTAGAGTTAATAGAACCAATGAAATGACCATAAGTGTGTCTGTGATCTGATGAGCGACTCAAAAACAGAACTTCCGAAATAAATAAGTTACCGTAAAATGGGCGTAAAATACAATACTATAAAGGTCATTTTGCTGAAAAACCGAGGGGGCAGTTCGACTTTCCAAAACCTCTCTTTAGCTGTAGAATCATACATTTGGCCTAAGACATATTATGCTACAAGCAGGTATCGTTGGCTTGCCCAACGTTGGAAAATCGACACTTTTTAATGCTCTGACCGCTCAGGAAGCGGCCCTGGCGGCAAATTACCCTTTTGCGACCATCGAACCGAACATCGGTGTCGTCGCAGTGCCTGACGAGCGGCTTTCTGTGCTCGAAAAACTAAATAATGCTCAGAAAGTAGTGCCTGCGACCGTTGAATTCCTGGATATCGCGGGCCTCGTTCGCGGTGCTTCCAAAGGCGAAGGTTTAGGCAATCAGTTTCTGGCCAACATTCGTGAAACACACGCCGTGATACAGGTCGTCCGTTGTTTTGACGACGACAATATTGTCCACGTCGAAGGCTCGGTCGATCCGGTTCGGGATATTGAGACGATTCAGATCGAGCTTGCATTGGCTGACCTCGCCTCTGCCGAAAAGCGTCGTGACAAGGCGATGCGTGCCGCCAAGGCTGGTGACAAGGACGCAAAACGCGAGCTTGAGATACTCGACAAGATCCAGCCGATACTCGAAGAAGGCCGTCCGGCACGCGCCGCAGGCCTTGACGATGATGAAAAGGCGATCGTAAAAACGTGGTTTTTCCTGACGACCAAGCCTACAATTTATGCGGCAAATGTTGACGAAGCAACGCTCGCCGCACCGGACTCAAATCCTCATGTTGTAAAGGTAAGGGAGTTCGCCGCAAAGGAAAACTCTGACGTTGTGGTGATCTGTGCAAAGCTTGAGGCCGAGCTTGTCGCGCTCGATGATGCCGAGCGTAGTGAATATCTAAAAGACCTCGGTCTCGATTCAAGCGGTGTTGACGGACTGATCAAAGCCGCCTATCACATGCTCGGGCTGATGAGTTTTTTGACTGCCGGTGAAAAAGAGGTCCGTGCATGGACGATACCCATCGGCACCAAAGCCCCGCAGGCCGCAGGCGAGATCCACACCGACATCGAACGCGGCTTTATCCGCGCCGAGATCGTCAGTTTCGATGACCTTGTCGCCTGCGGCAGCCGAAAAGCCGCCAGCGAAAAAGGCCTCGCCCGCCTCGAAGGCAAGGAATACATCATGCAGGACGGTGATGTAGTCGATTTTCGGTTTAACGTCTGATCCAACCCTAACTGAGCATCCTACAAACAAATACTAGTGCTGGTAGTACTCCTCCATATATAAGAGCCTAGTATCGCGCCTGTCCGACTCAAAGCATTAACCAATTCAAAATCGAGTCAGTTCTTAATTTAGTGCGTGTACGCACATTCTAATTAATGGAGAAATCAATGTTTAATTTTGCAAAAAGTTTATTCGTGATCGTATTCCTTTGCTCCTTGCGGGGATTTGCGGGCGTACAAGCAACCTCTTCGCCGACGCCGCAAAGCAGTCCGGCTCAGCCGTTACCAACTATCCAGGAACGCGTGGAAGTAACGACCTCGCGACTACCTGAAGACCCGCAGGACGTTCCCGCCGCTGTCGAAGTTTTCAACGGCGACGATCTGCGAAAACGCGGCTACCACGATCTGCGCAGTGCTCTTACTCTTGCCACCGGAGTAGAAATCGCACCCGGCGGCGATGGCGGCCCTGCCAGCGCAGTGCCTGATTTTTGGGGGCTGAAAGAGTTTGACGCGTTTCTGCTTGTGGTTGACGGTGTGCCTTGGGGCGGCGCCTTTAACCCTGCTCTCACCACACTTGACTTGAATGACCTCGAACGCATTGAGGTGGTACGCGGCCCGGCTCCGGTCACCTATGGTGCCACGTCGTTTGTCGGCGTCGTCCATGTTGTGCACAAGGATACCGAATCGAAGGACAGATCTGTGAGCTTCCAGGGAGGTAGTTACGGAACCTTCGGCGGCCAATTTTCAGCACCAATTCCCCTTTCGGGCAAATGGTCCTCGCGGCTTTCGGTAGATGCTCAACGCGAAGGCTTCAAAGACGACCGCACGAACTTCCGCCGTGGACATGCCTTATGGCGAGCAGAGCGGAAAGACGACGGCGCAAACCGCGGTTGGTTCAATTTTGACATGAACTTGCTCAACCAGGATCCTGCCAGTCCGCGTGTCCGTACTGGACCGGCCCTGAGTCCGCTGGTACCAGTTGACGCCAATAACAATCCCGACGGCTCGTTCCTGAATGATCGTCGTTTTACGGGGGCAGCCGGCTTCGATACCAGCTTAGGCACGGGAATCTGGTCGGGAATGATATCTATTTCGCACAGCCGCCAAAGCGCCCTGCGCGGATTTCTTGAAGACCTCGAAGCCAAGGGCGACAACGCGCGCGGGTTCCGCCAGAACATTCACCTCACCGACGTCTATGGCGACACTCATGCATCCTGGAAAGTCGGGCGTGGAACAACTCTGTTGGTCGGCGCGGAACTTCTGCACGGCAGAGGTAATTCCTGGGGAGCGGATTTCCACTACACCGTACCGCTCAACGGCTTGCCTCCGGTAACTGTCGAGATCCCTGATGAACTCGATGTCACAACAAATGATACGAGGACTTTTTTCGGCAGCTATGCCTTAGTAGAATGGCGGCCAACAGACCGCGTGCGGATCGACGCCGGCATTCGCCTAAACGCTACTCGTGAATCGCAGAAGCATGCCGACCCGGGCGAGGGTACCATCGATGCCGACACCCGCACTAAGTATAGGCCCGGCGGCAATCTCGGAATAACTGTGACCGCCTGGAAGAACGATCGGGATTCCGTCAATCTGTACGCTAACTACCGCGACACTTTTAAGCCTGCCGCGATCGATTTCGGTATCGAGACGTTCAACAACCGGCTGATCCTCGAGCCGGAAACCTCTCGCAGCTTCGAAGGTGGACTAAAATCAAGGCTGTTTGGCGGCCAGGCGGAAGTAGAGGCCTCCGCATTTATAATGGACTTCAAAAATCTGGTTACACCGGTCGAGATCGACGGGTTGCCGGCTTTGACCAATGCCGGATCGTCGCGTTTTAAGGGGTTTGAATCCGGCCTCTCGCTGTTCCTGCACAAAGACGTCATGGCCAAGGCAACTTACAGCAACCACGACGCTCGGTTTCGTGATTTCGTTCAGTTTTTCGGCGGCACGCCCACGCAGCTTGCTGGCAAGCGGCTAGAAATGTCGGCCCGTAATCTCGGTTCGGCCGGCATCGTTTACGCACCTGAGCGTGGGTTTACGGGAGGCTTCAATATGTATTACACCGGAGCTCGGTTCCTGAATAAGCGCAACACTGCTCCGGTAGGCGGCTTTGCCACCGTCGGCCTGAGCGCAGGCTATCGCAATCCGAAGTTTGAAGTGCGTGTGGACGCCACCAACCTGGGCGACCGCCGCGATCCTGTGTCCGAAAGCGAACTAGGCGACGCGCAATATTATTTGATGACGAGCCGACGCATAGTAGGCGGATTGACCTACCACTTCTGAAAAGCTTCAAGCGACATATGCAATGAGGTTTTTCAGTTAGTGACTTTTAAGTTAGAGTGCCCGGAAGTTGATAATCTCAATTTCCGGGTTTTTATTTTTCGATCTTTAGCACACTGAATATTCAGCCATCAGCAGCATTTTCAAATGCGGTAAGTGGGGCACCGGTGTTTGCGGACGGAATTGTTTTTGAGCTTGGGCGTGGAAAAAGACCGCGCAGGCCGATTGCTTTGAGGGTGCGGTAAACCGACTTGAAGTAGTGGTGAAAACTTCGACCGCCTATTGCGACGCGGTCGAGTTCCAGCAAATTATCGCCGGTCATTTGCCTGCTCGCGGCAGCATTAGCAGTCACCGCATTACGAAGTCCCTTCCTCCTTAGGACCTCCTGCGTTTCCTGGCTAAAACTTCCATATGGATAAGCAAATGAAACCGGCGATAAACCTATATGACTTTCTATCTCTGTGATCGAACGGGCTATCTCCATCTCCTGTCGCTCGATCGAGTAACGCGACAGGTGAATGTGGCTGTGAGCGTGGCTTCCTATTTCCCAACCAAATTTTGCGAGTATGTTGAGATCTTCCCATGTCATAAAATTGGCAGGCAGCTTTTCGCCGGCTTCTTCCCAGACACGATTCTTGGCCCCGACATCTCCGGTAATGACAAAAACTGTAGCCGGTACCTTTAACCTGTCGAGCACCGGCAATCCTGATGTGAAATTATCGAGATATCCATCATCAAATGTAATGACGGCTACTTTTTCATCTTTACTCTCAACCGCATCCTTCAGCGTCGCAAACCGGTAGCCGAGCAGTTTCAGAAATCTGATCTGAAACTCTAACAACAACGGCGTCGTAAACAGACACCTATGTGTTGCATTGGGCGGCGGAAGGCCAACGCGGTGTAAGCTGAGGATCAATGGTCGAGACGGCATCAAAATATTTAGAAAATTTATCGACTTTTTGCGTATTGCCAACGTCGAAAGAACATTCAACTGCGCCTGATTTTTTAGGGCACGCAAATCTTATCTCGCACCTGTTCTTGCTTCAATCGAAATGTTTCCTATTTGTGTATAGGATTTTGACTTTGTTCTTTGTGAGTATTTTTCCTACGTTGCGGAGTGCTCAGTGAAATGATGATTGGGAAAAGAAAATGCGGATAACAAAGATCATGCGGAGTTAACGGACAAGGTTTCGTTCGATGGTATAACGGGTCATTTCTGCATTATTGGCGAGACCCGTTTTTTCGATTATTCGCGTTCGGTAGGTGCTTATGGTTTTGACACTTAGGTTCATTTTGTCCGCGATCTGCGTTAGGCCTTTACCAGAACCGATAAGGCAAAGTACTTCAAATTCACGGTCGGACAGATGTTTGTGCGGCTCGTCGGGGGTCTGGTGCTGGATAAAATCAGCGAGTATCTCGGCGATCTCAGGGCTTATGTATTTTTCGCCGCGATACGCCTTACGCAGTGCGGTAACAAGTTCGTCCGGAGCACTTTCTTTTGTCAGGTAACCCGCGGCTCCTGCGCGCAGAACACGCACAGCATATTGATCGCTCGGGTGCATGCTCAGCATTAGAACGGCAATTTTTGGATACTGCCGCTTTAGCTCTTTTAGAGTTTCGAGGCCGTTGCGTCCCGGCATTGTGATGTCAAGCACTACAACATCAACCTTATTATTCCGTACAAGATCAAAGACCTCATTACCGTTCGAAGCTTCGCCGACGACGTTGATGTTCGATTCACGCTCGAGCAATTGCCTGAGACTGTGACGAACTATCGTGTGATCATCGGCCAAGATTACATTCATTCTATGCGGCTCCGCTTAAAGGTATTTTCAACTCGACCAGCGTACCGCCCGAAGGACGGTCCAGGATCTCCAGATGGCCACCAATCAGACGGCATCGTTCGCGCATGCCTATGAGCCCGAGGCTTCGTCCTCCGGATATTATCGTCTGATCTATGCCCTTGCCATCGTCCACGACCGTCATAGTAACCTCGTCTGGCAACTTCGATAAAGCGACTGACACCGAGCTAGCCGAGGCGTGACGGACAACATTGGTAAGAGCCTCCTGCAAAATGCGAAAGACGGCCGTATTTGCATCCGGCCCAAGGTCTAGGTCTTCGACATCGCTGGAGAAACTGCATTTTATCTCGGACGTTCGCTGAAACTCCCGTACCTGCCATTCGCTTGCGGCAACGAGCCCGAAATCGTCAAGAATAGACGGCCGCAGTTCTGAAGCGATACGGCGAACAGTGCCAATTGTGTTATCGATCCTGTGCGAAAGATCGTCGACACTTTTAAGTATCTGGTCTCTATCATCTATGGCGCCCGATTCCTGGATGCTGCGGGAAATGAAATGCGCGTCCATCTTCAACCCGGTCAAAGCTCCGCCCAACTCATCATGAATCTCAAGCGCGATGCGTTTTTGCTCAGACTCACGCAGTGTTTGCTGATATTCGGTAAGTTGCCGTAATTCTTCGCGAGATGTCCTTATCTCCTCCGATGCGGAATAAAGCCTCTCAACCAGCCAGCTCAGCAGGATTCCTTCTCCAAAAAAAAACGTGAGTCGCAGAACTTCATCACGTGTCCAGGTAAATGCATAAAAAGGCTGGACAAAATAATAGTCAATGGCCACGCCGGACAGAAAGGCGGAAAATATGCCGACCCTGATGCCGCCGATCCACGTGCTGAAAACGATAGCCGCCAAAAATAAAGGTGCACTAATGGGGCGATCAGCTATCAGCCATAAACCGCTTGTCAAAATGGTTGCCGCAAGCACCATTACCAGAGACAGAATATATGCTGTCGGAAATGGAAACTCTCTTAATTTCGGGCGGCTGGAATGCATTTGCGATCGATCGGATTACTAAGCATTATATTCTAAAAACCGCTTGCTGGAGAAATTTCTCGCGCCTAAGACGGGAAAGGCACGAATAAGCTGTCGCCAGGGAGAATATAGGGATCGATGTTTGGATAAAAAAGCGCTTCCTAAAGTGACAAAAATCACACCGAGAAATCCAAAAAGTGCTATGATTGCATTGAAATGAGGCCTCGTGGAAAACATATCAGAACGCTTTCGCTCTTTGTCGTAGTGTTTCTGGGGCTTAGTCCCACTGCAGTCTTTTGTTTAGCTTATTGTAATTACCACATTCAGGTCGCGACGGCAGCGCATTGCCCACTTAAAAAGAAAAGCGCTGATTGTCATCAATCAAAAAGGACATCAACTGCTCCGCAAAATGCAACGGCAATAGACACAAACACGGCGAAGGGCTGTGTGATGCCGGTTAACGTCATTGCGGCGCCGGTCGAAAGCAAATTCGGTGTTGCCGTTGACTCTGTCATTGTGCCGACAGTCGAACAGGTCGAGTTCGCTCCTGTCCAACTGATCCGGTCGCGTCAGGTTCCAAAATTCTACTATCGTCCGCCTCCTAACGACGCTCGTTTTGAACGCGTCCGCAATCAAGTTTTCCGTATTTAGAACTGCGCCTTGAGGGTGACGTATGTCGCCCCACATGGGTTGCCGCACCTTGTTAAGGATGCGGTTAAATTGTTCTATACATAATTTACGGAGAACTAAAATGAAAAAGAAAATCTTGATCACTCTATTGGCGACGCTCGTAATGGGCCTCGCGATCGTCGTTTACTCATCCGGAACGGCAAGTAATTTAATAACAGCGACTGCGGCATGCTGCTGTTGTAATGGTGATTCCTGTCCAATGAAAGCAAAGGCTGCGGATGGGAAAGAAGCCGCGTCATGCTGTCATGGTGATTCATGCCCGATGAAGGCAAAAAGCGCCGACGGAAAAGAAGCAGCTTCGTGCTGTGACAATCGCGATTGTTGTCATGGTGACGGCGCAAGCTGTCCGATGATGAAAAAGGACGCTGCCGCAGCAACCGCAACGACGGTCAAAAATGAAGGTGAAGTTTCGTGCCCGATGATGATGAAGGACGCTGACGGCAAAGCCATGAAGATGGACGACGCCTCGATGTCCGGCATGAAAATGAACCACGATATGAAAAAGCACGACATGAAAATGCACGGCGCTGGCTGTGACTGCTCGTGCTGTCATAAGGCAAAGGACTCGGACAAAAAAGATGCTCCTTCCGTCTGATCCTGTCCTTATCTAAGGGGAAAGGCCGTCTGAAAAGGCGGCCTTTTTTGTTAGCCTAGTATTTCTTTCAGTTTTGGAGATCTGCTCAGAATAAAACGGTCAACCAGCAGAACAATAATCAGCGATAAACCAACCAATGGGAATAAAATCCCAAGAACTACGATGATCGCGACCGCAGTTTTCCATAGCGGAAAATTCTCAGGCAGAGGCGGAGCACCGAGACGTCTTTCAGGACGGCGACGCCACCACATTATTATCCCGCTCACCGCCAAAATTAAAACCGTCAGCGCTGCAAACAACATCAATATCTGGTTCCATATTCCAAAGACGAGGCCTTCGTGAAGAGAGATGCCAAGCGTGACGGCTTTTGGCACCGCGGCGTAATCTTGCCAGCCTACATTCGCCAAAATTTCTCCTGAAAAACGGTCAACGTGTATCGTTCGCTGGCTGTAAGGATCGCCGAGCGGCGCCGAGATCGTGAACACGCCGTTCTCTTTTTGCGGAAAAACGATCGAGTATCCTGCTATCAGATTATTTTGCTTTGCAATATTCTCGACTGTGTTCAGATCGATGCCTTTGGACATCGGCGCTCCGTTTTGCATCGCGGCCATCATCTTGCTGTAATCGTGTGCTCCGTGCTGCGAGTCGGGCATCGGCATTTGTTCGGTGGCCCACGCGACCTTTTTATCGGATGTGGTGTTCAGCGAACCTGTGAGAACAGTCGAACTAACGCTTCCGGCATCTCTTTTCGGCGGAAAGCCCGACCACACACTCGCAAATTTCTCACCCCAAAATCCTGTCCAGAACAATCCAGTGAAGATCATGAATATAACTATCAGCGATCCGTAAAATCCAACGGTTGCGTGAATATCGCGCCAGAATATACGTTTGCTCGTTGTATGCAATCTCGGCAACAAAGTTCCGCGAAGCCCTGAGCCGCTGCGCGGAAACCACATATAAAGCCCGGTGATCATCAACACCAGCGCCCAGCACGCCGCAAGTTCGATCAGCGTGTCACCGACACGGCCTATCATCAGTTCGCCATGCAGCAAAACGGCATAATTCTGAAGATTTCGATCTGCGTCGTAATCGCCGAGCACGTGAGCATCATAAGGATCGACAAAAACGAACAGGTTCCGTTTGTCGTTCGCAGTGATGTCGAATTTTGAGCTTCTATCCGATGCAGGTGCAGGTGAATATGCCTTGATCGTCGCATCGGGGTATGCCATCTGAACCGCGTGCAGCTGGTCGTCGGCTGAAACGGTTTGAGAGCGCGGTGATACAAACATCAGTTCCCGGTACATCAGCGAATCCAACTGCGGTTTGAACAGATAGATAATGCCCGTTACCGAGAGGATGAGGAGGAACGGTATCGCAAACAGCCCTGCATAAAAATGCCATCGCCATACAGCGCGATAGAACTTAGATGCGGGAGCATCAAGCCGTTCGGCGCCATTTTCATTTTCGTCTGATGTTCGCATCACCGCTTCTCCTATTTAGCGCCAAATTTGTAAACGAAGCCGACAGTTGCACCACGTCCGTTTCCGGGCTCATAGAATCGTCCGTTGCCGTCGTCAACCTGAACAGAACCCGCATAATTGCGGTCGAACACATTGTTGGCGTCAAGAAATATTCCAAACCTTTTTCGATCAAATCCGGCACGCAGATTAAAAACTGCATACGAGTCGTTCTTTGCCGTATTGCCGCTGTTTACAAAATAAGTCGCGGGCGACCAGTCGACGCCAGGCGCGATCCAGAAGCCTTTTGGATGATCGTAGCGAACCTCGCTCCTGACGAGATGCTTCGGCTGACCGGGAATAAAGTTGCCAGCGAAATTTGCATCGTCGGTGAACTTAAAGTTTGCAAAGGTGTATGCTGTGCGCCAGCATAATCTGGCGTTTTCGGTAAAAAGATCGTTCGCAAGAATTGCGCCGGTCGAAAGCTCGAAACCCGTGTGACGCGAACCCGGAATGCTGCGAAAACTCGGTATCGTGAACGGAGCATTCGGAAACGGCTGGAGATTTTGATTGAGCACCTCGTTAGTGATCGCGGAGTTGTAAAAGGCGATCTCATAATTTAGCCGTCTTGTAAAAATATCTCCGCGAGTTCCAACTTCGACTTGCCAGCTATCCTGAGCCTTCAAGGGCAAGAATCCGTTGACAAAACCAAAGCTGGTCAGTTCGAGCAGCAGCGGCGGCTCATACGAACGGCTCACATTGGCGAAAATCTGAGCGTTCTCGTTTGCACGCCACACAAAGCCGATCTTTGGCGTAAAGGAGTTGTAAGTTCGTTTATCTGATTGGTCGGCGTCGGACAAGAACAGATCGGTCAACCGCCTCTTGGAAAAATCGATGCGTCCGCCGGCTACGAACGTGAATTTTGGAGTAACGTCGTATTGGTTCTCAATATAGATGCCGTAATTCGTTGCGAGTGAGTCGAAGTGTGCGGCCTGTGCTCCTTGCACACCAAAATTGTTGTCAAATCTTCGTCCGGCAGTCCAAGTAGATTGCGGTGCAAATCCGATGACAAAACGATCTTTTACACCTGTATATCTGTAGCGAAATTCGCCGCCGTATGTACGCGTGTCCTGATCGAGAAAATTGAAGATCGGGTGGATCAGGTCACGATATTGGGCCGATCCGTTAAAGGAGATCTCGTGACGGGTGCCGATGCGTTTATTCATACCGAACGCACCGCGGTAATAATTTGCAAACCGTCCCCAGTTGCCCGAAACGTCCTCGGGATTTGCCTGTCGTGGATCGGTTTTGAACTCATTGTATGTCAATGAGCCCGGATAGTTCTCGGCAAAGTTGGCAAACATCACGTCGGCAAAAAAGTCCGTGCTTTCGTCATATTTAAAAGTGAAATTGCCAAACAGTCTTCGTCTCCCCTGAGCGCCATGTTCGCGGTAACCATCGAGTTCCGAATCTGATACACCGACGAAATATCCAAATCGCCCGCGTTTGCCGCCAGTCGAAAGATAGCCTTTGAATGAGCCGAACGAGCCGCCTTGGATCCGTAATTCGAGCGGAAAGGCGGTCTCGCCGGTTTCGGTTTCAAGATTCACCGCTCCGCCGGCAGTATTTCCTCCGTACCGCAAAGCGTTTGCCCCTTTCCATACCTCGACGTGGTTTGCGGTGAGAAATTCCAGCGACTCAAAATCCGAAAAACCGTCCGCATCGCCATACGGCATCCCATTAACCAAAATATTCACGCCGCGCAAATGGTAGTTATTTCTCAGGCCCGATCCGCGGATAGATATCTGCAATTCGTCGGAACCATATCGCGGCTGAGCAAGAACGCCAGGCGTAAAATTGAGCACGTCCTTCATGTTGGTCGCCGCGGTCTGTTGTATTTGACGACGCGCAACAAGATCTGTAGAACCCGGAACGCGTTCGAGCTCGAGCCGCGCAGTTTCAGATTCAACATTTACCGTCGCTGAAGGTCCCGTGAAAAGAAGCTGTATCTCAATCGTGATATCGGCACCGGTGATCTTCACGATCTTTGCCGCCATGGCAAAACTGCTTGCAGAAACTGCGATGCGGTACTCACCGTTGGGCACGCCCTCAAAAATAAATCCGCCCGAGCCGTCTGTAATGGCCGTGCTGCGTTTAACACCTGCCATATCGGACAATGTAACTGTTGCACCGCTTACTACCGCGTCGTTTGTGTCGGTCACTGTGCCGGAAATTCGCGCACCCTTATCCTGCGCAAAACCCGTTGCCGCTAATACAAGCGATATAAATATCAAAAAAAATAATCTGTTCATGATCTCTCCAAATACATTAGAAACACGCCGTATCGACAGGCATTGTCGCCTGATTGTTACGGCTCCAAAAAAGGAATGTGCGACTAATTGGCAGGCGGGCCGCGTTGGGGATCGGAGAGATATTGAGCGATCGATGTATGGACATCGTCGTCAAAAAATAGAACGGCTGATGCCGTTGTAAAAGAGGCTACAGTTTCAAAATGAACTGCGGCGGGAACAGATGGAACCACATCCGTAGAGGACGCGGTAACTGCATTTTTTGTCTGATCTACAGAAGAAGGCGATCTTGGACTATCAGGCGATCCGGAAAAGCCTTGAAAGGCATTATCGCCTATCGTCTGATACGCAAAGAAAAGCGAATCGATCTCATTTTGGTCAGAGATCGAAGTAGCCGCGACCGTGCTTACGAGCTTTGCAGTAAATTCCCGCGTTTCTCGCGGAGAAGCACAAAACTCTGTCGTGCTCAGCGAAACTGCTGGCGGCTCAACCTTTGGGACAAGCCGTTTTTGCAGCGGACAATAAACCGTGCCCGCATCAGCGATATCTTTAGCAAACGCTGCCTGAAAAAAGCACGAGCCAAGCGCGATACTCCAAATAAGAAGAGCCGCAAACGCCCTCGCGCCAAAACGCGAGGCCGTCAGACGGCCCGCCGTGTTCCAGCGATCTTTGCTGTAAAGCTGCATCTAAAAAAAGAATGGTGCCCTCGGAAGGATTCGAACCTACAACCAAGCGATTATGAGCCGCGTGCTCTACCATTGAGCTACAAGGGCATGAGATTACAAGTGTAAATTATTCGCAAATTTCCCGCAAATTGTAGTTATTCCTGAGCGCCGAAAGTCGGTGGCGGAGGAGGCACGTCGTTAACTCTTGCCCCGATGCGTTTGTATCTTTTTTCCTGTCTGTCATAGATGTCGCGCACTATTATAATAAGCAAGCCCGCAGCGGCAATCGACAAAACGCTTGAAAGAATAAGAAGAAAAGCAACCCCATTCGTGAGGTCAGCGTAGAACGCTTTATCAGCGATACGACTGATAACATTCGAGATCAGCCAACAAGCCCACCAAAATCCAAAGAATACTGGAACACCATAGTTGGATGATAAAAATCCTAGATCTTCATCATAATCAGGATCGCTTTCACGCCAAAGCTCCTTCATCGCCTGATAGGGTTTGACGAGATTAGCAAACGGTATGAACCACCAGCCAACGGCCCAGCCCGGAGAAAATTCAAGATTCTTTGCTTGAAGCGGAGATAGATTGGAAAAAGAACGATGTTCCCAGATCAGAAACACTACGATGGTTGCTAACGTCAATAATATCTCCAGCGCGCCAACCAAACCAACAAGCAAAAGCCAAACTGAAACAGACTTTCCTTCGGCCCCGTCGATTGAAAAATCAGGTTTCAACATGTGCCCAAACGCAAAGCAAATGTAAAGGACGAAACACAATATCTGCAATGCAAATACACAAGTAACCGCAATGGTAAGGACTTTTGTCGGCCTGTATTCGTCTACTCGAAAAGTGTTTGCCATAACGTAATTAGCAGTCTAAACGGCTTGTTTCACTATGCCTAGCAAAAGCTAAAGTCGTTTTTGACTCGTATTTCCTTTCTGTTACAACTTTTATCTGCTATATTTTCGTCTAACTCTTCCGTAAATTCAAATTAACCATAGGGGAATACCTTAATGAGCGCAAACGCACAAACGATGAATGCCGGTGCCGCCGAAAAGCACCCAAAAGGACTTGCCGTATTATTTGCGACCGAGATGTGGGAGCGATTTTCGTTCTACTCGATGCTCGCACTTTTCACGCTTTACTTGCGCGACCCGCATCAGGGTTTCGGATGGACTGCGGCTGAGGCGACGGCACTGTATTCAAACTATTTGATGTTCGTTTACGCCAGCCCGCTTATCGGCGGTTTGATCGCGGACAAGATTACCGGATATCGCAAGGCCGTAATGATCGGCGGCTTTTTCTTTATGGCGGGGCACGGCATTCTCTCGATCCCGGCGATCTGGGCTGTTTATCTTGCGCTTGTTTGTCTTGTTATAGGAAACGGTTTCTTTAAACCGAACGTCTCGACCATGGTCGGCAATCTCTACAGTGAGGGCAGCCACCTGAAGGACCGCGCTTACAACATCTTTTACATGGGCATCAACGTCGGTGCGTTTCTCGCTCCGATAGTGATGGAGATCGTAAAACAGAAGTTCGGCTTTCATCCGGCGTTTGCGGTCGCCGCATTTGGCATGGTCCTATCGGTCGGCATCCTTTGGTATTTCAAGGAACACGTCCTCGCGGCTGACTTGAAGCACAAAAAAGGTGTGCTCGTTGTCGATGAACATGTTATCGAGGATCTCAATGCTAACTCTGTTGACAACGGTCAGGATACACGGAGTGCCTCGCAAAAGGCTTCTGATCTGATGAACACCGTCTCAGACAGCAAACGCATTATGGCTCTCATCGTTGTGTTCATTATCGTTATTGTTTTCTGGATGGCCTTTCACCAGAACGGATCAACGCTGACCTATTGGGCCGATGACAACACTGACTGGAACGTATCGGGAACCATCTCAAACTCGATCAACGCATTTTGGATACTTGCGCTGACATTCCCGCTCGTTTGGTTCTGGGGCTTTTTGGATAAACGGGGCAAAGAACCCGCAACACCAACCAAGATGGCGATCGGCATGACGCTAACGGGGCTTTCGTTCCTCGTGCTCTGGTACGGAGCGATCCTTGGCGAAGGTTCGACAAAGACCGACGCTCAGCTTACAACCGGTTCATTCCGCATCAATGAACGCGTCGCCGCAAATCTCGCTTCATCGGGAATGTCTAAAGATGTGGTCGATAAGATAATGAGTGCGAAAGATGCCGACGGCAAAAATCTCGTTGATGGCGTTAAGTTCTCACCGAAAACGGACGAAGCGACGAAAGCGACGACATCGGGCGGCGACCAGTTGATCGCCGCAGTCAACAAGGCCGCTCCCGGCGAAGGCGACAAAAATAAGGCGGCAATTTTGCAAGGAGCTTACTTATTTAAAGTGTCGCCATTTTGGCTGATCTTTGCATATATGATCGTGACGCTCGGCGAGTTGATGTTGTCGCCGATGGGGCTTTCGCTTGTTTCCAAGGTCGCCCCGATCAGCAAGCGCGGCCTCTTGATGGGCGGCTGGTTTGTCGCAACCGCCATCGGCAACAAACTCACGATGATCGGCATTTACTGGGACATTTGGCTGCAGTCGAGTTTCTTCCTCACGCTCGCCTGCATGGCGCTATTTATGGCGGTTGTATTATTCGCTATCTTAAAACCGCTCAAGAAAGCAATGCCGGGAGTTTGACCTAAATTAAAACCAAAAAGTAAAAAGGCAAAATCGGACTAAACCGATCTTGCCTTTTCCCTTTAACTTTTACCTTTTTACTTTTTACTTTGCCTGTAGGCTGCCATCGCCTCCGCAGCGCCGGCGTGCATGATCTCGGGCTTGTGGTAGCGCCAGTATTTTTCAAACTCTTCTTCATTCATCTGCGTATTTTCTACGCGGGTCCTTTCTTTTAGAAAATTCTCGGCCCAGGCACGGATGTCCATATCCGTATTCAACGCCGTGCGGGCGCCGTGCATCAAATTGTCGCGTTCCATTGTTTGTTCTCCTCGGTGTTACAATTCAAAAAAGCATTTCTCTCAATAATAAGGAGTCTTGAGTGAAAAAATATCTTCTTTCTCTTTTCTTAATACTATCACTATTGCCGAACGTCAGTCCTGCGCAGAGGCCAAAGCCCGCAGTCACAGGATCGGCGGCTGCGTCAGCAAAGGCTCAAACCGGTTACGAAATACCCATCAAAACCAAAACGCTGAGCAACGGCCTGCAGGTGATCGTTTACCCAGACGCGAGTGTGCCGATCGCCACCATCGAGTTAGCCGTCCGTAATGGCTCTTTCACCGAACCGCCGGAATTGAACGGCCTGTCTCATCTCTATGAGCACATGTTCTTTAAGACCAATCAGGCGATCCTTGACCGCGCACCGTATTTGCAGGATATCGGCCAATTGGGGATCACATACAATGGCTCGACCCGCGAAGAGGTCGTCAATTATTACTTCACAACGACCAGTCAGTACCTGGAAACTGCGATCCGCTTCATGAGGGACTCTGTTCGATCACCCGTATTCGATCCTGACGAATTTGAACGTGAAAAACAGGTCGTCATCGGCGAGATCGACCGAAATGAATCGAACCCGTTCTTTTATCTGAATAGAACTCTTAACGACAAAATGTTTTTCAAATATCCAACGCGAAAAAATCCGTTGGGTACCCGCGAAACCGTTGCAACCGCCACGACCGCAAAGATGCGGCTCATACAGGGCCGTTATTACGTTCCCAACAACTCGGCATTGATTGTTACGGGTGACGTAAAACCGGATGAAGTTTTCAGAATTACTGAGCAATATTTTGGCGACTGGCCGCGTCGAACGGTTGATCCTTTCAAAGAATTTCCTCTGGCCGAGCATCCGCCGCTACCTAAGAGTGACGGGTACATCGTTGAGCAACCTGTACAAAATGTTCTTGTCCAAGTCGGCTGGCTCGGGCCGTCCATAGGCAAAGACAACGCAGCGACCTATGCGGCGGATGTTTTTTCATACATCATCACGCAGCCGGATTCGCGTTTTCAGCGTGATCTGGTCGACTCCGGATTGGCTGTCGGTGTTGACTTTGGATACTATACGCAACGAAATGTCGGTCCGATCGTTGTCACGCTGGTTACTACACCGGACAAGGCAAAAGCCGCGCTAGCCGCCGTCTACGCTGAGATCGCACAATTTGACAAGCCAAACTACTACACGGATGTCGAGTTGGAAAATGCTAAGACCATCCTTTCTTCACGTGATCTCTTTGATCGTGAAAAGCTGAGCGAGTATTCGCACACGCTTGGTTTTTGGTGGAGTTCGACTGGGATCGAGTATTTCCAAGGCTATCATAATACGCTGAATTCGATCACCAGAGCAGACATATCAAGGTATATTCGAACTTACGTTCAGGGAAAACCGCACGTCGGTGTTGCCCTCATCTCGCCTGAATCGCAGGCAGAGGCGAAATTAACGCCAGCCGATCTGACGGGAAAATAAAGTCCATCAATTATGAAAGTAAATAAGATACATCTGCCGGCGATCAAGCTGATCATAGTGCTGGCTCTGATCACGGCCTTCGTTCCGATCGTCGCTGCTCAGACGGGCACGAACATCGCTTCGCAGGCCGCTCTCGTAAGCGAATTTGAAGTTAACGGACTGAAGGTTCTAGTCAAGCGTCGTCCAAACAGTCAGACGGTGGCCGCAGGTCTGTTCATTCGGGGCGGATCGAGCAACCTCACGCCTCAAAATGCCGGCATAGAGGACTTTGCTCTGAACGCGGCGGCCGAAGGAAGCGTCAAGTTTCCTAAGACGGCGCTGCGTCGCGAACTTGCCAAAACGGGCAGCACCATAAGCTCCGGATCAAACCAGGACTACAGCGTGCTTGCCCTGTCCTCGACACTTCAGAGTTTTGCTCGTTCGTGGGAGATTTTTACAGATGTTGCCATGAACCCGGCATTCGCCCAGGAGGATGTCGATCTCACTCGCGCAAGACTTCTGACTGCGCTGCGAAACGTCGGGGACGATCCCGACGGCCTGCTACAAAGCTTGGTCGAAAAAACAGTCTATGCAAGCACTTTGTATGCCAACGACCCTTCCGGCAGTATCGAGAACATCACTCGCCTGACAACGGCAGATCTGCGCTCCTATTACCAGAAAATATTGCAGACATCGCGTCTTTTGCTTGTCATTGTCGGCGACCTCGATGCAGCAACGCTTCAACCGCGAATCGCAGCCAGCTTTGGGAAACTGCCACGTGGTGATTATAAATACACACCTCCCGCGGGCTTTGATTTTTCGAAATCCACCCTGGATATCACCTCACGAAACTTGCCAACAAACTATATCGAAGGCGTTTTTGCGGCGCCATCGATCAGAGAGAATGACTTTTACGCGATGCGGGTCGCAACGACGCTTCTTCGTGACCGTATTTTTGAGGAGGTGCGCACCAAGCGAAACCTTTCATACGCTCCGAACGCCGACATGGGCAGCCTCGCGGCCAATACAGGCAATATCTATGTGACGGCGGTAGATGCTAATCGAGCAGTCAGCGTAATGCTCAATGAGATCGAGAATCTTAAGGCAAATCCCGTCGAACTTCGCGAGATCAGCGGAGTGACCGGCCAATTTCTCACCACTTATTTTATGGGTATAGAGACAAATGCCGCTCAGGCCCGCGAACTGGGGCAATATGAACTTATCGGTGGTGGCTGGCGGCGTTCATTCGAATTTCTCGACCGTACGCGCGAGGTCAAACCCGCCGACGTTCAAGCAGTTGCAAAGAAATATATGAAGAACCTTCGCTTTATCGTGATCGGCAACCCGAATCAGATCGATCGCTCGATCTTTCTTCAAAACTAGCACTCAAGAAAAACGCGAAAGGCACGAAATGCTAAATTGCTTTTCGTGCCTTTCGTGTATTTCGCCGGACATGTCTTAGTCCGCCTTACTGTTTCCGCCGGCAGGAGCCTTTGACGGTGCGGGCTTGCTCTCCTGCTTGGATTCATTTCTCGAAGGCTGCGGCCTCGTTGGTTCCGAACGCGGTGGCTGTCTGGTTGGCGCAGGCTCTGACCTCGGTGGCTGTCGATTCGGAGTTGGTTCTGATCGCGGCGTCTGCCTTACAGGCGTGTCGTCGCGCGTAGGCTCCTGTCGAACAGGCTGCCTCACAGGCGGCTCTTGTCTTACAGGCGGTTGTCTCACCGGCGTTCGCTCTGGCTGTGTTCGTACCGGTGCCGATCCTGAGTCATCCTGAGAAGTATTCGACGGAGTTCTGGTCGGAGTCTGCCTGATCGGCGGAGTTTCGTTTTGCCTTACCGGTGGCTGACGAACTACTGCTCCGGTTTTACGTACGTCAGAATCACTGCCGTTCGATTGCCTGACACCACCGCTGTCGTCAGTTCTGATGACAGGTTCGCGACCGCCAAAAACACTTTTCGTTCGCAGTTCCTTATCAAGCGGAACGTCCGATTTTCTCGGAGCCGCGCCGACCTTTGTCTGAGCAGCAATAATGTCGGTCTTTGGTCGAGTTGTCTTGATCTCACTGCTCATCTTCACAGGCGAATATGTCGGCAGGACGGGATCGGTCATGTCCTCGACCTTCTTAGCCAGGACATTTTTTGCCACAGCAAATGGCGCGGTTTTCACAGGCTTGACCGAAGTACCAAAATCGCCTTCTGCTTGCGCCACGACCGCATTGACAGGAACCTTAGGCGGCAACGTCTGGTGCGGCACCTTAACTCCGCCCGTTTGAGGCTGATGATGTCCACCACCACCATAATGCCCGCCGCCGTGATGTCCGCCGTTGTTGCAGCCGCGATGGCAGTTGTAATAGTAGTTGTAATTGTAATAAGTGTAATGATACGGCAGCGGATACCAACACACGTTGTTATCAAAAATATTCAGCACGACGAGCGCCGGTGACCACCAGCTACGATGCGTTCGATAATATCCATACGGTGACCAATACCAAAAACCATCGTCATAAAACCAACGCCCGTGATGGTACGTCGCCCAGCCCCAAGGCTCATCGTTTACCCACGTCCAGCCGTAGGGCGGTATCCAGCGCCAATGCCCGTAACGATATGGCGACCAGTCTGCGTAGTAGCTCGTGACGTTACGATACGGACGCCACACGTTGCCGTACTGCGCCGTGTAAACCCATTCGCCGTAATCGTTCAGGTCGTCAGCGCCATAAATGTCATTGTCGTAGTACTTGTCGTAAAACGCTTTCTTCAAACGCTGAGCGATCACATCGTCCCGATTCTCCGACCACGAATCGAATTCATCCGAATAACGCGCCGTATCGCCCGCTTCCCACTCGCCTGCGTTTGCTCCGTCAATGTGAACGAGAGCGCTGCGGTTGTTCTTTAACGTAAATCCTGTGTTGTCTGAATAGACGCGGGCCTCGCCGCTGTCGGTAACGCTTACACGAATGTCGTTGTCGCCCTGTTGTCCTGCATCGATACGATAGACGCCGGCTTTCTGTACAGCGATCGTTGTCTTTGGTGCATCAACCTCAAAAAACGATTTGTCTTTATCAAAACGTTTGATCGTCGCGCTCATTGTGCCGAGCGAAAGGCTGATCGCAATACCTTCGTCCTTGAGCTGGACGATCTTCATGTAGGCGTTTTCCGCAAGTCGAAGATGCTGATTATTGTCGAACTGTATCTCTAGCCGCCCGTCGCCAGATGTTGTTATCTCATCGCCCTCAACGATCGGCAGATTCAACGTCGCCTTTTCCCAGTCGCCGCCGTCGGCACGTCTGATCTGGGCATCGCCCTTGATAAAACTGATACGCGCAACGCGCGCGGTCACATCCGGCACGTCGTCGTTATCGTCATCGATGGTGTAATTGTCGGGAGATTCCGGCAAATTCAAAGTCTGCGCAGGGGTCGCACCCAAAATAAAAACTCGGCTCAGCGTCAAAAACGCCAGAGCAAAAATGAACGGCCAGATCAACTTTCCCGTCACTCGCATAAAAGATCCTCCAATCCGACTTTTTTCTTTCGGAAGCTTGGTCGAAACCGACGGCTTCACTTCATCGCCATAGTTAACTGCAAAAACCATACCGCTCAACACAATGACCGATTACGGGCGGAAACGCCTGTATAAAGGGGCGTGCATACCAAATAGTCCTGACCAAAACGTGCAGCCCCATAATGATTGCGATACCAAATAGTGCAGAAATTGCATTTATCTGCGTTGACCTGCTTTTATCTGCGCCTAAAATTTCGTTTTTGTGTGATAATTTCCGCGTGAGGTGAGTATTTATGAAAAGACTTATATTTGGAACGGCAATTATTCTTATCTTCGCATTTTCAGCATTTGGACAAAAAAGTGCGGCCGGTAAGATCGACCCTGCCAAGGGAGTTCACGAAGCATTCGACCGCCTTGTCGACGGCATCAAAACAGTCGATCTCGACAAAGTGATGGGCGTTTACGCAAAAGATTCTAAGCTGCTGATCTTTAACAACAACGGCACGGCGACACTGGGCTGGGATCAGGTAAAAAGCATTAACGAAAAGATCTATGCAAAGCTCTCAAACGTCACGCTCGACATCACCGGCCTCCGCATCGAAATGCTCGGTCCGAAAGCCGCCTATGTAACCTGCAAATGGAAACAGACGCAAGACAATAACGGCAAGATGGAGGAATCGTCGGGGAGAATGACGCTCGTATTCAAAATGATCGGCAAAGACTGGAAGATCACACACCGCCACACTTCGCCTGACAAACCGGATATCACGCGTATTCCGCCATCCGAGCGCGAGACCACGCCGTCAGAATCCGCACCGACAGGCGGCGGTCAGATAGATCTGAAATGATCGATCAATACCGATACGCAGCTTGCGTAGGTATGTCAGTGCTCAGACCGTAATTGAACGCGCGGAACGAACCGTCCGAACTGTTCTGCAAATACCAGTTGCCATCTGACGGACGGAAAACGGCAACATCAGTTTTACCGTCGCCGTCGTAATCCGCAGGTACCGGTATATCGCTCGACAGGCCAAAGTAGGCAAATGCCCAAAGCGCTGTTGTACTCTTCTTGATGTACCAGATCCCTGTTGACGGACGGAAGACTGCTAGATCGGTCCTGCCATCACCGTCATAATCGCCAGGAACCGGTATGTCTGTAGAGATGCCAAAATGCTCTCCGGTCGGGAACCCTGTCGAACTTTGTATGTAGTACCAGTTGCCATTGGGCGGATGAAACAGTGCCACATCGTATGCGCCGTCGCCGTCAAAATCTCCGATTACAGGCTTATCTCCCGCAGAGCCAAATGCGACGCTTGTGAACATATTGTTCTGGCTGTTTATTCGATACCAGGTGCCGTTGGAGGGCCGGAAGACGGAAACATCTGCACGCCCGTCATGGTCATAATCGGCAGGAACCGGCAGGTCGTCGGAATAGCCAAACCAATAATATTTAAAGGTTGACGATGAGCTGTTGAAGATAGCCCATAGCCCCTCCGACGGGCGATAGATGGCGATATCTGCTTTCCCGTCACCGTCGTAATCCGCAGGTACCGGTTTGTCGTTTGGCACGCCATAGAACAATCCGAAAGGTCCGGCTGTCGATCTCTGTAAATACCACTCGGCAGTTGATGGACGGAATACCGATATGTCTGATCTTCCGTCAAAATCATAATCAAACAATGATTTGGCAATAGCCGTGCCTGTCAAAACCGCGCTAACGCTGTTGGTTGTCGACTGGGAAAAGACGTTTAAGGTCGCGGTCTTAGGACCGATCGTTGAGGGAGTGAATGTCACATCTAAATTGCAGCTGCTCCCCGCGCTGAGTGTCGATCCGCAAGTCACCAGCGACATTCTAAAGCTGTTGCCATCAGTGCCTGAGAAAGTATAGTTCATACCAAAAGCAGTGACCCCTGAAACATTTCTGATAAGAAAACGGACCGGACTTGAGGTTGTTCTGATCGCGACGGAGCCAAAATCGCGTGAATTTGGAGTAATGGTAAATGGCGTCGGCCCTCCGACCGGAGTCGGAGTATTCGTCGGCGTTCTCGTCGATGTCGCGGTATTTGCTGGTGTCGCCGTGCTTGTCAACGTCGGTGTGGATGTAGCGGTCGGCGTCACATTCCCAACTGTCACGCTTCCGTTTGTTGTCAACGCAGGCGGATCGCCTTCGTTCCACAAAAATCCGGGATGCGGTATCTGGTTCGGATCCGTGTAATCCGCAAACGTCAATGCGGTTGACGAACCGAGCGCTCCAACCACATTGAATTTCAGATTGATAAGCGTTCCTGCTCCGCTCAAATTTGCTGCCTGAAATGCCGAGACGATCAAGTGTCCGGCATTGTTGCCGTTTGGCGTGACTGACATCGTGTTGCTCAGCGTCCCTGTCGCATCAAACTCGGGTGACGCAGGCACAATTACGGCAGGGTTAAAGCTGACCTGTAGATCATAAGAAATGATCCCTCTTCCGGTAGTATCACCGACAGTGACGGGCACGGTTATCACAGCCCCCGGCGAAGCGCTTACATTCGGCAACGCCGCTGTTACGGGTGGTGTCCCGGTTGGTGTTGCAGTCGCGGTCGGCGTAAACGTATTTGTTGCTGTCGGTGTGGGTCCTTCGGGGTCAATTTCTACCGAACCTTTTTCGCAACCACTTCCAACAGGTCGTTGAAAACCGCGCTGATCGGTTGAGACTGGGTTACCGCATCCACCTGTCCCGTTAGGAATCGTATTTACAATAACGCTGTTGTTGCTTGGCAAGTGCGTCTTTGTAAGGCCGCCGTTATTTGCCAATGCCCCAAGTACAGGATCGCCGGAAAGAACGTCATGTGCCGCTCCAACAAAAGCTGCGTTTGGGTTTTCAAAGTGGTTGTAGTCTAGAGAAGTTGCAACATCGTTGATATCGACACTCGTTACAGCCGTATTGTCAGCCGATATAGAGTTTGAAACGAGCGTCGAACCACCGGCTGTCGTGTCCTGATAGATACCGCCGCCTTCGCCCGTTGCTCCGGTTGCAGAGTTATTGGCAACGGTTGAAAAATCGATAAGGGTCGTGCACGACGTTCCGTCGGAATAGATGCCGCCAATATCACTAGCGCTGTTTCCTGAGATCGTCGAGTTCGTGATGTTCAGCAACACAGCACCGGTTCCGCCGCTGGTATTCAAAATGCCGCCGGCAATGCCCGCTGTGGCAGCGTTACCACTGATCGTTGAATGGTCTAGGTTCACTGTACTGCTAAGCACCGAGGTCGCTGCAGTTAGTTGAGCAACGCCGCCGCCCTGCCCTCCGGTGGTTACGTTTGTACCTTGTGCGATGTTGTTGCTGATCGTGCTGTTAATGATATCGAGCGTTGTATCTGCTTCGCCAACAATGGGTGAATTGAGGCTTCGGATACCGGCGTGGAAATCGCTTGATGTGTTTCCCGTAACCACCGAGTTCCTTACGATCATATGAGCGTTTTGATTGTACAGGCCGCCTGCAAATCCGCGATTTGTTACCTGTGGCGGGGTCGAGATCGAGGTATTATTCGTGACTGTACAACCATCTAATGTTACGGTGGCACCTACTGCCCTCATGATTATTGCTCCGCCAAATGAGCTGGCAAGTGCAGTCTCTGCCTTGTTGCCCGTCATGATCGTGTTGGTGATGACTGCGGTCTGCCCCGTGGCCGAAGCATTGTCAGCTGAATCGATAACCATCGCTCCGCCTGATCCGCCCGCAACTGTCTGCGTAGCATCACCGGCGTTGTTGCCGCTGAAGGTACAGCCTGTGACGACCAGATTACCTTTGTTGATCGCAAGTCCGCCGCCGCGTGTATCAG
>JBGARA010000114.1:0-7741 GCA_044230475.1 Pyrinomonadaceae bacterium | reverse complement strand
AAAAGCAAAAGTGCATTTCCAGCGAGCATATGAACTGCGAAGGTCGTACTACGGAAACTGGCATGAGCTTTTGGCAAAGGACATGGCATACCTTTATTGGATCCAAGGTCCGCCTCGCTCTGAGGAGTCGGTGCAGTTACTTTCCGACGCCATCGTCATGATGCGTGCGACGAACCCGAAAAATCTCAACCTACCTTTCATGCTCGAAGACTATTTTCATCGACTGGCCGATCCTGAACGAGCAGAATTTCATGACATGTATTTGCGCCATGTTCCGCAACCGGCACCAAATGACAAGTATCTGGCCGCTGATCAGCTTTTTGACGAAATGCTCAGCCTTCTTAGGCAACATTTTGATGAGGATAGCGAACCGATCTTTAATCAGAAATGTGCTGGCCTGGCTCTCAAGCTCAAGGTGAATAAGATCGACGAGAGCGAGGCATTTTATCAAGCATGCAAAATGGGTTCGGAACACACTCTTTCCAACGGAAAGCCCAATGCAAAATGGGAAAAACTGCTCGATGATTATAAGAATGCTCGGGGTGATGGCCTATAGAAAAAGCTGCCTTGATACAAGACAGCTTTAAGTAAATGGTCGGGGCAAGAGGATTTGAAACGCCAACGAGTGTCGCAACTTACCAAATTGAATTGACTGTCGCTCTATATTTTTCGGCTCTCGCGTACGTCTTTAGCGAACTTGTCCATAAGTTTCTCGACGGATTTCTTTATGGTCTTTTCCGATTTGCTGTCAACGGTTCGCCTATCATAGCCTCGCCATACCAACTCCTTGGTACGCGCATCCACTACATCAACTATCAGTGTTGACTGATCGTAGGGCGTGCGAAAGACGGTTCTCGACCCCCAACCACCGCCGCCACGCCAATATACCCATCCGCGACGGTTATACATATACCCGGGCCAGTTATCATGTAGAACGGTAGTGCGCTTCTTTTCCTTCGTGCCGAACCGGTATTTGATTATAAGGTCTGGACGGTTGTCGGAATGTTTAAAGCCGATTTTGGCGAGTCCCGCCGTAAGACTTTCGCGAAGATAGCCATCCCAGATCTCGTTCTTGCCAAACTTGTCACGCGTGTTAACTTTTTCGTTTGCGAAATCCCAAGTGCCGGATTGGGTAAACTTATACGTTTTGTCGAAGTCGGAATGCGTCTGTCCATTGACAGCCATCCCTCCTAAAAAGACAACAGATGCCAATAATATGCCGCCGAATACGAAACTATGATTTATGAATTGCTTTCTCATGACCATTGATCTCCTATAAAACATTCGCCATTGGCTTGGCCACTTGACGTCTGAGTATTAGACGCTCCCGGTCAACTGAAAGTAAGTAAAAAAGGACTCAACGTACGGTGAGGGCAGCAAAAAGCAAAGGGCAGTAAGAAGTTTTGCAAACTGCTTACTGCCACTGTTAAATGAAATGGTCGGGGCGAGAGGATTCGAACCTCCGACCTCACGGTCCCGAACCGTGCGCGCTACCAGACTGCGCTACGCCCCGTTAAGTCAAGTATCTGAGTGTAGGTTACACGCTCAGCGAAGTCAAACAATAATCAGGCTTAGTTGACGCTGTCACTTTCGATGACTTCTTTCGCTTCGTCGATAATGTCCGTTTTTGAACCAAATTTATGCCGCAAAAACTCGATGATCGGCGGCAACAGCGAGAGAAAAACGACTACGATCACTACTTTTTCGATATGTTCCTGAAGCTTAATGCCGAGAGCATTTTCAACGACGGATCCGAGGTAATATCCCGCCAAAACCATACTTCCTATCCACAAAGCACCGCCCAAAATGCTGAAGGGCAGAAATTTTGAATATGGCATTTCGGCGGCGCCGACAACTATCGGTGCAAAGGTGCGGACAATTGGCACAAAGCGGGCGAGCACGACGGTCTTTACGCCATATTTTTCAAAAAATGCATGAGCTTTTTGGACGCGGCTTGGTTTGAAGACCCACGAGTTTTCCTTTTTGAAAAGCGTCTTGCCCATAAATCGGCCAGTCCAGTAACCGGTGTTATCACCGATCACCGATCCCGCAAAAAAAGCGATCATTACATAGATCACATTGAGTTTATCCGGCAGAGTTCGTGCCATCAGTCCGGAGACTACGAGCAGCGAATCGCCAGGTAAAAAGAAACCTACGGCCAGCCCCGTCTCGGCAAAGATGATAAAGAATAAGCCGAAATAAACATAGACGCCCATCAGATCAAGCAGATAATTGATCAAATGCGCAGGGTTCAAAAATTCTCGGATCTGATGTAAAAATTCCATGGTTTACTTTTACTTTTGACTTTTTACTTTTTGCTTTCCCATCCATGTTCGCCGATGAGTGGCACAAACGCACAGGGGCCAAAATTTTCGGTTGTAAAACTCGTCTCCGTTCGCGTGACGCGGATGAGATTTTGCCTTTTTTGATCTTCACCAAGAGGCATTACTAATTTTCCGCCAACCTTGAGTTGCTGCACAAGCGGGTCAGGGATCTCCGGGCCACCGGCAGCGACAAGAATTGCGTCGAACGGCATATAAGTTGACCAGCCTTCTGTTCCGTCGCCTGCCTTGAGGGTAAAATTTCTGAACCCGAGCATCTGTAAGCGACGTGTTGCATCATCGACGAGGTTTGGCAATCTTTCGATAGAAAAGACCTTTCGTGCGAGCGACGCCAAGATCGCTGTTTGATATCCTGAGCCAGCACCAATTTCTAGTACTTTTTCCTCGCCGCTCAAACCCAAAAGCTCTGTCATCCTGGCAACGATAAACGGTTGTGAGATCGTCTGGCCGCCGGCAATAGGCAAAGCGTTATCTTTGTAAGCCTGCGAGCTTATCGCCTCGGGAACAAACAAATGCCGTGGCACGGTCGCCATTGCTTCGAGCACTCGCTGGTCGGCGACCTTATAATGATCGCGAAGCGTATCGACCATGCGAAGCCGCTGCATCGTCATTTCGTCGGTGATCTTGGCTGTACCGTTCATGTATTCCAGCTTTTGAGTTTCTCGAGCCCACTGTGGCTGGTCAGATCGCTGCGCATAGGCGTCACGGAAACGTAACCGTCGTGAACCGCTTCAAAATCAGTCCCACCTTCAGCTCGAAAGCCCTCGCGCAGTTCACCGATCCAGTAGTAAGGCTTACCGCGAGGGTCCATATATTGATTGATCACAGGACGGGCCGTCTTAAAACCCTGTTTTGTAATGCGAATGCCCTTTGGTTCACCCGCTGGCACGTTCACATTTAACAACGTCCATTTTGGCAGGCCTTCGGTCACAGCTTTTTGCGCAAGTTCCTTTGCGATCTTTACCGCTTCGGTAAAATCGTGATCGCTGTAAGTCGTGAGGCTGAATGCAAGGCCCGGAACTCCAAGTATCGTCGATTCCAAGGCTCCTGCCACCGTACCGGAATATGTCGCATCATCGCCGAGATTTGCTCCGTGATTGATTCCCGAACAGCAGATATCGGGACGCAATTCCGGCGGCAGAATATGGTTCAGTGCGAGCGTGACGCAATCGGTCGGAGTTCCATCGACCGTCCAATGCCTCTCGTCGAGCTGACGAATACGCAGCGGACGAGCGAGCGTAAGGCTATGAGCAGCTCCGCTCTGTTCGGATTCGGGCGCGACCACAAAAACATCGCCGATCTCCTTGAGCCCGCTTTCCAACGCCGCGATGCCGTCAGAATGGTAGCCGTCGTCATTTGTAATTAATATTCGTGTTCGTGTCATGAAGAGTGAAAAGTAAAAAAGGTGAAAAGTGAAAGATCGCTTTTCCACTTTTTCACCCTTTCACTTGTTAACATTAGCTCGCCTTAGCGATTTTGCCCCATCGGCGGACGCGATGCTCCAGCTCCTGCCGCAGCTCCCGCAGCAGCACCAGGGCCGGTCGGACGCTGCTGGCGAAAACGCCTGCGGTTACGCTTGCGTGCGTTTACCGATTTCAGCTTTGCCTTTTGACCCGGAGGAATAAAATGAGCGTGCTTTTTGAGGTCCTTGATGATCTCTTCGCTGATAACTTTACGCTTGAAACGGCGCAGTGCCGACTCGATCGATTCGTTATTGTTTACTGTAATAAATGCCATTTTGTTTGCTCACCTCCTCTTCGGCTAAAATTCTTGCCCTATCGAGCAAACAATCATTAGACATCATTCACGGCTCTTTTTCAAGTCTCATCGCTTGTCAGTAGCAGTTCAGTGTGAAATAAAGCCGGGAATAGCTGAAGTCCTACAACTCAGCGGTGTCAGCGTAAAACTTGGCGACCTCTGCGTCAATTTATGTGTCCCACCGTTCCACAGCGTTCCACTAGCAGGTGGAACGCTGCAACTGTTGCAATAACATGAGTTAAGTGCCCTAAAACGGCAGCGTTCCACGAAATTTACAAAAAAAACACATTGTGCCACAACAAACAGGTAATTGCTGTAATAATTGACGTTACGGCATTCCCCTTTTTATCGCACTGCGATTCTTCGTGGAACGCCCAAGATCGAACCGGCCTTCTCGTATTTTCAAAGAGCACATAATGTTGCATATTAGCAACACACACATAAACCTAGCACATCGCCGCTAAAAATAAAATACCGGTTTTCCCGATATGACGTGATTTTCTCGATTTGACGTGATTTTCCAGCAGATAAACAAATGCCAACACCGAAGGTCAACCACCCGCTACCGCAGGTGGTACTGACTCTCGATTTCGCAAAGGCAATGCCAACAGATGCCCTCTATAAACGAAATAGACTTTGCCGGCTGTTTCATCGACCCACATCGACATGCTGTTGAAATTGATCTTTGGAATACGTAGTAACTGCTTAAAACCAAAGGTTTTTGTATCGAATATGCCTACCTGTGTTTCATTTTTCTCAGGATCGTGCATCGCAGCCCAAAATTCATTAGGCTTTGACGTGTTTTGCAATGGGCGAAAAGTCTGCTGGCTTATCGGCCTGAATTCACCTGCAATCGGCTGCGTTACTCCCGTCGCCGGATCGAGTAGAAACATGCCTTCCGGGTTGGCATCGTCAGGTGAGGCATCCTCCTGATATGAATCGTAGCCGCCGCCTTCATATTCGTAATAACGGTCATTATTGACGATCAGGAACTTGTTCAGCGTCGCAATGTACGCGGCCGGATATCGCTGTCCGTAGCCCTCGATCACAACCGGATATTCGCGATTCGTCACGAGATCGATGCGAACAACCCCGTTGCCCATTTCACCCGATCTCGAGGCCGCTGCCCAACGCCAGTTTGGTGAAACGACCGGATGGCTGTAATTGCCTTTGTGAATTCTAGTCAGCTTTCCGCGAACTACTTTATACAGCCCGTCGCCAGACGCCCGCAGTTCGACTTCGCCCGCGCGGGCTTTCCATTGCTCGTCATCAGGCTGAACGGAAAGAGCATCACGCGGCGGAATATACTCGACTTGCGGCGGTTGCGCAGCGACACCGGCAGGTTCGGCGTTGGCCACCTTGTACCACGCAAAACCTTCGTAACGGCGTTTCTCGGCGATCGCGGTCCGTTTCGCCACCGTCTCGGGACTGTAATCCTCCTCTTCCGCCGATTCATCGCCGGTGAACAATTTTTCGATCTCGGCATCGACCTTCTTCCGGGCTGCGACATCGCTGGCTGCAACGCGAACGTCGCTTCCCTGTGCCCAGACGGTCTCTGCATGCAGATCGTCCGAGGCAAGTAGTATTTCGAGTCCCGGTATATCGCGGCTCAGATTGTATTTGAGCGTGGCACGAGTCAGTTTGAGGTTGGCAAAATACTTATCGAGCCATGTAAAGAATTCGGACGCGGCCTTAGTGCCCGGGCCATAACCGCCGATGGTCGTATAAACGCGGCGGCCGCCATTTCGACCAAGCATGACCAGTTCCTTCGCTGAACAATAATCACCCCCGCAAGTCAGAAAAGGCGGCAGCTCATCGACCTTGCTCTGAACAAAATAATCTTTGATCTCGTCGAACTCCTCTTTAGCCATCGGCCTTTCGCGGTAGCGCGAATCGTCCTCTTCCCAGCTAAACATCACGCGATCTTTGTAGATGCGGATAAAATTGCTGTCATAGGCATAGACGCCGACGAGGTTGTCGTCCTTTTTGACCTCGTCCTGCAATTGTTTTTCGACTTTCTTAAGCTCGTCGTCGTTGTAGCTCGGGCCCCAGCCGTTATAGAGCGCATCGTTTCCGAGACTCTGATACAACTGCCAAAGATAATTGCTAGTCTCCTCACCGGCGTCTTTTACATAAAACGCCGACGTCGCACCGAGTATCATCGCTTCGTTTGGGTGACGAGCTAGCACATATGCACGAGCCTCGGGCGAGTCTTCGGATTCGAGGTATCGCTCGGCGGCAATTTGAAGGAGTTTATCAGGCGACTTCAGATTTTCTGCGACCTTTGCCACAGGCAGCGGCGAACGGATCAGCCTCGCACAGGCAAGCATCGCCGTTTTTGTTTCGCCATCGGCATTGTCGAGGATCGCTACATAATCGCCCTCATTTTCAAAGATACACGCAGCAATGCCCGCGGCCATCGGTTTTCCATTTTGCAGATCGGAAACGTCGTTAGGCAGTTTTTCACGAAGATTTTTTCGCTGACTCAGCACCCGAATTATCGTGTCTTCGTCGGCGACGCCGCGTTTGACATCCTTCAAAAGCAGCATGTCGATGACGGCATTTTGCCACCTGAGGATCAGCGCTCGGAAAGAGGCTGCCAACCTTGGATCCTTTTCATCCAAAACCTCGATCCGATCAACCAACGCTCGAGCAAACTCATCAGAGATCTCTTCCGCCTGCATCAACTGCTGGCCGAGAAGGTCTTTGATCTCAGGCTCGGTAATCGTTCGCCCGTGCACCGTATTTGATAGCCAAAGACCACCGACCTTAACGGTATTTATGGCGAGTCCGGCGGCTTCCATTGCGTTTGCCGCCATAGCAGCTTCTTGATCGTTCGACCGTTTGGCTGCCGCTTCAAGTGCTGCCATCTGCTCTGGCACCGAAAACCCGCCGCAATCAAGAAGTGCACTGACCGCGATGCTGCGTTCATATCCGTTCACTTCGTAAAGCACCCGCCTCAGAGCAGGCACGGCTCGCCCATCTTTTTGTTTCCCAAGCGCCGCCATGGCATTCTGGCGATAAGGAAATGCCATTCCCGCAGGACCGGATCCCCTAATATAATTACCAGGAGGAGCGACATTGACGGCCGGAGCGATTCTGACAGGAGGCCCTATAGAATTTACATTTGATCCCGCCCCATCAGAGCCCATCGCATTGAAGTCAAAGTCGAAAGATCGTCTGCCTTCTTTTTCATCGAGCATGTTTATCAGCCCCGGAACGCTTTCTCGAATTTGATACTCGACTAGTTTTCTAACGATCACGCCTCGCGAATCGTTGACGTCCGCGGCCCATTTCGCATCCTCAAGCCAAGGCAGCAAGCTCTTAATTATCTCGATCTCGAGATCCTTGCCGGGGTTTCGGCTCAGAGCTGCCACCAGATTGCGAACAACTGCAGCCCTGACCGTGGGATTTGAACTTCGCTCAAGCAAAGCCGTCAGTTTGGGAACGTATTTCTCCGGCGGTGAACGGAGGATCAGCGTTGTCAGCATCGTATAACGTGTGATCTTTACTAGGGTTTCGTCCTCAAACAGCGAAAACGCCCAATCCTCACGTCCCGGAAAATCGCGTTCGATCATCAGGGCATCGTTGGCCTTATCACGAACGCCCTCGGGCAAATTGCGATTCTCGACCATGCTCAT
>JBGARA010000113.1:0-7743 GCA_044230475.1 Pyrinomonadaceae bacterium | reverse complement strand
GCCGCGTGGTATTTGCAGTGTGACATTTGGCGATAATGCGAAAGAACTGCGTGAGAATCTATCAAATGAATTTCCAAACGCTGAAATCGCTGAGGACGCGGAAGGATTGAAAAAAGCTGTCGATGAATTGACCCTTTATCTCGCCGGGAAAAATAAACGGCTTGTCTTGCCGCTCGATCTGAAGGCGACTGCGTTTCAGATGCAGGTTTGGGATTTTCTGCGGAAGATACCTTACGGCGAGACTCGCTCTTACAGCGAAGTTGCAGAATCGCTAGGTGATAAGAAAAAAGTGCGAGCCGTCGCACGAGCATGTGCAACTAACCGCGTTGCCGTCGTCATCCCATGCCACCGCGTGGTTGCAAGCAACGGAGACTTGAGCGGCTATCGATGGGGAATCGAACGGAAGAAAATACTGTTAAAAAAAGAGAGCTTAAAATCGAGAGGGGCGAGCAAATGAACTACAAAGTAAATGCAATTCCAGAAAGAATTTCAAATGAAGCACGTGCTTCGATGACCTCACCGCAGTACAAAAGCCTAAAAGCAAGCGTTGATATTGCTACCGGTTACGGTCCCTGCCGCAGCTGCCTCGAGGTCTTTAGGCAAGGCGAGGACGAGCGGTTGTACATTACATATAACCCTTTTGAGGGACTCGCGGATCTGCCGGATCCCGGGCCAATATTTATTCATAAACACGAATGCGTGAGATTTAGCGGGATAGGTTTTCCGCCCGATCTGCTTGGCCTGCCGCTGCTTTTAGAAGGATTTGGCGAGGATAGCAAATTACTCAGCCGCCAAAAGATGGAGATTTCAAATGTCTCGGCACAGATCGAAAATATATACGAAGATGAAGTTGTGAGATTCATAAATCTCAGGAACGCCGAAGCCGGATGTTTTGTTGCCCGAATTGAACGCCAAGACGCTCTGATCGATCAATTTTTTTGCGGGATCTGATAGCCTTCTTCAAAGAATTGTAGCGAGGCAGAGTTCAGGCAGTAGCGTTGGCCGGTTGGTGGCGGGCCGTCGGGGAAGACGTGGCCCTGGTGGCCGCCGCATCTTGCGCAGCGGATCTCGATACGCCTCATGCCGTAGCTGTTGTCTTCGATGTTTGTGAGATGGTCTTTGTCGAACGGGCGGTAGAACGACGGCCAGCCCGTGCCGGAGTTGAATTTGTGGCTCGAACTGAACAGCGGCAGCCCACACAAGCGACACGCGTATGTGCCGTCGAGTTTGTTGTCGAGCAGCGTGCCGCAAAACGGAGCTTCGGTGCCGTGGTCGAGGAGAATGCGGTATTCCTCTTCGTTGAGGTCCTGAGCGAGGCGTTTGATGGTCTCCGCGTCGAGCGGCGTAATGTCGTAGCCGGATTCTGATGTTTCCATAATTAAAAAGTTTCAAGCAAAGACCCGAAGAATGCAAAGATCATCCCCACCAAAACGATGCGGCGATGATGCAGTAGAGGCCGATGAGTGCGAGACCTTCGAGCCAGATCGATTCGCCGTCGTAGATGATGAACGCGCTAACGATCACAGCCAATGCGAGCGCGGCTACGAGCAGTGGCGACAGGACGAATGTCAGTATCGAACCGCCGAGCACGAATGAGAGCAAAACCAGCAACGGAAATAATCCCAACGCGATCTGCAAAGAACTGTTTAGTATCACGCTGACGGCGTAGTCGGCCTGATTTCGCAACGCGAGTTGGATGCCGACGAGGTTTTCGATAGCGTTGCCCGCGACAGCTACTACTACAAGTCCGGCAAACGTCTCGGATATTCCAAGCGTTTTCATCGCCGGCTGCAGAGCCTCGACAAACCAATCGGAGACGAAGGCCGCTCCAACACCGGCAAGAGCAAGCACGATGACCGTTAACTTCATCGACCATTCGGCATGGCCGGCCTCTTCGCCTTGAGGAGCGACAGCCGGGTCGCCTTTTACGCTGAAATAAATGCTGGCGGCGAGCAATATCAGCAGAACGACCGCGACAAAGATATCCAGATTTGCGAGATGGGATTCGGCGGCGGTATGGAGTTCCTTTACCAGCGTCGGCACGATCAACGCGGACGCTGCCAGAAGCATTAGGGCGACGATCATTCGCGGAGGTTCTGATTTGAAACGCTGTGTCCCGTTCTTTAATCCGCCGAGAAATAATGCGACACCGAGAACGAGCAGGGAATTACCAAGTATCGAGCCGATCAAGGCGGCTTGGACAACTTCGGACAAGCCCGCCCGCAATGCAAAGATGCAGACGAAAAGCTCAGGCAGATTGCCAAGGCCGGATTGCAAAATGCCCGTTGCTCCGGGACCGAGACGACTGCCAAGCTGTTCCGTCGCGTCGCCGACGATCACCGCAAGCAACGCAAGAGCAACAGCAGTGACGGCAAAACCGAGCACCGCATTTGCGTGGGCATAATGCAAAACACCCGAGGCTATGGTCGCCGCGATGCATAGGACGAAGATGATCTTTTCGCGCTTTTGCATCTAGCTTTCATCCCCAAAGACACGTTTTTCCAATCGCTTTAACCGTTGCGCCATTTCGCCTAGCTTTCTAAAAGCGGCGGTCGAACGAAGCCAATCTTTGTTTTCAAATGCCGGTATTCCGGACATTATCTTGCCAGGTTCGACATCGTGTGAGGTCGCGGATTTTGCGGTCAGTATCGCGTCGTCGCCGATCTTTAAATGGCCTGCGATGCCGACCTGTCCGGTGAGTATCACACGCTGGCCGATGTGAGAACTTCCGGCGAGGCCTGTTTGCGCACAGATCAGAGCGTCTTCATCGACGGTGCATGAATGTCCGATCTGAACGAGGTTGTCGATCTTTGCTCCGCGTTTTATTCGCGTCTCGCCAACCGAGGCACAGTCGATCGCGGTGTTCGCGCCGATCTCGACATCGTCTTCGAGAACAACGCGGCCAGTCTGTGGAATCTTAAGCCAGCGTTTGTTCTCATCTTTTGCGTAGCCAAATCCGTCCGAGCCGATCGTCGAATTATTGTGAATGATGCAATTGTTGCCAACCTCGCAATTCTCGCGGATCGCAACCCCGGAATGGATCGTCGAGTTTTCTCCAACAGCTACATAATCGTAGATCGTTGCGTTCGGCATGATGCGAACCCCGTCGGCGATGACGCAGTTTGCTCCGATCACGACATTTGCGTGAATTTCCACTTTTTCGGCTACTTTTGCAGTCTTATCGATAACTGCTGTGGGATGAATGAACGGTTCTATCTCTCGTTCGGGAAAGAACAGCCGCATCGCCCGCGTGTAGGCAAGATACGAATCCTTTGCACGCAGAACGGCGATGTCCGTGCGGTCCATTGCATAGCCCTCATTCAGGAAGATCGCAGATGCTTTTGTGTCTTTTATCTGCGACGCATATTTGGGATTTGCGAGAAACGTAATATCGCCAGAACCAGCAATATCAAGGCCCGCAGTTGAAGCTATCTCAAGTTCAGGCTCGCCCTGATCTATGGTTGAATGGGTTGCAGAGGCCAATTCGGCAAGTTTCATCAAAATATCCTTGATACGCGGGCAGCGCGTGTGTCACACTATTTTTTAGCAAACAAAGCGCACCCACGCAAAGACAAACAGTCTTTGTAGCTGATTTTAAGGCCTTGTTTGTTAGTTTTAAACAGGAGCACACCCGCATTTATGAGCCAAATATTACCCGACCAGCCACAAGCTAAACCCAGAGTAAACATGCCGTCGCCTATTCGGCGCGAACTGATCAGAAACGAGTTTCTCGACGGAAGTATCGTCCCGAAACCTGTTGCAAACCGCTGGCATAATTTGATCGCGACAAATATGGTTGTCGCTATAGGCAGCCGTGTTCATCGCGGAACTTGTGAGGTTTATGCTGGCGAAATGCCTGTGCGGTTGGGGACAAGCTCGATCTGTTTTCCCGATGTTGTTGTGGTTAGCGGAGAACCCGAATTTACCGATTCCAGTTCAGAATTGCTCCAAAATCCGACAGTCGTTGTCGAGATATCTTCGACGATGGCGAAATTCGGCGGCCGTTCGCAGAAGCTCGAAGGGTTCCTGGCTATTCCAAAAATCAAAGAGTGTTTGCTCGTCAATGAAAGCGAAATGCGTGTCGAGCACTATGCCCGCCAAAACGCCAAGCAGTGGATCTATCGTATCTACGATGAGAAGGATGACATGATCACGCTCGAATCGATCAACTGTAAGCTGTCGCTTACTGAGGTTTATGCGCAGGTCAAAATGAAAGACGCGGAATTGACTTCCAAAGCCGCAGGCTAATTTTCACTACATCAAATTAACCGGATCGATCTCAACGAATACAAATCGCAGGTCGCATCCGTTATGTTCGGCATCAGCGATAGCGATGTCGAGCGTTTCCCTTAATGCTCTGCGACTGACCGCCTTTATGATTATCTGAAGGCGGTATTCGTTTTTTAGGCGTGAGATTGTCGCAGGAGCGGGGCCGAGAATGCGTGCATGTTTCGCTGTATTTGCAGCATCAAGCGAACGCCGCAGAATGTTTGCGTTTTTGGATGCATACGCGAGATCGCGATGCTTTATCATGATCGACGCCAGTACGAAAAATGGCGGATAGGCAAGGCGTTCGCGGAATTTTATCTCCTGTTTATAAAAGCCTTCATAGTTTTGTTCCTTTGCGTGACGCAGCGCGTAATGTTCCGGATAGTACGTTTGGATCAGTACTTTTCCGGCACGTTTTCCTCGACCTGACCGACCGGCGACCTGAGTAATTAATTGAAACGTTCGCTCAGCGCTGCGCAGGTCGGGCAATCCGAGCCCGATATCGACCGAGATCACGCCGACCAGCGTTACGTTCGGAAAATCGTGGCCCTTCGCGATCATTTGCGTACCGACGAGCATGTCGAGTTCGCCCGAGGCGAACTTTAGCAGCACTTCGTCGATCTCGCCTTTGTGCGACATCGTGTCGCGGTCAACCCGTGCAATTCGCATTGCCGGAAATTTCTTTTCGAGTTGATCGGCGATGTTCTCGGTGCCTTCGCCTACAAAATATAGAAATTCACTCTGACAGTGAACACAGACTTTCGGGACTTTTTCGCGGTAGTTGCAGTAGTGGCAAACCAACTTGTTGTCGCGTCGGTGAAAAGTGAGCGTGATGTCGCAGTTGTGGCACTTCATTGTTTCGCCGCACGTTCTGCATAAAACGAATTGTGAAAAACCACGGCGGTTGAGCAAAATGATGACCTGTTCACCTTTTGCATGAGTTGCTTTTATCGCGTCAAGCAGTTCAGGCGAGAGTGCGACATCTTTGCCGCCGACTTGTTTGAAAACCTCACGCATGTCGATAAGCTGAGCGTCAGCAAGGCCAAGATCGCCGATGCGGTCAGGCAAGTGGAGATATTCGTACTTGCCGGTTTGAGCGTTATAGAAAGATTCCATTGCGGGCGTTGCCGAACCAAGCACAACGACCGCACCTGCAAAATGCGATCGCATTACGGCGACATCGCGGGCGTTGTAAAACGGAGACTCGTGCTGGCGGTATGAGGCGTCGTGTTCTTCATCGACGATCACGAGGCCGATGTTTTCAAGCGGAGCAAAAACTGCCGAACGTGTGCCGATCGCAATGCGGGCATCGCCGCGACGAATGCGAGTCCATTCGTCAAAACGCTCGCCTTGCGACAAGTTTGAATGCAGTATAGCTACATCTGAGCCAAATATCGTTCTCAATCGCCGCGAAAAAACCGGCGTAAGAGATATTTCAGGAACGAGCATCAATGCCGAACGTCCCGTCTCTAACGCAAACTGCATTGCGCGGATATAAACTTCGGTTTTGCCGCTGCCGGTTACGCCGTGAAGAAGAAACGCCTTGAACTCACCGTCCTTTCTTAATGCCGATGTGATCTCATTTAGAGCCGCTTGCTGCCGATCGGTTAACGTCAGATCGTCGCGGTCGGGAAATTCGGCACCCGAGAGCGGATCGCGGCGAACGTCCTGGACAAAGACTTCGACGAGGCCTCGTTTTGCGAGTGTGTTTATCGGCGATGCGCCGACATCCGCCTGCTCAATTATCTCCGTAAAGAGCATAGTGCCGCCGTTCGACGATAATAGATCAACGATCCATTCTTGTTGGTCGGTCAATGGTTTTTCATCGTCTTCGGGAACAGTAGATAATAGTCGAACGGCCTTTCGGCGTTTTGACTTGACCTTTTCAGAATTCAGGCCGGCGGGCAGAGCCGCTTTTAACATCTCGCCCCAAAAGCTTGCGTAATAATCCGCCGTCCATTGAGTGAGCTTTAGGATCTCGGGCGTAATGAGCGGTTCGCTGTCCATTACGTCTATGACGTTCTTGATCTTTGACTCATCGATGTCGACTTCGGGTGGAAGTTCAGCGTGAAGAGCAACAACATAACCGATCAAATTTCGCCGGCCAAATGGAAGTTTTAACCGTGCACCGATCTTTATCGCTCCACGCATTTCTTCGGGAATGCTGTAGGTGAACGCTCGCCGCAGCGGAACAGGCAGAACAGCCTCAACAAATTCCGGCAGTGGTGAAGTTTTGGCCTTCGAAGTGGACATCCTTGCGTCTTTGGTGAAATGATAACTTACAAGGAACCTTTTGCCTAAATTTGTTGTCTAAGTATGATGAAAGCCGATTAAGTGCTTATGAAAGATCTGTTCAAACCTGAGGAAAAGAAGAGCATTAACAAGGTGTTTGTTGCGGCCTTGCTGATCGGTGTGGTTGTGATCGGTTCGGTGATATTTCTTTTGTCGTTCAAACCATCGATGGAGGAACAGACGGCCAAGATCCTCGAAGGTTCCATCCGCGAAGACTCGCCTGAATTTGCAGGCCTGACAAAAGACATCATCCTTTCGACCGATTACAACAAAACGATCGAGTCACCTATGGCGACGGGGACGATCTCGATGTTCATAAACGGCAACGTCCGCAACAAGGGCACTCACATATTTAATGCCCTTGAGATCAACGTCGCTGTCATAACTCAGTTCAACAAAGTGCTAAAAGAAAAACGTATTCTTGTCGTCCCGACGCAGGTTCCACAGCTCGAACCGGATCAAACCATCCCTATCACGCTTTCACTCGATGGTTTTGCAAAGGATGACGACCGCGCAAATATTCGCTGGAAGGTTACGGCGATAAGGGTCGAAAAATAAGAATTTGGCCTACACTTTTGTTTCTTTTACAAACAACTCTTCGAGCGACTGTTTGACCGGTTGGATCGACGCAAGATGTCCGCCGGCATTGCGTGTGATCTCGAGGACAGCTTCGATGTCTCTTTCGTCGAGGACGCTGATCATCGCGCCGCTTGGTTTGGGCGTGAGCGTTGCACCGGAGATGAACTCGATCTTTTCTCGTATTGCATCAGCCGACACATTTTGAACGCTGATCTCGAGCGTTCGCGATCCTTTGTCGGCGGCAAGAAGATCATTGAGATTGCCAAAGGCGGCTAGTTTCCCGCCGCGAAGGATCGCGACTTCGTCGCAGAGAGCCTCGATGTCTGACAGAATGTGCGTTGACATAAAGACGGTCGTGCCTTTGTCCCTGAGAGAAGCGATCAACTCACGGACTTCGCGGCGCCCGACCGGATCGAGGCCGCTCATCGGCTCGTCCATAAAGACGATCTCAGGATCGTTGATCAGCGATTGAGCGAGACCGACGCGCTGCAGCATTCCTTTAGAGTATTTACGGAGCTGTTTGTTGCGATCTTTCTCAGCGAGGCCAACTGCATCCAAAAGACGATCGCATTTGTCTTTTCGTTTTGCAGGATCGAAACCAAA
>JBGARA010000011.1:766-55766 GCA_044230475.1 Pyrinomonadaceae bacterium | reverse complement strand
CCGTCTTCACCTCAGGTGTTCCTCTTGATATCTACGCATTTCACCGCTACACCAAGAATTCCGATTGCCCCTTCTGCACTCTAGTCTTGCAGTTTCACTTGGCCGTTCCGAGTTAAGCCCGGAGATTTCACAAGTGACTTGCAGGACCGCCTACGCGCCCTTTACGCCCAGTAAATCCGAACAACGCTTGGTCCCTACGTATTACCGCGGCTGCTGGCACGTAGTTAGCCGGACCTTATAAATGGTACCGTCATTTATTCTTCCCATTCTTTCGAAGTTTACATACCGAAATACTTCATCCTTCACGCGGCGTTGCTGGGTCAGGCTTTCGCCCATTGCCCAAAATTCCCGACTGCTGCCTCCCGTAGGAGTCTGACCCGTTGTTCAGTGTCAGTGTGACCGACCGTCCTCTAAGACCGGTTACAGATCGTAGCCTTGGTAAGCCATTACCTTACCAACTAGCTAATCTGCCGCAAGCTCCTCTTCAAGCGAATTGCTCCTTTAACAACTGTCATCTTGCGATGCCGCTGCATTATGCGGTATTAGCAACCGTTTCCGGTTGTTATTCCCCACTCGAAGGTAGATTACTTACGTGTTACTCACCCGTGCGCCACTCTATGCACTCTCCGAAGAGAGCTTTAATCGTTCGACTTGCATGTCTGAGGCACGCCGCCAGCGTTGATTCTGAGCCAGGATCAAACTCTCGTTGATTTCCTAGTTCAAATTTGTGCCGGGTGGATTAAACCCGGCGGGAAGTTTAACAAGCCCGAAGACTCGTTAGACTTACTTATTGTTGTTCATATGAATTAACACATGGACACGCATATCTAGTTTTCAAATATCAACTTCTTTTACTTCGCCCTCCTAAAAACTTCTCCAGAGGCGAAACTCTTGATTATACAGAACTCATTCTGCATGTCAACCGCCGCAAGCAATATTTCAAACTTTTTTTTAAGTTCGTTAGAATACTCACTTTATCGGCAACTTTCAATATTCTTACACAAGTCGATTTTTGTCAAATCTACTAAGCACAAAGTTGAACTTATTTGTTTTCGTAACCATTACCGTCTTTATGATCGCGCGCGGATTCGTTCGCAGCCTCGGCCAGCGTCAACCCGTGGCGCCGTTTACCACTGCCAACAGTCATTTACATGCGGCGACGGAGGCATCGTAGATCTTCTGAATTTGACTGATGTACGGCTTCTCGTAGAAGCCCACGTTAAATTTTTGCTCGACACAGTTGCTGAACTTCGTACTAACGCCCCCGGTCGTCGCGCGGGCCCTCACCCAAATTTCTACCAAGTTATTGTCGATGGCCGACGCGAGATTTACTTTCTCCTCTGTAAAAAGGCTGGCAAGAGGCTCGCTGCTGCCGTGTTCCATTCGGTAGTTGGAGACACTCAGCCGCACCCGATCACAGTCGAAAAACTTGCTTAACTTGGGATCTTTTTGGCAGTACGCCAGTACCAGGGGGCCTTCCTTCTTCGCGAATTCGTTAAGCGACTGTGACGGCGCCGCTTTGAGTGCGGTTGGGCGCGGAGCCGGTTCCGGATCGTCGTCAGGTTTCGGCGTGGCCTTTGGCACCGGATTATATGTACGGGTGGGATCGTATTTCCATCCTGTTTCAACAGCCTTATGTCGGTTATAACGCACACCTGCGATTCGCGCGGAAAGTATCTCTTTCGCTTCTCGCACCGTATTTAATGGCGTACATGTTGCATCAACCTGAGGCTCGAATCCATATTGTTTGCGAAGGAAGTCATTGAAAGCATCGCCAACTGTCTTGTAGTTCTGTTGGCTGAGGTTCTCGAATATATCGGTAAAGTACATTGTGTCATTGTGCCCTACCGCGCAAAAAGTATGAACTGCAGTGGGCGGTGCTTCCGGCATAAAATTGGGATCGACGCTCTGCAAGGCTTGAACGCCGGGACCGGGTTTCCATTTAACCTCCATGATCTTGTGATTCGCTCGTTGGATAGAGGTAATTAATGCCTCTCTATTCATTGAGCCCACACTGAGCGTTTCAAAAAGACTGCAGGTGGTCGCGGCGTAGGCGGGCGGTTTATAGTCAAACTCCTCGATCAAAAAGTTTTTGAAAGCAAGATTGAGCGGGTTAACGTCAACCGCTGTCATCCCGGGCTTAGAAACAACGTCAAATATCTTACTAAGGTAAACGACCGGCGACTGTATCGAGGAAGTACAATAGCCCTTCGTAAGCGGCTGTTGAGCCGGAATGACAAGGTCAAGCGCTGCAAAAACAACGCACAGAAAAAACATCTTACGTCCTGAAATTTTTTGACGGATCACGACCACTATCCTCCCCGATTCAGTTTGATTTGAGCACATTCTATACCCGAGGCCGTACCATGTCAACAAAGTCGTCGAGACGGACCGAAAAATTGAAATCTTAAGAATTATCTTGGAAATTAAGGCAAGAAGTTTTTGGAGCGGGCGACGAGGCTCGAACTCGCAACTTTCAGCTTGGGAAGCTGACACTCTACCATTGAGTTACGCCCGCTTGTCAAGATAATAGAACACCACTTACTTAATCGGGACCAGTCACTTTTTGGCAGCAAGGATCATTTCGATAACTTCCCGAACAGCTCCGCGCCCACCTTCGCGCTGCGTTACGTAATGAGCGGCATTCTTCACTGCATCTAGAGCATCAGCAACAGCGACCGCAAACCCTGCGTGCTGAAATACTTCTGCATCTGGAGTATCGTCACCAATAAATGCAACTTCGTCAGGATTAGCTTTTGCCGCTTCAAGAATTTCACGGAATGCAGAAACTTTTTCCTTGCGGCCTTGCCAGACAAACTCAACACCGAGCTGCTTCATTCGCATTTCTAAGATCGGCGAGTTTCTGCCTGTGATAACGCCCGATCGGAAATCTGCTTTGTGCCAGTCGACTAATCCCTGTCCGTCGCGAACATGAAAAACTTTTAACTCCTCACCAGCCGAACCAAAATACAGCCGCCCATCCGTCAGCACACCATCACAATCCATTAGAAGCAGCTTGATCTTTTTCGCACGCTCGATAACTTCCGTCGAAATGTAAGCAACTGTCATTATCTATCGCACCTCGAAAGCTTCAACCGCGCTCATCTTCCAACCCGCCGGCGTTTTTGCAAGGCGGTAAACAGCCATGCCTGATTCGGCATTTTTGTTAAGTAGCTTTATGTTCATATTTGTTTCGACAAGGACCGTGTTTGCATCGAGATGATCGATCTGTCGTATCGACGTTTGCCACTGTTCGGTCGAACCCGAGATACCGCCGGCAAACTTCGCAACTTCGCCCGGCATTACCAGAGCATCGACGTTAGCCTTTCGATTCGATAATGCGGCCTTATCAAAATCTGAAAAGAACATCTTTATTGCCAGTTCACCGGTCGAAGCTGATCCAAGATTATTTCGCAAATTTCGCGCAGCAATGCTTGCTCCGTAATCTGCGTCTGCAATGATCGCAGCCTCGGCGTATTTCAACGCAGCATCTTTCCTATTTGATCTCGCAGCAACTTCGGCAAGCCCAACATTTGCCAAGGCCAGGCTTCTGGCCGCCGGCAGTTTTTCTTCTAAAACAGCCTTAAACTCCGTTTCTGCATCGGTGTTTTTGTTCTGTGCCAGCAACGACCGAGCAAGCAGAATTCGCAGATCATCACACCGAGGCAGATCGCGAAGCAATTTCCTCGCGGTACTTTCGGCATTAACAAAATCCTGCTTATCGAACAGGCGTTTTGCCGCGAGAACGGGGTCGCTATCAGTAGTTTCCCGTGGAGCTATATCATCTGAATATTCTGCCTGCGGATAAAGCTTGTCCGAGTCGATCTCGACGCGAACAATCTTGCTGTTAGTTTTAAATACAACCTCACCAAAACTCGCCGCCCTGATCGCAGCCGGAGCACTAAGTCTCTGGCCATTGTCAGTTGTCGCGGTTACATCAACTACCACATCGAACGCTCCCGTATTACGAAGTGCGATCTTTGTTTCGCCCCCGTTCACCTGCGGTAAACCGACAAGCAAATTCATGTCAGTAACCTGGTCGAGAAAATAATCGAGCAGATCTTTCTGGGCAGAGAAAGCCGTCCGGAGTTCCGCAAGATTCAGGTTACCGTCCTGCATGTTTTTGCCGATGATATTGAAGAACTCTGTGGTACCCAAACGCTTTGCAAGCAACCGCCAGAGCATCGCCCCCTTGTTTGCAACTTCGGGATAATAAAAATCATCGAGGGGCGAAGCCTTGGCAAGCGGCGCATCCCGTTTCGAAACCGCCGCGTAAGAAGTGCGTTGTCTTAGTCTCTCAATATCAGCAACATCCTTACCGTATTTACTTTCTATAAATTGCGTCGCAATGTAGCGAGTAAGGCCTTCGCCGATGGCGCCGTATCCTTCACCGGTTATAGAAGCTGCTCCTCCGATCCATGTTTTCGCAACCGCCTCTGCTATATTCATTGCTGTCGATGAATCGATCTTCGAACGTCGAAAGACCGCTTCGTCCACTACAACAACACCGCCGCTGCTAAACCCTGCACCTCGCCGGGAGGCGATTATCTTCATCGGAACATCCACCGATCTCCCCAGTAAACCCTCCACGAAGGCTTTTGCTTCCGACATCAATGCGGCCAACTCAGCAGCACGTTTTTGCGCGTCGACTCCCGAGCCTTTAGGCATAAAAACAAAGACTCCGCTCTGATCAAGCACATCCCAATTTCCTGAGAAGAAAAATGGCTGTGCACTGAGTTTCTGCTCGTTGACGCCGGCTGAATAACTCCCGGAAGAGAGCGCATTTTGCCCGGTTGGAACATTGACCTTTATTCGGATCGGCGCAGCATCAGGTCCTTGTGTGAAATACCAACTGTTCGGCGTAGGGTACCAATAAGAAAGCGGCAGGAATTGCGCGGAAACTGGTGAGACAGAGCTCAATGCCGAATTTTCTTTTACGTTCAACTTATATTCGACCGTTGCATTTATTTGTCCGTCGGCAGCGACCGAGGTGATCCGTGTAACGATCCGTTGAAGACTCATCGTCGCACTTATCTTTTCTTCACTTTTTGTAAAATCGACGGTCGCGTCATTTACCTTAACCGACGTAACATCTGCCGTAGTGGAAATTCTCAGGGTCAGAGTCGATGCAGGCTTTCCCGAAACGTTCTTTATGTTAAGGACTGCCTTTGCTGAAACAATACGCGCTCCTTCATCATGCGGCAACGTTACGTCAAGATCGTATTTTTGCACCTGCCAGGTAATACCGGTGCGGCCCCCATCCTGCGCAAAAGATGAAAGACACAATGCAAAAATAAAACTGGTAATGACAGCGAAAGATATTTTTTTCATCGTTGCGTGGCTCGTGTTTTTTCGGCAGTTGCTTCCTGAACGAGTTCGTGAATCTGTTTAAGTTTGACGAGCAGTTTTTCTAACCGTACAAGCGGCAACTGATTAGGCCCGTCGCTCGGAGCTTTTGCAGGGTTGTCGTGCACTTCCATAAATACCGCATCAACCCCGCACGCCACACCCGCACGGGCAAAGTTTTCGATGTATTCCCCTTGGCCCCCGGTTGCTTTTCCAAGTCCGCCCGGAAGTTGCAAACTGTGCGTGACATCAAACACCACCGGCACGCCAAACGAACGCATTATCGGAAACGAACGCAGATCGACGACCAGATTATTGTATCCAAAGCTCGCTCCGCGTTCGGTCAAAAGCACTTTATCGCAACCTGCATCCTGCAATTTATCCACAATGTTCTTAGCATCCCACGGCGCAAGAAATTGTCCCTTTTTTACATTTACGACTTTGCCAGACTTTGCGGCAGCTACCAAAAGATCGGTTTGCCGACAAAGAAACGCAGGTATCTGCAAAATGTCTGCCACCTCGGCCGTTTTCTCAACCTGCCACGGCTCGTGAATATCTGTGATGACAGGAACGCCTATATCATCTTTGACCTGTGCCAAAACTCCGAGGCCAAACTCCATTCCCTCGCCGCGATAACTTTCGATCGAACTGCGGTTAGCCTTGTCGAAAGATGATTTATAAACAACACTTACCCCAACATGCTTACAAATATCGCTGATCTCCTGCGCCATGAACATCGCATGCTGCGCAGACTCGACCACGCAAGGCCCGAGAATGAAAGACAAACCACCGTCGCCAAAAGTTACATTTTCAACTTGAAAAGGTCTCACGTTCATACAGTATTTTCAGGCTTTAAGTTGAAGCTTGCCGTCCAAAGACAATTGCAGTCGTTAATCTGACAGTGAATCTCACCGCCTTTTGAAAAATCGTCTACATCAAAGGCGGTTATTGTGTGAGGTTCAAACGGATGTCCGCATTGCACACAGTTTCCATTCTCATCATCCATGCTGGTCGGGGCTTCCATAACTATAGAGTATAACCTCTATTCCTCTATCTCCGCCCGCTGAGCCACTTCGACCGGCTTATCGCTCGCGACATCGTGTTCCAAATTCTCGCTTCTAAGACGATTTTCCCATGCTGCCTTAACAAAAGAATCAAACAACGGATGAACATCAAGCGGTTTCGATTTGTATTCCGGATGAAACTGGCAAGCAATGAAAAACGGATGCGTCTCACGCGGCAACTCAATTATCTCAACAAACTTTCCATCCGGTGAAACCCCACTGAAGACCATTCCTTCCTTTTCAAGTACATCGCGATATTCAGGATTGAATTCGTAGCGATGGCGATGGCGTTCGCCGATCTTTTCGGCGTTGTGATAGACCTCACGGGCAAGCGTACCTTCCTTTAAATCGCATTCCCATTCGCCGAGCCGCATGGTGCCGCCGAGTTCGTCAACATCAACGAGGTCGCGAAGTTTGAAAATTATCGGGAATGGGGTTTCCTCGTTAAATTCCGTTGAATCAGCATCACGCAACCCGCATACGTCGCGTGCAAACTCGATACACGCCGTCTGCATTCCCAAACAGATACCAAAATAAGGCGTCCCCGATCTGCGCGCATATCTGATCGCACGCAACATACCGCCGATTCCGCGTTTGCCAAATCCGCCTGGTACAAGCACCGCGTCAAAATCCTGAAGCTCGTTTTCATAATCGTCCTTCATCAGATTTTCCGATTCGAGCCAGGTAACATTTACTCGAAGGTTGTTAGCGACACCCGCATGCGTCAAGGCTTCATTCAACGACTTGTACGAATCTTCAAGCTCAACATACTTCCCGACAATAGCAATGCGAACCGCACCGGCACTCGGATCTTTGATCGTTGCAACTAGTTCGCGCCACTGTTTGAGATCCGCATTGGGAAACTCTTCCTTCAGGTGCAGATTACTCACGATCAGGTCATCGAGGCCTTGTTCATGAAACGCCAAAGGCACCTCATAAATTGTGCCGACATCGAGCGCGGAAATAACCGCGTTTTCCTGCACGTTACAGAATAAGGCGATCTTCTTACGCAGATCATTCGGAACAGGCCGATCAGAACGGCATAACAAAATGTCGGGTGCGATACCGATCTCTCGCAGTTCGCGAACGCTATGCTGCGTCGGTTTTGTTTTCAATTCACCTGCTGCTGCTATAAAAGGAACGAGCGTCACGTGAACAAAGATCGCGTTGTTACGGCCTTCTTCATTGCCCATCTGACGAATTGCTTCCATAAACGGCAACGATTCTATATCGCCCACGGTACCGCCGATCTCAACGATCAACACGTCCGGCTCATGCATCTCAGCAACCTTGCGAACAGCGGCTTTTATCTCGTCAGTGATGTGCGGGATCACCTGAATTGTCTTGCCGAGATAATCGCCGCGGCGTTCCTTTTCGATTACCGAAAGATAAATTCGCCCACTGGTCCAGTTATTCGCCTGCGAGAGTTTGGCGTGCGTAAACCGCTCATAATGTCCAAGATCCAGATCGGTCTCGGCGCCGTCGTCAGTCACAAAAACTTCGCCATGTTGAAACGGCGACATGGTCCCTGGATCGACGTTGATATAAGGGTCAAGCTTCATCATCTGAACGCTAAGCCCACGGGTTTCGAGTAAGCAGCCTATCGAACTCGCCGCCAGCCCTTTGCCAAGACTCGAAACCACGCCTCCAGTAACGAAAATATATTTTGTTTTTTTCTCAGTCATTCTTCTCTCCAGTTAGTTCACCATCGACCGTTCCGCCTGCTTTACCTTCACGCTTCTTTTTCTGATATCGCCCTTCCTTCATTTGCGTGATAACTTCTTTCGACTTTGCTTCTTCTGGATTCAACAGCTCGTGCAGTGCATTTGCCGTCGCTCCTAACATCGTTATTCCTTCAGCAGCATTTCGCTCAAACTCTTCTGATGTAGTTGTTCGATTTTTGCTCAGGGCCTTCAACCCGATCACTAAACCGACGATCAGCAAAATAAAAAACCCAAGGCCGATCCAATCACCCATTTGCTTCGATCATCCTCTTAACACGTTCAAAATCCTCCTGCGTATCAACACCTATCGAGCGTTCATTTACTTCGACGACCTTTATCCGCGCCCCGTTTTCCAGAGCGCGAAGCTGCTCGAGCATTTCGATCTTCTCAAGGCTCGACTGTGGCAACTTTGTAAATTTTAATAGATATTCGCGTCGATAAACATAAAGGCCTGTGTGTTTACGAAAAAGCGTTAATAACTCCGGTTCGGCCTCTATCGCAACATTTGGATCGCCGTCATGTCGATTCGCAGCCTCGCGCGGCCACGGCATCAGGGAACGCGAAAAATACAACGCATTCCCATTTTCAGCGACGACGACCTTAACAACATTGCCGTTCAGCAATTCGCCTTGGAGACTTGTTATCGGCTCGCAGGTGGTCGCTATATCAGCATCTGCATCATTTAACAGTGCATTGACGGCCGCATCGATAGTCCTGGGCGAGATCATCGGCTCGTCGCCCTGGACGTTTACAATGATCGAACCTTCAGGCAAGGTCTGAGCCACTTCTGCGAGCCGGTCGCTCCCCGAATTATGATCCGGAGAAGTCATCACCGCTTCGTTGCCGTTCGCCTGCACAACAGCGAAAATTCGCTTATCATCTGTCGCAACAATGACGCGAGAGATTGTCCCAGCTTTGGCCGTTTGCCCTAAAGTGTGTAGGATCAGCGGTTTACCGGCGACCTCAAGCAACAACTTACCCGGCAAACGCACAGAGGCGTAGCGTGCGGGAATAACTGCGATCACATTTTTTTTAGGATTTTCGCCGTGTGACTCCACGGGATTTTAGATTATATCGATTCGGGCGAAAGCGCAAATACGAAACACAGAACTTGGAACTTGTCACTCCGTTTGGCTAAACTCATTTCAGTGCAAGACATCGAGCAGAGCGAATATTACTCGCAACTTCCATTACCAGAAGAACCGATACCGTCAAATGACATGCCGTCACCGGACGACCCGCCATGGGGCGTTGGCCCTGCGATCGGGGTTTGGTTGCTGAGCGTGCTCTTAATTTTGATCGTGCCGAGCATCTTTCTCCTTCCGTATTTGGCGTCACTCGACCCTCCGGTTACAGACCCTGACCAGGTCATTGAATTTGCCAAATCCGACCCTTTTTCGATTCTTTTGCAGATAATCGCGATCATACCCGCCCACATCATAACCATACTGGTTGCATGGGCAGTTGTGACACGAGCCCGGAAGTTCTCCTTTAAGGAAATGCTGGGTTGGGAAAAAGGTGGATTTGCCTGGTGGCACTATTGTATAATCCTCCTTGGGTTCGTTGTAATGGGAAATCTCGTTACATCGATAGCTCCTGAGCAAGACAACGACCTCCTGCGAATATTACAGAGCTCCCGAGCAGCTGCCTACTTAGTTGCCTTTGTTGCAACGTTTACCGCCCCGCTAGTTGAAGAAGTCACATATCGTGGCGTACTGTACTCAGCTTTCAAGCGTAAATACGGCGTAACCACGGCATTTATCTTGGCGACGTTTCTGTTTTCGGTGGTTCATTGGCCGCAGTACTGGCCCAGTTACTCTACTATCTTTCTCCTAACGCTACTCAGCGTCACTCTAACGGCCGTCAGGATAAAAAGTAAAAACCTGCTTCCGTGTATTATCCTTCACACTCTATTTAATGGGCTTCAGTCCGTACTTCTTATCGTAGAACCGTATGTTAAGTCGCCGGAAGGACAAGAAAAAGTTGCCACGATCCTCCAATTTCTTCGTTAGTTGAAAGCATCCGATCCCGGCCTCCCAACGAAAAATAAATAACAACCTTTTTCAGCGTACCGTAATCAAAACGGAGCCTGATTACGAGCCGACACTCGAAACGAGACATTACATGGCTACATTCAAAGACCCAAACTCACATTTCGCACCGCTTGAGGTGGTTGAACGGCTACTCGAGATCAGGCACGAACTTGGCTTTAGCAAGACCCTGTATCTCGACAGGTCGCAGGAATTAACTGATTTTCTTGATGCGTATGGCTTTGATATCTATGCCTTTTCGACAAGGAACGACAAGATAAACTACGGCGACTATTCAACGCCCGTCGTACCCGGCGGAGATTTTCTTCACTGTTCGGTCACCGCCCATTAACTTTTTATACAACTAAGGAACGCTCGCGGAAGGTCATTCAAGCAATTGAACCTTCCGCTTTTTTTCATTTGGCTTTGATAATAAACAGTGTGCCGTCGTCGTCAAGAAACTTCCGTTCGGTAAAATCAGCAACGCCTTTTCGGACGTGATCGATCAATTGTTTTGCCGCTAGTTTTAGATGAAGGCCATCAAGAACACGTTTTGCCAGGCGTTCTTGTCCATACTCTTCGCCCGTTGGATTTGTCGATTCAGTAATACCGTCAGTGTAGATAACTAAAACTTGGTCTTCCTCAAATCGGATAAAGTGCTGATGATAATGGACGTCATCAAACATACCCAACGGCACATCGCCATATTCAACAAACCTATATTCACCGTCAGGCTTGATGAGCAGCGGCGGATTATGTCCGGCATTCGAAAAAACGAAGGTTCGATTCGTATAATCCAAAATACCGTAGATCGCTGTAATGAACTTGTTATCCTCGATCGATTCGTGCAGCAGTTTGCCCACCTTGGCAAAGGCAATGTTCGGTGCGTAACCGATCTGCACGCATGCTCGCAGACAAGCCCTCAGAAACGACATCAATAGAGCCGCTGGAATACCCTTGCCAACTGCGTCCGCAACAACGACGCTAATCTGATCGTCAAAGACTTTGACCCAATCGTAGTAATCGCCCGATACTTCCTCAGCAGGAAAAATATAAGCGCTTACGTCAAAATTATCGATCTGCGGATCATTCGAAGGCAGCAGTTCGAGCTGCACCTGACGCGCGATCTCCAATTGCGCCTGCAAACGTTTTTTTTCGACAACCTGCTCGTGCAACCGCACTTTTTCGATAATTATTGCAACCTGCGAAGTTAAAAGCTGCAAAACGGCAAGATCATCGTCTGAGTACGCATCGAGACTGTCGCTTTCCAGATCAAAAACACCGATTACCTTGTCATTAGAAACGATCGGCGCAACCATTTCCGATCTCGTCTGTTCGCGGGCCGGAAAATAACGGTTGTCCTTGCTGACATCATGTGAAATGATCGCTTTTCCCGATTGGGCAACCGTTCCGAGAAATCCTTCGCCCATTTTCAAACGTGGCTCGATCAGTTCAAAGCTGATCTTATATCCGCGAATAACTTTGGATTTGAAAATGTACGGGTCTTTGTTCTCCGGATGAAACTCGATCAGGTAAATTCCGGCGGCGTCATAAGGTATGAGCGAACCGAGGGTGTCCATTACAAGATTCAAAACTTCGTCCAGATCAAGCGAGCGGCTGATGGTCTTGGTAATATCCAATAGCATCCTCAGCTTGTCGACCGTCGAGAGTTTCTCTATCGTATTTTTTTGTTTTGCCTTATCGACCATTTATTCGCCCTGAAAAACTCTATCCTTGTATAAATCCCACAATCGCGACACCTTGATCCTATACTCTATCAAAGCACGGCTTACATAAAAATGTCTGGCGATTTCCTGCACAGTCTTTCCCTGCTCAACCATTCGCCGCAAAGCCGTGTACGGAACCAATGCGGCCGCTCCGGTCGAATAAGCCTCTTCCTCGATCGCGTGATTGTAATCGCGAGCGATGATCTTGCCTTCCTTGTTACGATTTTCGATAGCAAGACGACTCGGCTTATGGCCAAGAAAAACGTGAGATATCTCTTCCATCAGCGTCGCATTATGGCGATTTTTTCCGTGGGTTGGATTTAGAATAATGAGCTTTCTTCCGTCAGGCAGCGTCTGAGAGGCCGCTCCGCCGGACCAAGCCTCTTTGCCGCCGCCAAGCAAATGTTCGACCGTCTCAGGGCTAAGAGCCTCTATCTCCTCGAACGAAACTACCAAAAGGTTTGCGTATAGCGCGAGTTCAAACGGATCAAGACGTTGATCGTCACGACGAAGACCCGCAAATTCGCGCAAGCCTAGCCCTCTGATCTCGTAATGTCGTCCTTTTTGGGTTGGTGGTAAATCTGACAGAAGCACGGCTTTGTCTCAAATCCGCATTCCACATTCTGAAACCCGAATCCCGGTTAGACTTCTTTATACTCAGAGTCTACGTCTTCGCTTGAAAGTGCGACACGATAGTTCTTTGACTGTTTTTGCTTTGTGATCAGCAGATCGTCTTTTGTTTTCAGAAGGTCGGCGCGATTATAAACCGATATCTCAAAATTATAACCGTGAGTGATAGCGTCCTTTGGGCAAGCCTCGACACAGAATCCGCAAAAGATACAGCGGCCGTAATCGATATTGTAAACCTTTGCGTATCGCTCATCGCGGCCGACACGATCGGCATAAGGCCTCGGATCGTCTTGTGCCTCGATATAAATACAGTCCGAAGGACACGCCGCCGCACAAAGGTAACAGGCGACACACTTCTCTTTCCCGTTCTCGTCAACGTGCAGCAAATGCTGTCCTCGGTAGCGTGGCTGTACCGTAACCGGAACATCAGGATACTGAACCGTCCATTTCGCACGAGGGATCTCGGAGATCGTTCTCTTCATGCCCTTTACGACCGCAAGAGTCGATTGAATAATATCTGAGACAACTGACATAAGTTAGTTAGTGTGGAAATTTTTACCGTGCCGCATCCATTATCATGGCCAAACCGCCGAAAAACAGCAGGAAAATCCAATATACGATTCCAATCAAAAAGAAAAGGCCGCCGAGCACCATTCCCGCGATCGCCAACGGCTTCCCTCCGTAAACGTTCGGATCGTTGCCAATGTTCTTGAGCGCCAAAAATCCGGTAATGAGAGCCGCTATCCCTGTGATCGGCGACATGTAACAGCACAAAGATACTATTCCCAATATCAACGAAATAATAGGAAGCGTCTTATTCTCAGCAGCCGCGCCCGCGGGCGGAGGCTGAAACGGAGTGTTCGAACCGATCTCCTGATTTTGCCATGCAGCATCAGGAACAGGCGGCGGTGACCATTCGGCAACCGGTGCAGGGTCTGGAACCTGAAACGGCGGAACAGAAGGCTCTGCAAGCACGGTTTCCATTTCGCCAAGAGGCTGGGCAGTTTCAACCGGGGTTTCCGGCATCGCAAATGGCGATGGAGGAGGTGCAGGTGAACCGGCCTCCGGAACAGATTCTTCAACCGAAGCCGCCTCGTCTGCTGCAAAAACCTCTTTCAATTCCGACGGCGAGACATACATCGTCTTGAGCGGGTCAAGTCCCGGCATCTCGAGAACTTCGTCAGGCGGAGCGATCGGGATCGAACCGGTAGTCTCGTGGATCTGTTGTTCGACAACGGGTTCCGTCGCCTGAACCGGTTCTTCCGCCACGGCCGGTTCAATGACTTCGACTTTTGGGGGCTCCGGAGTCAGGTCAATCTTATGCCCGACCATTGTTGCATACGGATCAAGCGCAGGTTCGGCGTCCGCGAGCGGGGTGCCGTCAACCTGGCAAAACTTCATCGAATCTTCAAATTCTTTTCCGCAAGTTGGGCATTTTTTCATAGTAGTTTAGAGTGCGGGCTTTAGCCCGTTTTCCTTTACAGTAGTATAAGATACTCAATTAAAGAAATCAGTTCCACCCATTATACAGGCTAAGACCTGCACTCTGAACCTGTCAGTACCACCAAATCCTAGGTGGCGGTAGAACCCTTAAACTAATTCCAGTTTGCTAAAGAAATAAGCGATCTCGATGGCCGCATTCTCGTCCGAGTCCGAACCATGAACAGCATTTTCGCCGATCGAAGTTGCAAAGTCCTTACGGATCGTCCCCTCAGCAGCATCAGCAGGATTCGTCGCTCCCATCAGCTCACGCCATGCCGGTACTGCGTTCTCTTTTTCCAGTGCCAGCACAACGCACGGCCCGCTCGACATAAAATCGCACAGTTCGTCAAAAAACCCTTTGCCGGCGTGAACGGCATAAAAGCCCTCTGCCTGCTTCCGCGTCTGATGGATCAGTTTCATTCCGCGTATCTTAAAACCACCGCCCAAAATGCGCGAAATGATCTGTCCCTGTTTCCCTGCCCGAACCGCGTCGGGCTTTATGATTCCAAATGTTAAATTACTCATTTATGTTAATTACTCTTTTTTGGTTTGATTTGTGAACAAAAAACTTGTGGCTATGCATTTGCGCTTTGTCCAAGAACGTCAACAATTGCCTGGCCAATATCCGCCGGTGATTGCACAACGCGGATTCCTGCCGCCGTTAGAGCAGCCATTTTCTCTGCCGCCGTGCCTTTTCCTCCGGAGATGATCGCACCTGCGTGGCCCATTCGGCGTCCCGGAGGCGCCGTTTGGCCGGCGATGAAGGCGACGATCGGTTTTGTTACGTTGTCTTTCGCATAGGCGGCTGCGTCTTCCTCGGCGGTGCCGCCGATCTCGCCGATCATTACGATGGCGTCGGTTTCGTCGTCAGCCTGGAATAATTTCAGAGCGTCCGTATGAGTCGTCCCAATTATCGGGTCGCCGCCGATGCCGATCGCTGACGACTGGCCAAGGCCGAGAGCCGTCAATTGTCCGACAGCCTCATAGGTCAGCGTGCCAGATCGTGAAACAACGCCGATGCGGCCTTCTTCGTGAATGTGGCCGGGCATGATACCGATCTTACATTTGCCCGGTGAAATGATGCCGGGACAATTTGGGCCGATCATTCGTGTAACAGGGTGGCCTTTTAGATATTCGTGCACCTTCACCATGTCTGCGACCGGAATGCCTTCTGTGATCGCGACGACAAGCGGCAAGCCTGCATCGGCAGCTTCCATTATCGCGTCCGCGGCAAACGCCGGCGGCACATAGACTACCGAAGCATTCGCTCCTGTTTCCTTTACAGCATCGGCAACCGTGTTGAACACCGGCACGCCTTCGTGCGTGGTTCCGCCTTTGCCGGGAGTGACACCGCCGACCACGTTCGTGCCGTAATCACGCATCTGCAGCATGTGAAACGTGCCTTCCTTGCCAGTAATTCCCTGCACAATAAGGCGTGTATTTTTATCAACTAAGACGCTCAATTGAGTTCTCCTATCTTCGCTAAAGTGAATAAAACAAAGGCAAAGTATAACACGACGCCCGAAGCGGTGCGCAATCGCCGATATCGAGAAAAAGCGTAAAGTTTTTTACTACAATAAAAACACGGTTTTTCAGGTGGAAAACCATGTCATATCGGGAAAACCACGTCATTTCGGGAAAGTTGCATCATTTCGGGAAAATCATGTCATATCGGGAAAATTGGTATTTCAATTTCACTTGAGATGCGCTAGGTTGGTGCGTTCGTCGCGATTTTTGGGACGATCTTGCTCTTTGACGATGTGTTCCGGCGACCCATCAAGAAGCGTCAGATCTGGGGTATTGACGCACGAAAAAAAACAGTGGGACAGTGGGACACTTTAGAGTACGGCCTAATGGAATCAACAACTTAGCCTGTCCCAGATCGTTTGGGACATCAGCCAAGCGGGACGATCTGACATTTGAAAAAATACTGGGACAGCGGGACAGTTTCCCACCAATTGAGATTTATCAGAACTATCTGCCGTGTATTTACGTTTGAAAAACTGTAACTAGCCTGTTTCATATGCGCCAGCTCTATTCTTTCTACACTGATGCTTTCTGGATCGCGGTCAAATCGATCCTGGAGCACAAGCTGCGTGCGTTTTTGACGCTGATCGGCATCATTATCGGTGTTGCGGCGGTTGTCGTGGTCGGAGCGTCAATCAGCGGGCTCAAAACCTACGTTGTAGACAAAGTTGGAAAGGTACTCGGCACGAATCACTTCATGATCACGCGGATGGCGTCGACCGGGCGGATGTCCGATGAAGAATTTGAACGCAAAAACCGCCTCAATAAGGACGTGCTCTGGGATGAATATCTCTACGTCAAATCCGCGTGCAAGAGTTGCTCATACGTCGGTGCCGAGATCGGTGCCAATGCGGACATCACTCAGGACGGTATCGAGATGCCTTCGACACAGATCTTCGGCTCGACCGACAACATGTACGAGATCACAGACAAGACGTTGGATGAAGGCCGCTTCTTTTCCGCCGAAGAGGTTACACGTGCCGCCAACGTCTGCGTGATAGGGATGGACGTCAAGGACAAGTTCTTTCCTTACGGCCCGGCAGTCGGAAAAACGCTGAAGATTCGGGGAATCCCCCTCCAAGTGCTTGGGGTTGAGGCAAAACGTGGCTCGTTCCTAGGCGGCTCTATGGATCGGATGGTGTACATGCCCATCACCCTTCACAATCAGATGTTCTCGCGCACCGGCGGCATTCAGATCCACGGCAAAACGATCGACAAAGAAATGTTTCAGCCGGCCATCGAGGAAGCCCGGCTGTTACTGAAAAACAAACGGCAATTGATCGGCAGCCAGGAAGAAAATTTCAGCCTTGTGAATGTTGACGAGTTCAACTCGCAAATGGATCAATTCACAGGCGCTATAGCAGCGGTCGTCGTGCCGATAACGATGATCATCCTTGTCGTCGGCGGTATTGTCGTAATGAACATCATGCTCGTCTCCGTGACCGAGCGGACATTTGAGGTCGGGTTGAGAAAAGCTCTTGGTGCTACGCAGCATCAGATCCTACTGCAATTTCTGATCGAATCGTCGCTGCTATGCGTTATCGGCGGCATCATCGGGCTAATACTTGCCGCCGGAGTGACCGAGCTGATCACGATCCTCGCCGAAATGACGATGACAATTACCATCGGTTATGTTTTTTTGTCAGTAACCGTTTCGAGCGTGATCGGCATCGTCGCCGGACTCTATCCCGCGTGGAAAGCGGCCCGGCTCGATCCTATTGTCGCTTTAACTCAAAACTAAAGAGGGTTAACCACAAAGGCACAAAGGACACAAAGAAAAATAAATGAAAGTCACAGTCTATTGCCGACAAACTGCCCAAAAACCTTGTTTCCTTTTTGTCCTTTTCTCTCCTTTGTGTCCTCTGTGTCTTTGTGGTGAAAAATTCTTATGAGATTCAAGACATCATTACCCTACGAAGTACTCCGAATGGCTATGGAGTCTATACGTTCGCATAAGTTCCGTTCGTTTTTAACGATACTTGGAATTGTAGTCGGTGTGATCACTGCGATAGTGGTTGCGTCGATTCTTACCGGTATGCGCAATTCTATCGTTTCGATCGTCGAGGAGTACGGAACGAACAATATCTACGCCTATCACCTCTCGACTGGCTTCGGCCCGCGCAGCCGCGACGAACGCAACCGCAAACCGTTCACCGACGACGATGCAAACGCAATATTGACGCAATCGACCGCCGTCAATGATGTCACGACCGTTGCACCTAATATCGGTTCTTTCAATGGCGGCTTTGACGACAATCTTGTTTACGAAGGCAAGAATTATCGTTGGGCTCTGACCGACGGGGTTATGCCGAACAACATGGAGATCACAAATCTTGTCCTGCGGCAGGGCAGATTCATTACCGAGGCCGACAACTATCAACGCCGTCATGTGCTAGTTGTCGGAGTGAATGCCGTTGAGGCGCTTTTTCCTGATCACCAGGACGATGCAGTCGGCAAGATCGTGCGAATGAACGGAACGAATTGGGAGATCGTCGGTGTGATCGAAAAAAGAAAGGCCGGTTTCTTTGGTGAGAACGAAGAAGACCGTAAAGTCATGATGCCCTATCGCACGGCTCGCATGGACGCTCCTGATCGTGATGAGGAGCTGATCATCGTACAGGCAAAACCGGGCCAGTTGAACGACGCAGTTCAGGAGGTAGAAAGTATTTTGCGCCAGCGCCGCGGCGTAAAGTTTGACGAGGCAAACAACTTTGACATCAAGACAGCCGATAATTTTATCGCACAGTTCGACGGCATTATGGGAGGCGTCGGCTTGGCTGCAATTGCTATATCCTGTCTCGGTTTGCTCGTCGGCGGCATCGGCGTGATGAACATCATGCTCGTTTCTGTCACCGAACGCACAAAAGAGATCGGCATTCGCAAAGCTATCGGTGCAACAAAGGGCGCGATCGTTCTTCAGTTCCTGCTCGAAGCAATGACGCTCACATTCTTTGGCGGCATCATCGGCGTTGTCACCGCAATAGGCATAAGCAATCTGATAATGCTGCTTGTGCCGAGCATCCCTGCGCAAGTCCCGCCGTGGGCAGTAATCACAGGCCTGACAGTTTCAGTTGGAGTTGGTTTGATTTTTGGTGTATTGCCCGCAAGAAAAGCCTCACGTCTCGATCCGATCGAATGCTTACGCTATGAGTGATCAATAAGCAGGGCCTGGTGCATTGCCTTCAGGGTCATAGTTGCAAACGAGCATCGTCTTCCATTTACCGGTAAGATCTCGATTGATACCGCAGCCGATCCTTGTGGTCTTTTTCCAGACGATCTGTGTATAGTGCGTGCAGGTTTTTCCGGCGGCACATTTTCCAGCCTTGTTATCCCAATTTGGCTTCTCACCCATCCATCGATTGACGGCCGTGATCGCCGCGATGTCACGCAGCCCCGAGACGAATATGCTCTCGCCGTAAATAGTGTCTTCGCGATGCTCAGCCACGCCGCGTTTTGCCCATTCCTGTGCAAGGTCGGCCAGCTTACAATCCCAGGTGAGCTGCGACAATTTTAATCCGGCTCGAACAAGGTTATGAACATTCAGTATCTCGAGGATCTCACCGCGAGTCAGGCCATTCTCGCCCGAGCACTTTGGCAGGCGTTTGTCAGCGGCTTGTGCTTCAACCTTTGCTGCACCGGCAAAGAACAACACGCAAAACAACGAGGCCAAAATCAGAAATGGAGTTTTCTTGCGATCAAACATCATTCGCATCTTGTACGGGTCATCGGAAAATCGATCCCCAGAAACTTGCCGTTGTTGTTGCCTTCGATACGGCCCGTTAATTTTGTACCTTGCCGTTTGTAGATCACACGCTGAGGAAAGTCGTGATCTTTGTTCTCGAATGTAACTTCATTTGTCGTCAGGCTTATGAGTTTAAATGGTGTCTCATCGTTGTTCGCCTTCGGCTTTGCAACAAAAAATATGTCATCGCCTTTCTGCTCGATCCGCATGAACTCAAAATCGACGGCCTTTCCTTTCTTTACAGTTCGTCCTATACCGAGCATCATGCCACCGGCGGGTTTCATCCATTGCTCCGAAATGAGAACGTTTTTAGCCTTGTCGTTCGATTCCCAACAGCCCGAAAGCCACTTGATACTTGCGACAACTGATTTCGTCTGCGCTAAAGCGGACGAAGAAAACACGGTAAAGATGAATAAAACAACAACTGCAACCTTAGATTTCATAAATTCTCTCCATGCAAATCTCAAACTACTGATTGATCGGTAATTTTAGAAGCGAATCGATCTTATCATTTCGCATTTTATCTTGAGGCCTTACCGGGATCTGAAATTGCCAGCGATGTTCCTTATCAATGGCGTATTGCTCCATGCAGTGAACTGAAGGATTAGCGTCGTCATTAGATGTTCTCAACACCTTAAATGTGTCGAGGTCGGCACCATGCAGTTCGTAGAGAGTATAAAATAATCTGTTTTCAAACCTGTAATAGTCGCAACCAAGCTTTTCAAAGCCCTTTGTGTCCGGCTTAGGGTCTGGTAAATATGTCCCCCCATTAGGCTCAAAGTAGAAGTTCTTATCTTCAGCGATATAGATCTTGTTATTGATTCTTGTATATCCAATTAGTTTGAAGGTTTGAGAATCAGGCAATTCCAATTTTGTCGGTTGGTCTGTTCTATCGGCAATATATAACCCATCCTCTTTCAGCAGGAAACTCCTGTCAAGAAAAACGCCATCCCATTGTCCTTTGTTTTCAGTTGCCGCACCCTTTATGTAGATATTGTTCTTGTCTTTGGCATAAGTTTGAGCTCCCGATGTAACTATTTCTATTGAATCAGGATCGCCGTTTGGAACCCTTTTGCCGCCATAAAAAACACTGTCTTTATCTACCGCCAAAACCCCACCGGTATCGCCGCCGCAGAGAATGATCTTAAATGTAGCGGGCGAAGCTCCCCAAAGCCTTTCATAATATAAAAAATCCAAAAAGTCCGGCCCAAAACAGCCTATCCAACCGCAACCGGGTGAATTGTAAATGAACACGCCGCTCCAGTTTTTTTCGTAAAGATGTGTGCAATCGTTCTCGACCGGAAAAAGAGGACTGGTCATGTAAAAATAGAGACCGCCTGCTAACAGAATTACAAGAAATATTAACGAAAGCAGAATTTTTTTCATGTTTGCCACATAAAAAACAACACTGGAATCTAACCCAGAATCTTATGTCAGCTCCACCGTCTCCTCGTATTGCGGGACAACCACGTTCCACCCGAAACGCTCGCGAATATGCCCGGCCATAGCCTCCGCTGCTTCGGGCTCGCCATGCGTCGTGAAAACCATTTCGGGCGGATTCTGAAGCCCACTCAGCCATCGCAACACAGCCTTCCAATCGGCGTGTGCCGAAAATCCGTCGACCTTTTCGACGTGGCATTTGACCGGAAGCCATTGTTTCATGATCCGCACCTCCCTTTCGCCGTCCTGAATCCGTCGCCCCGTCGTTCCCGCGGCCTGGTAGCCGACAAAAACGAGGGTAGCATTCTCATTGGGCAAGATACGCATAGCGTGATGCAAAACGCGGCCGCCGGTCAACATTCCAGAGGCAGAAATGACGATACGAGAGCCTTTCATGTCGTTGAGTTTCTTTGATTCGTCGCGGCTCGAAGCGGTTGTCATCGACGCTGTTCTTAGTGGATGTTTTTTCCCTGCGAGTATGGAAGCATACTCACGATCGTGCTCCTCGTGCCAACGGTTGTAAACCTGCGTCGCCTGCGAAGCCATCGGTGAATCGACGATCACCGGCAAAACAGGAATGCGTTTCTGCTCCTCAAGTTCACGGATCATGTAAAGCACTTCCTGTGTGCGTCCGACGGCGAACGCAGGTATCAAGATCGGGCCGTTTCGTTTTGCCGCTTCGTTGATGATGCTCGCCATCTGCGTTTCGGAATCAACGTCACCGTGCAATCTGTTGCCGTAAGTCGATTCGCACATAAGGTAATCGCAATCAGGCGGCGGCTCAGGATCTTTGACTATCGGCTGATCATAATGCCCAAGATCGCCGGAGAATAGAAATCTGATCGGACTGCCATCTTGTTTAGCACCGGCCAACTCAACCAACACAAGACTTGCACCCATGATGTGCCCGGCAACCATAAAACTTGCCTTTATGCCCTCGCAAATGTCGTAAGGCTGTCCGTCGTTCGGCACAGGCCGCAATCGCTCAAGCGCCGCGCGGGCGTCGTCTTCGTCATAAAGCGGCAACGCCGGCGTGTGAATCGTGAGGTCGTGACGGTTGCGGTAATCGGCCTCTTCTTCCTGCAGCCGCGCGGAATCCGGCAGAAGTATCTTCAACAGGTCACCCGTCGCCCGCGAAGTCGTGACGTCGCCCGAAAATCCTAGTTTCACAAGCCTCGGCAGCCAGCCCGTGTGATCGATGTGAGCGTGAGTGATGATCACAGCATCGATCTCTCGCGGATCGAACGGAGGATCCTGCCAGTTGCGGTCACGGATCTCTTTCAACCCCTGAAACAACCCGCAATCGACCAGCACCTTTTTGCCGTTGTGCTCGAGCAGGTATTTCGAACCGGTGACGGTGCCGACACCGCCATAAAACGTGATCTTTGCCATTGCCCCAATATACAAGGCAACTCATCAAAGATAAAGTGCTCAATGTGCAACCACGCAGGGCACTAACACGAGACCGTGGTTCTGAAAGGGAGCCGGAGCACTCAACACGAAGAACAAAAAAAGGACGTGTCCGAAAACACGTCCCTCTTTCCCCCTTGATAAAAGTGTGTGGTTTAAGGAACCGGCGGTGTTGCTCCCGGAGGAACGACCCAGATGACTACAGTGGTTTTTGCACGTGGGTCTCCTTGTACCATTCGGATCCTTGACGGATCCATACCGCGTGTTCTGACCATATAGTCGAGATAGAACTTGGCCGACTTGTCATACGAGGTTTTCGCCCCCGGATATACGATCACATACATCTGTGCGTCCGGAGTGTTCTGAACCTGGATCACGCAATTATCTAAACGTGCTTTGTCCTGATCGCGGTTGCCTGCTTCAAATTCGTCACATCTGAAAGGTGTCGGGGTTGGCGGCAGTTTGCCGATCTCCGTCGGAACCGTGATCACCTGACGGCACTTGTTGTCGTAAACATCATCGTTGACGTCAAGCTCGGCTTCCACCGTGCTGTTGCCCATGCCGGCCGTATCGACTGTGATCGTGGGTGTGCCCTGACCGCTCGTGATCTTGCCGTTCGTAACCTTCCAGTCGTAGCGAAGCGGTATCGGAGCGGTCCCGGAGTTGATCGCTGCAAACGTGATCAGATCGCCTTCCATTACTTTGTCGGGGCCCTCGAGATGGAAACGATAAGGGCACGGCGAGCTGATGGTCTCACGGACGACCTTAAGACAGATGCAAGTTTTACCGTCGCGACGGATCTCGATCTCATCTTTCCAGACTTTGCCGTCCGGCCCTGTGACTTCAACCGTGTGAAAACCCGGCGCCAGATAAAACTCAGCCGGGGTTCCGACGCCGCTCATGCCGACCTGCTGGCCGTCAACGATCACGGGCATGGCGTCGGGCGTCGTCCGGACACTAAGCGTGCCCATGCCTTTTGGAGCCTTCTTCGTGCCCTTATCGCCATTCGCAAATGCTGTCGATATGCCGAGCGTCAAGACCAGCCCAAGCACGAAAAGAAAATTGTATCTGATTACTCGCATGTTTTATGTCCTCATCGATCGCAATGCGGACCGTATGCCGGTCCGCTCGCGAATGCTCTGATATTTAATCCTGTGTTTCCTCGTTATCACCTGTTTCGCTTCCCTTCTTGCCATACTTGCGGCGGGCAGCGAGGCCGATAGATGCCAGACCGGTTCCAAACAGCAATATCGTCACAGGCTCCGGCACCGGCTGTGGCGGCGTCGGCGACGGCGGAGGCGTCATTGGCGTTGCTGTCGGCGAAGGCGTCACATGCGGCGTCTGTGTCTGCGAAGGTGAAGGTGTCACCGGCATCGAAGGCGTCGGTGTCGGAGTATCGTCGTGATGCTTGATGATGATGAACGCGATAGGGATCGCAGCCAGTCCGAGCAAAGCCCATTTCGGAAATCCGCGACGCTCGTGATCAGGCTCTTCGCAATCGCAAACGTCGTCCTTGACGATGTCGCTCCTGGTTTCTGTGATGACGCGGCCATCCTGTGGCGGTGCGGCTTTTTTCTTATCGTCATCATCGTCGCCAAAAAGGAACGAGTAGTCGCCGGCGATCTTAAGTTGTGTGATCGAACTGGTTCCCGACTTGCCTGGACGTGCGTTAATGACCTGCACAACCTGATCAAAGCGGATCGGAGCCGCGTTGATCGTCGTTGTAAAGCCCGCCAAAATCGAAGCCATGCAAATGGCCGAAAGAAATGCCCTAAAGTTAATTTTTTTCATGTCTATACCTGAACTCAAACGGTATCTACGGTGAAAACAAAATAGTCTTCACAGTTCGGTTGGCACTCACTGTAAAATTGATTTTTTGGGGCTGTCCAGAAAGGTTATCAAAAACGAACTAAAAATGCACGCCTTTTTTTCAATTTCTGTTCAAAAATCAACAGTTTTCTCAAATTCAGAGTGAGAAAATGGCTAATAGGAGCATTTTTCCAGCATTTCTTCATCTTTCTTGGATTATTTATTGAGCACAAAAACTCGAGGCCGGCTATCACAACAAGAGTGATAACCGGCCTCATTTTCCCAATTTTGGAAATTACTTGCTTAGTTGAGCTTATTCGTCTTCGGGAGCGGCCTTTGTCTTTTCCTCGGCGAGGATGGCTTTGCGCGAAAGCTTGATCTTGTTGCCTTCTTTTCCGATGCACTTAACCATGATCTGCTGGCCTTCCTTCAGCTCGTCACGAACGTCACGAACCCGCCGGTCGGAGATCTCAGAAATGTGAAGTAATCCGTCTAGACCAGGCAGAATTTCGACAAACGCTCCGAAATCTACGATGCGTGAAACCGTTCCCAGATATGTTTCACCGATCTCTGCTTCGGCTGTGATAGCCTTGATCCTGGCGATCGCAGCTTGTGCGGCATCACCGTCGGCAGTCGCTATGGAGATCGTTCCATCGTCATCTATATCGATCTTGGCTCCGGTTTCTTCTGTTATGGAACGAATGACTGAGCCACCTTTTCCAATGACATCGCGGATCTTGTCAGGATGGATCTTCAATGTGATGATGCGTGGAGCGTAGGGGGAAATATCCTCACGCGGTTCGGCGATCGTCTTAGCCATAATATCCAGAATGTGGAGACGGCCTTTCTTCGCCTGTTCAAGAGCTTCCTGAAGGATCATCGCATTGATGCCACCGATCTTGATGTCCATTTGCAAAGCAGTGATACCGTCAGCGGTTCCCGTGACCTTGAAATCCATGTCGCCATAGTGATCTTCAGCACCCGCAATGTCCGAAAGGATCGCGTAACGATTGCCTTCCATCACGAGTCCCATCGCAACACCGGCGACCGGCTTCTTGATCGGCACACCGGCATCCATCAAACTCAAAATGCCTCCGCAAACCGATGCCATCGACGACGAACCGTTCGATTCAGTGATGTCTGAAACGATACGGATCGTATATGGAAAATCGGCCTCGTCGGGCAGAACAGATTGGATCGCACGGCGTGCAAGGTTGCCGTGGCCGGTCTCGCGGCGCGAGGTGCTGCCGAATCGTCCAGTCTCACCGACGGAATACGGCGGGAAATTATAGTGGAGCATAAAGCGGCGTTTGACCTCGCCCTTTTCGATGTCATCCATATACTGCTCGTCCATTTTGGTGCCAAGCGTAGTTGTGACGATAGCCTGCGTTTCACCTCGCGTGAACAAAGCCGAACCGTGAACACGTGGCAGCCAACCGACTTCGCATTCGATAGGGCGGATCTCAGAAAACTTTCGTCCGTCGGGACGGCGTTTGTTGCCGAGCATATCTTCGCGGAAGATCTTCTCTTTCAACTGGCCAAAAGCCTTGCCTGCAGTGGCGCGGGCACCGGGGTCATCCTCGGGGTAGCTTTCGACTACCTCTTTCTTCAACGCATCGAGACCGGCATAGACCTCGATCTTGTCGCGTCCTGTCGAGTTCAGAGCGGTTCGAAGTTTGTCCGTCCAGGTCTTTTCGACGTCCGCTACGATATGAGCGTCCAAGGCCGGAACCTCGAAAACACGTTTCGTGATCTTGAGTGCCTTGCCAAGTTCTTTCTGCCACAAGCAAAGACGCTTGATCTCACGATGCGCGAGCATTAACGCCTCGACCATGATCTTTTCTGCGACTTCGTTCGCCTCGCATTCAACCATGCAGATCGCTTCTTCGGTACCGGCAACAACTAGGTTGAGGTCGGATTCGCGACGCTCGTCGTAAGTCGGATTAATGATGTATTTGCCGTCGATCAAACCAATGCGAACACCAGCGATCGGATTCTCGAACGGAATATCCGAAAGGTATAGCGCGCACGAAGCACCTGTTATGGCGATCACATCGGGATCATTATCCGAGTCTGCCGAGATGACCGAAGCAACGATCTGTGTCTCAAATCTGTAGCCATCGGCGAACAACGGACGAACCGGACGGTCGATCAGGCGGCAGGTCAAAACTTCTTTTTCAGACGGACGGCCTTCGCGGCGGAAATAGTTGCCCGGAATGCGTCCTGCCGAAAACGTATTTTCACGGTATTCGACCGTGAGCGGGAAAAAATCAAGCCCTTCCTTCGCGGTGCGAGCACTTACTGCTGCTACGAGCAGCATCGTATCGCCGTAGCGAATCACGACCGAACCGTCGGCCTGTTTGGCAACCTTGCCTGTTTCTACGATCAGATCTTGTGACCCGAGCTTGATCGATTCATTCAAATATTTTTTTGACATTATTTATCCTCACAAAAAACAAAGACGAAAGAGCATGCCGTGAAGCCCTTTCGTCTCTGAAAACTACTGGTTTTAGTGATGATCTTCTTTGCTCGGAGGCTTATTTGTGCTGTCACGTTCAGCAACCACCGGCAAATTCTTCGCGAAGATCTCTTTTTCTACAAGCCCGAAGCAGCTTATCTTCTCAATCCTAATTTCTTAATGATCTCGTGATATTCATTAATATCACGACGCTTGAGGTAATCAAGCAACTTTCTGCGACGCGAGACCATAACAAGCAATCCTCGTCGCGAGTTGTTATCTTTCTTATGCACCTTAAAGTGCTCTGTTAATTCATTGATACGCTGCGTGAGCAACGCGATCTGCACCTGAGACGAACCCGTATCTGATGTATGGGTTTTATAATCGCCTACTATTTTTTCTTTTAGTTCTTTTACTGTCGCCATTTGTCTTGCTTTTTTGGCCTCTCCTTTTGCTCGCAGTAACTCCGCTCAAACGAACGGTAACCGCGAAAATTTATTTATTATCGAAAACTACTAACTGATAGGTTAAAAGTGATCCTTCTAATTATCCACTATTAGCCCCAAACTATCAAATTTTCACAGATACTCTTACTTTTTTAGCTATCTGTGATCTCGTACTTAAATTCTTCCATGAATTTGGTCGAAAAATTCCCTTTTTGGAAATTTTCATCCGCCATTATCTTTCTGTGCAGCGGGATCGTCGTTTTTATGCCTTCAACGACCATCATATCTAATGCTCGCTGCATACGGGCGATCGCCAATTCACGCGTACGCGCGTGAACAATTAGCTTTGCGATCATCGAATCGTAATACGGCGGCACGACATACCCCGGGTAAACAGCCGTATCGACACGAACGCCCGGACCACCGGGAATATTGAATGCAGTGATCTTGCCCGGGCTAGGTGTAAACTTAACCGGATCTTCGGCATTGATACGGCATTCTATCGAGTGGCCCGTTATCTGAACATCATCCTGCGTATAGCCAAGATTCTCGCCCGTTGCGATCCTGATCTGATTGCGAACAATATCAGCCAGCGTCACCATTTCGGTAACAGGATGCTCGACCTGAATTCGCGTATTCATTTCCATGAAATAGAAGCTGCCGTCTTCGTCAAGCAAGAATTCAAATGTTCCAGCACTCGTGTAGCCAATTTTTTTACAAGCCTTTACCGCAACGGCTCCCATTTTGTCACGCAGTTTCTTTGAGATAACCGGTGAAGGAGCCTCTTCGAGAAGTTTTTGATGACGACGCTGGATGGTGCATTCACGCTCACCAAGAAAAACCGTATTTCCGTGCTCATCGGCCAAAACCTGTATCTCGATGTGGCGTGGACGCTCAATATATCTTTCGATGTAAACCGCTCCGTTCTTGAACGCAGCCAAAGCTTCGGTCTGTGCAGTTTCGAGCGCGTTCGCAAGCTCATCTTCCTTTCGAACGATGCGCATTCCGCGTCCGCCGCCGCCAGCAGCAGCTTTGATAATTAGCGGAAAACCAATTTCGAGAGCGAGTTGTTTTGCTTCTTCTGCGGATTCGATAGGATCGGGACTTCCAGGCAAGATCGGCACGCCTGCAGCGGTCATCGTTCGCCGGGCCTCGACCTTGTCACCCATCATCGCAATAACATCAGCACGCGGCCCAATAAATTTGATATTGCAGTCGTCGCAAATTTTTGCAAATGTTGCCGACTCGGCCAAAAATCCATAGCCCGGATGGATAGCATCCGCATTAGTTATTTCGGCGGCGCTGATGATCGCAGGAATGTTCAAATAACTTTCGGCTGAGGCCGCCGGGCCGATGCAAAGAGCCTCATCTGCAAATCGAACGTGCAAAGCTTCGCGGTCGGCTTCAGAATGGACGGCGACAGTCTTAATGCCCATCTCCTTGCACGTCCATATGATCCGGCAAGCGATCTCACCGCGATTGGCGATCAAAATTTTGCGAATCTCACGCATAAATCTTTAAACCACAAAGACACGAAGGACACAAAGAGGTGAAAATAAAAACTTTGTGTTCTTCGTGCCTTTGTGGTGAATTCTTATTTCTTTACTCCAAAGAGCGGCTGGCCGTATTCTACCGGCTGACCGTTCTCAACGTATATTTTTACGATCGTACCAGAAACTTCTGCCTGTATCTCGTTCATCAGTTTCATCGCCTCGACGATACACACAGTCGATTCCGGCGAGACGCTGCTGCCTTCGCTTACATAAGGATCTTTGTCAGGACCGGGCGAGCGATAGAATGTTCCGACTATAGGTGAAGTTATCTTATAAAGTCCTGCATCCGCATCGGCCGTTTCTGCAGCAGGAGCCGAGTCGGCCGGAGCGGCCGTTGGAGCAGGTGCCGTAGCAACTGGCATTGCAACAGGCGCAGCTTGCATCGGAACACCAGTCATCTTGCTCAGGCGAACGCGAATATTCTCGTTCTCAAACTCGAAATCCGTAAACCCGCCTTCATTAACTAGCTCCGCGAGAGAGCGAAGCTCGTCCATATTAAAGGACGGCTTGGCAGAGGGCTTTTGTTTTGCAGCCGCGTTGTTGCTTTTTTTCTCAACCACTAGATTTTCGTCTTTTGCCTTTGCTGAAGCCGATGTTGCACCCATTAGGATACGCCTCCGTGTTGTTTAGCTTTTGGCAGCCATTTCCCGCGGATTATCCACTAACTCGATCACCGCCATCGCAGCATTATCGCCCTGACGTGTGCCCAGTTTGATTATGCGCGTATAACCGCCATTACGGTCTTTATAGCGCACACCGAGCTCATTGAAAAGCCGCTGGACAGCTTTTACGCCTGCGGTTCGCTCGATCGGTTCCTTCGCTTCGCCCTTATTGCCGCGAAATCTGCTCTGCTCAGCTTTGAAATTGCTGTTGCCGGCGTGGAAAAAACGAGCGGCCTGGCGGCGAAGATGAACGCCGCGAAGCGTTGCATCGTCACCACTCAAATTCTGAGCCTTTCGGGCCATGGTAATGGCTTTTTCGATGAACGGCCTCAGTTCTTTTGCCTTTTGAACAGTCGTAACAATGTGTTCCTTATCGGCATTGATCAACGATGTCGCCAAATTGCGGAGCAGCGAGATACGATGCTCTGTTGTGCGGCCGAGTTTTCTATGTGCTTTTTTATGTCGCATTTTAGTCTAGATCACGACCGCCGGAGCCCGGGATCGGATTTCCCTGTTCATCAAAATCCATGCCGAAATCGAGGCCCATGCCGTGAAGCATGTCTTTGATCTCGGTAAGCGATTTCTTTCCAAAATTTTTCGTGCCGAGCATATCTTTTTCGCTGCGGCGGATAAGGTCGCGAATCGAACGAATGTCGGCGTTCTTCAAGCAGTTGTAAGAACGTACTGACAATTCAAGTTCATCGACCGACTTGTCCAACAGATCGTTCCGCATCAGTGGCGGACGAGCGATATCCTCATACTTATATTCTTCTTCCTCTTCTTCAAAATTGATAAAGATCGACATGTGATCTTTGACCAACTTTGCAGCAAGGCCGATCGAATCTTCGGGTTTGACCGAACCATCGGTCCAAACCTCGATCGTCAAACGATCGTATTCCGTGTTCGATCCCTGTCGCGTTTTTTCGACATTGTAATTAACCTTTTTGATCGGCGTATGAACCGAATCGATGGGGATATACCCAACCGAAAGATCTTCGTCGTTATTCAGTTCAGCCGAAACATAACCGCGACCCTGTTTGAGCCGCATCTCGACGTTCAGCTTCCCACCGGCACTGATCGTTGCAATGTGAACTTTGTCGTCAAGGATCTCGACGTCGCCATCGGCCGATATATCCGCGCTCGTGACCGTTCCCGCTCCTTTCTTACTGATTGAAAGAGTTTTCACTCCGCCACCGTGCAGCTTAAAGGGGATCTGCTTGAGATTGAGGATAACGTCAGTGGCGTCTTCGACAACGCCTTTGATCGACGAGAATTCGTGCTCGACACCTTCGATACGAACAGCCGTGATCGCCGCGCCCTCGATGGAGGAAAGCAAAGCACGGCGGATCGAATTGCCGATCGTCGTACCAAATCCGCGCTCGAAAGGCTGTGCTGAAAATTTACCGAATCGTTCTGTCAACGTGTCGCTCTCGACTGTCAACCGGCTCGGCATTTGAAAATCTGTCCAATTATTACTTGTCATATTTGTTCTTTTTATTAAGGTTATGAGTTGGCTTTGTCCCCGGCTCGCGCTTAGCAAGAACGAACTTTCATGAACCGGCTACTTCGGCCAACTCGTATTACTACTTACTGTAAAGCTCAACGATAAGCTGTTCGTTGATATTCGAATCGATGTCTTCGCGATTCGGCATACCCGAAACGGTCACGCGAAGATCTTTGCCCTCAGCCGAGAGCCATTGCGGACGACCGCGACCGACGGCGGTTGCAAACGCTCCCTCGACATGAACATTCTTCTGCGATCTATCTTTTACCGCAATCGTGTCGCCCTGTTTCACCTGGAATGAAGGAATGTTGACCTTACGTCCGTTGACGGTAACGTGTCCATGATTTACCAACTGGCGAGCCTGACGGCGCGAGGTCGAGAAACCTGAACGGTAAACGACATTGTCAAGACGGCGCTCAAGCATGAACAGCAGGTTTTCGCCGGTGACGCCTTTCTGTCGACGTGCCTTTTCAAAATAATTGCGAAATTGTTTTTCGAGGATAAAGTAAATGCGCTTTACCTTTTGCTTTTCACGAAGCTGCTCACCGTAACCGGCAAGCATCTTCCGACGGGCAGCTCCATGCTGTCCGGGAGGATTTGTTCCCCGCTTTTCGATAGCGCATGAGGGCTTAAAACATCTGTCGCCCTTCAAAAATAACTTTCCACCTTCGCGGCGGCAAAGCCTGCACACCGCATCTCTATATCTAGCCATAATTTAGTTTGTTGCCTCCGGCAAAATGACCAACCAGTTCATTCTGCTGAAAAAGTTTACAGGCTATAGCCCTTCTTCCTTTCGATAAATATCAAAATCTCAGACCTCAAATTCGAGATCAAAAAAATCAAACACGTCTGCGCTTTGGCGGACGGCACCCGTTATGCGGGATAGGCGTAGTGTCACGAATCGAGTTCACGCGAATGCCTGCCTGATTGATCGCTCGGATTGCAGACTCGCGACCGCCGCCGGGGCCTTTTACCCGAACTTCGACCTCACGCATACCTGCATCCAATGCCTTACGGGCTGCTTCAGTAGCTGCCTGCTGCGCCGCAAACGGCGTTCCTTTACGCGAACCTCTGAACCCACGTGCACCTGACGAAGACTGAGCAACCAGGTTTCCCTGGGTGTCGGTGATCGAGATCATCGTATTGTTGAATGACGCCGCGATATGGACGATCCCAACAGGAATATTCTTTTTCTCTTTCTTCTTGTAAGTCTTCTTTTTTGTCGTTGCTGCTGCTTTTGCCATAACTATTTACTTACTTCTTACCTGGTGCTTTCTTCTTGGCCACTGCGGCTTTGCGCGGACCTTTTCTTGTTCTTGCGTTGGTGCTTGTGCGCTGACCACGAACAGGAAGGCCGCGACGATGACGCAGACCGCGATAGCAGCCGATATCCATTAGACGTTTAATGTCCATCTGCACATGCTTCCTCAGATCGCCTTCCACTTCGACGTCTGTATCTAGGATCAAACGAATCTTATTTAGATCGTCCTCACTGATGTCTTTGATCTTTGTATTAACATCGACACCGGCCTGGCCAAGCACTGCTGTTGCGCGCGATTTACCCACACCGTAAATGTAGGTCATTCCGATTTGTGCCCTCTTATTGGGCGGTAGATCTACTCCTGCTATACGAGCCATAATCTCTTTTTATCCTTGCCTCTGTTTATGCTTTGGGTTATCGCAAATAACGCGCACGACACCTCTCCGGTGAATCACCTTGCATTTGTCGCACATTTTCTTTACTGACGGCCTGACTTTCATCTCTTTTCACCTGTCCTACTTATAGCGATATGTAATTCGTCCGCGTTTCAGGTCATATGGCGACAGTTCAACTAAAACCTTGTCACCGGGCAATATTCGGATAAAATTTTTCCTCATTTTGCCCGAAATATGAGCCAAAACCTCATGCTGATTATCGTCAACGGCAACCTTAAACATAGCATTTGGCAGTGTTTCCAGCACCGTGGCCGTGACTTCAATCGCTTCTTCTTTTGACATACAAACACATGCTAACCGGCTGAATAGTTGAGCAAACTAACAATATTATCTACAAATGGTCAACTTTTCAAGTCACGCCGACGCAGTTTCTGTCATTTTTGCCTGTTGCTGACGTTTTTGTTCTTTTGTAAGGGTCAGAATCTCAGGCCCATCCTCGGTTACAGCAAGTGTATGTTCCGCATGAGCCGATGGTTTTCCGTCGAGCGTTACCACTGTCCATTTATCGCTTAACGTCCGTGTTTCGGCGGTTCCAAGGTTAAGCATAGGCTCGATGGCGAAACAATAGCCTGCCCGAATGCGCTCTTTTGTTCCTGCACGTCCGTAATTTGGTATTTGCGGAGCCTCGTGCATATGGCGGCCAATACCATGACCGGTGTAATCGCGAACGATCCCATACCCGAATTTCTCAGCATGCTGCTGCACTGCCCAGCCAATATCACCGATACGATTGTTAACCCGACTCGCCTGAATGCCCAGAGCGAGACACTCTTCCGTTACACGAATGAGTTGCTTTAGCTCGTCGGTTATTTCACCAACCGGCACCGTCATCGCGGTATCGCCGACAAACCCCTGGTAAGTTGCTGCCATATCCAGCGAAACAATGTCACCCTCGTTCAGCGGATCTTTCTTAGAAAACCCATGAACGATCTCATGATTGACCGAGGCACAGATCGCGTACGGAAAACCGTGGTAGCCGATGAATGTCGGGATAGCTCCCGCGTCGCGGATCATTTTATCCGCCGCATTATTTAGCTCCATCGTCGAGATTCCGGGAGCGACCATCAACCTCAAAGCCTCACGCACCTCAGCGATTAGTTCGCCGACGGCTCGCATCTTGTCAAGGTCTTTTGCTGATTTCGCTATGATCATCTTTTGCCAGAGAGTTCACAGAGAGCATGGAGAAATTTCTCAAAAAAACTCCGTGCCTTCAGTGGCTAAATTGCTTTTGCTAGTTCTTCGTAAATATTCTCGATCTCGCCTGTTCCATCAACCTTTTTCAGCCGTCCCGACCGCTCGTAATATTCGAGCAGAGGCCTCGTCAATTCATCGTATGTCTCTAGCCGAACTTTGACCTTTTCTTCGGAATCGTCAGATCGATGGTAAAGTTTTGATTCGGAATGAACGTCACAAAAACCATCATGTTTCGGCGGCTTTGAATAGATATTGTATATCTCGCCGCAGATCGGACAGCTTCTGCGCCCTGTTAGGCGTTTCATCAATTCATCACGGGGAACATCGACCTCGATCGCCTGAATTTCTTTGTTCTGTTCTTTCGCAAGTTCTTCGAGCTGTTCGGCCTGCACGGCAGTTCGCGGATAGCCGTCCAAAACAAAGGTTCCGGCAGTGTCGGGCTTTGACGTTCGTTCGCGGACGATCTTGTAGGTCAGGTCGTCAGAAATAAGTTTGCCTGAAGCCATTATTTCCTGCACCTCACGAGCCAGCGGCGTGTCGAGCGTTTTCATCTCGCGAAACATATCACCCGTCGATATCTGCGGAATCGAACGGCGTTCCTGTAAGAGTCTCGCCTGCGTTCCTTTTCCGGCTCCCGGCGCTCCAATCAACACAATTATCTTATTCATTAAAATATTTACCGCAGAGACGCTGAGACGCAGAGGGAAGAAAAATCAAATGATCTTTCTCCGCGTCTCTGCGTCTCCGCGGTTCAAATTCAAGAACTAAGAGCGACGCCCGCGTAAACGCGAACCGGCTCCTAGAAATCCTTCGTAATTTCGCATCACAAGCTGAGCCTCTATCTGAGCGACCGTGTCCATCGCAACGCCGACAAGGATCAGCAGGCTTGTACCGCCGAAATAAAACTGGTACCCCAACCCCGTCGGTATCCAACTCAGGCCCGGCGTCGAAGTAAATAAGTTATCAATCCATGTTCCAACGAACGGCAAACGTGCAACCTTAAATCCGCTCAAAAGCAACTGTGGTGTAAACGCAACAAATGCGAGGTAAAGAGCCCCGACCGTCGTAAGACGAGTAAGGATAGAATTCAAGTAGTCTGCTGTCGGAGCACCAGGCCTAATTCCCGCGATAAAGCCCCCGTGCTTTCTAAGATTGTCAGCGACCTCATCCGTATTAAAGATGATCGTGATGTAAAAGAAAGTGAAGACAACTATCAGCGACAAAAATACGAGTTCGTAATAAGGATCGCCGCCGTGAAATTGCTGAAAAAACGCGTAAACCTTGTTCCAGGTTGCATCAGGGGTGTTCTGATCGGGCGGAAATGCAGAAAACAAAGTCTGGGGCATTGCCAAAACCGAAGACGCAAAGATCACAGGAATGACGCCACCCATGTTGATCTTGAGCGGAAGGCTAGTTTCCTGTCCCCTGAATGTCTGATTACCGACTCTACGACTAGCATAGCTAATAGCAATATTTCGCCGAGCCGATTCCATATAAACGATCAGAGCGATTAGGGCGACCAATACGACGACCAGAAATACAACACCAAGTGCCTGCAGCGGATCCCCCGAACGAACACGTTCCGAGATTTGCATTATCCCTCTCGGCAGGCCGATGACTATACCAGCGAAAATAAGCAGCGAAATGCCGTTACCAACGCCACGTTCCGTAATCTGCTCCCCGAGCCACATAACAAAGATCGTTCCGGTCGTCAGCGTGATAACGATCATAGCGGTCGCCCACCAGGTCTCAGGGATTATCTGGTTACGTGATAGCCAGGTTGACACGAAAAATGTCTGAACAGCACAAAGAACGACAGTCGAATACCGTGTCCATTGATTCATCTTTTGACGTCCGACCTCGCCTTCTTCCTGAATTTTTTTCATAGCAGGCGAAAGCACAGGTAAGAGCTGCATGATGATCGATGCAGTGATGTAAGGCGTGACGCCGAGAGCGAAGACAGAAATGGTACGGAAATTACCGCCGGAGAAAAGATCGAGTACGCCGAGAAGCGTGCCCGCGACCTCGCCCCAGACTCTTTCGAGTTGTGCTTTATTGATGCCCGGCGCCTGAACGTGCGCACCCAAACGATAAACCGCAAGAAGCCCGAGCGTGAAGAGAATGCGTTTCCGCAACTCGGGGACCTTGAACATGTTTTGGACAGCGCTAAAAAACTTCTCCATAGATTTATGTAAGGGTTACGCCTTTACGCGTGCGCCTCTGCAGCTTTGGTGATCACCGTCGCTGAGCCGCCTGCCTTTTCGATCTTTTCCTTCGCCGTTTTTGTAAACCGGTGCGATGATATCTTGAACGATTTTGAGACCTCACCGGTTCCCAAAATCACAAGATCGTGCTTTGCCTTTTTGATCAGTCCGCGTTCATGTAGAATCTCGGGCGTGACCTCATCCCCAGCGCTGAAGTTCTCCTCAATCTTGCCAAGGCTGATCTCGATCCACTGCTTCTTAAAAATGTTTGTAAACCCGCGCTTAGGAAGGCGACGCTGCAAAGGCATCTGACCGCCTTCAAAACCGGGGCGGCTCGAATAGCCTGAACGTGATTTTTGCCCCTTGTGGCCCTTGCCGGAAGTCTTTCCAAGTCCCGAGCCCGGTCCGCGACCGAGACGCTTTTTCTTATGCGTCGAGCCTTTCGCGGGACGTAAATTATTCAATGATAAAGCCATCTTTCCCTCTATTCTACGATTCGGAGCAAATGAGGCACCTTAGCAACAATGCCGCGTGCCGCCGCTGAATCCTGATGAACAACGATCTGGTTGAGCTTCGTGATACCCAACGCCTTGATGATCTCTTTTTGTTTTGTCGCGTACCCGATCATGCTCCGGTAATACTGGATCTTGATCTGCCCGTCCTTTGCTTCTGCTTTCTTAGCCATAACTCTAGTTTAGTTCTTCAACCTGTTTGCCACGCAAACGTGCAACTTCGAGAGGATCTTTCATTCGCAACAAGCCATTAAACGTCGCGCGAATTACGTTGTGAGCATTGTTTGACCCGAGAATCTTTGTACGAACATTATGCACACCCAGACTCTGTAAAACCGCACGTACTGCTCCGCCCGCGATAACTCCTGTTCCTTCGGCAGCTGGTTTCAACAGAACACGGCCCGCACCGTATTCGCCGATCATTTCATGCGGCAAAGTGCCGTCGATCACCGGAACGCGAATAAGATTATTCTTTGCCGCTTCGACAGCTTTTTTGATCGCATTAGGAACTTCCTTTGCTTTGCCGGTCCCAAAACCAACATGTCCCGCTTCGTCACCAACCACGACCAGCGCCGCAAACGACATATTCTTGCCGCCCTTAACAACCTTTGTTACGCGATTGATCGAGATAAGCTGATCTTTGAGCAGCAAACCACCCGGAGAAATTTTTTGTTTATTCTTCATTACTTTCCTGCTTTAACTCGTGCTTATTAAGCCCGCCCTCACGCGTTGCATCCAAGAGAGCTTTCACACGTCCGTGATAAACATAACCGCCGCGATCGAACACCACATTCGAGATGCCGGCCGCGACCGCTCGTTCTGCGATCGTCTTGCCTATTGTCTTGGCCGCTTCGATGTTGCCGCCTGACTTTACGGCAAGAGCCTTTTCAGTTGTTGAAGCTGTAGCCAGGGTCTTTCCGCTCTGATCGTCGATCACCTGCGCGTAAATATGATTCAGGCTCCGGAAAACCGCAAGCCGCGGCCTCTCGGCCGAACCGCGAACCTTTTTGCGAATACGGCTATGAACGCCCTGCCGAATATCTGCTCTACTTTTCTGTCCCATACTATTTTCCTGTCTTGCCCGGTTTCAGTCTGTAATACTTGTCCGCATATCGAACACCCTTGCCCTTGTAAGCATCCGGTTTTCTGAGGCGATTCAACTCAGCAGCCACCTGGCCAAGCAATTGTTTGTCTATGCCGCTCAGAGTGATCGTAGTCTGATACTGATTGATCGACGTTTTTGTATTAACACGCTCAGCCTTTGCATCGATTCCCGCTGGTAGAACATATTCGATCGGGTGCGAATATCCCAGGGCGAAAACGATCTTCTTGCCCTGCACGTCAGCTTTGTAACCAACGCCGACAATATCGAGGTCCTTTGAAAATCCTTCGGTAACGCCGACGACCGCATTATTAGCCAACGCTCTTGCAAGGCCATGAAATGCCGCCTGGTCATCTCCAGCACGTTCAGCGATCAGCGTTCCGTCTTCCTGCTTAAACGACACTCCCGCCGGAATCGGCGTACTGAGCGTCCCCTTCGGCCCTTTTACTTCCATTGCCGAATCACTGATCGTCACGCTCACGCCTGACGGAATCGTTATCGGTTTTTTTCCAACTCGTGACATAAATTCACCTTAATAGATCTCTGCTAAAATTTCGCCACCGATGTGTTCGGCCCGCGCACGTTTCCCGCTCATCAGTCCTTTCGATGTCGAAACGATATTAACGCCATATCCCCCAAGCACCTTCGGGATCTCGCCTGAACCGACATAAACACGGCGGCCAGGACGCGAAACGCGAGCAAGGTGAGTGATCGACGATGTACCTTTCGCATCATAGCGAAGGAAAATTCGGATCATGTACTTGACGCCTTCGCCCTTCATCGAAAAGCTGTTGATATAGCCCTCTTCTTTAAGGATTCGTGCCACTTCCATCTTCAGTTTTGAGCCCGGAATATCAACGCGTGGATGATTCGCTGCTATCGCATTACGAATCCGCGTGAGCATATCGGCTATTGGATCTGTCATTTCTACTATTTACTCCGTCTTCAGTCTCAGATCTTAAATTTCAGATCCGAAATATAAACTCTTTACCAACTCGATTTAACGACGCCCGGTATCTGTCCTTCGAGTGCCAGGCTGCGCAGCGCAATACGGGAAACTCCGAATTTACGCAAATACCCTCGTGAACGTCCCGACTGCGAGCAGCGGTTGCGAACCCTCGACGGGCTGGCATCACGCGGCATCTTTTGAAGTTTGATCACCGCCGCATCGACTTCTTCCGGAGTCGATTTTGGGTTGTTGATGATCTTTTTCCACTCCGCACGACGGGTCGCATAAAGTTTGACCATTTCGCGGCGTCTTTCGTTCTTAACTACTTTGCTTATCTTTGCCATTTGCTTATTGTCTGAAAGGCATGCCGAGCGATTTCAGGAGCGAACGTGCCTGATCGTCAGTCTTAGCCGTTGTAACTATCGAAACATTCATCCCGCGGGTTTTATCCACCTTATTAAAATCGATCTCGGGAAATATCAACTGTTCGCGAATTCCAACCGTGTAGTTTCCGCGTCCGTCAAACGCCTTGCCTGAAATGCCTCGAAAATCGCGAACACGCGGCAGGGCAACAGAGATCAAACGATCAAGAAACTCATACATCCTGTCGCCGCGAAGCGTGACCATCGTACCGATTGCCATTCCCTGACGAAGCTTGAAAGCAGCAATAGACTTTTTCGCCTTTGTGATCACAGGCTTTTGCCCGGTAATCGCTTTCAATTCCTCGACCGCGACATCAAGGATCTTTGCGTTGCCGCTAGCCTCACCCAATCCCATGTTAACGACAACCTTTTCGATCTTCGGTATCGCCATCGGATTCTTGATATCAAACTCCTTTGCCAAAGCCGGAGCGATCTCATTTTTATATTTTTCTTTTAACCTGGCCATTGTTTTTGCCTTCCTTTTTCTGGGTTTCGGCTTTTCTTATTTCAAGTTCTCCGTTTCCAGATAACAAAACTATTTATTTTCGTCTGACGCCGGTTCTGACGGACTCTCGTCGTCGATCTTTTTCTTGGCTTCCTTTTTAACCCAACCCGTTTCGGCTATAACTTTACCGCTCTTAGCAACACGGACTTTCTTACCGTCACGCATTTCATATTTGACCTTGGTAGGCCTTCCTGTTTCCGGGTCGATCAATGCGACATTTGAAATGCTCACCCATGCTTCCTGTTCGACAATGCCGCCCTCGCGGTTCAACTGAGGCATCGGTTTACGGTGACGTTTTACGATCATCGCTCCTTCAACCTTGACCTTGCCAAAACGTGCGTCGACCGCGATCACCTTGCCGCGAAACGGCTGACGCTTTCCGGCGCTGTCGTAGCGGTTGTATTCCTTACCCGCAATAAATACGACCTGGTCGCCCCGCTTGATCCTGCTTCTGACTGTTCCTGTTTTTGCAGTTTTCATTTCTTTACTCTCTGGCCGCCTAACACCCGCTTACTAGATAACCTCCGGAGCGAGGCTGACGATCTTCATAAAATTCTTCTCGCGAAGCTCACGTGCGACAGGCCCGAAAACACGCGTTCCGACCGGTGTGCCGTCTTCCTTGATAAGCACGGCCGCGTTTTCATCAAAACGAATGTACGTGCCGTCCTTGCGGCGAACTTCTTTGCGCGTTCTCACAATGACCGCGTTGTAAACCTTTCCCTTTTTTGCTGTTCCATCGGGTGCGGCTTCTTTCACGGTAACCTTGATCGTGTCGCCCAGCCGTGCAATCTTTCCAGTCGAACCGCCGACCGGCATGATCATCTCGACCCGTTTTGCCCCCGAATTGTCTGCGACCGCTAACGAGGTCTGCATCTGAATCATAACTTTCTCCTGTTTAGAGTGCAGGCTTCAGCCCGTAACGCGACAAATCGCGCACTCTAACTTATAATTCTGCTTTCTGAATGATCTCCACAACGCGCCAACGCTTTCTTGCCGACATCGGCCGCGTCTCAACGATCTTTACTTTGTCGCCGATCTTCGCCCCCATCTCGTCATGCGCCATAAATTTCTTGCGCTTTTTGACATATTTGCGATAGACGGGATGCTTGACGAGTCGATCGACACGAACGGTAACCGTTTTCATCATCTTGTCCGACGAAACGATGCCGACCTTTTCAGCACGCTTGTGAACCTTAGCTTTGCCTTCGGTCGAAGCCGGTGCAGCTTTTTCCTTTTTTGCCTTTGCGGCAGCCGTTTTCTTCGGCTTTTCTTCAGCCGCAGCCTCGACAACAGTTTCTTCAACTGAGCCTTCTGCCGTTTCAACCGGCGTCCCTTCGACTTCGTCTTCTTTCTTTTTCACCATTTTCTCTTCTCTCTGGGATTAAGCCTCAGCGTTTTTCGCTTCGACACCTTTCTTATTGAGCAATGTGTAAACTCTCGCCAGAGTCTTTTTCTCACGTCTTATATCTTTAACCACTTCACCGACGCCGAGTGTCTTGCGAAACTTGAGTCTGAACAGGGACTCCTTTAAGGCATCGGCCTGATCGGTCAATTCCTCAACGGACATTTGATTAAGCTGATCGAGTTGTTCTTTTACTTTCATTTTCTAAACGATGCCTCCTTCGAGGTCCGCACGCGAAACGAATTTCGTTTTAATCGGCAGCTTCTGAGCAGCGAGCGTCATAGCTTCGCGTGCCAATGATTCCTCAACGCCCTCGATCTCATACAGGACACGTCCTGGCTTGACCACAGCTACCCAGTGATCCGGGGCTCCCTTACCGCTGCCCATACGGGTTTCAGCCGGTTTTCTTGTGATCGGCTTATCAGGAAAAATACGGATCCATATCTTGCCGCCACGTTTTACGTGACGAGTCATCGCAATACGAGCCGCCTCGATCTGACGATCCGTGATCCACGCTGCTTCTAGTGTCTTCAGGCCATACGTACCAAAGCTAAGTTTCTCGCCGCGAGTGGCTTTTCCACGCATGCGGCCTTTCATAACTCGTCGGCGCTTGACCTTTTTCGGCATTAACATAACTGTCTAACCTCTGTTCTTGCTTGTAATTATCTTTCCCAAGCTAAATCTTTCATCTCAAAAACTAACGGTCACCGCGATCTCTTCTCGGCCCGCGGTCATTTCGTCTCGCACTGCGATCGACCTTGACTTCGTTCATCGGATCGGTTGTCGTTCCGCGTGCCATCGAAGCATTCGGATCGAGAATTTCGCCGCGATATATCCAAACTTTGACACCAATGATTCCAAATGTCGTCAATGCTTCTGCAAATCCAAAATCAACATCAGAACGCAACGTGTGCAGGGGCAATCTTCCCTGCAGCGACCATTCGGTTCGTGCAATCTCGGCTCCGTTCAGCCGGCCTGCGATCATCACTTTGATTCCCTGCGCTCCGAAACGCTGTGACTCTTCCATCGTCTTTTTCATCGCACGGCGGAACATGATACGTTTCTCTAACTGCTGTGCGATCTTCTCTGCCTGAAGCTGAGCGTTGAGTTCAGGATGACGAATTTCCTGAATAGAGATCAGAACTTCTTTACCGGTTGAACGAGCAAGATCCTCGCGAAGCTTCTCTATCTCGGCACCTTTCCGTCCTATGATTATGCCGGGGCGCGCCGTATAGATAATGATCTTCAGACGGGTGGCCGCACGCTCAATATCAATGTGAGAAACACCGCCACCGCCAAATTTTTTCTTGAGGTCGCGTTTCAGTTTCAGATCTTCCGCCAAAAATTTGGCAAAATCCTGTTTAGCAAACCAATGCGAGTGCCAATCTTTGTTGTATCCGACCCTAAAGCCGTATGGATGAACTTTCTGTCCCATAATTAAAATCGCTTATTCTTTCTCAGCTTCCTCGCCCGTATCTTCTGTGATTTCGGCAGGTGCATCCGTCGATTCGGTTGTCTCTGCTACTGCTTCCTCAACCGGAGCAGCGTCCATTTCGACTGCTTCGACTTCCGGACTCTCGACTACTTCTTCTACCGGCGCCTCTTTAACCTTTGCAGCTTTCTTTTCTTTCTTCGGAGCCTCAGCCTTCTTCTTCGCGTTCTCGGCTTTTCTGGCCGCGATTCTCTCGGCACGCTCGGCTTCAAGTTTCAACTCTTCTTCAGACTTAGCCACTTTTTCGCTGGTCACCTGAATCGTGATGTGGCAATAATGACGTTGCTCGCGATACGCACGTCCCTGCGGAGCGGGTCGCATCCTGCGGCGCCCTTTCGTCGGTCCCATGTCGACAAAGCACTTGTTGATCCAAAGATCGTCTGGATCAATTGCGATGTTGTCCTGTTCGGCCTTGTAGGTCGCGTTCGCGATCGCTGAATTTAGACACTGTGCGATCGGAGCGGCCGCACGCTTGTCAGTAAATTTTAGTATCGACAAAGCACGCGAAACATTGGCGCCGCGGATCAGATCGATCACCAGCCTTGCTTTACGAGGGCTGCCTTTTAAATATTTTGTTTTTGCTATCGCTTCCATAGTCCTTAACGGTGAACAGTGAGATCACTTATCACTATTTCTTCTTCGCCATCTTCTCTGCTTTTGTTCCCGGATGTCCTTTAAATACTCGCGTCGGAGAGAACTCGCCCAGCTTGTGGCCAACCATATTCTCCGTGACAAACACCGGAACGTGGCGCTTGCCATTATGAACCCCGAAGGTCAAACCGACCATATCAGGTGTGATCGTCGAGCGTCGCGACCATGTCTTGATCGCGGGCGGCTTCATTGCTCCATCGGCAAGCTTCCGCAGCATTTTCTGAATGCTTAGATCGATAAACGGTCCTTTTTTTAATGAACGTGGCATATAAAAATCTCAGATTTCAAATTTCAGATTTGAAGTTACTTCCTTCTCCTGTCCTTCACGATCATATTGCTCGTGCGTTTATTGCGTCGCGTCTTATAGCCGCGTGTCGGTTGCCCCCACGGAGTGACCGGATTGCGTCCGCCTGAAGTTTTCCCTTCACCGCCGCCGTGCGGGTGATCGACCGGGTTCATCGCGACGCCACGAACCTTCGGACGTTTTCCCATCCAACGACTGCGTCCGGCTTTACCAAGCGAAACATTCTCATGCTCGGTGTTGCCAACCTGACCGACTGTCGCCATGCAAACAACAGGAACCTTGCGAACTTCGCCTGATGGCATTCTGAGCTGAGCATAATCGCCTTCTTTCGCGACGATCTGAGCAAAGCCGCCAGCACTGCGGACCATCTGAGCTCCCTTGCCCGGGCGAAGCTCGATGTTATGAACCTCGGTTCCGAGCGGGATATTCTTGATCGGCAAAGCGTTTCCTGGCAAGATATCAGCATCTTCACCACTTAACAGCATAGTCCCGACCTTGATTCCAAGCGGGGCGATAATATAACGCTTTTCTCCATCGAGATACGAGATCAAAGCGATGTGAGCCGAACGGTTCGGATCGTATTCGATCTGGGCCACACGTCCCGGAATGCCAGTCTTGTCGCGTTTAAAATCAATAATGCGATAGTGTCGCTTGTGACCTCCGCCGCGGCGTCGGATCGTGATGCGTCCGTCACTGTTACGTCCTGAAATTCTCTTTTTAGCCTCGAGCAGTGATTTTTCGGGTACTGCTCCCGGAGTCAATTCATCGCGCGTCAAGTACGTTTGATAACGCCTTGCCGGTGATGTTGGTTTTAGTCTCTTGATTCCCATAATTCCTAGTTTGAAATTTCAGATTCGAAATCTCAGATTGATCCTAGATCGCTTCTGCGTAATCAACCATCGGTTCACCTTTTCTCAAGGTAACGTAAGCCTTCTTAAATCCCGCTCGCCGCCCCTCTACACGCCCACGACGCTTGATCTTGCCTTCGTAAAGCACTGTGCGAACCTGCGCAACCTTTACGTTAAATATCTCTTCGACCGCGCCTTTGATATCTACCTTGGTTGCCTTCTTGTCAACACGAAAGGTCAAAACCTGTCCAACATTACGTCCGCTGTTCTCATCCGAAGAGTCTTCTTTGAGAATGACGCTCTTTTCTGTCACGACCGGCGACTTCAATATGTCCCAAACACCTGGCTTATTCATTACTACCCTCCTCTAAGAGCGGCGTTTCACCTTCGGGTAATTCATGCGGCTCGTCAACATTTAAAGGAGCAATTTCCTCCACGGATGATTCGGCCTTTGCCTTTTTTTCAGCCTTCGGTGCCGCTGTCTTGTTCGACTTCGGTTTTTCTTGTGATGTTTCCGCCGTTACTGCTTCGCGATTTGGGTCAAGCAATGCGTTAAGTTCTTCCACAGCTGCCTTCGAGATCAAAAGCTTTTCGTGATAAATGATGTCGTAAATATTCAGGCCAAAGCTATTGGTAATCTTTGTTTTCTGAACATTACGCGAAGACAATACTAAATTTGCATTATCGAGCGAGTCAACGATAAGCGTTTTCGTTCGCGTCTTCTTATCGGTCAATCCTAAATCGCCCATCGCGCCGAGAAACTCACTGGTTTTAGGATTCTTAAACTCGAATCCGTCGATGACGATCAGATTTCCCTCGCGAAGCCTTTCCGATAGAGCCGAACGCAAAGCACCACGGCGCATTTTTTTCGGCATATTGTAAGACCAATCCCTGGGCTGCGGTCCGTGAACGTTTCCGCCGCCTTTCCACAAGGGCGAACGAAGTGACGCGATACGAGCACGGCCCGTTCCTTTTTGCTTCCAAAGCTTGCGGCCCGATCCGGAAACATTTCCGCGAGTTTTCGTCGCCGAAGTTCCCTGACGGCCATTAGCCTGGAAATTCTTGACAGCCGCATGGATCAAGGCTTCATTCAACTCGGCGCCGAAAACGGCATCCGACAGCGAAACCTCGCCAACCTCTTTATTCTTCAAATTGCGAACCTTTACGGTAGGCATAACTTTCTCCTGTAACGCCGCAAGCGTTACTTGCACTAGCTTTTCTTAACTACTACCAAACCACCATTCGGTCCAGGGATTGCTCCACGAACCATCAAAAGATTATTGTCAACATCCACCTTTGCAACGGTTAAATTCTGCACCGTCACGCGAACATCGCCCATGTGTCCAGATGAACGCGTTCCCTTGATAACACGCGAAGGGTAGGCGGATTGACCGATGGAACCCGGGCTGCGAACGTTCATAGAGCCGTGCGATTCCGGACCGCGATTGAATTTGTGGCGTTTTACCGTTCCGGCAAAACCACGTCCTTTCGACTTACCGATCACATCGATCTTGTCGCCATCTGCAAAAACATCGACTTTTACCTGGTCGCCAATCGCAACATCCGGCTCATCAGCCTGACGGATCTCCTTCAAAACACGCGTCGGAGGAATTCCGTCACCCGTCTTTTCAAAATGGCCGCGAAGCGGCTTCGTTACATTCTTGAGACGGATCGGCTTATCCTCGACAAGCCCAAGCTGCACGGCGTTGTAGCCATCGCGGCCCGCCGCACTCTTCGTCTGGACAACAACGCAAGGTCCCGCCTTGATTACAGTAACGGGAGTAACCGTTCCATCCTCAGCAAAGATCTGTGTCATTCCGACTTTTCTACCAATGATTCCACTAATCATCATTCACTCCAGTCTGAAGCCCTAGGACTTGCGACTAATTTTTTCCAAACGCCTTGATCTCAACATCAACACCGGCCGGTAGGTCTAATTTCATCAACGCATCAACCGTTTCCGCGGTCGGATCGAGTATATCCATCAGACGCTTATGCGTTCTGATCTCGAACTGCTCGCGTGATTTCTTATCAACGTGCGGCGACCTTAAAACAGTCCACTTGTTCTTAATGGTCGGAAGGGGTATCGGCCCCGCGATCCTGGCTCCCGTGCGTTTTGCCGTGTCCACGATCTCCGTTGTGGACTGGTCCAAAACGCGATGATCGTAGGCCTTTAACTTGATGCGGATCTTTTCGTTTAACATATTTCTATTCCACGATCTCCGAAACGGTACCGGCACCGACTGTTCTGCCGCCTTCGCGGATAGCGAAGCGGAGGCCCTTTTCCATTGCGATCGGAGCGATAAGCTCGATCTCCATCTGGATGTTGTCGCCGGGCATCACCATCTCGACTCCTGCAGGCAGGTGTGCAACACCTGTCACGTCCGTTGTTCTGAAGTAGAACTGCGGGCGATAGCCTGTAAAGAACGGTGTGTGTCGTCCGCCTTCTTCCTTTGTAAGAACATAGGCTTCGGCCTTGAACTTCGTGTGCGGTGTGATCGAGCCCGGTTTGACGATGACCTGTCCGCGTTCGATCTCCTTACGCTCGATTCCTCTCAGGAGGAGTCCGACGTTGTCGCCTGCCATTCCGCTGTCGAGCAGCTTCTTGAACATTTCAACGCCCGTTACAACCGAGTTCTTTGTCTCGCGGATACCGACGATCTCCACAGGTTCGTTGACATTGATCGTTCCACGCTCGATACGTCCCGTTGCCACTGTTCCGCGGCCCTGGATCGTGAAGATATCTTCAACAGGCATCAGGAACGGTTTGTCCGTTTCACGTGCAGGTGTCGGGATGTAATCGTCAACAGCCTGCATCAGGTCGTCGATCTTTGCTTCCCAAGTTGCATCACCTTCGAGTGCCTTCAGTGCCGAGCCCTGGATAACAGGGATCTCGTCTCCCGGGTACTCGTACGAGCTAAGCAGCTCGCGGATCTCCATCTCGACCAGTTCGAGCAATTCTGCGTCATCGACAGCGTCGCATTTGTTCATGAACACGACCATCGTCGGGATGCCGACCTGACGGCCGAGCAGGATGTGCTCGCGTGTCTGTGGCATCGGTCCGTCCGTTGCAGCCACAACAAGGATAGCTCCGTCCATCTGAGCGGCTCCCGTGATCATGTTCTTGACATAGTCAGCGTGGCCCGGGCAGTCGACGTGTGCGTAGTGGCGGTTTGCCGTCTCATATTCAACGTGTGCCGTTGCGATCGTAATACCACGAGCCTTTTCCTCAGGCGCGTTGTCGATCGAGTCAAATGCACGCACCGTGTTCTTCGGATTGTGCTTTGCCAATACCTTTGTTATTGCCGCCGTCAATGTCGTCTTGCCGTGATCCACGTGACCGATCGTTCCAATGTTCACGTGCGGCTTACTGCGATCGAATTTTTCCTTGCTCATAATTTCTCCTGTCTGAAATCTGAAATCTCAAATTTGAAATCTAAAAACTAGTTGCTGGCTCCTTTAACCTTTGCAATGATTTCCTCCGCAACGTTTCTTGGAGCCTCGGCATATCTCTCAAAATGCATCGAAGACGTCGCGCGGCCCTGCGTCGAAGACCGAAGATCGGTCGTATAACCAAACATCTCCGAAAGGGGAACAAACGCCGTCACAACCGAAACATTACCCGGACGCGGTTCCATTTTTTCGATCTGACCGCGGCGGCGATTAAGGTCGCCATTGACCGAACCCATGTATTCTTCAGGCGTCACGACTTCGACCTTCATGATCGGTTCAAGAAGAACAGGCTTGGCTTTCTTGACTGCATCCTGAAAAGCAAGCGAGCCCGCGATGTGGAATGATCGCTCATCCGAGTCAACCTCGTGATACGAACCAAAAACAAGGCTAGCCTTAATATCGACAAGCTCGTACCCAGCCAAAAATCCTCGACGCATCGCGTCACGAATGCCCTCGGAAACAGGTTTAATGAACTGTCTCGGGATCGCTCCGCCGGTGATCTTGTCTTCGAAAACAAAACCTTCGTTCGGCGCCGGCTCGATCTCGAGTTCGACGTGGCCAAATTGCCCACGACCACCCGACTGCTTCTTGAATATTTCCTTGCCCGGGGCGCTGGTCGTAATGGTCTCTCTGTAAGCAACCTGCGGCTTACCAACATTTGCCTCGACCGAGAATTCACGCTTCATACGATCGACGATGATCTCAAGGTGAAGTTCGCCCATTCCGGCGATGATCGTCTGCCCCGTTTCGTGGTCGGTCGAAACCTGGAATGACGGATCCTCTTGAGCAAGGCGATTAAGAGCGATTCCCATTTTGTCCTGATCGGCACGTGTTTTGGGTTCAACCGCAACACGAACAACAGGATCGGGAAATTCCATCGATTCAAGAACAATAGGCTTTGCCTCATCAGAGATCGTATCGCCGGTGGTGACATTTTTCATGCCGCCAATAGCAACGATCTCGCCTGCGTGTGCCTCTTCGACGTCCTCACGCTTGTTGGCGTGCATCATCATTAGACGACCGACACGCTCCTTATTGTCTTTGATCGTGTTCAAAACATACGAACCCGATTTGACCGTTCCCGAATAGATTCTCACGAAAGCCAGCTGACCAAGATGCTTGTCTGCCATCAGCTTAAAGACAAGCCCTGAAAACGGAGCCTTTGCATCCGCATCACGCGTTTCGACTGCGTCAGTTTTCGGATTGACACCTTCAACAGGAGGAATATCGAGCGGGCTGGGAAGAAAATCAACAACACCGTCAAGAAGCGTCTGAACACCTTTATTTTTAAAGGCCGAACCAGTGAAAACCGGAACGATCCGCATCGCCAGTGTCCCCTTGCGCAGCGCCGCGCGAATTTCTTTTTCCGAGATCTCTTCACCTTCAAGATACTTGACCATCAGGTCATCGTCGATAGCAGAAACAGCTTCTACAAGCTTTTCACGCTGGGCTTTAGCGACATCAACGAGATCCGCCGGAATATCTACGATGTCATAATTTGCGCCCTTTGCCTCATTGCTCCAGATGAACGCCTTCATCGTAATGAGATCGACTACGCCTTGGAAATGCTCTTCAAGGCCGATCGGAACCTGCATCGCAACGGCATTCGCACCGAGGCGTTTCAAGATCGAATCGAACGATCGCTCAAACGAAGCCCCTGCACGGTCGAGCTTATTAATAAAGCAGATTCGCGGCACGCCATATTTATCGGCCTGACGCCAAACGGTCTCAGACTGCGGTTCGACACCGGCGACGCCGTCGAAAACACAAACAGCTCCGTCCAAAACTCGAAGGGACCGCTCAACTTCCATCGTAAAGTCAACGTGTCCCGGCGTGTCGATAATATTAATGCGGTGCTCGACGTTATTGCGCGTCCAGAAACAGGTCGTCGCAGCAGACGTAATTGTAATACCCCGCTCCTGTTCCTGCTCCATCCAATCCATCGTCGCCGTTCCTTCATGAACCTCGCCGATCTTGTGCGAAACACCCGTGTAGAACAAAATGCGCTCCGTCGCCGTGGTCTTACCCGCGTCGATATGGGCCATGATGCCGATGTTTCTAAATTTGTCTAACGTAATATTAGCCATTACAAAAAATCTTAGAACCTATAATGTGCGAACGCCTTGTTCGCTTCAGCCATGCGGTGAACGTCCTCTTTCTTCTTCATCGCTCCGCCGCGTCCGTTCGCCGAATCAAGAAGCTCGCCAACCAAGCGATCTTCCATCGTTTTTTCACTGCGTCCTCGTGCATTCAGCACGATCCAGCGAATCGCCAGCGTATTGCGGCGGTCGCGGCTGACTTCGAGCGGAACCTGATAGGTCGCACCGCCGATACGTCGCGATTTAACTTCCAAGGTCGGGGCAACCGCGTCAAGAGCAGCCTTAAAAACCTTCAACGGCTCATCGCCCGCCTTTTCGCCGAGCTTTGTCATCGCCTTATAAAAGATCTGTTCAGCGATCGACTTCTTGCCGGCCCACATCAGACCGTTGATGAACTTCGTAACAGCGATGCTGTTGTAGATCGGATCCGGTAAAACTTCGCGTTTTCCTGCAACTCTGCGTCTTGGCATAACTTACTATTTCGCTCCTTTCGGACGTTTTGCTCCGTATTTCGAACGCGACTGGTTGCGGTTCGCGACACCCGAAGCGTCCAGCGTTCCGCGAATTACGTGATAACGAACACCCGGCAGATCCTTTACACGGCCGCCGCGGATCATAACGATCGAGTGTTCCTGCAGGTTGTGCCCGATGCCGGGTATGTAAGTAGTAACTTCGATCTGATTCGTGAGGCGGACACGGGCGACCTTACGAAGAGCCGAATTAGGCTTTTTCGGGGTCGACGTGTAAACACGCGTGCAAACACCGCGTTTCTGCGGATTGGCCTGCAAGGCCGGGCTCGCCGTTTTATACTTAACGGCCTGGCGCCCTTTTCGAACTAGTTGATTGATCGTTGGCATATTCTATATCCAATGGCAAAACTACCGTCTTACCTGACTCTTGCCGGATAAATCCGGCAGTTAGCTCAAGCAGCTCTCGCTGAATGAATTACTAATTTCGTTATCTAAATCCCGAGAATTGAGACTTTGCTGTAGCGTGGCATAATGGAGATGTTCAATTCGCCGGCAGCCTGTGATAGCTGCTGTTTACGCTACAATTCATGTTTCAAATCTCAAATATCACCCTCGCGAGTTCCAAACAGAACCGCTTGGCAGAACAGACCGCAAAAGTCCGAAACTTCAGATTATCTAAAATTTGGACCTCGCGTGTCAAGCCGCCTATTGCACAAATGTAGAAATCTTTGTAGACTTTCACTTTTTGCCAAAAGGCGTAGCTGTCCTAATACTAAATACTATAGATATAGATAGCATCAATACATAATGAGCAATTTTGAAACTTACTTATCCAAATTCACCGAATCAGACTGGCTGGCGGCCATCGACGAGCTTCTTCCCTGCATTCACGAGGTAGACCGCGAAGCCGTTCAGATATGGTTTCGCTTTTATCCGCTTGACCTCGTTCGCTACATCGATGCCGCCGAAGATCGCGAAGCAACGCTTACCGGCCTTGCCTTTAAAGGCAGCATCGATCTAAAAGATCAGATCGATACTTCACACCATTTTCTATACGGCCATCGATTTTGGCCTAAAGTAAAACGAAAGATCGAAAAAATGGTTGAGGAACCGCTTACTCCATCAAACGGGACAAACGGGCCATCAAAATCATCGAACGGAGATCCCGAACAGGCTGAAAGTCCGCTTCTGACTGACCTTATTAAAGAAGTTGCCTGCAGCGCCGCGAGCAAACTCAACGTCGAGCGCAATTTGGTTAACGCCATTGCCGCAGTTGGCCTCGCAACTCTGAACCAGGTCGGCTTTGAAGCCTTCAAGGCCGCATCCGGCGAGATCGAAGAGCCAAAAAAGAAATCGCCCGAAGCCGCCATCGCAGAACGACAAAAAGACGATTCCCAAGGCATGCTTGGCTTCCTGAAAACTGTCGATAAGAAATATTCCGTAAGATTCGCAGGCGTGAATTCATCCGGCAAATTTCCCATCATCGCTGCCGAAGAGATCGCATCTGCATCGCAAAAAGACCGTTCGCAGCAATGGCAGGAGCAAGACGCACGCTGCTGGGAAGGCCCTGTACCGATCGAATGCACGTCGGCAAGCTGCGGCACTTGCTGGGTTGGCGTGATCGGCGGTCGCGAAAAACTTTCGCCCGTCGCACCGCGCGAACGGCGTGCTATGCAGGTCTTTGGCTACAATCAGCCTGACGACGAGAGGCCTTTCCTGAGGCTCGCTTGTCAGGCGGAAGTAAGCGGCAACGTAACGATAGTCATTCCGCCGTGGAATGCTGTGTTTGGTAAGAAAGTGCGTGGCAACGTCGAAGAACTCGAACTCGAACCGGCAACAACATCGGCACAAAAACTCCGCGAGACTATCGCTGACGCTACATCTGGCGAATAAGAAAAATTAGCCACTGGGCACACAGAGAACACTGAGAAATTATTTGGCCTGTCTCTGTGCTCTCAAAGGCAGAATCCTTCTGTGACAGACGAAAAGAAACATTTTCCGCCGTTCGTGTTGGTGCTCATCGCGGTCACGATCTGGAGCACCGGCGGCATGTTCATCAAGCTCGCCGTAAACCTCGACGCATATCAAGTCACGTTCTTTCGCTCGCTGTTCGCCGCCGTCACGGTTCTGGTAATCACAAGACGCAACGGCCTTCGCATTAATGCGTTTGGGATCATCGCGTCGATGATCTACGCTACGCTTTTATTCCTATTTGTCTGGGCCACAAAACACGGCACCGCCGCCAACGCGATCTTTCTCCAATACACCGCGCCGATCTACATCCTGATCCTCGCGCCGTTCATCATCGGCGAAAAATTTCACGTCAAAGATCTCGTCACCGTCATCTTCTGCATCGGCGGTATGAGTTTGTTCTTCGTCGGACAACTCGACACGACCGCCTACCAAGCAAACATAGCCGCACTCGGTTCCGGCATATTTCTCGGGCTTTACATAATGCTGCTGCGGCACCCGAAAGCTGTTGGGATGAACTCCACGATCACGGTCATCTATGGCAACTTAATGCTCGCCCTGGTGACCGCGCCATCCGGCATCGCGGCACTGCCAAACATGAACGCGACCGACTGGTTCGCCGTCAGCTTCCTCGGCGTCGTGCAGATCGGCATCGCGTATATCTTATTCATAAAAGGCGTAACGAGTGGCACACGCCCTCTCGACGCCAGCATCATCGGCTTCATCGAACCTCTGCTAAATCCGGTCTGGGTCTTCCTATTCGTCGGCGAGCAACCATCCAACTGGGCACTCCTAGGCGGCGCAATAATCATCGCGACCGTCGCCGCACACACGCTCGCTCAATACCGCAGTCAGCTGCGCGCCGCGTGAGACGGTAAATAGCGGCTTGGGCCCGCTTCGGTTATCATCAACACGGAGGATCTCAACTGATGAAAGTTCTTGCGCTTGTTATTTCCCTGCTTCTGATTTCGATTACCGCTGCGGCACAGCATAACCATGCTATGACGATGAAAACGCCCGCGGCGACGCTCGAAAAAGGGCTCGGTAAAGTCGATCACAAAGTGACTACCACAAAGCCTGAAGCGCAAAAATTCTTCAATCAGGGGCTAGCATATATCTACGCCTTCAATCACGAGCAGGCTGTAAAGGCATTCAAACGAGCCGCTGAGATCGACCCGATGATGGCGATGGCGTATTGGGGACAGGCCCTCGCACTCGGATCAAATTACAATCTCGAAGCCGATTCCGCCGCGCTAAAAGAAGCCTACGCTAACCTGCAAAAGGCCGTCGACCTCGCGCCAAAAGTCTCGCAGCAAGAGCGCGACTACATCAACGCACTTTCAAAACGATACGCAACTGATCCCGACAACGTCGATCGCAAACAGCTTGCCCGCGAATACAGGGTCGCAATGGGTGAGCTTTCGAAAAAATATCCAAACGATCTCGACGCCGCAACGCTCTATGCCGAGAGTATGATGAACCTGAGTCCGTGGCAGCTCTGGACGCACGACGGAAAGCCGGCCGAGAACACGCTCGAGATCGTCGCGGTGCTTGAAGGCGTTCTCAAACGCAATCCGAATCACTCCGGCGCAAATCACTATTACATCCACGCCGTCGAAGCCTCACCAAATCCCGAGCGTGCACTTCCAAGCGCAAAACGCCTCGGGCTTCTCGCTCCGAACGCAGGACATCTCGTCCACATGCCGTCACACATTTACATCCGCACGGGAGACTATGATGCCGCCGCCAAAGCCAACGCGGACGCGGTCGTCGTCGATCGCAATTACGTCGCTAAGAACGGCCCGCAAGGCATCTACCCGATGATGTACTACAACCACAACATGCATTTTCTCGCCTCGGCAAATGCAATGAACGGCAATTACAAACTGGCGATCAAATGGTCACGCGAGCTTGAAAAAAATGTGGTGCCCGCCCTCGACGACATGCCGATGCTCGAAATGTTCTCAGTTTATCCGCTCGTTACGATGGTCAGGTTTGCAAAGTGGGACGAGATCCTCGCCGAGCCCCAGCCGAAAAAAGAGCATGTGATAACGACCGCGTTCTGGTATTTCGCACGAGGAATGGCCTTGGCCGGTAAAGGAAGAGCCTTCGACGCCGCAAAGGAACGGAATGCCCTCCGTGCGATCATGGAGCATCTCCCTGCCGACCAACCATTTGGTAACAACACGGCTGCAAATGTGTTACAGGTTGCGGACAAACTCCTCGACGGCATGATAGATTGGGCCAACCGTGATAAGGAACTGCCGATTCACAACCTGGAGCACTTACAAGAGGCTGTCATCGCCGAGGACGCCCTAAATTACAACGAACCACCCGACTGGGACCTGCCGACGCGCGAATGGCTCGGTCAAGCCCTACTCGCAGACGGCAAGTTTGCCGACGCTGAGAACGTCTACCGCGCCGAATTAAACAAACACCCCAAAAACGGCCGCGCCCTCTTCGGCCTAATCCAATCCCTCCGCGCCCAAAAGAAAGACACGCGAAAGATCCGCCGCGACTTCCAAAAAGCCTGGGCAAATGCAGACACAAAATTACATATGAATTGAACGGTCTGATTCCTTACTCTCGCAAAGAGAAAGTCCATTTCGATAGGCCTTCTCTTCTCGCCGAGCGGAAGTCCTTTTCTTCTCGCCGAGCGGAAAAGCTATGCTTTTCCGGCAGCCCTTATGATCTCTGCGGCTGCGCCGCCTCCTCGATCATCTCCAGTCTATCTCCGAATGGTCAGTCAATAACGGTTCATTGGTTACACAGCCGGCCCATAAACGGGCGCTTGAGAACTGATAATCCAATGGGTTTTCAACCGATCCCGCTCGCACCGGATTCATATGAATATATTCGACCTTCTGTTGAAACGTATCTTCGCCGAATATCTCCAGAGAATCCGAGTGGTGCTGCCAAACAGAATGTTTGTGGTTACGCTCCCGCGTCTCGCCACGTAACTTGAATAATGAACTTTCGAATCCGCCTTCCTTCAAATACTGAATGACACGTCTCGCAGAAACGCCATTAAGAAGGCGAAGCAAACTCATATCAGTAGGGAACAAAATCTAATGCAATCATGGAAAAAGGCTAACTTGCCTGGGCGATTTCTTCCAACAATTCTTCCCAACCAAAAACGTTGCCCCAATTTC
>JBGARA010000011.1:0-736 GCA_044230475.1 Pyrinomonadaceae bacterium | reverse complement strand
TATCACGTTCGAAAACCGAGCAAAGCTTGGCAAGTGTCGACCCTCTGTACTCCTTAGGCTTTCGAAATAAAGATACATCCGAATCTCGAAAAACGTGTTGCTTACTCAATAATATGGATTTTACAAAAGCGTTCCCGCGAATCTCTTCATCTATCAAATCAGCAAAATTTGTAATGCCAAGCCCCAGATATCGAGAAAAAAACACGTACCACACTACGCTAAACGCCGATTTTCGGTCGGAAGCTTGACGGATTTCGTGTTTTATTAGCTCGGTAAGGTGATCTTTTAGACTGTGACGAGCAGAGTACTGACTGTAGAGAGCCTCAATCACCGAAAGAACATGACAGACTGTTTTTTCCGATTCCCGCGTAACCATAATCATAAGACTTATTGCCTTAAGAATTTGCTTATGGCGTTCTTCCGCCCTAGCAGAGAACCCGATTTTCAGCTCATATTCTTCATTAAACAACTCTCCAAAAAACTTTTCGAGCAAATTGATATTTTCAAACTGTCTATTTATGTCTATAGCTCGCAATAAAGTTTGCTCAAAAGTCTTAAATTCAATCGTCTCATATTTCTTCAAAGAATATGGAAAGTACTCTCTATCGTGTTCTCGATATAGCCCCATGGGCAGCGTTGTGGTTTTTGTTTTGCTTTCGTTGATACAAAGATTGAATTTGATCAATTCTTCCGACAGCACCCTCAAAACTTCCTTTGCGTCCACTTCCGTTTGACA
>JBGARA010000010.1:0-58378 GCA_044230475.1 Pyrinomonadaceae bacterium | reverse complement strand
AGATCCGAGTTCTTCGGTAGTCTTGTCCAATTTGACTGTACTACGGACTTTCCCCTCGCGTATGTAAGAAAAGCGGAGGAATTATTCGCAATCATACAAGGAGCTTTTCAGCGAGTTTACGTATCATCATCTATGGGCCTGAGTTTTCCGTCTACTGCATTGCAGATGAATATTGAAGGTGCAGCTAGAGTTGCTCAGCTTCAACAGACCGATATCAATTCAGATCAGGCATTTGTGGCTATGTGGTTTGATAAGTCCATGGACGATGCCTTCTTCAACGGAATTTACCCCGCACTTATTGAGACAGGTTATAAAGTTATGCGTATTAAAGAGAAGGAGCATAACAACAAAATTGATGACGAAATCATCGCGGAAATTAACAAGAGTGGCTTCTTAATAGCGGATTTTACTGGTCACAGGCCAAGCGTATACTTTGAGGCTGGGTACGCGAAAGGGCTCGGTATTCCCGTCATTTTCTCTTGTCGTGAAGACAGTATCGACCAGGCTCACTTTGATACACGACAATACTCCCACATTCCTTGGACTTCGCCGGAAGATTTGAGAGTAAAGCTTATCCATAGGATTGAAGCAACACTGCCGCGAAGGATGAATAAGGTTATCCCGCAAACGTGAAACTGAATGGACGCGACCATTAAGTCAGCACGCTTTAACTCGATATTATGGAAGAGCATTTGCGGTCCGTAGCAAATATTGCGGCCGCTACTCGCAACTAAAGGCCTACGGTGGCGGCCAGTTCTGCTTTACTGGGAAAATCACGTCATATCGAGAAAGTTACGGCATATCGGGAAAGTTGGTCTTCCAATTTGTTTAGAAATGCGCTAGGTTGATGCGGGATCGTCGGATTTTAGGCGGTTTGGCTCTTTGAAAATTCATTTTGGGACGCTCGGATTGACCTTCACATTGATTTAAAGAAAAAAACGGTGGGACAGTGGGACAGTTGTTATTAAGAGCCAATGAAATCAACAACTTAGCCTGTCCCAAACCATTTGGGACAGTTGGGACAGGTTTTTTGAAAAAAAAACCGGCGGGACAGTGGGACACTTATGATGAAATCCAATGAAATCAACAGGTTAGACTGTCCCACTCCGTTAGGGACAGTTGGGACACTACTAAGCCCTCAGAGCGGCAATTAGTGCTTTGGCTTTGGTGAGAGTTTCTTCGTATTCGCTTTCGGGGTCGCTGTCGATGACGATGCCGCCGCCGACGTTGAATGTTGCAAGATCGTCACGAATGACCATTGTTCTGATCGCAACACTCATGTCTATGGTTTCCGGCAGGCCGAACGTGTCTTGGGGCACAAAGTATCCAATCGCTCCCATAGAAAGGCCGCGCGGCGATGGCTCGATCTCGTTGATGATCCGCATTGTGCTTATCTTTGGTGCTCCGGTGATCGATCCGCAAGGGAAAACGGCCTTTAGGACGTCCGAGAATGCAACGTCATCTCTCAATTTGCCGCTTATCGTGGAAACTAGATGAAACAGCGTCGGGTGCTCTTCAATATCGCAGAGTTTTTCGACCTCGACGCTTCCGAATTCGCAGATTCGCCCGATGTCGTTACGCAAGAGATCGACGATCATCGTATTCTCGGCACGGTCTTTTTCGCTACATAGGAGAGCCTGTCGCAAAGCGTCATCCTCCACCTTTGTTGTGCCGCGTGGACGAGTTCCTTTGATGGGTGACGTCGATATTTTTCGAGTTTAACCGTCAACACGGAAAAAGCGTTCCGGCGAAGCCGAAACGACGGTCGAATCGAGCCTTTTGATAAACGCCGCAAAGGGAGCAGGATGATCACGCCGCAAGCGATCAAACATTATCTGCGGCGTGAGGCCGTCGGACAGTTTAGCAGATAATTGCTGCGTCAGATTTGTCTGATAGGTGTTTCCGTCGCGAATTTGTTCTTTGATAGTTTCGATCGCTGAAAGATATTCATCTCGCGTGAAATTCGAACTGACTTCAGTTTCTATTACCGCGTCTTTAGTGATATTGCCGACGTGGTTTTTGAGCTTTGTCGCAATGTGGCCAAATTTATCGGCATTGCCGGCGAGATTTGTTTTTCCGGTGTTGTAATCATGAACGATCAGCACATCGAATCTGGCCAGATAGACATCAGGTTCGTTGCTGTTAGATTTCGGGGAGATATCGAGAAGGCGTTTGCCGAGATCGTAAGAGATCGTAAAGACCGATGCAGAGTCTTTTTGTGAAACTGCGTCATCGAGAATTGATAACGTTTCATCGACGGTCTTTCCCGACGCCTCCTCAACTGAGATCGGTTCGATACCGGCGATGAGCAAATGCGAGCCAAGATGACTCACGCCGCAGCTATCGAGAATGCAGACAGTTTCAGTTGCTGCCAGTCCGAGCAAAGCTGAAATTAATTGGTCTGCGGTAATTTCCAATCGCTGCATTACGCGATTTTATCACGGAACAGAACTTCACTTGAGCGTGCGTTTAGCGTAATATGTTGCCAGTTCTGACCTAACGAAAACATGGATCCCGCTAGTAACGGAAAACAAACTTTGATACGCGGCCTCGGCCTTGTTGCGGCAATTTCCATCATCATTGGAAATGTCATTGGCACGGGCGTCTTTCTGAAAACGCGTGCGATGACCTGCAACGTTGGTGATCCGATGTGGGTGATCGTGGTTTGGGTTGCTGCCGGATTGTTGTCGCTTGCCGGTGCTTTGACTTATGCGGAATTAACCGCAATGCGCCCGGTGGCATCTGCTCAGAATGTATTTCTCGAAGAAGCTTATGGAAAGCCTTTGAGTTTTCTTTTTGGCTGGATGCAGATCCTTATCGCACGTCCGGGTTCACAAGCTGCGGCTGCGGTTGCGTTCGCGATAGGGTTGAATGACTTTCTCAGCAGCGGTTCCGATGCACCTCTCAAGGTGGCCGTCATTAATTGGCCGTTTGAAATTTCGTTGCTTCAACTTGTGGCGGTAATGGTGATCGTGATCTTCACGACTCTGAACTGTGCATCCGTGATGCTGGCCGGCCGAATCGCAACCGCACTGACATTCGTCAAGATGGCGTTGATCCTGTTTGTAGGTATCGGAGCGTTTATTTTGGTCAGTGGTAATTTTGGACATTTCTCGTTGATTAACACCGGCGGCACATGCGAGGGCGTCGATGACGCGGTTAAATTTGGTTCGTCGCCTTATACCTTTTTCGCGGGCTTCGCAGCTGCGATGCTTGGGGCACTTTGGGCATACGACGGTTGGGATAATCTGACATTTGTCGGCGGCGAGGTGAAAGATCCGAAGCGGAATATTCCGTTGGCGATCATCGGCAGTATGTTTCTGGTGATAGTTCTCTACGTCATCGCGCAGGTCGCCTATTTCTATGTGCTTGACCCGACCACGATCGCATCTGTTTCAAAGAATTCGTCGGTCGCTAAGTTCGTCGTCGGGATGTTCTTTGGCGGAAACGCGGCTTCGATAGCAACCGGCGCGGCGGTCGCATTCTTCACCGTCGGATTGATGTTGTCGTCATTGGGAACATTACATACTTCATTGCTGGCCGCCGGACGTATACCTTACCGAATGGCCCGCGAGGGCATGATGTTTCGCATGTTTGGTAATTTGTCGATCAATCAAGTGCCTGTTACGTCTGTGCTGCTGATCGGTTTTCTGGCAGCGATACTTGCTTTGATCGGTTCGTTCGACGCACTGACCGATTATGTGGTGTTTGCGATGTGGATATTCTATGCGTTGATAACGGCTTCGATATTTATCTACCGCAGGAAGTTTCCGCATTTGGACAGGCCATACAAGACCTGGGGATATCCCATCGTTCCGGCGATATTTGTGTTGGTCGCTCTTTGGCTGCTATACAGAACGGTGATCGACGCACCCGAAAAAGCAGTCACGGGACTCGTGATCATTCTCTTAGGTTTGCCGGTGTATTATTATTTTAATAAGAAAGGAACTCCTGTTGATGTCGAGGAGGACATAAGTTAAAAGATGACGATCAGAGACAGACGCAGTGGCCAGGAACGCCGCGCTTCTAACAGGTATTCAATAGAGCTTGATGTCGAATGGGACGGTGGTAACGGCCGAATGCCTGGAACCGTTAGCGATGTAAGTATCGATGGCTGTTTTGTGCTTAGTTCTGGAGATATCAATGACGGCGACCCAGTAAAACTATTTATTCCATTGGCTGATGGGATGAAGGTCCAGTTTGACGGCAAGGTCGCAAATCACGTTTACGAGATCGGCTTTGGGGTTCGCTTTGAACAGCTTACGGCAGCCCAACGCGATGTATTGATAAAGATCGTTCGTGAAACCGAGGGCGATTAAGTTTCCTCGCCTCGCCTCACGAGCGCTTCGCCCGCAACCTGACGGTCGTCGAAGTGAAATTTGTCGGAGCCGATGATCTGATAATTTTCGTGCCCCTTGCCAGCGATGATCACCACGTCATCTTTTGCTGCAAGAGAAACCGCCCGATTGATCGCCTCTCTGCGGTCGGGAATCACTTCGTAGGAAGAACTTTTCGCCTTCACGCCAGCTTCGATCTCGGAAATTATCTTTAGCGGGTCTTCGCTGCGAGGATTGTCCGAGGTGATGATGATGAGGTCACTATATTCACCGGCGATCTCGCCCATTGGCTGGCGTTTTGTTTTGTCACGATCGCCACCGCAGCCGAAGACGGTGATAATGCGTCCCTTGGTCAGATCGCGAGCGGTCTTGAGAGTATTCAACAAGGCATCGTCTGTGTGTGCGTAATCAACGACAACCGCAAAGTCACCGTCGTGAGGTACGCGTTCAAACCGGCCGGGAGCTCCGACGCAAGTCGATAGTCCTTTCGAGATCGAATCGAGATCGTAACCAAGCTCAAGTGCAGTAGCCGTCGCAGCCAGCATGTTATAAACATGCGGCTTGCCAACGAGCGGGGAAGTGATCTGCTTTTCACCGGCAGGTGTTTTAAGCAGAAATGAGGTTCCGCGAACAAGCGAAACTTCTATATTCTCAGCGGTAAGGTCGGCTATACCCAACTGTGAGAACGTAACAACCTTTCCTCCCGCAGCTTTTAATTCACCGGCGAGTTTAACGCCCCATTCATCGTCGATATTTATCACCGACGAAGTGGGCTTCTCACCCAGACGTCCGTCGAAGAGTTTCTTCTTGGCGTCGAAGTAATTCTCCATCGTCTTGTGATAATCGAGATGGTCGCGCGTGAGGTTCGTGAACACGGCAACCTTAAATTTCAGCCAGTCGCAGCGATGCAGATCTATAGCCTGTGATGAAGTTTCCATGACTGCCATTTCGCAGCCCGCATCGACGGCTTCACGTAGGAAACGGTTTGTGTCCGATGCTTCGGGAGTGGTGCGAACGGCTGGCTCGCTTTTTTCGCCAATGCGGTATTCGACAGTTGTGAGCATCGCCGATTTTTTTCCGGCGGCTTCGGCCAACGCAAAACATAGATACGTTGTTGTTGTTTTACCGTTTGTTCCGGTGATTCCGACGAGGTCGAGATCATGTGACGGATTGCCATTGACCACCGCGGCGGCTTTTGCATGAGCAATGCGAGCGTCTGTAACCTTGAGCCAAGCTCCGCTAAAACCTGCCGGCGGATCGAATTGGGAAATGATGCCCGCCGCTCCGCGTCGCATCACATCGTCAATAAAACGGTGCCCGTCAGCCGTTTCGCCTTTTATTGCGACAAAAAGCGTCCCTTCGCGAGCCTGACGCGAATCGTGCGTAACATCGATAACAGTTGCTGTCACATCGCCAAATAGCTCAGCTCCGGTCTGGAGTGCGATTTCTTTCGTTGTAAGTTTGTTTATACTCAAGATCGTTGATACAGTTCCGACGTGAATTATACGACACGGCCAAAAAACGTGCGAACCTCGACGCCGCGATTTCGTATAAACATCTGATCGGAGGTTACGCTATGAACATCATCAAATTTATCCTTGGAGCGATCGGCCTTATATTTGTAGGAATGCTCCTGCTTTGGGCTCTCGGCTGGATCGGCACGCTGCTTTCCTGGGTATTCTGGCTTGGCCTGATCGGTTTGATCGGCTACGGCGGTTACCGGCTTTTTCTCAGAATGGAACGAAAGGCTCTTGGAGCCGACAGGCACGACGGGCTCGGAACCGGCGACATAAAAATGTCGTGGGACGAATATGACAAAAAGTACCTGCATAAGTAGTAGCCTAGACATTCGAGCCTAGATTCGTTAAATTCTTCTTTGCCAATGTGCCGAGGTGGCGAAATTGGCAGACGCACTAGACTTAGGATCTAGCGTCGAAAGACGTGCGAGTTCGAGTCTCGCCCTCGGCACCATTTCTTCAATTCGACTTTCCCGCGACGCTTCGATATCCTTTCTATTTAAATGAAAAGTGAAATAAAGGAAATTTCCCCTACACAAAAAGAGATACATTTGCAGATCGACGCCGAAGCCGTAAAGGTTTCGTACGGTAAGGTCAGCAAGAAATATGCAAGCCGTGCCAGCGTGCCGGGCTTTCGAAAGGGCTACGCGCCGCTCGATGTTGTTCGGCTGCGGTTTAAGGAAGAGATCAAGAGCGAAGTGCTTCAGGATGTCGTTCCGGCAGCGGTTACGGCCGCGATTCAGGAGCACAATCTCAACCCGCTGACCGAGCCACATTTGCACCTTGAAAATCATGAGACGATAAAGGTAAATGGTTCGGAGCCGTTGTCCCTGCACGTACATGTGCAGGTGATGCCTGATCTGCCCGAGCCGAAGTATAAAGGCATCGAAGTTACCCGAAGCGTAAAGCCGGTCGAGGACATTCAGGTCGAGAATCTTATTACGGAGCGCTTGCAGAAAGAAGCGGCTCTCATCCCTGTCGAAGGCCGCAAATCTAAGGTTGGCGACATAGTGATCGTCGATATCGAGGGCACGTTTGACGGCGATGCTTCGGGTGATCCTATCAAGGCTGACGATCTCGAGGTCGAGCTTGGCGGCGAGAATATCGAGAAATCGTTCACGGAAAATCTCATCGGCGTAAAACAGGACGAGGAAAAAGAATTTACCGTCGCTTATCCCGAAGATTTCTCGTCCACGGCTCTTGCCGGGAAGACAGTTCATTACAAGGCCAAGGTCAAGTCGGTCGGAAAAATGGAAGTGCCGAAGCTTGACGACGCCTGGGCAAAAAGCCTCGACGAGGGTTATGAGTCGCTCGCCGAACTGCGTAAACGTCTGCGTGCAGATCTTGAAAAAATGGCGGAAGCAGATGCCGATGCCCGTGCTCGAAATAAAGCGATAGAGAAATTGATCGAGGACAATCCGTTTGAAGTTCCGGATGTGCTGATTGAAAATCAGGCTCGAAACCTTCTCAACAATTTTGCGATGGATATGCAGCAACGGGGCGTCGATCTGAAGCAGGTCGATCCACAGTTTATCGAGATGGCGTATGGTAATATGCGACAGCAGGCCGTGAGAGATGTTCAGGGATCTATGCTTCTCGAGAAAGTTGCAGTGGCGGAAAAAATTGAAGTTGCCGATGCCGAGGTTGACGAAGAGATCGGCAAAATGTCGGCATACTACAAAGCTACGCCCGAAGAGATCCGCGAGTCTCTGGAAAAACAGGGCGGCGGCATTGAAAACATTCGTGGAAATCTGAAAACGCGGAAGACCATAGAACTGGTCTTTGCGGCGGCGAAAGTTACCGATGAGCCATGGGTTGACGAATCGGCACAGACTGCCGAAGAACCGTCTGAGAAAAAAGAGAAGGCAAAGAAACCTGCCGCCAAAAAGAAGGCCGCTAAAACGAAGGAAAGTTAATTGAAAAAGATCAGCCATAAGTGCTTGATTTTTGAAAATAAAGTTGTAAAATCTATCGACGATGTGGCAATCGTCACATTTTCAACAGCTTATCTTTGTATAATTCAACCGTTACATAAACCGTTCTTGACATCATAGAGAGAATTCATATGGCACTAGTACCAATGGTTGTTGAGCAGACGTCGCGAGGCGAGAGAGCCTTCGATATCTACTCGCGCCTTCTCAAAGACAGCATTATTTTTATCGGCACACCGATCGATGACCAGATCGCAAACCTGATCGTTGCACAGCTCCTGTTTCTCGAAGCCGAGGATCCCGAACGCGACATCAATCTTTATATAAACAGCCCCGGCGGATCCATCACTGCCGGTATGGCAATATACGACACGATGCAGTTCATCAAGAACGATGTGACGACCATCTGTGTAGGCCAGTGTGCTTCGATGGGAGCGTTGCTGCTTTGTGCAGGTGCCCCGAAAAAACGTTTTGCGTTGCCGAATGCCCGAGTCCTGATTCATCAGCCGTCGGGCGGTGCTTCCGGACAGGCGACTGATGTTCGCCTGATGGCCGAAGAGATCATTCGTATGCGTACGCTTACGTCGTCGATAATCTCGAGACATACGGGTCAGTCGTTTGACCAGGTTGAGAAAGATGTAGAGCGCGATCGTATTCTCACGCCGCAACAGGCGAAAGAGTACGGCCTTATCGATGAAGTTATCGAGCATCGGGAAAAATAAGGACACTTGTATATGAATCAATTTCATCGTCCTGAAGAATTGCTGACCTGCTCGTTTTGCGGTAAATCGCAAAATGACGTGCGTAAATTGATAGCCGGGCCGGGCGTTTATGTCTGTAACGAGTGCATCGATATTTGTAACGAGATCATCAATGACGATGAACAGGCGGCATCGAGTTCTGTCCGAACAAACCTGCCGAAGCCGGCTGAGATCAAAGGCTATCTTGACGAATATGTGATCGGCCAGGACGAGTCGAAAAAGCGACTTTCTGTTGCGGTTTATCAGCATTATAAACGCCTTGAACTTGCGAAACGCCGCAGCGATATCGAACTCCAGAAGTCGAATATCCTGCTGATCGGTCCAACCGGAACCGGCAAGACCCTGCTGGCTCAGACACTCGCTCGTCAGCTGAGCGTACCGTTCTGCATCGTCGACGCGACGAGCTTGACCGAAGCCGGTTATGTGGGCGAGGACGTAGAGAATATTCTGCTTCGATTGCTGCAGGCCTCGGGTGGCGATATTGAAAAAGCGCAGACAGGCATCATCTACATAGATGAGATCGACAAGATATGCCGCAAGGACGACAATCCTTCGATCACGCGTGACGTCTCGGGCGAAGGCGTGCAGCAGGCACTTTTGAAGATCCTCGAAGGCACGGTTGCAAATATCCCCGCGAGTGGAGGACGCAAACATCCGCAGCAGGATTTTCAGCAACTCGATACGACAAACATTCTGTTCATATGCGGTGGAGCCTTTATCGGGCTCGAAAAAGTCGTCGAAAAACGTTTCCGCAATAAGTCGCTTGGATTTCAGGCCGAGGTCAAAACCAGCCGCCAACGTCACAGCGAATCGATAGATAAGCTGGAGCCGGAAGATCTGATCCATTACGGCCTGATACCTGAATTTGTCGGACGACTTCCGGTAATTGGTGTGCTGCGCGAGCTTGACGAAGCCGCTCTGATCAGTATTCTTACCGAGCCCAAAAACTCGCTCATCAAGCAGTATCAGAAGAAGTTTGAGTTTGACAATATCTCGCTCAAGTTTACAGACGGAGCATTGTCGGCAGTAGCTCATGAAGCATACAAGCGCAAGGTAGGGGCACGCGGCCTGATGATGATACTCGAAGAGACGCTTCTCGAATCGATGTATCACTTGCCGTCGGAAAAGAAAGTTAAAGAGATCGTCATTACCCGCGAAATGATCGAACGAAAGGCGCCTGTGTTCGAGGTTATCCCGAGAGCGGAAGAGGCGGCATAGACCCGTTGTCCCAACGGTTGATTTTTTTTCACACCAAAGGAAAAGGCACGAACAGTTTGTTTCTGTTCGTGCCTTTTTGTTGGGATCCATACGAATCACAATTTATAACGTTCCTCTATTCATCCTGATAAGGAACGGTCCTGCCGTCCGAACTGCGAGTGACGGACCAAACGCCGCCGCGGAACGCGGCAATGTCGGTAACACCGTCATCGTCAAAATCGAACGGAACCAACACGTAGTTATCATCGTCGCCTGTAACAACCGCATCGGGCATCGCTCGCAAGGTTGCTGAAGCATCGTCCGAGTCCCCGGACATCACCAGATTTCCGCCGCCGTTTCCGCCGACCATCGGGCCGCCGCCGGCTCGCGGAGTTATGGGCTTGATCTGGCCGCGGATCTCACCGTCGGGATTGTTGACGGTCGCTACCTGGAAGTACCACATGCTGCCCCTAAGCTGTGCAACCTGCTCGGGCGTCACGTCGAACGTCTGCGACGAGAAGCCATTTGCGCTGGCGGGCAGCGTCAAAGTGAAGATGACCGGGCCATTCTCAGTTGACGAGGCCGGGCCGTTGATCGTGACAGCGGTCACGGCTGACGAAAGATTTCTGAATCCGAGGCAGACCCTGATCTGAGTTGCGCCTGGGTTCAATAATGCAAATCCAAATCCCATGCCGTCGGTCGTGACCGGCGGAACTTCGCTGGCTCCGTTCAGGCGTGCTGCAAATACGCGAGGCGGCAGCGGCGTGCTCGACGGAGTCGGGAACGGTGTATGCGAAGGCGTCGGGAATGGTGTATGCGACGGTGTCGGGAATGGTGTGTGCGACGGTGTCGGGAACGGCGTGTGTGTCGCCGTCTGCGAAGGCGTCGGCGGAGTGACAAAAGTGCCGCTCAAATAAGTTACGCTGCCTTCTGTCGGAGCCGGGCCGATCGTCAGCGTGTCGCCTGCCACGACATCGGGAACCGTGTCACCGGCGGCGGTAGATAAGCGAAGCGAACCCTGACACAGTCCGGCGGGCGAATTGCTGAGAAGCGTGATCGTCCCGATCGGCGATGAATTGAGATTGACGCCGAGTTGTGTGCCGGAAGGCAGGTTTATGTTTGAAACGCCGACAAATAACTGCCTCATCGGGTTTGGCATGGTCGGAATGACCAAGTAATTTGCCGATCCGCGCGGCGTAACTCCGGCGATCGGGTCGCCGGTAAGCTGTGCGTTCAAGCCGGCTGCGGTGTTCGTCGTTTGTGCATTTGCCGTATTGGAAGTGAACTCAAGGATCAACGGTACCGCAACCCAAAGGGCTATGAGAGCGCACAGAAATATCATGAAACGCGGTTGACCGCTCTTTTTGCGCAAAGAAAAAGTAGATGACATCTGATTTCTCCTAAATAATTAGTTTTATTCTTCGGGCAAGCGTTCGGACTACCTTCGGCATTGTACACTTGCGAAATGTAAAAACTTCCCCTTTCGGGGCAGAGTGCCGAATATTCGTTAGACGCAAAATTGTATTGAAAAGTCTTAAAGAAATCAACATATAACTAGCCCCGGTAATCCTGCAGTCACAAAAATGGCTCAAACTCTTGTCTTTTCTCAAAGACAAATTTTCATAGAATTCCAACCTAGATCATCCCGAGCTGACCGAATATCTTCTGATTTCTCAGATATTTACGCTCCATTTCGTTTCAAACCTCAAAAGTGCTGTCCCACTGTCCCACTGGTTTTTTTCTTTGTGTTTTGCCTTGACATTGGCGTTTCACACATGCTACATATCATCATATGCCATACGCAGATCATTGTAAATAGTTTGGTTGTTTAGAACATGAACTCAGCGGCCTCGGCGTATATCTCTGGCGGCCTCTGCGTGGAAATACTGTCCACGCGGAGGACGCTGAGATCTTCGCGGAGTTCGCGGAGATGATGTCGAGACGGGCTTTGGGGCACTTTCGAATTGAAAATCAGGTCTTTTGCGAGGAACACACATGAACACGAAACACACACTAAAATACGCAGAGGAACCGGGCCTTGACGATCTTTTTGTCGTTAAAAGGTTCAATGAATGGCAGCGGCTGGCGAAAAAGGAGCGTGCGCCAAAGCAGCTTTGCGGCGAGCTCTGGCTAGAGGGTGAGATCGCGGTGATGACGGCCGATCACGGAGCGGGCAAGAGCCTTTTGGCGGTGCAGATAGCCAATGCGATCGCAGGCGGAGAGCCGGTCGATCCATTTGAGATGACCGCCGAACCGCAGGCCGTCGTTTATATGAACTTAAAGCAATCGGAGAGGCAATTTGCGATGCGGTACTGCAGCGAACCTGAGGACGCGGACGACGGCGCGTTGAAAGACGCCTACGAGTTCTCGGACAAGCTGCATCGTTTTGACATAAACATTCACGGCAAACTGCCCGAAGGATTTCGCTCGTTTGCAGAAGCGCTGCCCGCTCTCGTCGAACGTGCGATCGCGAAGACCGGAGCAAAGGTCGTCATTATCGACAACATAACCTATTTGCAGCGTTCGGTTTACGGCTACGGCGAAACTTACACGGTGATGAAGGAACTGCATCGCCTGAGGTCGCAGCTGGGCATCTCGATACTCGTGCTGGCACGCAGCTCGAAGTACGGCTCGGTGCGCGAGAGCACGGCGGGAAGTTGCTCGGCACTGTTCAGCCGCTTTGCCGACAGTGTTTTTATGATAGGCATGAGCATGCGCAACCCTGCGTATCGATACATAAAGCAATTGATCGTGCACAGCAGCGCAAAGGTCTATAACGAATCGAACGTCCCGTGGTTTTGGATCTCGCGCTGGGGCGGCAATTTCCTGAGCCTCGATCATTTCGGTTTTGACGCAGAGAGCGACCACAACCAGCCGTTTCCGGAAAAGCGTCTGTGGCCGACGATCGAAAAGGTCAAAAATATGTCGGATAAAGGCGTCAGTGTCCGCTCGATCGCCAAGGCTCTCGACCTGCCGAAATCGAACATTCAACGCTACCTGCACATGTGGACGGATGAGCTCGGGTTCGCGATCAAAGAAGCGGCTAAAAGGGAACGAAGCCTGTTGCCTACTCCGAAAACTGCTATTTCCGGGGTTCGCGAAACACCGCCGCAGCCATCGCCAACTGTCGTTACCAAAGAAACCCCGAAAGCGACGCCCATTAAGCCCAAGGCTCAGAAACCGAAGGGCCGAAAGCCGCGACCGGCAGACGACCTGCGAACCGGTGTTCACACTAAGAGTGTCAGTGAAACTCCTGACGATAAAGACCCCGTTGCAAAGGCTCGCAGTTCCTGCAAGGGCTCACAGTCGGCATGGCGACGTGCATGTGAACGCGGCGACGATCTGCCCGGCCTGACATACACGCGAAACGATCTTGGTACTGAGATGTGGATCGAAGAGCGGGACCACCGCGGCAAACCCGTCATCTGGTATCTATTCAGTTCAAAAGGCAGAAAAGAAAAATGCACCCGCGACTCATGGGGCGTCAGCATGAAAACCGAGGCCGGGCCACTGGTGGAGTAATTTCTCTGTGTTTCCCAGTGAGAGCGGCGGCAAAGCCGTGTGCTCCGCAAACGAGAAAGTAATAATTTATTATGGTCGTGGATTACGTGCGGAGCACGTTTAATAAGGGTAGCTACACATAAAGCCAAAGGCGAAATGTGTAGAATGTAACCGAGAAACGACGAGCGTGTGAAACACGCGGCATAAAACCATGTCACATACGCATTTTCTGTATCACATCGTATTCGGAACAAAGGACCGGTTGCCTCTGATCGGCGAATGGGAACCCGAATTGCATAAATATCTTGGCGGCATCGTAAAAAATCATAACGGGGTTCCGTTGGCAATAAACGGTATGCCTGACCATGTTCATCTGCTCGTCAATCTTGATCAAAATCAGTTTTTTCCGGATTTTATGCGTGATCTGAAGTCAAGCTCGTCGAGATGGATACGGCGGAACCATTCAGCGAAATTTAGCTGGCAAAGACGCTACGGAGCATTTACCGTGAGCGAATCGGCGGAGAGTAAGGTCAGGAAATACATCCTCGACCAGAAAGAACATCACAGGCGACAAGGCTTTGAGGATGAATACAAGTCATTGCTCACAAAGCACCGGATACATTTTGAAGAGAAATATCTGTGGGAATAATTTCGCGTGTTTCACACGCGCTTAGGTAGATCGTCTACAGGTTACGCTACGCTTCACCTGTAGCTACACTCATATTTAGCGTGCTCCGCACGCAGAGGCAAAGCTCCAGCTCTAAAAAGAGACTTGCAATTGAATCAATACTTCTGATTCTCATCCGGATAAAGTTTTTCGAGCTTGGTTTCGAGTTGGTCGAATTCTATTTCACCTTCGAAGGGGTAGAGTAAGGCATTGTTGTCATCGCCGACTTATTTTTGAATGTGAAACGTGCGAAAGAATTTCAGGACGTCCGCCCTGTTTAGATCGGCCTTGTCTGACGATGAGAACTTATAAACGTAAACCCGCGGCTTTGCGATCACGGTCACGGTTCGTATGTACAGCGGATCCTTGTCATCCTGACGCGACATATCGATCGAGAATCCCGGATAGCCGTCAACCGTAGTGTTTTCCAAATTAGAGGCCGTCATCCCGGGCACACTCTGAGCCCCTTTAGCCATGAAGCTAACCCATTGATCGACGGAGTGCTGCTTGTAAGCCTCGTCCTGAAAGTCGTAATACTCTATCGAGCAACCGGCGTGACCGAGGTTGAGCATGAAAATGTTTACTTCAACATCGCCATACGGATTATGACGGGTCTTTGTACTGAACTTAAGTTCCTCAAATCCAGTCGGTGGAACTACACTAAACCGGCCGTCTTTAGAAACAAAAGGCTTATCCGCCTGTGCATATCCGCTCAGGACACACATCGCAACGACCACAAGTGCAAAAAGATTCTTTTTCATAATTTTATCGCGACATCTGGCGCACGGAAAATGTAGCACTAACCGTTTAGCTTGGCAACCGCTAATATTTTTGATTCTCGTCGGGATATATCTTTTCGAGTGTGTCTGGAAGTTTGTCGAATTCCATTTTGCCTTCGAAGGGGCGGAGTAATTCTTCGTCGCCTGTCGTGAGCCAGAGTTCTTGTTCCTCTTTACTGCCTAGGATGACGGGCATAGCTTTTTCGTGGATGGGTTTCATGAACTCGTTCGGCTCGGTGGTGAAGACGGTGAAGGAATATCGCGTCTTATCGCCTTCGAAATAGCGGCTCCACAATCCGGCGAGCGCGTAGGGCTCGCGGCCTGCGACAAATATCTCGACCGGCGGCAGGCCTTTGCCTTTGACGGGCCACTCGTAAAAGCTGTCGATAGGGAAGATGCAGCGTTGACCTTTCTTTAACAGATCGGGCCAGAGTTTTTTCTCGTGCATCGTCTCAACGCGTGCGTTGAACGTGGGGAACTTTGCTTCGAACTGCCGGGCACCGTCCCACTGACACCACCAGCGAGCTTCGAGAGTTTTGATAAGTCCATCGCCGCGCCGCGCAACGATCCAAGCAGGCTCGGTCGGCCGCAAATTATGACGCGGCTGAAACATTTCGGGATAAAGCCAGTGAGCGATCAGTTCGCCGAACCTTTCGGCCCTGACCTGTGAAGCACGTCCGCACATCGACGAAAATTTAGCACGGAAAACAGATCAAGCGCAAAGGCAGACGCGACGGACAGGCGGTTGGCTATAGAGGTGTCTCGTCTTTTTCGAGGAGCTTAGTAGTGTTTTCGGTGACGCTTGTGGGTTGCAGCTCATTCGTATCGCGCCAATTTCCTGATGCGGGTGCAAAGTACTGAGGTGCCGGGACAGAGTGTTGTGGAGGAAGCGCATTTGGTGCCGGCGAGCGTAACGAAGAAGTTCCGGCTAACACTTTTTCTTCCAGCGTCGGTGTTCCTGATTCTGCCGACTCGAACATCAGAGCATAAACCATCCTCAGCAATCCGCCGACAAAGCAGATGATGACTGCCGCGCCAACAAGGAATGGTTCGATGTTTAAGGCCAGCGTTACCATTCCCATCAGCGGAGCGAGAAGGAATGTCAGCAGGAAAAGAAATAAGCCCTGTTTAAGTCCGCGCTTTCGGGCGGATTGAATAGATGATGTACGGGGTGAGACGGCAAGCGGATTTGAGCCGCCGGTTTGCAGAAGATCATTGACGGCAACCAGAAGAAATCCGCAGCGCGAACAGTAGGTCGTTTCATCGGAGAGTTTTTCCTGGCCGCATTGTGGACAAAACATTTACGGTTTCTCCTGTTCGTCTAAAAGGCGGGTTGTATTTTCGGTAACGCTGGCCGGCTGCAGATCGTTCGTGTCGCGCCATGAACCCGCAAGCGGCGCGGCATACGTTCCCACAGGCACAGAATGAGCAGGCGGAAGAGAAGATTGGCCTGCTGCCCCGTATTGAAGTTGGTCAGGCGGACGTTGAAGATTGTCAGGGAAAAAGATCGGAGGTTTGGAACTCGGCAGCAATACAAGTGAACCGACAATGATCATCATCGCACCAAAAACACCCGTGATAGCAACAACGCCCATCAGTTCACTGGGAGCATTTACAATGCCGAGGAAAGATGTACAGAACATCGTCAGAAATATGAACCACAACGTGCCGAATACAACGCCGTTCTTCTTGGAAAATAACGGCTTTTTGAAGTTCATCTGCTCCAACTGAGCGAGCTGCGGTAAAGTGCCGCCGTGGGCGACCACTTCGGCGACGATATTCAACGGCATGCCGCAGCGAGAACAGAACTTTGTCTCATTTGATATTTGTTGTTGTCCGCAATTCGGGCAGTGCATTGAACGCTCCTTAACCTTTTTTGGATAAGCCGCAAATCTAAACGAATTCTTGCACGAAAAGGTTCGCTATGCAATAGGTTCAAAGCCTCGGGAGTTTTTTGTCGGAGATCATCTGGAAAACAGCAAAGGCCCGGCCCTGATAATGAGAGGCCATCATCAGCGTTTCCAGCAAGATGCTGATCAAGGATCTTAGCTGCTCCGGCGCGGGTATTTCGCGGGTAAGGTCTTGATCAGATGTGAAAAAAGCGAATCCCTTTTTTCTTGTAGCTTCTACCTCGTCTAAGTACCGCAAAATGCTTTGTTTGTCAGCCAGCTTTTCCGGAAGCGTCCATTCAAAAGGATCATCCCACAGTCTGGTAGTGATCCCGCCAAAAGTTTTCTCGACCATCGCCGCCGAGCGGAGGATATATTCACCGCAGGAGAACGGCGACATAGAGTTTGCGAGTTTGCGCGGGGATTGGTAAAGCAGAGTGTCGTCGAGGAGCGTTAGCAACTCGCGTGAGTTCCGATCGAGGAGGATGAATTGATGATCGAGTGTTGTAAGAAATGTTGTCATCGGAAATGATCACAACAAGTGTAGCAAAAAATGACAATGCGTTTGCGGCTATGCCGCCGAGTTTATCGCTTGAGAAGCGGCGGCATAGCTGCAAATAGATGGGTATGGCCCGGCAAGTCGCCTATCGTTTGCGATAGCGTCTGTCTTTCTCATACATTCCCAGTCCGTAGTTGCGCCCGTGCCAGTTGATGCCCGAGCCGATCGTGCCCTTTACGCCAACTTCGGCACCTTTTGACGGGACGTTTCCATCGGTGACCAGGACCCAGATGGATCCCGTGCCGTCATCAACCTTGTAGGCTCCACCTCCGATATTCGTTCCCGGAATTCCAAATCCATAACTGTCGCGAACGACTCCGGCTATCGCGACCTCCTTGTTTTGGTATTTGCCGGGGTTGGCATTAATATCGCCGATACTCTTCCGCTCCGGACAGGCGGTGGTAAGCAGTCCGAAAAGGGCAACCACGGCTATCATTGGTATTGTTGAAAATATCTTCACTGGGTTTCTCCTCTTAATAAAAACATGGAAGAGTCGAACATTTGTTAAAGATTCGTTTTTTGCCCGAAAGTTTGCCATATTTTTAGATTTCTGCAATTCTGAATTGGAATCTTTTCTAATGTCAGATCGTCAGCAGAACTCCTCAGCAGGGGAAGTTGCGTTTATTTCAAGCATTGAGGATGTCCGCCGACGGTGTCAGCAGCAGGCGGGTACATTTGAGCGCTGGCATTTTGACGCGCTTTCTGATGACGGCCGCGAAGCCCTGGTGATCGAGTTTTATGACGATCATCCCTTCCCTCCAAGATCGAATGGAGATAGGTCGGTTATTACGGAGCGGATCCCCGCGGTTTCGCTTGTTTACGCTGTCGATGGGAAAGCCGTTTTCGAGGCTGTGAGTGAATTTACCCCGGAGCAATTTTCGGTGGATGAAAAGGTGGTGCAATGTTCGATCGGAAACTCATGCTTTGAAATGGAGACCGCATCATACGGCTCCGGATTTGTCCTTCATATTGATCTACCCACAACAAGAAAGAGAAGGCTCTTGGCCGAGTTGGAATGGCTTTTTGTCGAATCCGATCTGACGGGTCCCGATGATAAGGCTGATGCAGTTCGGTACTGCAGGAACTTGGCTGTTACACGCAGCGACGTTAGCGGGCGAATATCTTTGGCCGATAAAGCGGGCAGCATCAAAAGTCTTGTGCATTTCCGCGGCACCGGTTATCACGATCATTTTAGAGGCGATCGCTCATTGGTGGAAGCAGGTTCGTCATGTTGGGGACGAGGTCATTTTACAGATGCGACGGCAGTTTTTCATTGTGACGACTCGGGCAATGATCTGAGTGCAAAAGTTTTCCTTGTTAGAGACGGGACCATGCATCAGCGGAATGTGCTGGTAGATCAGGGGCTTAGTCGTACGAGAAGTGGTCTAAAGCTGGGCCGGCGACTCATTTTGTCCGACGATGAGATCAAGTTTAATGTTGAACCGCTAAGTGCCCTTAAGGCAGGTCTTTGTCAAAATCGGATGCTCTGCGAAATGACATTGAAGCTGCGAGACGGCATCCCAAAGAAGACGATCGGTATAACGGAAGTCCAAACGCCAAGACTGCTGGGTTCGAGGCTTTTCAAATGGATAGCAGATTTGCGGACAGGGAAGAATGGGAATGGACCGGTTTGGTAAAGCGAGGTCTTATTATTTTAGGCGAACGGCGGTGCCGTATGCGAGAACCTCGGTCGCTCCCTGTGAAAATTCAGTCGCATCGTAGCGCATTCCAATTATGGCATCCGCGCCGATCTCATGAGCGTGCTGAACCATCCGGTTGAAGGCTTCCATTCGTGCGTGCTCGCAAACATGCGCCCACTCTTCAATGTTGCCGCCGACGATAGATTTCAATCCGCCGATGATACCTCGTCCAATACCGGTCGCTCTTACGACAATGCCTCGAACAACGCCGAGATATTCGCCGATCTGCCTTCCTTCGACTTCGATGCCAGTTGTGACGATCATAAATTTGGTAGCGCCTAGGGGAGTTGAACCCCTCTTTCAAGGTTGAGAACCTCGCGTCCTAACCGATAGACGAAGGCGCCGTTTAACGCAACATTATACAGCCGTAATGACGTTCATACAAACCCCCTTAATTTCTCAAGGTTTTTATAAATATATGCTAGTATTGCTTAGCAATTTTTCATAAGTGATACTTTGACGACCCGTACCACGGGGCCTTTCGGAGGGGTGATGCCGAATAAACAAACGGTAGCGAGAATAGTGAGCTACTTCAGATCAAACGCGCGCCTAATTTTGGTGAGCGGTCTTGTTATTAGTATGTGTTAAACTACTTGTTTAAATTAAAAAGACTATGACACATAATTTATTCAATTCGCGACAGACTTTTAGCACTGGATCGGGAACAGATGGCGCATTTTATTCGCTGCCGCAGCTTGAGAAGGAAGGGCTGGGAGCGATCTCAAGGCTGCCTGTTTCTATCCGCATCGTTTTGGAGAGTGTTCTTCGTAATTTTGATGACGGAAAGAAGATCAGCGAGAACCATGTTCGTGAATTGGCGGCTTGGGGAGCCAATGACGAAAGGACAAACGAAATTCCTTTTGTGGTTGCGCGTGTTGTGCTGCAGGATTTTACGGGTGTGCCGCTTCTTGTGGATCTGGCGGCGATGCGTTCGGCTGTACAACGGATGGGCAAAGATCCCAGTGTTATCGAACCGCTCGTGCCGGTCGATCTGGTGATCGATCATTCCGTTCAGGTTGATTTTGCGGGCAGTGAATCGGCTTATCAGCGAAATATGGAGATGGAGTTTAAGCGTAATGACCAGCGCTATCGTTTTCTGAAGTGGGGAACTCAGGCATTTAATGGTTTCAGCGTTGTCCCTCCGGGAATCGGTATTGTTCATCAGGTAAATCTCGAGTATTTAGCTAAAGGCGTTTTTGAGCGTGATGGTGTGTATTTCCCCGATTCGCTGGTTGGAACAGATTCACATACGACAATGATAAACGGCGTTGGCATTGTCGGCTGGGGAGTTGGCGGCATAGAGGCCGAGGCAGGAATGCTTGGCCAGCCGGTTTATTTCCTCACGCCTGATGTTGTCGGTGTTAATTTGACGGGCGAGCTGCCGCAAGGTGCAACGGCCACCGATCTCGTGCTTCGCGTCACTGAAATGCTGCGGAAAGCAAATGTCGTGGGAAAATTTGTCGAATTTTTTGGAGAAGGTGCTGCGGCTCTGCATGCGACAGATCGCGCAACGATAGCAAATATGGCGCCCGAATACGGAGCGACGATGGGGTTCTTCCCAACGGATGAAAAGACGCTTGAGTATTTTGCGAATACTGGCCGCAGTGCAGAACAGATCGACACGATCCGTAATTACTATCAAGCCCAAGGATTGTTTGGTATTCCAAAAGCGGGTGAAGTTGATTACACAAGCGTTATCGAATTAGATCTGGGTACAATTACACCGGCTGTCGCGGGGCCAAAACGACCGCAGGATCGCATCGAGCTTGCGGACCTCGACGATAAATTTGCTGAGCTGTTCACAAAGCCCGTAGCCGATGGTGGTTTTGGCAAATCATCTGAGGAGATGAGTCAGAGATTCGCTGTCGAATCTTCCAACCTAAAAGGCAGTACGGTAGGCAACGGCGACGTTGTTATCGCCGCTATAACTTCTTGCACAAATACCTCTAATCCTGCGGTTATGATCGCTGCCGGCATCGTTGCAAAAAAAGCTGCGGAGCGCGGTATGAAAGTACCCGAGTATGTAAAAACGTCGCTTGCCCCGGGTTCTCGCGTTGTTACGGAATATCTTGAAAAAGCCGGTTTGCAGCAATATCTTAACGAGGTCGGATTTAATCTTGTTGGTTATGGCTGCACGACGTGCATTGGAAATTCAGGACCGCTTGATTCCGGCATAGAGTCGCAGATCGTCGATCACAATCTTGTTGTTGCTTCAGTTCTCTCCGGAAACCGCAATTTTGAAGCGCGAGTTCATCAGAACGTTAAGGCCAATTTCCTGATGTCACCGCCGCTGGTCGTGGCATTTGCATTGGCGGGCACGATTCTTAATGATCCGTACTCGAAACCGCTTGGCAAGGATCGCGACGGCAACGACGTTTTTTTGAAGGACATTTGGGCGTCGTTGGATGAAGTGAAAGAGTATCTGCAAAAAGCATTCGATCCCGAAACATACAGGAGACTTTACACACAGTTTGCGGAGCAAAATCCACTTTGGAATGGAATAAGATCGAGCGTCGGGCAGATATATGAGTGGGACACCGCGTCAACGTATATTCAGGAGCCGCCGTTCTTTGAGAATTTTTCGATGGAGCTTGGCAGTTTTTCTGATATTAAAGGTGCGCGGGCGCTCGCGATATTTGGTGATTCGGTTACCACGGATCATATTTCTCCTGCCGGTGCGATCAAGGCAAATTCACCTGCTGGATTGTACCTTCAGGAACAAGGAGTCGAGGCACAGGATTTTAATTCGTATGGTTCGCGTCGGGGAAATGACCGTGTGATGCTGCGCGGAACTTTCGCCAATGTTCGCATCAAAAACCAGATGGTCGCGCCGGTTGAGGGCGGAATGACAAAACATCAGCCCGATGGCGCTGATATGACGATCTATGATGCCGCAATGGCCTATAAGGCTGAAGGAACGCCGCTTGTCATATTTGCGGGATCGGAATACGGGACTGGGAGTTCGCGAGACTGGGCTGCGAAGGGAACTTCGCTGATGGGCGTCAATGCCGTCATTGTACAGTCTTTTGAACGAATTCACCGCTCAAATCTGGTCGGTATGGGCGTGTTGCCGCTTCAATTCAAGGACGGAGAATCGGCAGCGAGTCACGGGCTCGACGGAACAGAGACCTTTGATCTTGTGGGACTTGAGGCCGGCGAGGTTCGCCCACGGCAGGATGTTACCTTGAAAATAACTCGGGCAAATGGCGAAACTTCGGAGGCTGTGCTTACGCTTCGTATCGATACGCCTATCGAGATCGAATATTACAAAAACGGGGGAATCCTTCCGTATGTGCTTCGTCAACTCGTTAGCTAGATGCACTTGTGGTTGCACTTTTGAGCCAATGAAATCGGGGTAAGGAGCGGGGACTAAGGCGGTCTCGTCGAATGAAAAATCTATTGTGAAAAAGGCCAAAAAATGTTAATTTTATAAATTAGGCATTAACATCTATATTTCGCCAACCCTTCCAAGCAATTTTTGGAGTAAAAACATGAAAAAACGAGTGTCGGTCATTATTTTGGCTATTTTAATATGTTTAGCGTGTATGCCGTCGTTTGCTCAGAAGTCCAGAGCAAATACGAACAGCGGCGTCAGAGGAGCGATCGCTGAGTATGAAAACATACAGGCCTTCAGCGACGGGCAGGGTGTCTTTATTCGCTGGGAAATGCGTGCCGAGCTTGGAAATATTGGGTTTTTCATTTACAGGGTAACCGCGGACGGCAATGAGCCTGTCAGCCCGCTGATCCTCGGTGGTATTAGGAAGAGCGGACAGAAAACGGTTAGCGGTGAAATTTACGACTTTTATGATCCGCAGGGCGAATTAGGCTCGACATACATCATTGAGAACCTTTTTAGGAACGGCACCCGTCAATCGACCGGGCAGTTTAATCCGCAGTATACTTCCAATTTTCCTGCCTCGACCGGGAATACAAAAGCCGAATTAGAAATTGCGGCGCGGTCCAGAAATGGCAGTGTAAGAAAAGACGCACTTGCTCTTCCGGCTGATCTTCAGGCCCTCGTAAATCGGCATATTGTGCCGCCCAATCCGGAAATGCAGCGAGAACTGGTCACTCAGCAGGGTGTAAAGATCGCTGTCAAAAAGGAAGGTATGTACCGCGTAACCCGTGCTGAACTTCAGGCGGCGGGATTTGACGTTAACAGCGACCCCACGAATTGGCGGCTCTTCATGAATGGTAACGAACAGGCCATCATTGCTGAACCAACGGGACAGTACATTGATTTCTACGGCCGCGGCCTAGATGTGCGAGAGACAGACACTCGGACATATTACCTGATCTCCGGGACCGTTCCCGGAAAGCGAATGGTAACAAAGATCCTTAACAACATTGGTGGTAATGTGCTGTCAAGGAACTATCGATTGAGTGTCGAAACAAAGGACAGACAAAATTACGATGCTCGTATCAGAAACGGTGATATTGAGAACTATTTTGGACGGGCTGTTTTTTCCTCAATTCCGCCGTGTCCGAGCCCCAACCCGCTTGACCCGCCATGTCCTTCACTAAACCTTACGGGGATTGATCTGCAGGGATTGAACGCGGTGGCCACGGTGAAGTTTCAGGGCTTTGACCCTGGAGCCCATGCAGTAAAGGCGTTCATTAACGGACAACAGTTCGGGTTTATCTACGGTGCCAACTATGACAATTTTTCAGCACAACTTTCTTTGCCGCCAAGCCTACTTGTCGAAGGGCAAAATGTTCTGCAGTTTGCGACTACCCGTTCATCTGACGTTGTTTACTTTGATTCGATCAAGATAGAGTTTTCGAGGAAATATGTTGCCGACCAGAACAAAGCTCTATTCTTCACACCGGGCTATCGAAAGATGGATGTAGATGGCTTTACATCAGCCAATATCAGGGTTTTTGATACAACGCTTGACGGAAGTCCTCAATTGATAACGGACCTGCCGATAATACAGAACGGTTCGACATTTGCGGTTCGGATGCCTTCAAACCGTCCCTCTGTTATGTATGCTGTAGAAGATTCCGGCCTTCTACAGTCGCCTTCAATAACGGCCAATAACGCCTCAACGCTTTCGACGGCAAATAATCAGGCCGACATGATAATTATTTCCTACTCTGATCCGGACTTTATGGCAGCTGCGGAAAGGTGGGCCGATTATCGACGCAGTACTGCGGGCGGCGGTTTTAATGTGAAGGTTGTGGATGTCGCCGATGTGTATGACGAATTCAGCTACGGTGAACATAGTGCTGCAGGTATCAGTCAGTTTCTTCGATACGCAAAAAATAGCTGGCAAAATCCGAAACCACGATACATTTTGCTAATGGGCGACGCTTCAAGTGACGCGAGAAATTATAAAGGTTTTGGCTACAACGATCTGATCCCGAGCGCGCACGTTGAACTTATCTTTGAAGATACCGGTAGCGATGAAGCTATGGCCGATTTTAATAATGACGGCTTGGCCGAGATGGCTATTGGCAGAATTCCTGCTCGAACGACCGCCGTTGTGGATAGTGTGCTCGCTAAAACGATGGCTTTCGAAACTCCTGCAAACCAGTCACTCGATAGAGGAGCCGTATGTGCATTTGACCGACCCGATGGTTTCGATTTTGAGGCTATGTGTCATGCTCTGATGGATCAGATGCCTGCTAGTATGCCTAAAACATACATAAACCGAATGCTTCCACCGGGAAACACGTCTCCTGATCCTATGGGGCGCGATAATGTCATAAATGCAGTAAATCAGGGACCCTTAATTGTTAACTATTCGGGACATGGTAATCTGTCGTCATGGGCGAGTCTAAATTTTTTCAGTTCCCTTGATGCCCCTTCGCTGACAAATACAAACAGAACGTCAATTATGACCATGCTTACATGTCTTAACGGATTCTTCATTTCGGATAAGAGCGATTCGCTAGGGGAAGCTCTTCTGAAAGCAAATGGCGGTGCAGTGGCAACATGGGCCTCCACGACAGAGACGACTCCGGATTATCAATTGACTATGGGAGCTCCATTCTTCATGCAGATCGGATTAGGTAACATAAGACGGATCGGTGACCTCGTGGTTGATGCGAAGACGTCCATCGCAGGCAGTGATGTAGGTTACTCTTGGGTTTTGCTTGGTGATCCTGCATTGAAGGTCCGGCCGTGATCGCCTGATCTGTAAAAAGTAAAGGCCGTCTGTAAAGACGGCCTTTTTTGTTTTTGATTATCGGTCTGTTTTACCAAACTGATCCGTCCGAATCGGTAGATCTGCTGTTCGAGTAAAAGCCTACCGAAAACAACCTGCTGCTAAGGTCCTGCGACGCTATCGGTGATAGCGACACCGCACCATCATTGGCGATCACGGCGGGGTTGCCTTCATTGAACACTACACGTTCCCAGTGGATGGGTGAGATCATATCCCGCACACCGACGGATCTAAACCTGAGATTCAACAGAACGCCATCTTTGTCTATCGGGGCCGTTCCATAAACCGCAACCCTTAACAGGCCGGGCTCTGTTGCGTTCACCGCGATTGACAGGCCCTGGCTCACCGTTTTGGTGAGATCTATCGGCCTATCCTGCGGAACGATAACTGCCGGGTCGTATCTAAGGTCGAACTCGTAACTGAGAATGCCCTTACCGTTTATGTCATCGACTCTTACCGGAATGGTGACATTATTTGCATCACCGGCCGTCATTCGCGATGCACTGAGCGTGATCGGTTTTTGCGGGCCGCCGAAGGTAGCAGGCCTTAAACCTACATCAACCCAGTTTCCCGAAACATCGCCCATCAGCAAAGCGCTGTAATCTTCGCCGCTGATATTGCCCGAGATCGAAGCGTGTGAGTTACTTGCCGGAGCAAATCTCCAAGTTCCTGTCTGTCCGATATTCGGTGAGGCGACGGCAAAACTTGCGACCATTGCAGAATCAAATGATGACACTCCGCCGGCTCCGCTGACATCGGCTACGATGAGCTGAGTTGCATTCAGGGTGGTAGCTCCGACAACGTGTTGAGCGATCCGGGCCGCATCGAATGACGTTATCGCACCATTCGTTGCGCCGGTTTTGGTAGGAGTGATCGTATAGGCACCTGCTCCAAAGCCAGTCAGCACATATGAACCGAGGCTGTTGGTGGTTGTAGAAACGGCAGGCGAACCCGCGCCGTTAAGCAGAACATTTGAGACAAATCGCGGCCCGGTCGGCGAACCGATGACGTTACCATACGTGACCGTGCCTGAGATAGCGGCGGCCGCAGGTGTCGGAGTACTGGTAGCGGTCGAAGTCGAGGTGCTGGTAGGCGTATTCGTCGACGTATTTGTTGCCGTGGGGGTCGCGGTTGGCGTAGAACCGGCAGCAGCGTTATAGGCTGCCAACACGTCCACACGTCCCCAGCCAAAAGAATTGTTGGGTATCTGGGTCGAAGATGTGCCGCCGCAAGTCTGTCCGCCGGTCACCGTAACGTTCGGATTTGCCGTGTTCTGTAAGAGTGTTTTGGTGGCTGCGATGTCCCGGACAAGAGCAGGTCGTGCGGACCAAAGGACTGCCACGACGCCTGCAACGTGTGGTCCGGCCATCGAAGTGCCGCTTAAACTGCCGTAGCTTGTATCGCTGGTTCGCGTGCTCGAACGGACATTAGAGCCCGGAGCTGAAATATTCGGCTTCAAAAGATTGGGTGTGTAAAAGAGGCTTGGGCCGCGGCTGCTGAAGCTTGCAACCGTGTTTGTCGATGCACTGATCGCTCCAACGGAGAAACTTGCCAGATATGGTGCGGGCGGGCCGGCCTGAGTACCGTTGCTGATCGAGCTGCAGCCAGGGCCGTCATTTCCTGCCGAGACCACAACAAAAATGCCCGATGCCTGCGTATTATTGACGATAGTTTCAAGCTCAGCACCCGATGTACAGCCCTCGCTTATCGGGCAACCCCAGGAATTGTTCATCACATGCGGACGAAGAGCGGGGTTTGGGTTGCTGCCTGTAAGATCGGTCGGGGCCATAAAAAACTGGAAACATTCGGTATAAGTCGCCGGTGTTCCGTTGCCCTGATCCATATTTCGGCAGCCGATCCACTTGGCTCCGGGAGCTACGCCGACCTGATTTCCGGTGCCGTCGTCGCCGCTTGTTGTGCCCGTGGTGTGAGTTCCGTGGCCGTTGTCGTCACACGGGGCAGTTGTATCGGCTCCACAAGAGCCGCCGCCGGAATGTATAGAGTCATGCCAGTTGTAGTTATGATCTGCTGTGGCTCCATTCCATCCCCGATAGTGCGGCTTTAGAGCACTATGGGTCCAGCGAATACCGGTGTCCTGATTACCGATGACCATATTTTGTCCGGTAAAGCCCAATGCCCATACCGACGGAGCGTTCACGTTCGTAATGCCCAGCTCAACCGTCTCGGGCACCTCAGGCCGTTCTGATGACTCCTGGAAATCGGCAATTGCAGGATCTTCGATCCAACGAGCCGGGCGGTTCGAGTCGATACGGGCTACATCGGAACGCAATGCCAACTCTTCAGCGGTTGCCCGATCAACGTCAGCAACGATCATGTTGGCAGCCCAAAACGACTGAAACGCTATGCCGCGAACGGCCAGGAACGACTTTATGCCTGCCTGAGTTGCCTCAGCGTGCTTCGACAGGGTGTTGTAGACATACCAACCGCGTGCATCCTGATCCCGCATTTCGTATGCGGCGCTTACGTCCGCCTGGCTGGCGAGATATATCACTGCTGAGGCGGTCTTACCGTTGATAGTGTCAACGATCACCTCGGGAGCGATCTTGGAACCGGGTTTAGCCAGCATAGTTCTGGTAAAGACAGATTCCATGCTTGTGGCTGCGATCAGCGGAGAACCCGCCACAACACGGCCCTTATAGTGGAAAAGCGTAAAAACCGCCAACAATAAACAGAGAGAGCCGATCATGACCGCTCTAACAGCGCGAAGTTTTGATCCGCGAAGATCAGGATTGATATATTTCATAAATTTTTAAAACAAGGTCGGACACGCGTAATAATAACGCTGAAAAGCGATTTATTCAAGGTTTAAGTGCCGCCGCTCCCACTGAATAATTAATACTTATTCACACTTGTTAATACTTATTAATACTGTCCCAAACGGCTGGGACAGTTTGGGACACTGTGGGACAGGCTTAAGTCATTTATCTGCAACGCTTACATGCCAACTGTCCCGCTGTCCCACTGTCCCACGGTTTTTTTCGATGAGTTCTGTTGCACAAGCCCGCGCATGAGCAAGAGCAATAGGTTCACCGTTGCCTGTTTCGCCCTTACTGACGTGCGGGCCTTTGCAACTGTCCCGCTGTCCCACTGTCCCAGCGTTTTTTTTCGCGTTTCATCTGTGAGCATGGAACAGGCTAGAACCTGCACTCTGAACTAATTTTCAAATAGCCTGATCGCAGCCGATCCAACGATCCCGCATCAACCTAGCACGAGTCCGCTCAAATTGAAATACCAATTTTCCCGATATGACATGGTTTTCTCGATATGGCGTAACTTTCCGGTGGTTTTTTCACCACAAAGGCACGAAGGACACAAAGATCTGTTAAAGAGACTCCCTATGTGATCTTCGCGCCTTTGTGGTGAATCTTATCTTGCTCCGGTGTTGGTCCAGTTGCCTGAGACGTCGCCCATCAGGAGAGCTACGAAATCTTCTCCTGTGATGTTTCCGGTGACAGAGGCGTAGTTTCTGTTTGCGGGTGTAAAGAGCCAGTTTGCGGTCGAGCCAAAATTATTGAGCCCGGCAACATAACGAGCTATCTGTGCCGAGTCAAACGACGACAAAGTGCCGTTTCCGCTCACATCTGCCACTATCAATTGATTTCCCGCCAAAGGCTGGATCCCGGCGACATGCTTTGCGATCAGGGCCGAATCGAACGACGTTATCGCACTGCCAGCACCGCCCGTCTTGCTCGGCGTAACTGTATAAGCCCCCGAACCAAATCCGCTCAGCGAATAAGTCCCGTTCGGAAAACTAGAAACCGCCGAAACCGGAACCGAACCGGCGCCGTTAATCAACACATTAGAAACAAATCGCGTCGTCGGTGCACCGATAGCATTGCCATAAGTGACCGTCCCCGATAAATTTCCCGCAACGGGTCTTCCGAACGTACCGCGCGTCGGAGTCGCTAAACCTGCCACCACAATTTTACCGTCCGGTTGGAGGGTCACTGCCCGAGCATATTCCTGCTGCAAGGCATCAAATGAGTTGTTACTATGCCATCAGTGCCGAAGGACGAATCAAGACTTCCGTCGGCATTGCCCCTCTTCTCGCCCAGCCGACACTTGCCATTGTCTTGGATTACAACACCGTTTGCCGAACTGGAAACACCGAACTGCGTGATCACACGCCCGCCGGCCCCAAAGGTGGTGTCGAGAGTGCCATTGGCATTGCTGGCGGGTGACAAGCTTCTTGCCGTCGGGTTGTTACGAATCGCCATTCCCACTCGACATATCGGCTCCAACCCCATCCATCTCAAAACGTGCAAGTAAAAATCCGCCCGAATGACGATCTTATTGTCAGCCTGAACCGATTGGCTGAACCCAGTACGTCCCGGCACTTAGTTCATCAAATCTGGCGAGTTGACTCTTGAACAGTGTGATCGTAAACACGCCCCAAATCGGCCGCCTCTTCGTGTCCGTTTGCAAAACTGACCGTTACCTTTCCATCCCCGTCAAAACCGGTGTCAAGGCTACCGTCAGTGTTATAGCGAGCCAGTGCAAAATCGGTTGGAGTGAAATTAGCACTTCTGTATGCAGTACCTGCAACGACGATCTTCCCGTCCGGCTGTACAACAACCGCCGCAGCATAATCGAGCCAAATTGAATCAACGCCAAAGAGAACTCGGACTCCCGTCAGACGGACGACGCCCATATCGGCATTGGAGCCACGATTTGCTAAACCCGCGACAACGATCTTGCCGTCAGGCTGAATTGCAACATCTTCACCGGTGGCATCTCCAACCTCTGTCGTTACCAAGCCATCAAAGTCAAACATTGGATCGAGGCATCCCCCGCGAAGACACGGCGTCCCGTTAGGCGTGGGGGTTGATGTTACACAAACAGATGTTGCCCCTATCGTTCCCATTAACTTGAAGACCTGATCGGGAGCCGCAGGGTCGATCATACATGTTGCCCCTCTTCTCGCCCAGCCGACACATGCTGGAATGTTGAAGCAACCGCCCGGGTTTTTCCATGCGGCGGGTGAGCTTGTTGTTACGGTTCTATTTGTCCAACCCCACTGCCCGCCCGAAGGACCATCCATTCTCGCCTGAACCGAAACCCAGTACGTCCCGGCACTTAGTTCCAGAGTTGACGGCAGTGTGATCCACGCCCGCCGCGTTGGTATAAGTTGCCCCCGTAAAAGTACCACCGGCGACTACCGAGCCGGGAAACATCGCGGCGTCTGTATAAAAAGCAAAATTGAATGACTCGGCCGGACCTGTCCCATTAAAGTAGAGTCCGTTTACGACAACTTTTTGAACTGTCCATGTCTGTCCCGCAGGTACGACGAAATCGCCCGCCGCTAGCGAGTCAAATGCATCATTGGCTACGTCAAAATCCTGAGAATTTACTCCGCCCGTCGTTCCGCTGCCGCTTTGGTCGTAAAGCGACAGGTGATACAGCAGCGGTCGAACTGTCCTGGTTGCCGTCGGCGATACAGCAGCAACTGGGTCTGCCAGTGTGAAGTATGTAAATGAATAAAGATTCCCCTGCCCAGTCGCCGTGAAGGTATTTGCCTGAGTGTCGATCACTCCGGCAGGCTGCGTAAAGCCATTGGTGTATCTTTCGATTACAAAGTCAGCTTCGTTCGTTGTCGTCGGAATATCAGTTGGGTCAAGATAGCTAAAAATAAGATCCGCCGAGTCGATATTAGGACTACCAAACACCTGCCAATATCTCGACAGGGCCTTTGACGGATACAGGATATTGGGATGAGCCGTTTGAACTGTCCTAACTACCATGTCGGCAGGAAAGTCGTGTCCGCCCGTCACTTCTACAGTTACAGGCGAGTAACCGTTTTCGGTGCCAACATCGAATTTTAGTCGTACCAACGAAGGAATCTTCCGAGAGACTTCCGTCGATATAGCCATTCACTCTGGTTACGGAACCGGGCACACGGAAATAATAGTTAACCGGGTCAATGACAGTTACGACACCGTTGATGAGTTCAAGATTCCATGCTATGAAAAGCCGAGTAATAGTTACACCGGAAGGATTGTCAATCACTAAAGTGTTGCCGGGATTGACGTTGATGTTTCCAAAAACGGTGATTGTCTGGTGAGTAGTACCGTTTAGATTTATTTTGTGTCCGGGAAAAGACGACTGAAAACTCAATCGGCAACCTTGTAGCACTGTGATATTTCCCTTTATGGAATGACCGGGAGAGCCATTTACATCAAAGTCCAATTGTCCTGCCCTAACCGTCAAATCATCCATCACAAGCGCGCTGGTACCCCTTATTTCCGAATCGCCGGTAAAATAATATTCAAAGTTCGCATACGTACGCCCTGAGTAAAATGACGTCTGAGCAGACAATGTTGGCGCTCGAAGACTAAAGAGACTGCCGTGATTAAAGACTACCACTGACGCAGGCTCCGCAGCACCGAATGGGTCCTCACCGGCAAGACGAACATAGGTAGAGCCGCTTTCAAAAATTATTGAATTTAAGTTAGTCGTGCCAAAGGGATTCCCAACGAAACCTTGACCGGCCGTGAATACCGCTCCATTCCCAAAGGTAATAGCATTTGCATCAACAGCCGTAAGGCGATGAGCCGAGGATGTTGTCGATGAAAAATTTACCGAACCCAGTATGATGCCGGTCGCACCCGCTGCAATATCAGCGGTCAACGCATTATTTCCATCGAAATTAAGAGCAGAGCCTGCGGCTATCGAGAGGTCGTCGTTACTGTCGCCCAAAATGGTCAACGTGGCAGGAGTTGTAGATCGGAAATTAACGGTCGTGTTTCCTGAGACAACAATCTGACCGATCGTCTGGGTTGGAACATTTGTAACGGTCGTTGTTCCTCCAAGATTGAAAACAAGAATGTCGGTGGACGCCGGATTTGTTCTCTCCGGTTTCAACTAGACGGTGATTGCCAGTCTCCCGATACGGGCTGTTGCCATGTGTAAACGGATGCCGTCGATCTAACTTGCGATGCGTCGAGAAATAATAATGGGTTGGCGGCTCTTATACAGATAGAAGCGAGCGTCAGAAACGCCATGCATATGATGCCGACAATGGAGAGTCTTATCATGCAATCGGTCTATCTACACCCCGAAAAACGTTACAGTAGGAAGTTTCGGGTTGCGAAACAAATTGGCGAATTGCCTATTCACGCAAATCATATACCCAACGGGCACTGATTGCAAGATAAAGTGTTTCAGGTGTTGAGCGGTTGTGAAACAGGTGTCTGGGCAAAAGAAAAAAGGGCATTGTGGGTGATGCCCTTTATTATCGATTGGTACTCGCGGCGGGATTTGAACCTGCGACTTCTTCCTTCGGAGGGAAGCACTCTATCCACTGAGCTACGCGAGCGAAATTTTAAGATGCATCAGCACCACAGCACTATTTAGGCTGAATGGTGATGCTCTTGATCTTGACCGGGTCGAGCGGTTTTGAGCCGCTCTTAGGAACACCGACGATAGTGTCGGCATTGTTCATACCCTCTACGATCTTGCCGAAAACGGTGTAGTTTTTGTCCCAGCCGGGATAACGCTTCATCGTGATATAAAACTGGCAGTTGGCCGAATTCGGGTCGTTTGTCCTGGCGGCCCCTACGATGCCTCGGTCGAATGGAACGTCGGAAAACTCGGCGGGAACGTTTGGTTTAACTGAACCTCCTGTTCCGTCGCCTTTCGGATCGCCGCCCTGAATAACAAGATCCTCGACACGGTGAAACGTTACGCCATTGTAAAAGCCTTCTTTCGCAAGCTCTTTGAAACGCTCGACCATTTTTGGAGCGATGTTCGAGTAAAGCTCCATTTTCATCTTTCCATATGCCGGGTTTTCCATTTCAATTATGGCAACCTCATTATCGGCAACCGGAGCAACGCCTGTCTTGACTTCAGGCTTGGCAGGAGCATTGTTAGCGGCCTTCTTGTTATCCGCAGCCCCTCCACAGGAGAAGACGAATAAGAGCGAAAAGAGAAACAGAATATAGGTGATCTTTTTCATAATGTAATTATTTATCAAATTGAATTTTTTGTGTCCAGAATAATTGTCACGGGCCCGTCGTTGACCAGTTCGACATCCATCATAGCGCCGAATTTGCCGGTTGCGACCTTACTGACCGTCTCGCGGGCCTTTGCTACAAAATACTCATACAAACTGAGAGCAGCTTCGCCGGACGCTGCCTCGATAAACGAAGGTCGCCGTCCGCGACTGGTGTTACCGTAAAGCGTAAATTGTGAAACAACAAGCATCTCGCCGCCGGCGTCGGCTAGTGAGAGATTCATCTTACCGTCGGCATCACTAAAGATCCGCAAGTTAACTATCTTGTCAACGAGAAAGTCTGCTGCCTTGTTATCATCGTCGTGCGTGACCCCAAGCAGAACAAGCAGCCCGGCTCCGATCTCGCCGACGATCTGATCGTCAACCGTGACCCGTGAGTGTTTTACGCGCTGAATGACCGCACGCATTATTCCTCTACGATATAGACGCGGTTCATCACGACAGGATCGTGCGGTTTATCGTTGTGATTGCGGTCAACAATGGCGATCTCATGAACGACGTCCTGGCCCTCGATCACCTTGCCAAATTTTGTATAGCTTGGCGGCAGCGGGTAATCGACGTGCATGATAAAGAACTGCGAGCCGTTCGTGTTCGGGCCGGAGTTTGCCATAGCGACAGTGCCCTTGTCGTAAGGGCCTGCGTACAGCGGCGAGCTGCGGTCTATCTCATCATTGAACTTGCCGCCCCAAGCTGATTCGCCGCCGTAGCCTTCGCCAAGCGGATCGCCGCCCTGGATCATAAAATTCGGGATGACGCGATGAAAGATCACGCCGTCGTAATAATTCTTGTCGGCAAGAAGCCGAAAATTCTCGGTTGTTTTTGGCGCGTCTTGCTCTAAAAGTTCAAATTTGATCGTGCCTTTGTTTGTTTCTAAAACTGCAATTCTATTTCCCACTAAATATTCTCCTGATTAAAGATAAATCGTTCTATTGCTGCGGCAACGCCGCTTTCATCATTACTTAAAGTTGTATAAAATTCCGCGCGTTCAAGCAACTTGGTGTCGGAGTTTCCCATGACAACCGCCGTTCCCGCGTATTCGAGCATCTCAAGGTCATTGAAATTGTCGCCGATGGCCATAACATTTTCGGGGGTGAGGTTGTTCAGTTCGACAAGTTTTGCGACGCCATGCCCCTTTGACGCACCGGCCGGAAGAATATCTATCAGCGTAAAATCGAGCCGCGGATAGATCGTAGGCAGGATCGTAACGGTATTTCCCAGCTCACGGCCAAGTACGGATAGCATCGCACTCATTGCGTCACATGTGCCCGAAAATGAAATATGAACAATATCGTGTTCGTGAAGAACAGCCTCGAGGTTTTCGACGTGAGCAACGCCCTCGCGTCCCGGCTCGCCGCCGTGCAAATTCTCCGCCCAGCGAAGATATTTCTTTAGCGGAAGATTGTCGTCGGAAACGCGATCGTAAAGTAATGTGCCGTGTCCCTGTGGGTCGGTGCTGACCAACGCATCGCCGCCGTAATCTTTGCCGACGCGAACTATCTCAAGGCTGGTTTCAGTGGGAAGCAATGAGGATGCAACGATCTGTTCTGACTGAGCATATTTCAATAGCGCTCCGTTGTGAGTGATAAGCGGAGCGTTGAGTTCAAGCTCGAGCCCGACAGGCCTGGCGTCACGAAACCGCCTGCCGGTCGCGATCGTTACCAGCACACCGCGTTCTTCAGCTTTTCGGATCGCATTGCGATTTGCGTCAGAAAGCTGGCCGCTTGAATTGAGCGTTGTGCCGTCGAGGTCAAGAGCGAGGAGTTTTATCATTGATCCGCGTTTGCCTCACGCTTTTCTTGACGCTCTTTTTCAAGCCACTGCTGATATTTAGCTTTGCCTTTTTCAAACTCGGCGGCGGACGAATAGAACCAGTGCGAGCCGTCATTCATGTCAACATTTCGGACATAGAATAAATAATCATTCTTATCTGGAAACAACGCAGCCTTTATCGCGCTTTCGGAAACGGATGAGATCGGGCCGGGCGGCAAACCTACTTTGATACGCGTGTTGTAAGGCGAGTCAACGTCAAGATCGCTGCGATTGATGACACCGTCCCAACGGCCCATCATTTTTGCGATATAAACATTTGTTTGGTCTATACCAAGCGGCATATTCTTCGAGAGTCGATTATTGATAACGCCTGCGACAATCGGACGTTCACTTTCGACACCTGTTTCTGTCTCGATCAAAGATGCAATGGTAACGATCTCATGAGGTGTTCGTCCCATTGATTGGGCAACTTGTGTCCATTCCGGTTTCCAGACTTTTCTGAACTGCTCGACCATCGTCTTAATGATCTCTTTGGCATCCATCTGTTTCGGAAAGCTGTAAGTGTTGGGGTACATATAACCTTCCAGGTTCGTTGCGGTCGGAGCGATGTCCTTTATCATAGAAACATCGTTCATCAACGCAAGAATTGCCTTATCATCTGCAGGCGGATCTTGGGGGAATTTATCTGCAATGCGTTTTGCAATATCGAATCGAGTATAGCCTTCTGGAATTGTCAGCTTTGTCGTTTGTGTCTCGCCCTTTTCAAGTTCCTTTAATACTTGCAACGGTGTGATGGGTGAGCTGAACTGATATTCGCCCGCCTGCATCTTGCTTGGATCACCAAACAGTCGAACGTAGAGGAGCGTGGCCGTCGAACTCGCAATTATTCCTTCATCAGAAAGTTTTGCGATGATCTGTTTCGGGGTAGTGCCTTTTTCGATGGTGATGAACTGATCTGCTTTGTTATGTTCGTGGGGAGTTTTCACCGAGCTGACGATCCAATACGAGACTCCGGCGCCAACAAGCACCAATACGATCAAAAGAGGGACGGCGATCTTAACAAACTTCATAACAATAAAATATCCACGAATGCCGCTTGCGGCGATATTCGTGGATCCTAAAATAAACAGACGATCATTTGGCGGCGAGGTATTTTTCTATAGCTGCGGTTACAGCTTCGCCGTCCGGTTTGTCTTTTGAGGAAAAACGAGCGACGACCTTGCCATTTCGGTCAACCAGGAACTTATTAAAATTCCAGCTAATATCGCCGGCGAAATCCGGATTGGTTTCCTTGCTCGTGAGGAACTTATAAAGCGGGTCCTGATCGTCGCCTTTGACCGAGATCTTTGCGAACATCGGGAAGGTCACGTGATATTTTGATGTGCAAAATTCCTTGATCTCGGCTTCGGTTCCAGGCTCCTGCGAGCCGAAATTGTTTGCAGGGAAGCCGAGAACGTAAAAGCCTTTGTCTTTATATTTGGCATAAGTCGCCTGCAGACCTTCGTACTGAGGTGTGTAGCCGCATTTGCTGGCGACGTTTACCATGAGCAGTACATTGCCCTTGTATTTCTTCAGCTTTACATCTTTGCCGTCGATGTCTTTCATTTTGAAATCGAGGACCGATTTATTATCGGCAAGAACGGTGTTGTGAAAATGATGACAGTAGAAGAAAGCAAAGCCCAGTAAAGCTGCAACTAAAATAGAGCCCAAAACACTAGTCTTAAACATAATTTATCTCTCCAGTTCTCTCGGTGAACGCGGCGGTTTCGGCAGTTCGTTGCCGCCTTCGCCCGTTTCAGAAAATACTTCCTTAAATGCGCCGACGCTCGCAAGAACCGCAGAGGTTTCAGTCGGCATAAATATAACCTTTGCATTTTGCGTCCGAGCCATGTCGCGCATCGAATCGACATATCTCGAAGTTATCAAATACTGTGCAGTCTGGCCTCGGTCGCCTATAGCGCCTGCGATCTGAGCGATCGCGGATGCCTCTGCGTTTGCAGATGTAAGGCGTGCTTGAGCGGCGCCTTCGGCTTGTAGTATCGCTGAACTTTTTTCGCCCTCGGCACGTGTAATTGCGGCTTGTTTTTCACCTTCTGCGCGGGCGATGGCGGCTTGTTTGTCACCTTCGGCTTGTAGAACCAAGGCGCGGCGATTACGTTCGGCGGTCATTTGTTTTTCCATCGTGATGCGAACGTCTTCGGGCGGCGTGATGTTCTTGATGTCGACGCGCGTTACTTTGACACCCCATTTGTCGGTGGCTTCGTCAAGGATCATTCGCAGTTCGTTATTGATCTGATCGCGCGAAGAAAGCGTATGATCAAGATCGAGTTTGCCAATAACGCTTCGCATTCCGGTAAAAGTCAACTGCACGATCGAGCCGACAAGGTCGTTAACCTCATACGTGGCTTTTGTCGGGTCAGTGATCTGCCAATATACGACCGAATCGACGTTAACCATTACGTTGTCGCGCGAGATGACGGACTGCGGCGGCAGGTCGATGAACTGTTCACGCAGATCGATGAACGTCGTACCGGGCCGAACGTTCGTCCAGTAAACGGCGCGCGGTGCTTCGAAAAAAGGAACGATGATATTCAGACCACTCGCAGCGACGCGGTGAAAACGTCCGAGGCGCTCGATAAGCAGCACGCTCGATTGCGGGACGATCTTTATCGTTTTCCACGCAACGACGAGAAGAGCAAAACCTAAAAACGCTAAGAAGACCGCACCGGCACCGAAAAGTTCAGGCATAAAAACCTCCGTAGTATTCAGTGCAAATATATCTCATTTCAGCCATCTTTGCTATAATTGCCGCCAAGGATGACAGTCAAACTCGCCGACATACAGGCGGCTCGTGAACGCCTTAAGGACATCGTGATCTCGACACCAATGATCGCTGACTGCCCGCTTTCACGCGAGATCGGGGCGATGGCTTTTCTGAAGGCTGAGAATCTGCAAAAGGGCGGCTCTTTTAAGGTGCGCGGCGCCTACAATAAGATCTCCCAACTCAGTGACGAGGAGAAAAAGCGAGGCGTGGTTGCTGCGTCGGCGGGCAATCATGCACAGGGCGTTGCGCTCGCGGCATCGCTCAACCATATCAAGTCAACGATAGTCTTGCCGGTGAACGCTCCGCTGACAAAGATAATTGCGACAAAGAATCTCGGCGGCGAAGTCGTCCTGCACGGGGCGACGTTTGACGAAGCCGTTGCTTATTCGCGTGAGCTGCAGGAAGGGGAAGGTTTCACATACGTTCATGCCTTCGACGACGAGGTCGTTATCACCGGGCAGGGAACGATCGGCATCGGCATTGTTGAGGCTCTGCCGGAAGTGACTACGGTTGTCGTTCCAATTGGCGGCGGCGGTTTGATCTCAGGGATCGCGACGGCGATAAAAGAATTAAAACCTGACTGTCGAGTAATAGGCGTGCAAGCAGAGAACGCGGCGTGGGTCAATCCCTCGCTTAAAGCCGGCCACGCCGTAAAGGTTGAGATCGGTCAGACGATCGCCGACGGCATCGCGATCAAAACCCCAAGCGACATCACGCTATCGATAATCCAAAAGTGCGTTGACAAAGTCGTCGAGGTCACCGAAGAAGAGATCGCTAGGGCGATATATTTCTGCGTGCAAAACAATCGTCTCGTCGTCGAGGGCGCGGGCGGCGCGGCGCTCGGAGCATTGCTGGCGAAAAAGATAAAGACTAAAGCGGACGACAATGTTTGTGTGGTGCTCTCGGGCGGCAACATCGACGCCAATCTGCTCGCCCGCGTACTGGAACAAGTGCTGGTGCGGCAGGGCCGTTATGTAATGTTAAAGGTGCTCGTACTCGACCGTCCGGGAATGCTAGCCGGGTTGTTGTCAGCCGTTGCTGAGATGCGAGCGAACGTCATCGAAGTTTTTCACCGCCGAGCGATGTGGCTGGCTCCGCTGGGCCGCGTCGGCATCGAGATGCTCCTCGAAGTCCGCGACAACGACCACGCCCGCGAAGTTCAAAAGCATCTCGAAGCCGCCGGCTACCACGTCGAACGCGAAGGCCATGGCGATTGGGAAGAATAAAAAATGAATCGCGGTTTGCTCCATGTTTTTCTACTCGTCGGTTCCATTACGTGGAACGCTTGTAACGCTCAGTCAAACTCTCAACCGACAATGAAAGAAGTCGAGCCGACAGCTACGGCTGCAAATACCAAAGACGAAAACGGCAACGAGTATAATTCTACTGAATGGGAATTGCCGCAGCCCGTTGCAGAAAGAAAAGATAAATCTGAGAAAGACTTGCAATATAAGGATGGCCAGAAGGTTAAGGTCAGTATCGTTTCCTATTTCACTTCAACTAAAAAAGAAGACCGAAGAATTCTTTCTGGTCCTTTTCATCCGGGCGGTATGGCTCCTGTAATCACAGCTGTTGAAGAATTATCCGTGGGTCGAGGAAACGTGTTCTGCTACGTTTACTCAATAACCCCATTCACCGATGAAGGCCGTGGCGACGCGATGGCCGTAACCTCAAAGATCAAGTTCTGTGACGTTGACGGCGACGGCAAATATGAACTTCGAGGCAACGGTTTTGGAGTCATTACGGTTCCTGATTGGGCAAAATAATAAGCCTACAGAGCAGGCGGTATAACTCTTGCCACACGTGCTAAGGTGTGGAAAACTGGCAACAAATCAATCAAAAGGGTGGTATCATTGAGTTATGAACGGACTTACGCGAATTACATTTGATGCAAATGTCATGGGCGGTAAGCCTTGCATTCGCGGGCTTCGAGTAACGGTTGGAACGATTGTCGGTTTGGTAGCGTCCGGCCATTCTTTCGAAGATATTCTCAAGGCCTATCCATATCTTGAAGAAGGTGATCTTACCGAAGCCCTTGCTTACGCGGCGTGGCGTGTGGAAGAAATTGAGATGCCGCTTCTGGCTGCATGAAGATCCTGATCGACATGAATCTCTCGCCCGATTGGGTCGCGGCTTTTTCCGCTCAGCACATTCATGCGGTTCATTGGTCAACTGTCGGCGATCCCCGAGCAAAAGACTCCGACATAATGGAATTCGCTCGTTCCAACAGTTACATTATTTTTACCCACGACCTCGACTTTGGAACGATGTTAGCCTTAACACAAGGCGAAAGTCCGAGCGTTATTCAGGTTCGTACGCAAAACATTCTGCCATCCCATCTGGTCGACATTGTAATTTCAGTACTTAGGGAAAATGAATCGCCGCTCGAACGGGGAGCTTTGATCGTCATTGATGAACAACGTGCGAGAGTTCGCCTACTGCCACTCGGAACCCGCAACTAAAAATACCCAGGCTACCACGTCGAACGCGAAGGCACGGCGATTGGGAAGAGTAGCTCGCAGAAAGATAAATCATGAAGCGGCTCAAATCAAAAGCTGGGATGATCCTTTCAATCGTCTATCTTTTCCTATTCATTATCTTGATGTTTTTCGTGATGGTCGATCAATCGTACATGGCGGGAATCCCCTTAGTGCTTTTCACGATACCATGGAGCATTTTGCTTTTGAGCGTCGTTCCAGCGACAAATTTTATTGGCTTCGTCGTGGTAGTATTTTCTGCCCTTCTGAATACAGTAATTCTTTATTTCCTAGGTTTGCTGCTAAGCAATGCATACTACCGATTTAATAAAGTGTTCAAAATATTCGACAATTAACCTGCGGAGCAGGCGGTATAACTTTAGCCACGCGTGCTAACGTGTGGAAAGGCCAACAAAAACTAACGAGCGTGCGGAGCATGCGACATATTATGCCGCGTGTTTCACACGCTCGAAATCTTTTTGTGAATTAACCCCACGTTACGCTTTCGCTTCACGTGGGGCTACAAATCTGTCGTCTGCTTGGCAGACTGATCCAATAAACGATGGCAAGGGGCAAAAAATATGGCTGCGTGGTTGATGCACGCAGCCCCGTTCCTGGCGTCTCAGGCTTCGTTTGGTTCCGACTCCCACGAACAGCCTGACTATTGTTTCCGTCAGGAACCCGATGATAGTATCACCATTCTGGAAAAAAGCAAATGCCAAAGACAAACTAGAACGTTGCTTCGGGATCGTACTTCTTCTCCGCTGTCTGCGCGTGGTCGGGGAACTCCGTGGTCATCGTCAGACCAAAATGATCGACCTGGACGGCTCCGTAGCGGTGCATGATGTCGGCGGCTTCGTCGCGGCGCGGCGTTTTGTGGATGTGAACCGTCATAACGCAATGGCCTTCTTCGAGCGCCTGTTGGTAGCGTTCCATGATGATGCGGTCGTAGGTGATGCTGCGAAATTTCCTTAGAAATTGCGCCGCCAAACCGTGCGCTTCGCCCGTGAAATCGTAAGTTTCAGCTCCCGGAACCCCGCAGAACAACTCAATGTCATCTGCGTCAAATCCGTTCGCCTTTAGATCCTCGGCCGCCGCGACTCCTTTGTCAGAGTCTTCGAAAATGCCCATCAACTTAAACAATGGATCGGGCGTAAACGCCTGCTCGCTGTTTATCTCAACGACCTTTGATGTACCTGAGTTCGTACTCATATCCCGCACCTCCTGAGTTTTAGTCTATAGGTTCGATTATAAACCTGCCGTCAAGGGTTTTCTATGAAATTTTTACCGCAGATAAACGCAGATGACGCAGATAAGAACAAACCAGTTGTTTTGATCTGCATTATCTGCGGAGATCAGCGGCTAAAACTCTTATTTTCGGTTGAGGTTCTCATCGTAAAGCTCGCGGTAGATGCGGTAGTTGCGCATTACTTTGAAGACGTAATCTTTAGTCTCGGCAAAACCGACCTCGGCGGCGAAGATACCGGGCTCTTTTGGTTTGGAACGATTCCACCAGCGGGCAGCGTTGTCTTCGCCGCCGTTGTAGCTTGCGGCGATCGCTTCGTTGAGGCCGCCGAATTCGTCACGCAACGCCGCGATGTATTCGCAGCCGATCGCGATGTTCGTTCGCGGAATATAAAGATCGTCAGGCTGTATCGCAGGGAAGCCGGCCTTCTGATTATATTTGAGTGCTGTGTCGTAAGTGAGCTGCAGCAAACCACGCGCAGCGGAACCCGATTTCACATCAGGGCGGAACGAACTTTCCTGCTTCATGATGGCGAGGATAAATCGCGGATCAAGATTACGTTTCTTTGCTTCCTGCACGACCTCAGCGCGAAATGGTGTCGGGTAGTCAGTGTTGGCGACAGATACTTTCGCCGTCCGCTTTACGCGGCTGGTGCTCGAAGCATTGAGCTTGTCCGATGCCAAGCCGCCGTAATACGAGCCGTTAATGTCCGCGATCGTCGCGAACATTGCTATCGCTTCATTGCGTTTACCTGCGTTCTCAAGAGCGATACCGCGCAGGTATTTGATCTCATCCAAACTCGTCATCGAACCGGCAAACTTTGCCGTCGCCTGCATCTGCGTTGCGGTTGCGACGGCTTCGTTCCACATGCCGCGATAGATGTACATGCGAAGGCGGCCCTGCAAAGCGTTTGTCTTGACGGGCATTCCTGCAAACCTTGCTACGGTCTTATCGACCCATGCATCTGCCTCGTCGTATCTGCCTGCTTCGCGGAGGGCGTCGATGATATTTGTGTGGGCACTCTCGATACGCTCGCCGGTCGGATACATTACAGTGTACTGCTCGTAGATGCGGGCGGCTTCGTCGTTGTTGCCGAGGCGGACGTTGCACGCGGCCTTGAAATTCAAACCTTCGCGGCCGTCTTTTGTACCGGGATATTCGCGTGCGGCGCGGTCGAGATAGGGAATCGCTTTTGCGTATTCGCGTTCCCAGTAATACGAACGTCCTGTCAGAAACAAAGCCGTGGACATCGCCAGATCAGTCGGATAGTTGTCAAAGATCTTTTGGAAATGTTCACGTGCCTCAGGAAATTGTCGATTATCAAAATATGTCTGTCCGCGCTGCAGATGTTCGGCGGCGGGAAGTGTCGGCAGCTTGTTATCTTTGCCGCGACTGCTCCTATCTTTTCCGCTTACTCCGCGCAAAGCAGAATCGGACTGCTGACAAAATGCCGCCGAGCAAAGCAGAAGCGAAACAAAAATGATGCGGATGTGTTTCATATGATAAAAGAACAATTCTCTGCTATTATGCGTAATTGAGCGTGTAATACACGGGCTTATTATGACTGCTTGCCAAAATTGCGGAAAACTCAACTCGGAAGAAACCAACTTCTGCCGCTTCTGCGGAACGAAGTTTGTGTATCAACAACATCAGGTTCCGCATAATCCGTATGGCCAATCTTCGCCGCGTCCCTATGCGTGGAAAACGGATGAGTTTCAAACTCAAACCGAACCGCGTCCGACCGAGCGAGTCGATGCTCCGACGCAGCCTTTCAATCCCAACAATCCAAATTATCAACCTGCTCCGCTTGCGTATCATCAGGCTTCACCTTTGCACGGCCCGTACGTCTGTCCAAGGTGCGGCAATCGCTCAGCTCCTCGCTACGAAAGGCAAATATCCACGTCAGGCTGGATAGTATTTGCTGTTTTGCTCGTAGTTTTCTTTCCATTATTCTGGATCGGCTTTTTGATGAAAGAAGACGTTCAGGTTTGCTCCGTCTGTAACAGCAAAACACCGCTGCCGCAACAACTTTACCGGTAATAATATCCCTTCGGATGCTCGATCATGATCTCCGGGTTCGTGCTCGTAACATCCAGTTTGTGATAACCCTTTTTCATGTGCGTTGAAAGATAGGTCAACGAAAACTGGCGTTTTAAGGATTGAACCATATCCTTGAAAAACGGCAAGTAGTTGATAGGAGCGATCGAGCCGTGTGAAAAATCGCGTCCGCCGGTTTCCTCAGATAATTTTTCAAGCGCCGCCTGTGCCGCTAAACCTAAAACAGAATCACCGTTCTCCGTCAAAGCGGTGGGCGAATAGAACGAATATACTGCGACGCTTTTGCGCTGAGCTTTGGAGATCGCCTGAGACAGATCGAAACTCTGCGTGACCGAGGCGAGATTCATACCCTCGGAAATGTCGAGGCCGTCTGAAAACAACAGTATCGCACGTCGTCCTGCCGGAACTCCGTCAAACCTGCTGAGCACCTCGGACACAGCGGAATATGGACTGCGCGGAGCCAATGTCGAACTTCCTGAAACGATCCTCAGCGATGAAGCCGCTCGTTCGAGATCGTCGGTAAATCTCTGCCGGATATCGACCGAGCCGCTGCGCGCGTAGGCGACCATCACACGCGTGCCTTTTGGCAGGTCGCGGATGAATTGCTGGATGTCTTTGATCTGCAGATTAAAATTCGAGGTCAGGTTTTCCTGAATAACGAGTGCTATCGAAAGCGGTGAGTTGGCAACGCTGCGTATCGACAAAATTTGCTGTTCCTCTTTATCCTCTTTCACGATAAGGCGTTCGGCCTGGACGTATTCCTCGATCTGATTTTGTTTAAGCTCTTTTTTTGTAAAGATCGAGATCGGGATCGTAACGGTCCTGACCGGCTGCTTTTGTTCGGGCTTTTGGGCACGAACTTGCAGCGAGGCAGCGAGGAATGCGACGAGGATCAGCAAAAATGTTCGTTTTTTCATAAACCTTCTTCCCGCACAATGAATTTTATTATATTCCGCGACAAACGCTAAACATTTTGATGCGGAAAACAGCCGTGAGGTTTGCGGAGCGTGACGGCATAATAATGCGCTAGACTTGAGACAGTCGGCTGCTATGAAGGAAATAACAAAAAGCGATCTCGCGCGAGGCAGAAAGTTAAAGATCGGTGCGATAGCTGCGCCGTTCGTCCTAACGATGATCCCTGCCATCATCACTCTGCTGCTGCTGTTTCTCGCCGTTTACGGCACACCTGCCGCTATCATTGTCCTGTCGGCCGGGATCATCGCGACGATCATAGGCTTTCTCATTGGGCTGACGACGTCGTTCATCCTTGCACGAAAACGCTCGGCATGGACACGCGAAATGCGTGAACGCATCGCAGCAAACGGTATCAGGGCCGAAGAGATCGACTGGTTCCGAAACGAGCTGAAACCGAGTGAAAAACGTGCCCTCAAGGCCGTCGAAGCCCGCGATCTGCTGCTTGCCGATGCGTATCGTGAAACGCTCGCATCGCGCCTGACGGCTACTCGTATCGTCAGATCATCGAAACGCGAGTTGACCTTGGCCAAGCGGCGTCAAAACTCGCTGAAACAGCTAAAAAGTGCCCGCGTCGAGGAATTTCAGGCTGAGATCGTCAAGGACATCGACAAGCTCGACAAGATCAACGACGAAGCAAAGCTGATGCTTGCCGAGGCCGAATCTCGCCTCCAGATGATCGAAGCCGCGGCCAGCCGAGGCGGAAGCATCGCCGACAGCGAACTAGCCCTGAAAAAACTCTCCGCCCGAACCGCCGAACTGCCGCTCGCACTCGAATCCGCCAAAATGAAAGAAGAGATCCGCAGGGAACTGGAAGCGGAAGAGCACCAGTAGGCAGTGGCAGCGGCAGGTTGCAGTCACATGCCTTACTGCTCCGGGTCCGGCCACTGCTTACAGTTCCAAGCGTTCCACAGCGTTCCACGGCCTGGTGGAACGCTGTAAGTTATTCTGTCCATTGAAGTTAACTGCACTTTTTGGGTAGCGTTCCACGAAATTTACAAAAAAAATTACGTTGTATTACGGAAAGGCGTAATTGCTGCAATTATTGGTGTTACGGCGTGCCACTTGATAGAACAAGGCGTTTCACCGTGGAACGCTTTTCCCGGATGCGAGTGATCCAGCGTTGCGTGTTTCGCCCTTACTTACGTGCGGGCATGTGCAGCTGTCCCACTGTCCCACCGTTTTTTTCGGCTTGCCGCATCGCATTTCGGTCAGGCTTGCCTGACCGTGTGGCATCGTTAAAATAAGCCGAGGAGGCTGTGCCTCCGACCTTTTCGGAGGCACAGCCTCCCGGAATGAATCGGAAACGTTTTCGGTCAGGCAAGCCTGACCGCGGTGCGTTATGGCAAAGCCAAATTCCCTAATTACATCATTGCTTGAATTTTCAAAGAGCCAAACCGCCTAAAGTCGACGATCCCGCATCAACCTAGCGCATTTCCAGTCGAATTGGAAGACCAACTTTCCCGATATGACGTGGTTTTCTCGATATGACCTAATTTTCCAGAGGGTTTCATGAAACGCGGCGTAACCGTCTTGAATTCGTCAGAGCTGACTGAACAGCGAAGCTTTTCCGCACAGCAACTGGCAAAGGCCCCTATTTCTGCAAGTGCTCCATTTTTTGCATTTTTGCATGCAAAGTGTTCTGATAAAAATAGCAAATATTATGTCAGAAACATTCAAATTACCTCCGCTTGAGATCGAAGAATACACGCTTGGAAATGGGTTGCGTGTTGTGTTGAATCCAGACAATTCGGTGCCTGTTGTGTCGGTTGCTGTTTATTACAATGTCGGCTCGCGTAACGAACGTGAGGGCCGCACCGGTTTTGCGCATCTCTTTGAACACATGATGTTCCAGGGGTCGGAGAACGTGCCGAAGGCAGGGCATTTTCAGCACATAATGAAGGCCGGCGGGACGATGAACGGTACGACTTCGAGCGAGCGGACGAATTATTTTGAGACGCTCCCGGCTAATCAACTGCCGCTTGCTTTGTGGCTCGAATCGGACAGAATGCGTTCGCTTGCGGTGACGCAGGAGAACCTCGACAACCAACGCGAGGCTGTTAAGGAAGAGAAGCGTCTGCGTTACGACAATCAGCCTTATGGGCAAATTTTCGATCTCATTAACGAGATGATCTACAAGAATTTTGCCAACTCGCATTCGACGATCGGTTCGATGGAGCACCTCGATGATGCCACGGTCGAGGATGTGCAGGAGTTTTTCCGCATTTATTACGCACCTAATAATGCAGTTCTGACTTTGTCCGGCTCGTTTGAGATCGAAACTGCAAAGCAGTTAGTCGAAACTTATTTTGGCGATATTCCGTCGCAGGCTTTGCCGCCTGACCTTGATGTTAGCGAGCCGAAAGAGGTCGCGTCTACATATAAGGAATGGGAAGATCCCCTGGCTCCATTTCCGGCATTTTTGATCGGCTGGAAAATACCGAAACGACGTTCGCCGGAATTTAATGCACTTTATCTGGCGGGTAAGATACTTTACGACGGTGAGAGCTCGCGTTTGTATCAAAAGCTGGTCAAAGGTGAGGAGTCGGTCATTCAGCTTTTTGGTTTTACTGACGAACGCCGCGGACCGTCGAGTATTTTCGTCGGTGCAATTCCAAAACCTGACAAAGACCTTAGCCAAATTCGCGAGACCATTATGCAGGAGATCCACGATCTCGCCGCACACGGCCCGACCGCCGAGGAAATGGAAAAGATAGAGAACCAGCTTGTGAACGATGCTGTTCGCATGAGGCAATCGTCGATGAGCCGGGCACAATCGATAGCCGAGTTTGCACTTTACGACGGCGATCCGACGCTGATCAACAGCGATCTCGATGAATTGCTTGCGGTAACTGCTGATCAAATTCGCCATGCCGTCGGCGTGTATCTGAACACCGACAATCGTGCGTTGCTCGATGTTGTACCCGCCGGGAAAGCTGTAGGAGTTTAACGCAAAGTTGCAAAGAAGCAAAGACGCAAGTTTTATTGTTCCATCCGATTTTTTCCTTTGCGACTTGGCGTCTTTGCCTTGAAAAAATTTCATGAAACCAGAACTACGAAAATCAGTACCCGAACCGCTTGCTCCGGTAAAGTTCGATATTCCGAAGCCTTTTCAAACGACGCTCGATAACGGACTGCGCGTTGTTATTTTTGAGAACGAACGACTACCGCTTGTAAGTTATCGACTGGCGTTTCCTTCGGGTGACATCAATGACCCTCCGAGTGGAACCGGAATGACATCGGCGATGGCGTCGATGCTGACCGAGGGAACGGAAAACTACACAAGCCTGCAGCTTGCGGAAAAGATCGAACGTCTTGGGGCGAGCATTTCAGCGAGTGCGTCGGACGATTTTACGATCATTTCGGCGTCTTGTTTATCGCTTTATAGTTCCGAAATTCTGCATTTGATGGCCGAGGTTGTCTTGCGGCCGACGTTTCCGGAAGATGAACTTGACCTCTATCGTCGTAACACGGTCGAGCACTTAAAGTTTCAGCGTTCGCAGCCGCCATTTCTTGCGGGTGAACAGGCGGCACGGCTCATTTACGGCGAGCATCCTTATTCAAAAGTTTCGCCAAAGGCCGAGGACGTTGAAAAGATCGACCGGCAAAAATTGGCAAAGTTTCACGCGGCGACATTCATGCCAAACAACGCGATGTTCATTGTGGTGGGAGATGTGAAACGCGACGAATTGCTATCGGAGTTGAATGAGCTTTTTGGTGATTGGCAGCAGGGAAGTGTAGCGTCAACGTCGTTTGCAGAACCGCCGACACGTGTTGCTCGAAGCCTGACGATCGTCGATCGTCCCGGCTCAGCTCAGTCGAACATTGTGATCACAAATCTCGGAGTAAAGCGCACCGATCCTGACTATTTCCCGCTGTTGGTTATGAATCAGGTGCTTGGCGCCGGTGCTTCGTCTCGCGTGTTTATGAATCTGCGTGAGGAAAAGGGTTATACATACGGAGCCTACACGCGGCTTGAAACAAAAAAACTCGCCGGCGATTTTGAAGCGACTGCCGAAGTGCGGACCGCTGTGACCGGCGACAGCTTGAAAGAATTTTTCTACGAGCTTGAGCGGATACGTAGTGAGAAGGTTGGCGAAACAGAATTAGCCGACGCAAAGAATTTTCTCACGGGCGTATTTCCGATCCGTGCAGAAACTCAGGAAGGTTTGACAAACCTCATCGTGAATCAAAATCTTTTTGGCTTGCCCGAGGATTACCTGCAAACGTATCGTGAGAACGTTGATGCCGTAACCGCTGACGATGTTCAGCGAGTTGCTGTGAAGCACATTCGACCCGATGAAATGGCGATAGTGATCGTTGGTGATGCCAGCGAAGTTTTGCCGCAGGTGAAAGATTATGCGTCGTCAGTCGAGATATTCGATACTGACGGAAATAAAAAATAAAGTTAGCCACAAAAGGCACAAAAAACACAAAAAGAAGTAATTACTTTGTGTGGGTTTTTGTGCCTTTTGTGGCAATTATGTTTTAGGCCTGTGTAAACTGTATGATCGCAAAGTTTGCTCCCGAAGGATCGGCGACCATCGACATACGTCCGACGCCTGGGGCATCGAATGGCGGAACCGTAACGCTTCCGCCGTTTTCGGTTATCTTTGCCACAGTTTCATCGGCATTATCCACCGCGATGTAAGATGCCCAGTGCGACGGCAATTGAGGCGGCCAGTTCTCATCCATCGGCATCATGCCTCCGTAGGCGGTGCCGCCCATCACGATCTCCTTGTAATCCATTGGCGAGATCTTTGTTTGCGGTAATTCCCAGCCGAATAGCTTTGTATAAAATTCCATCGCTGCCGGCAGGTCCTTTGTTCTTAATTCCCGCCAGCAAATCTCGCCGGCCTTTGGTACGTTAAATTCAGCCATTGTGCCCTCCTTCTGCCATTTTGAATATTGAAAATACCGCGCCTGTCGGATCCTGAATTACAGCGAAGCGTCCGGTATTTGGAATGTCGGCCGGCCCGTGCATAACTTTACCGCCTAGTTCGACGGCGCGTTTTGCATTTTCGTCCACGTCATCCACGCCGATGTAGGTCATAAAATGCGGCGGCGGAACTGGTTGGCCGGGCGCACACATTTCGGCCGAGAGTTCGTAAAGCCCTCCGGCAGGATAATCGCCGCCGGGAGTCACATATTCGTGATATGCAAAGCCGTCGGTTACAGCCTCGCTGTCCTGAAATTTCCATCCAAAGACGTTCGTGTAGAACGCCTTACATTTTTCGGCATCGCTGCTGGCTATTTCTGTCCAGCAGAAAGAACCGTGCGGAATTCCGCCCCATTCGGCCATTTCACTTGCTTGTTCTGCCATGTGAGTTTCTCCTTTTGTTGAATTTAGTCGTGTTTACGTATTTTCCGTCAATAATGTTTCTCTTGCAACAAGAAACAGGGTTTTGAGCCGCCGCCGTGTATTTGCGCTTTTAGGAAAAGCTAGGAAGGAATCGGCGGCAGCCCAAAACTTTTGTTTGCAGCCATTAACCGGCACGTCTGATCGGGACAGTGTTTTGCTGCAAATTTTGTAAATGTGCTATCAGATGCGAAGCCGCTTTTTTAGAAAGCTCTGCAATGCCGCAGTGCAATAATTTTGTGCACTCGGCTTCTGCGTCGAGACTTGCCTCACGCCCGATCGCGCGGATCATGTTCAGTTGTTTAGACGTGATCATGTCACCAAGGCTCTTTGCGATCGGATCGCCGATCTGCGGCGTCTGGGTTTCGACAGCTGCAACTTGTTCAGCTTGCTCGATCGTATCGAACTCGCGCTTGTAGAGTTCACGCGCAATTCCGAATTTCACCGCGGCTCGCTTTAATGCATCGTGCTCAGCTTTCTTGATGCCGGTTTCGCTAGCTGTTTTTCCGGTGCCGACGCCTTCGCGGGTGATGCCGTCGATAGTGATCGCAACAGTAACTGTAATGATGTCGCCGATGGCTCGTATATCTTTTACGGTGTGTCCCCAATTTGGAGCATGCTCGTCGAGAATATCGGCGACTGTGTGCCACTCGACATATTCGACCATGTGAATGTTTCCTTCGCGGTCACGTCTGCCGGCACGGTGCCGGACAAGATTTGGATCGACCGTTTTGCGGAGTTCTCGCAGGGTGGTCGAAAAATCAAGTACGTTGCTTGCGATCTCATTAAGCTCAAACAGTGTTGCAGTCTCTTGCGATCTCGTTTCGTTTTTTGCGTTGTGATTCATGTTTTTCTCCTGTGTTTTGTAAATCGTCTTTGTTAGATACAGCGTCAAGTCCTTTGCATCTGTGAAACAGTGTACCGGAAAACTTTTTATGTTGCAAGTGTGAAAATGACTTGCAAACAAAAAAATGATGTGTTATGTTTTATCTGTGCAATAGAGAGCATCAGTGACACTGCTGATGCAAATCATTGAAAATAAAGGAGAAAATAGATATGAGATCAAAAAATGCAAGCTTAATAAGTACTATTGAATTAGGAGTGGCGATAAAAAGACGCCGTGAGGAACAAGGGCTAAGCCTGCGTGACGTAGGAGAATTGACAGATGTTTCTGCCTCGACGTTATCGAGGATCGAGAATGGAACTGGCCGTCCTGACGCTGACAATATCGCCCGTTTGACGCAGTGGCTGGATATGCCGGTTGACCGTCTGATGACAAAAAATCTTGAAAATAAGGTAGAGCCGGTGGTTTATTACCCGCATGAAAAAACGACGGATATCATCGAAGCTCACCTTCGAGCGGACAAAAATCTGACACCTGAAACTGCGAAGGCGCTTTCCGAACTTTTCCGTGTCGCTTACAAGCAGTTCAGCAAACCGGGCGTTAAGAAGAAATAACAAACAAGTAAAACGTAAGACTAAAAACACACAGTACACAAACCAAAATGAGACACGCAACAGACAAAATTAACGAAAAACTTTTTTACGGGATCGCAGGAATTGACACAGCTTTCGTATTGTTTTTCCTGTCGATTGAATACGGACGCTCCGCGTCACTGTATTCGATCGATTCGATGCTCATTGCTATTACAATGGCAATGCTTGCAGTGCTCCCGTACTTTCTGCCGTCGAGGTTTGAAAAGCCAACGTTCGGCAACTGGCTGGTCGGGCGCACCGCCTTGGCTTTGTTTGCTGTAGTGCTGGGGATATTCTTCAAGCAAAGCATCGGCGTTACATTGCCGGTATCAATGCGGTTCATGCCGATGACTTTGTTGATCCTGGCATCAATGGTCAGTTGTTACATCCAGTTTTATGGGCTAATGAGACTCCGTCTGGCAAAATAGGCAAAAGGCTGTCAGGCAGGGAAGACAAGATAAGATCCGCGCATGTCTTTAGACAAGCGCGGATCTTTTCTTTGATAATTTGATAAATGGTTAAGTGTTAGGTTATGTTCATCGGCCTTCGGCGAATGCTGAGGCTGTCACATTGATCGCTTCATGAATCGTTCGAACTTCCGAAACGAGCTCCAAATATTGACTGAGCGTCAAAGCCTGAGCACCATCGCAAAGAGCTTCTTCCGGATGCGGATGAACCTCGATAATCAGACCGTCGGCTCCGACTGCGACGGCGGCTTTGGCCATTGGACTAACCATGTAATTGCGCCCGGTGCCGTGAGACGGGTCGACAATTATCGGCAAATGGGTCGAGCGATGGACGGCTGGGATAATTGAAAGATCGAGCGTATTACGGGCATGGCCGCCAAAGGTTCGAATTCCACGTTCGCACAAGATAACGTCTTTGTTGCCCTCGGCCATTATGTATTCGGCGGCGAGAAGCAATTCTTCGAGCGTTGCCGAAAGGCCGCGTTTTAGCAGAACAGGCTTTCGTGTTTTGCCGACATATTTGAGCAGGGAAAAATTCTGCATGTTGCGGGCGCCGATTTGAATGCAGTCAGCATATTTTTCAACGGCGTCAACACCGCTCTCATCCATTGCCTCGGTGACAATGTTCAATCCAAATTGCGTACGGACTTCTGCAAGCAGCTTCAAACCATCCTCACCAAGTCCTTGAAAAGCATAAGGAGAAGTCCGAGGCTTGAAAGCTCCGCCCCGGAAAAATTTTGCGCCGCTTTCGGCTACGATCTTTGCCGTTGCAAATACCTGTTCACTATTTTCGAGAGCACAGGGGCCGGCGATCATTGCAAGTTCGCCGCCTCCGATCGAGGCCGTTCCAACGCGGATCACAGACCGCTCATTTTGCTGTTTTTTTGAAATTAAGCTATATGGCTGGGTAACTCGTATTGCGTCAGCAACGCCCGGCAGAGTCTCAAAATGAGCGGGGTCAATAGAGCCTTTGTTTCCGGTGACGCCGATCGCCGTACGGTTCTCGCCAGGCATCCGATGGGCCATGAAACCCAGCTTTTCGATAGCTTCAATTACTTTTTCAATTTCGGAAGCCGAAGCATCCCGCTTCATTACGATCAGCATAAATGATGTTACAAACCCTTTACTTTAAGTTTTACCAGTGGATTTTGCAACAATAGCCACTTACATCTTGTCGGGCACTTCGATGCCCAGCGTGTCGAGTGCTGCGGTGAGTGAACGCCGGCCCATGTCGGCGACCGAGACGAGAACGGCACGTTTCACGTCATCAGTCTCAGCGATGATCTTGTGATTGTGGTAGAAGAGATTAAATGCCTTGGCGAGATTGAAAGTGTATTTTGCCAGAATAGCAGGTTCGTTAGCGTTCGCGGCCTGCTGAACAGCTTCTTCGAGCCGAGATGCGAGCACGGCCATTCCCCAAATATCAGTTCCGGTTTCGCTGTTTAGGACCGCACTGATTGCGGTCACATCACAATCTGCCATCCTTCTTTCCGATGGGCCTTTTTCGTTAAGTTTTCGAAAGATGGAATTTGCGCGGACAGCTGAGTACTGGCAAAAGCACCCAGTTTCACCCTCGAAAGACAAAGCTTCTTTGAAATCAAAAACGATAACTGTATTTCGCGTAAACTTGAGCAAAAAATATCGCAATGCTCCGACCGCGATCTGCTTTGCGATAAAACGTTTTTCTTCATCGCTCGTATCAGGGTGACGGGATTCAACTTCGGCGAGAGCGTTTGCTTTAAGCCGGTCAATGAGATCGTCAGCTTTGACTCCAAGGCCCTTACGGCCGCTCATCTCTATGAACGATTTCTTGCGATCTTCATCAGACAGCTTAAAGCCGAGCTCTTCTGCCGCCGCAGGTGAAAGAGCAACCATTTCATAGGAAAGATGAATACTCGCTTTTTCGCCGCGTTCCGGCGAGATCGCCGCGACGCCTTTTCGCACGATGTCCTGAGGATATGACTGCCGCGAATCAATCACATTGTAGATAGTCTCGCCGCCGCCGAATGTCGGAACCGCACCGTCGTTTTTCACGTCGTTCGCCGTCGTTATCCACACGTCCTGGCCGTTCTTGTATTTGTGAAAATATCGATAATTAAAATCGAGACCTAAAATGCCGAGCTTCCACATTTGGTAGGCGATGTCCTTACCCGTGTAAGTCACCGTTCCGTTTGAACGCACAAGGATCTTATCTGTCTCGTGCTCGTCAGTTCCAGCATGCTCTTCAAACGGCATGACCCAACAGCCTTTGTGGTTACCTTCGGCTTCATAATGGATCACTCCGAGTTGTTTCATCTGCTCGAATGCCTTGTCCCAAAAATGAAGGTGAAGAATCTCGGATTCACGTGGTAGCAGATCGTAACGTATCGAAAGTCGCTCCATAGTATCGAGAATACATTCGACATTTCGCGTGGCGACAAAATCCGCAAGCTCTGCGGTTTCGTTGTCGCCCGCCTCGATCAGGTGAAGCACCTCGGCCCGTTTCTCTTTTAGCTCTTCATTTTTTTGATATTCTTGCCCGACCTTGGCATAGAGATCCCAGCAATAAAAATCAAAACTGTTACCTGTTGCCTTCAGTTCGGCGTCGAGAGCCTTGATCGCGGCGAGGTCTTTGTTTTCGAGATAGATGAAACCAACCACTACATCAGCGACCTGAACGCCCGTATTGTCGATATAGTTCTGCACCTCGACACGTTTTCCGGTTGCTTTCAAAATGCGTTGAAATGTGTCGCCCAGGACCGAATTTCTCACGTGGCCGATATGCGCGGCTTTATTCGGATTTACGGACGTATGCTCGACGCAGACTTTTACGGGATTTTGCGTTTCAATCTTAGCCGGTAAAGGCTCGGCAGTTGCGTTGTCAATCAAAAAACTTGCGCGATCAAAAAAGACATTCAGATAGCCGGCACCGGCAACCTCGACCTTTTCCACGAATTCATTTGATTGCAAAGCCGGAATTAGCTTTTCGGCTAGTTCACGCGGGTTTTTCTTTTCGCCGGTCGCCTGCTTGATCTGTTTGGCGAGCTCAAAGCCGATAGGGAAGGCAAGGTCGCCAAGCTCGGTTTTTGGCGGCGTCTCAATGACGACTTGGTCCAGTTCGACGCCAAGTTCGGAATTAGCAGCAGCTTTGACGGCTTCTCGCAGAATTTGTTGGATTTCGATGTTGGTCATTAGGGCGTTATCTAACGTACAGGCGATAAAATCGTAATTATAGTAACTTTTTCTTTTCGTCCAAAACGGATAAACTCTTTACTTTACGCAAATTGGAACGGCGCGGCTATATGGCAAAGAAAAAGCAGAAAAAAGTTGACCTGAAAAAGATCGGGCAGGGGGTCAGAATGATCCTCGAAGGTATCGGCGAAGATCCGGATCGCGAGGGATTACAAAAAACGCCGGAGCGTGTAGCCGATTTTTATGCGGAATTGACTGAGGGCATGTGGATCGACCCGAGCGAACATATTGTTCCGCTGCCGGGCGATTCGCATGACGAAATGGTGATAGTCAAGGATATTTCTATTGCTTCAGTTTGCGAACACCATCTGGCGCCTTTCACAGGCAAATGCCATATCGCTTATATTCCAAAAGGCGGACGCATTATTGGGCTCTCTAAACTTGCCCGTATCGCGGAGGTATTTGCCCGACGGCTACAGGTTCAGGAACGTCTTACACAACAGATCGCCCAAACCCTTTATGACAAACTCGACCCTGTTGGCGTCATGGTTGTTGTTGAGGCCGAGCATACATGCATGACGCTTCGCGGAGTCAAAAAGCCTGGTTCAGTCACGATCACTTCTGCCGTTCTGGGCGGTTTCCGCAAAGATTCGAGAACACGCGCCGAAGCAATGGCGTTGATCAAGGGATAATTAATGGCCCAGACTTTTTACATCACAACTCCGATCTACTACGCCAACAGCCTGCCGCATCTTGGTCATCTTTACACGACCATCGTTGCTGATGTAATCACACGCTATAAGCGCCAGCGTGGCCTTGATACGTATTTCCTGACGGGAACCGACGAGCACGGGATAAATATTCAACGTGCTGCTGAGAAAAATAATCGTACGCCAAAAGAGCAGGTTGATTTTATTTCTAGTGAGTTGAAGCGGATGTTTCACGATTTTCGACTTGATACGGAAAACGGTGGCTACGATATTTTTATGCGCACCACCGAGCCGTTTCACTACGAAGGTGTACAGCATTTGTGGCGCGAGATCGCGAAGAATAAAACTCCAAAGGGAAATGACACCATCTACAAAGGTTTTTATGAGGGCTGGTTTTGCGCTCCCTGCGCGGCATTCAAGTCTGAAGATGAGTATGTGATTCCGGAAGGCTCGGATATTCCCAATTGCCTTATCCACGAACGCCCGCTCGACAAGATCGCTGAAGAAAGCTACTTCTTTCGCCTGTCTGATTATGACGAGTTTCTTTTGAATACTATCGAGAACGAAGTCAACCTCGTCCGGCCTGAAGCACGGAAGAATGAAGTCGTTTCGTTCATTAAAGGCGGTTTGCAGGATCTTTCAATCAGCCGCATGAAAACCTCTGTTTCATGGGGTGTGCCTGTTCCCGATGACGAAGACCATGTGATGTATGTTTGGCTTGACGCTCTGTCGAATTACATCACGGCTATTGGGTACGGCAATGGCGTTAAAGAGGGCTTTGATAAATACTGGCCGGCTGTGCATCTGGTTGGTAAAGACATCTTACGCTTTCACACGGTTTATTGGTTTTCATTTCTTCATGCGGCGGGCCTGCCTCTGCCAAACTCTGTTTATGCTCACGGGATGTGGCTCGATGCCGATGGCAGAAAGATGGGTAAAACAGTGGGTAATGTAATAGAAGTTGATGTATTACATGAACATTTTCAGGCCGATGCGATACGTTATTTTGTCCTGCGTGAAATGGTTTTCGGACAGGATGGCAAATTTGGTTACGAAAACCTTATAGACCGCTCTAACGCCGATCTTGCCAGCGGTCTCGGCAATCTTGCAAGCCGGACTTTCTCAATGATCACAAAGTATCGTGAAGGTCTTATTCCGAGCGGCAAGATCGCCGAAGAAAATTATTTGAACGCAAAACGTGCGAGCGTGGAGCCGGACGAACAACATCTCGTGAAGTTGATGAACCACGTTCGCGATGACTTCATGCGAAGGTTTGATGAGTTTTCATTCAGTATCGGCCTTGAACGGGTTTGGCAAGCGATCGGGATCGTCGACAAACTTATTTCCGATTCAAAGCCGTGGGAATTGATCAAGGATGAGCGTCAGGCTGAAACGCTAAACGCGGTGCTATACCGTGCATGTGAGACACTCCGTTGGCTTAGCGTGATGCTTTATCCCGTAATGCCCGAGGCCACAAAAAATATATACAGCCAGATCGGCCTTACTGATGACATTGCAAAGATCGATCCGGCTGATCTGAAATGGGGCGAATTGCCCGCCGGAACAAGGATCGGTGAAACCGTCGGTGTTTTTCCGAGAATAGATAAAAATAAAGTTATGAGTGAAATTAACCAGCAGTCAGCAGTCAGAAGTCAGCCGTCAGAACCACCTGCAGCAGGGGGCGGTTCAACTCCGGCTAAGGGCGATATCGAGCAGCCAAAAGACAAATTCATCACTATCGATGATTTCATCAAGGTTGAGCTTCGCGTAGGTGAGATCAAGGTTGCCGAACGTGTTCCGGACGCTGATAAACTCCTGCGATTCGAAGTCGATCTTGGCGAAGAGAAACACCGTCAGATCCTCGCCGGCCTCGCCGAGTACTATGAACCCGAGAAACTCATTGGCCGAAAAGTCGTGGTCGTCGCCAACCTAAAACCACGCAAAATGCGCGGCCTCGAATCACAAGGAATGATCTGCGCCGCCTCGCTGACAGAAGAAGACACACCTGCGATCGCAACGTTTCTCGAGGATGCAAAAGTCGGGGCAAGATTGAAATGAAAAAATTAACACCGCAATTTCTGCTGATCAATTTGTTGTCGTGCCTAGTTATGATTGGCGGTCATGTTGTATATGGGCAAGATTCGACGCATCCTCCCCTTGTATATAAGGCTCCTGATAAGGCATTGTTTAAGACATTTGTTTCTCCGGATAAGACATTTGAAGCTGTGTTTACCGGTGATCCCACTGTGAAAAATATCGAGACAAATGACTTTAATGTAACCACTCTCGAAACGTATAGAGAGGGGTCTCATTCAACTATTGTTGTTTACAAATACAATTCTTTGATGGATAAAAATAGGCCTGCGGTCTATGAGCGCGTTCGACAGAATCTACTAAAAACGCCTAAAACATCTATTGAATCCGAAATTGAGCTAAAAAATGGTGAAATTGAAGGAAAGGAATTTAACGTACTCACGGATTATTTTTTCAAGAGACTAAGAGTTTTCGTTAAGGAAAAAATGGTTTACCTTGTGAGCTGCGATGTGACCAATTGGCACATCCTTAGTACGTATTATAAAAAAGATAAAGTTATTGAGTTTATGACTGAATCGGATCGATTTCTCAATTCATTTAAGATCAAATGATTTACATCGATTCGCATTGCCATATTGACGGCGAGCAGTTTGATGCTGATCGCGACGAAGTTGTTCAGCGTGCTCGGGACGCAGGCGTTGCGGCGATGCTGAATGTTGGGACGGGCGATCCGCGTTCGGATGATTTTCGCCGTGCGGTTGCGGTTGCGGAAAA
>JBGARA010000009.1:0-58670 GCA_044230475.1 Pyrinomonadaceae bacterium | reverse complement strand
AACCGTGCGGTCATGTCGAAAGTAGGCAGCGGGGGTGTGGGTAACCGCAGTGTCAGTAGCCCGCACGTAAGTAAGGGCTCCACCGCTTCAAACGACGGAGTGGCTCTTTCCGTTGGCAGTAAAGTAATAACATCCTTCGGCAACGTCGGCACCATCGAACGCATGGACAACGAAGTGGCCGAAGTCCTTGTCGGCCACCTGCGTCTTCGCGAGAAAATAGCCGACCTACAACTATCAGAATCGCCTGCGCCGGCGAGCGGCAAACGTGTCAATAGCCCGCAAGTAAGTAGGGGATTTACTGGCCGTAGTATCGACGGCCACGACATGGTCGCTGAACTCAACCTCATCGGCAAAACCACCGCCGACGCCGAATACGAACTTGACCGCTTCATCGACGAAGCCTACATGGCTCGCACACCGCGAATCCGTATCATCCACGGCTTCGGCACCGGAGCACTAAAAAATTACGTCCACCATTTTCTAAAGAACAGCGAGCTCGTAGAAAAGTTCGAATTTGCCTCCTCAAACCAAGGCGGCAACGGCGCTACAATTGCGGAGTTGAAGCAATGATTAGTCGTATAATCCTATTTCTAGTATTACTCATTACTTTCTCATCTTTGTTTGCGCAAGAAAAGCCGGAATTAGTTGATGAATTCACTCAATTTTCCAACGACGATTTGTTAGCTCGCGTAGATAATCTTTGGATCCACTTATTGCATAAGAATTCAAATGGATTTGTTTTCCTCTCTGGCACTTCTCTCCAAAAACTGATCAATCAGCGTCGAATCGAAGGTTGTAACCTCGCGCGCAAATATCCCCAAAACACTTTGAAATATATTCTTGAAGAGGATTCTGCCCTAAGAATTCAATTTTGGAGCGTACCAAAAGAGACCTCCGACCCTAGATTCCATGCTCAACCATTGAACTATGAGCTCCCTGATCTCGATAAACCCGTAGAGCTAACAAACGCTGCTGCTCTCGAAGAATATTGCCCAACTCGTCAACGCTTCGAGTTCGCCTCACCAGACCAAGGCGGCAACGGCGATAATTCTGGAACTGAAACAATAATGCTCTACGATCTCTACGACCAATACTTCATCGACGATCTTAAAAACCGTGCTGATCTGGTGCGGATAATACAGCCGTATGCTCAGGACTTGAAGAAAAAGGGCGCGAACTGGATGGCGTGTTGTCCGTTTCATCAGGAAAAAACGCCGTCGTTCTCGGTCAACCCGTCGAAGGGTTTTTACAAATGTTTCGGCTGCGGTAAAGGTGGCACGGCGTTTAACTTCCTGATGGAAATGGAAGGGCTAAGTTTTCCCGAAGCGATAAAACGCGTCGCCGAGATCAGTGGGGTGATGCTGCCCGAACCGATCGATGACAGAAGCTACGAGATAAACAAAAAGAAAAAAGAAGAGAAGAAAAAACTTGCAGACGAGATCATCGAGTTAAACAAAATAGCTCTCGATTTTTGGGAAACCGAACTGCAGTCCAAAAACGCAAAGGCAAAAGCTGCTCGCGAATATCTTACAAAACGGGGTATCTCGGAGGACGTACAAAAAGCATTTCACATCGGCTTTTCGCCTGACAAATGGGACGGTTTGCTAAATGTTCTTCGTGAAAAGAACATCGACGAAAAGCTGATCGAGCAAAGCGGCCTCGTTTCAGTCAACGAAGAAAAAGACCGTGTTTTCGACCGCTTTCGTGGGCATAATGTTCCCTGTTCTTGATGTAAACGGCAACGCGATCGCGTTTGGTGCCCGAGCGATGGGTTCTGATGAGCCGAAATATCTCAATTCACCCGAAACGCCTGCATACACAAAAGGCGATCATCTTTACGGCCTTTTTCAGTCTAAAAATGACATCCGGCAAAAAAAGTTTGCCATCCTCGTCGAAGGCTATCTCGACCTGATCGCACGTTACCAGTTTGGCGTGACCAATGTTGCGGCGAGCCTTGGGACAGCGTTTACTGACCAACAAGCACGGCTGCTGCATCGATTTACAGACCGCGTCGTTATTAATTACGACGGCGACTCGGCAGGCATCAAGGCAGCCCGTCGCGCCATCGAACATCTTCTGCCGCAGGAATTTGACATCAAGGTTCTCGTTCTACCCGATGGCAAAGACCCCGACGATTTTATCCGCGAGAACGGAGCAGAGGTCTACAATGAGCGGCACGGCAAGGCGACCGGCTTTTTGCGTTTTGCACTCGACGCATCGATCAAGGATCGAAATCTTCATAACGCTAAACAGAAGGCCGACGCTATCGAAGATTTTCTGCCGGTCATTTCATCGATCCGCAACAACATTCAGCGCCGCGAGAGTTTTGATCAGGCGATGACATTTTTTCATATCGAGGACGGTGGCCTTCGCCGTGAACTATGGAACTCGCTCAAAAATATCGAGCACGGCCACACACCGAACATAACACAAAAGGTCTCGCGTGCCGCTCGTGCAAAGATCACCGTCGCCGAACGCCGCCTGCTTGGACTCCTTATCTTTGACCGTGACCTCAGAAATATCGTTTTACCTTTGTTGGAACCGAGTGACTACGAGTATTTAGCTACATCTCGGCTTTTTGATGCTCTTATCGAGGCTTACATCGAGGATAGAGATGTACATCGAGAAGAGCTATTTAAACAGATTGACGAAGATGATGAACCTCTACAATCCTTGATGATTGAATTGTTGGAGGGCAAACCTTATCGCGAAAAAGACGAAGCCTTAGATGAGGCTTTCCATAAGGCTGAAGATGACGTTATCGCCTTGAGACGAATGGCAATTGACAACAGAATACTAGAAATTAGTCGGGAAATGGCTTTGGCGGAAGTGGCCGGCGATTTAGAATCGCTTAAATCACTAATTGATGAGCGTTTCTCGCTAGAGCGCTCTCATGTAGCTCTCAGACGCGAAATTAATACTTAAGTTGTGATATACTTTGCTTTTTAAATTTCGCCGCCTAAAAATGAACATTTTAGGCAGTGCGGACGTAGTTAAATATATTGCGAACAACGATTTAACACGAAATTCAATCTAACGACTTTAATAGAATATGGCTGATTACGACGAGAAAGAAGACTTGATGGATCGCTTGGTTGCCCTCGGCAAGCGAAAGAAATTCCTGAGTATGGACCAGCTCCACCGTGAGCTTCCTGAGAACATGATGTCGCCCGATGAGCTTGAGGACGTGCTCGAACGCCTCGAAGGGGCGAATATTTCGGTCGCCGAAAGCGACGCCCAGTTGATCGAAAGGGCTCAATCCCTAAACCTCGATGACGAAGAAGAGGAAGCCGATGAGGATGATCTGGATCTGGACCTCTCCGCCGGTGTCCTGGACAAATCTAATGACCCCGTTCGCCTTTACCTTCGCGAGATGGGTGTTGTGCCCCTTCTGAATCGCGAGGGCGAAGTTGTCATTGCAAAACGCATCGAACGCGGCCAGATCAAAACCCACAAAGCCATCGCCCGTTCCCCGATCGCTATCGAACGCCTGCTAAAGATCGGTGAAGATCTTGCCGCGGGAAAGGCGAGCATTCGCGAGACTGTTGTCTTCTCCGAACAAGCGGAAATTTCTATCGAGGAAGACAAAGCCGAAGAGTATCTTCGCTGGACACTCGAAGGAATCGAGACGATCCGTGGGACATTCAAGGAAGCCCTGAAATCCTGGGTCGCCCTCCTAAAAGAGCAGGAGAAGGTTGGCAACAAAAAGTCAAAACGGCTTCGGACACTGAAGCGCAAAACCGGCCGTTTGCGTCTCGAGATCGCTCAGGAGATCAAAAACCTCAACATTACCGAGCGTTCGAGACAAAAATTGATCACGGCTATCCGAGAAACTGTCGACGAGATCCGGAAAGCGGAACGCTCGGTCAAACGTTATCAGGACAAGATAGACAAAAAACCGCCCGCAGCCGAAAAGAAGGTTCTGAAAGCAAAACTTGCCGATGCCAAAGCCATCCTGACGAACATCGAAGAGAAATATCATCTTCCCGTCGTCGAGATCAAGCGTTCCTATCAGACGATCAGCGTCGGCGAATTTGATACCAATAAAGCGAAACGTGAACTTGTCGAAGCTAACCTACGCCTTGTTGTTTCGATCGCCAAAAAATACACGAACCGCGGTTTGCAGTTCCTTGACCTCATTCAGGAAGGCAATATCGGTTTGATGAAAGCCGTCGATAAATTCGAGTGGCGCCGCGGTTACAAATTCTCGACGTATGCAACGTGGTGGATCCGTCAGGCGATCACTCGTGCCATCGCCGATCAGGCCCGCACGATCCGCATCCCGGTTCACATGATCGAGACGATCAACAAGCTAATCCGCACCTCGCGTCTGCTGGTGCAGGAACTTGGCCGCGAACCGACCTCCGAAGAGATCGCAAAGCGAATGGACATACCGGTTTCGAAAGTGCGAAAGGTTCTGAAGATAGCTCAGGAACCGATCTCACTCGAAACGCCGATCGGTGAGGAAGAGGACTCGCATCTGGGAGATTTCATCGAGGACAAGTCGATCCTAAACCCTGCAGAATCAGTCACTTTCTCCAACTTACGTGAGATAACAGATGAAGTTCTGGCGACGCTCACTCCGCGTGAGGAAAAGGTCATCAAGATGCGTTTCGGACTCGGCAACACCGGTTCCGAACACACCCTCGAAGAAGTCGGCCAGCACTTCGCAGTCACGAGAGAACGCATCCGCCAGATCGAGGCAAAAGCTCTCAGAAAGCTGCGTCACCCGTCACGATCACGCCGCCTGAAAGCATTCTTAGAAGGAAAGCAGACCTAGAACGGTTCAAGAACTAATCTACTGTAAAGCCGGCGGATCATTCCGCCGGCTTTTCTTTAACGTCCGACTTGCCCGCTCCAACCCGCTCAACTAAACTTCTCTTTTATGTCAGAAATGGAATTAAAGAAAACTCCACTCAACGCGGCGCATCGTGAACTTGGCGGGCGGATGGTCGATTTTGGCGGCTGGGATATGCCTGTGCAATATCCTGCGGGCGTTATCGAGGAACATATGCGTTGCCGGACTCGAGCCGGTCTGTTTGATGTTTCGCACATGGGCGAGATATGGGTCGATGGCCGCGACGCGATCGCGTTTGTAAATCGGCTGACGACCAACGACGTCACAAAGCTCGTAGACGGACAAGCTCATTATTCCGCCCTGACAAACGAACAAGGCGGCGTAGTTGACGACCTGTTGGTTTATCGCTTTGCCGAAGAAAAGTTGCTGTTGGTTGTCAATGCGGCAACGACTGACAAAGACTGGGAATGGATCACTTCGCACAAAACTGCGGAAGATGATCTTGCCCTGACAAACGCAAGCGGCAACTTTTGCCAGATCGCTGTCCAGGGCCCTGACGCTGTCGGTATTTTGCAGAAACTCACTGAGACCGATCTTAATGCGATCGGCTATTATCACTTTACCGAAGGCTGGGTTGACGGCGTCGAATCGATAATCTCGCGCACCGGTTACACGGGCGAGGACGGCTTTGAGGTTTACGCCGCTCCGCAATACTCCGAGCAGCTTTGGAACAAGATATTGGAAACGGGCAATTATGGCTCGCCAGAAGGCATACTTCCCTGTGGCCTTGCTGCGAGAAACACTCTGCGGCTCGAATCCGCAATGTCGCTTTACGGCCACGAACTTGGCGACGACATCTCGACTCTTGAAGCCAACCTCGGCTGGATCACAAAACTCCAAAAAGGAGAATTCATCGGCTCCGACGTTCTTAGAAAGCAAAAAGAAAATGGCCTGCCCCGCAAGCTCGCCGGTTTTGAAATGATCGAACCCGGCATAGCTCGCGACGGCTACGACGTTTATGTCGGCGATGAAAAGGTTGGCCAGGTCACAAGTGGCTCGCCCGCGCCGTTCCTAAAAAAGAACATCGGCCTGACGTTTTTGCCTCCTGACTTGGCAAATGTCGGACAAGAAATTAAGATTGATGTCAGAGGCAAGCATCTTAGAGCACAGGTCGTGCCGACTCCCTTCTATAAACGTCAGAAATGAGCGAGGCAAGCTTTACCTGCATTAAATGCGGGAACCAGATGGTTAAAGGTTTTGCGGCCGATAAATCGGAGCATTATTTTATGAAGCTCGCATGGATCGATGGCGAACCTCAGCATGCTTCACTGCTTGGTATCAAAGGTGATAATGTTGATATTCACGGTAGTGAGCGTCGCGTGGTTCGAGGCCTAAGATGCATCAAATGCGGCTTTCTTGAGCTTTACGCAGTTTAATTGCCCACACATTTTTTTAGATAGAAACTATGTCAAACATTCCGGAAAATTTACGTTACAGCAAAGACCACGAGTGGGTCGAAGTCAATGGTGATGTGGCCTCGGTCGGCATCACCGATTATGCTCAGCATGCGCTGGGTGACGTCGTTTATATCGACATGCCCCGTGTCGGTGACAAGTTCGGCACTCACGAAGCGTTCGGCTCGGTCGAGTCCGTAAAAGCCGTTTCAGAGATCTTTATGCCGGTCGCCGGCGAAGTTGTAGAGGTTAACGACGGCCTTAATGATACGCCCGAAAATGTAAACAACGACCCATACGTATCGGGCTGGATGGTTAAGGTCAAAATGGACAACCCTCTCGAAGCCGACGCGATGCTGTCGTCAATTGAGTACGAAGAGTATCTCGCGGCCAGTGCGTAACACTATCTCAAATTAATCACTCGCGCATATGCGTTCTTTTATTATGAAAAGGTTCGGAGGCAACTCCGGGCCTTTTTGATTTATAATCGTGTTATTAGGAGTTCATGAATTATGAAGATCGTACACTTAACATTTTTTGCACTTGTCGTCGGGCTGTGCTCGATGTCGGCTTTTGGCCAAAATTATAAGATCAAACAAAGCACGTCGATGTCCTCGATGAGTGGCCACAAGATGGAATCGACCGTTTATGTAAAAGGTTCGCGCAAACGTACAGAGCAAGGCGGCATGATGGCAATGGGCAGCGACGTCGCGACGCTCGAACAATGCGACCTAAAGCGCACCGTTCAGATCAGCGACAAAAAGAAGCTCTATTATGTTGAACCAACCGCTGAAAGCGAGCCAGGCCCCGTCCCAACGGCACCAGCCAAAGCTCCGGTTGCAGCAGGAAAAGCGACAAAAGGCGGGACGGTAACCCACACATCGTCGATCGTCGACACCGGCGAACGCAAGCAGATGTTCGGCTTGACCGCTCGCCACATCAAAACTTCGATGACAATGGTGTCTTCACCTGATGCTTGCTCAAAACAAGACATGAAGATCGAGACCGACGGCTGGTATGTCGATCTGCCATTGTTTTCGTGTCCGTTCAATGCAGTGCCAAGAAATCCGATGGCCCCCGAACGTCCGCGCTCACGCGGGTGTGAGGATCGGATCATCACAAAGTCGACCGGCACCGGCAAACTTGGTTTTGCTCTGCAGATGACCCAAACGATCATCAGCGGAGGCCGCGACGAATCGTTTTCGACAACACTCGAAACGATCGAGTTTTCAAAGGCAACACTCGATGACGCATTATTCAACGTTCCGGCTGATTACAAACTCGCAAGCTCTTCGCAGGATCTTTATGGCCGACCTGACTTTTCAGCAATGATAAAAGGCGGCGGCGGTGATGACGAAGATATGTCGATGCCTTCGCAGACCCCTTCGTCTTACAAAGTTCCTGTCCCGGGCACAAAGAGACCAGGAGTAAAACGCATCGGCGTAATGGTGCCCTCCAATCGCACGAACGAGAGCGTTTCGACGACAAATCTTCAGTCGTTTCTTATTCAAAAACTAATGGTCGGTAACGTCGAAGCCGTCGCAGTCAGCTCCGAAGCCGATGCAAAAGCTGCGAACTGCGACTATATTCTGTTGAGCGAAATTTCCAAGCTAAAACAATCAGCGGCAAGCAAGATCGGCGGCCTGTTTGGGAAAGTGACGAATACCGACACATCCGGTGCTCAAACCTTCGATACTCAGGTCGATTTCAAGCTGACCTCGATGGCGAACAATCAATCGGTTTTACAGAGTAAGGCCACGGCAAAAATTGCCGGCAATGCTGACACGGCCGTACAAGGAGTTCTGACACAGGAAGCGTCGGCCGTATTAGCGGCAGCAAAATAGTCGTGTCAGAACCGGGAGCGGTAGCGACTGGCCTCTTTTCTTGAGCGCTCATTTTCGAAATTGATATGCGATTTTGCTATTATTTAGCTTCGCCAGCACCATTTTTTTAGGTTCATTAGATGAGATACATACCAAATTCCCCTGAAGAAAGAGCAGAAATGCTCGCCGTTGTCGGCCTCGATTCTGCCGATGAGTTGTTTCGCTCGATCCCCAAGGAAGTTCAGCTTGGACGTAGTTTAGACATCACTGACCCTCTTGCCGAAAACGAGGTTATTGCCGGCATGGAGGCAATGGCAACGAAAAACACCGCCGCAACAAAGCCCTCGTTTCTTGGGGCAGGTGTCTATTCACACTTTTCGCCGACGATCGTCGATCATCTGATCCAGCGTTCGGAGTTTTTTACTTCATACACTCCGTATCAGCCTGAAATTTCACAGGGCACCTTGCAGTATATCTTCGAGTTTCAAACGCTCGTCTGCCAACTTACCGGAATGGCGGTGGCGAACGCCTCGATGTACGACGGCTCGACGGCGATGGCCGAGGCTTATTTGATGGCTCAGCGTGTAACGCGACGCGATAAGATCGTGGTCGCCCAGAGCGTTCACTCGGAATATCGCGAGGTCGCAAGAACCTATGCCCAGCACGGCGATACTGAGATCGTTGAAGTTGGATACGACGAACTGAGCGGGCGTGTCACTGACCTTTCACTACTCGACGACAAAACGGCAGCGCTTGTGGTTCAGTCGCCAAACTTTTTCGGCTGCGTGGAAGATCTGAAGGTGTTGGCCGATGCGGCTCACGCGGTTGGAGCGTTGCTCGTGGTTGTCGTTACCGAAGCGATCTCATTTGGTTTGTTAAAGCCTCCCGGCTCTTATGGAGCCGACATAGTCGTCGGCGAAGGCCAGTCGTGGGGAGTGCCCATGGGTTTTGGCGGACCGCATGTCGGGCTGTTTGCAACGCAGGAAAAGTATGTTCGGCAAATGCCCGGACGCTTGTGTGGCGTCGCCTACGACAAAAATGGCAATCGCGGTTTTGTGCTGACTTTATCAACGCGCGAACAACACATCCGCCGAGAAAAAGCGACTTCAAACATCTGCACAAATCAAGGCCTCATCGCCCTCGCCGCGACCATCTACATGGAAACAATGGGCAAAAAAGGCCTGCAGGAAGTCGCAATGCAAAATGCACAGAAAGCAGCCTACGCAGCAAAACAGATCGCTGCGGTCGATGGCTACTCGCTGCCGTTCTCTGCGCCGATTTTTAACGAATTCGTAGTTCGCGGGCCAAGACCCGCAACAGAAACATTAGAAAAATTGCGAACTGAGAGCGGCATCATCGGCGGCTTGGCATTGTCGAAATATTACAGCGGACATGAGAATGATTTTCTCGTTTGCGTGACCGAGACAAGCACTCGCGAGCAGATTGATTCGTTCGTCTCTAGTCTAATATAAAATGGACATTGGAACTGAAGTAATCCTCCCCATACTGGTCTTTATTGGATTTCTTGGATTTGTCGCTCTCCTTATAACTATGGTTATTCGGGTGTGTCGAAGCAATAAGACCCCGGTTAGAGTTATTCAGATTTTTGGGAAAATAGTAAAAGCAAAGAATGAGCATTAAGAAAGTTACACAACATCCCACACAAAACGAAGCGTTGATCTTCGAGCGTTCGCAGACAGGCCGCGTTGGTTATCGTCTGCCGAAATTGGACGTACCTGAGACGAACGATATTTTGCCTACGGACTTGCGCCGTGATGACGACCTTGCGGGCGTACCTGAAGTGTCTGAGATCGATGTTGTGCGGCATTTTACGCGGATATCAACGTGGAACTATTCCATCGATCTCGGAATGTATCCGCTCGGATCCTGCACGATGAAGTACAATTCGCGGCTTAACGAAAAGGTCGCACGGATCGGTGGCTTCGCCGGCCTGCATCCGCTTGCACCGGAAGAAGAATCTCAAGGTGCTCTGGAACTCATCTATAAATTGCAAAACGACCTTTGCGAGATCACGGGTTTGCCGGGAATTTCGCTGCAGCCTGCCGCAGGAGCTCAAGGCGAGATGACCGGAGTGATGCTGATCCGTGCTTTTCTCGATCAGCGTGATGGCGAAGCTTCAAGAGACCGCCGCGTGATGCTCATTCCAGAATCTGCCCATGGTACAAATCCTGCGTCAGCCGCCATGTCAGGATTTACCGTCAAAACTATCCGGGCGACCGAAGCGGGCCTTACCGACATGGATCATCTCCGCGAGTTGTGCGGTGAAGGTGGCATCGCCGGCATGATGCTGACAAATCCAAATACCTGCGGCATTTTTGAACGCAGCATCAAAGAGATCTGCGACACCATCCACGCTGCCGGCGGCCTCGTCTACATGGACGGTGCGAATATGAATGCTCTCGTCGGCGTTGCACGCCCCGGAGACATGGGCGTCGATGTTATCCACCTAAACCTGCACAAAACATTTTCAACCCCTCATGGCGGCGGCGGCCCGGGCTGCGGACCGTGTTTATGTTCGGCGGATCTGGCACTGTTTTTGCCGACTCCACGAATTGAAAAGAACGGCGATACATACAAACTGAACTACGACTACCCGCATTCCATTGGTCGCGTAAAAGCCTTCTTCGGCAACTTTGGAATGATGGTGCGTGCATTGTCTTACATCCAGACGCACGGTGCCGAAGGCCTAAAAGAAGCAACCGAAACCGCCGTGCTCAACGCACGTTACGTCTCGCATAAACTCGAAGATACCTACGACAAACCTTTCGAATCAGACTGCATGCACGAAGCCATCTTCTCGCACAAAAACCAGTCGAAAAAAGGCGTTGTCACCCTCGACATTGCAAAGCGTCTGATCGATTACGGTTTTCATCCGATGACAGTTTACTTCCCTCTCGTTGTCGAAGGTGCAATGCTCATCGAACCGACCGAATCCGTCGGCCGCGCTGATCTCGATGCCTTTATCGACGCAATGAAGGACATCGATCAGGAAGCACAGGAAGATCCCCAGCTTGTCATCGACGCGCCGCATTCAACGCGAATCGGCCGCCTCGACGAAGCAACCGCCGCCCGCAAACCCGTCCTCCGCTGGCGCGAAGACATGGAAACAGCTGCGAAATCAGCATAAGAGCCGCCACGAATACACGAGTAGGGATCATTTGCAGTTCCTGTTCGTGCTTTCGTGGCTAATTTCTGCGCTATAATTCTGAGTCAGTTCTAAATAGGAGTAAACACTATGGAAGGATTTCTTGGCCGTTACTCGACATACATTTACGCTATCCTGCGCATCGTATCGGGTTTTCTGTTTATGTGGCACGGTTCGCAAAAGCTGCTTGGCTACCCGCCGTCTAGCAATCCGTCTGCCGAAGGCCTCTCCCCGCTAATGGCGGTCGGCGGCACGATCGAACTCGTTGGCGGTATTCTAATTATGATCGGGCTCTTCACGGGGTTCGCGGCCTTTCTCTCGAGCGGCATGATGGCAGTAGCATATTTCATGGCCCATTTCAGCATGCAGGCATTTCTGCCGGTGGTGAATAAAGGTGAGCTTGCTGTCGTATATTGCTTCTTGTTTTTGTATATTGCTTCACGCGGCTCAGGCGTCTGGAGTGTTGAGTCGATCTTCAAGGGCAGCGGGTCAAACGGCAATTGATCGACAACCTTTATTGTCTATTTGCATCTAAAACAGCGAGGAAAGTTATGGAAGATTTCACAACCACATTTGGCAATTCGGCTGCTCAGGCGGCCCCTGTTGAGCGTGCGGCATTTATTCGCAAAACCTATCTTCTGCTGGCTGCCGCTGTTCTGGTGTTCATCGGCGTAGAAGCCTTTCTTTTTTCAACCGGCATTGCCCAGGTGATCGCATCGCTGCTGTTCGCGGGCGGCAGTATTGGATGGCTCGTTGTTCTCGGCCTGTTCATGCTGATCTCGTTTCTCGCAAACCGCTGGGCGGTGTCTGAAACTTCACAAGCGGTGCAATACCTTGGCCTTGGAATATTTATTCTTGCCGAGGCGATTATTTTCATCCCGCTTCTTCTGATCGCGTCTTATTATTCCGGCGATGCCAGCGTGATACTTAAGGCCGGCATTGTTGCCATGGGGCTTTTTGCCGGACTAACGTTTACCGTGCTCGTGACGCGAAACGATTTCTCCTGGCTCGCCCCCATACTCGCGATCGGGGGATTTGCGGCACTTGGCTTCATCGTTGCAAGTGCGATCTTTGGCTTTACGCTCGGCAATGTGTTCGCTTTTATCATGGTCGCATTTGCCGGGACGTCGATACTGTATCAAACATCGAACGTACTACACCACTTCAACACCAAACAGCACGTAGCCGCTGCACTGACGTTATTTGCAAGTGTCGCTCTGTTGTTCTGGTATATCCTTAGTATCTTTAGCTCGCGAAGATAGCGGCATTTGGGCGGCTCATGGCTGACAATTTTATTCCGTGTCCTAAATGCAGGGCGGCTGATTCGCAAATATTGAAGTTCACTTGGTGGGGCGGCGCTCTTGGGCCAAAGATGCTGTCCCACGTCAAATGTCAGAATTGCGGAAATAAGTACAACGGGAAAACGGGCGGTGACAATACTGCCGGAATAGCGATCTATATGATCGTGACCGGAGTGATAGCTTTCGTTCTGATGTTTGTAGTTGGTTTCTTTCTGTTCAGGCGCTAACCTCGCGAAGACTCAGGTAAAAATTCTTCGGCAGTCAGATCGCCGTTTGAGTCCTTCATCAAAATTTCAATGCGGCGCTCGGCCTTTGTTAATCGCTCGCGGCACTCCCGCGAGAGTTTGATTCCCTTCTCAAATAATTCGAGGCTTTGCTCAAGCGGCAGATCGCCGCTTTCCAGTTTTCCTACGATCTTCTCAAGCTCGGCGAGCGATGTTTCAAAAGACTTTTCCATAATTATTTAAGCATATCCTCGGCCTGTTTCAGCGTGTTGGTCAAGTTGCCGACGCCGCCAAATTTATCTGCCGTATCCTTACTGCCAAACGTCGCAAACGAAATGATCTCCTGCCCGATCTTTTGTGCGATGCTCGTCGCCAGCTTGTCATCCTTGACTCCAACGATCTGCCAGCGGTCACCGTTGCGCTGCATTTTCATCTCAAGCGGATGATTCTCAAGCTTGCTGTTTACTACGGCAACATCATCAGTCACTGCAATATCTAGATACTTGTTCGCCGCCATCACCATCGCAAAAAATGGTACGTCGCCGTATTTCGCCGTCCGCTCGCGAATGACGCGCGGCAATTCTGCCCTCGCTCGGTCTTTAACCGCCGGCATCAGAGGCCTCGCGAGTATAGTCGCTTTCTGGATCGCCTGCGGCGGCAAACCGCGTCCGTATAGCTCGATAGCTTTCGCCGTCACCTGCGGCATAAAATCCTCGACCACCGCGTCAATGTCAACGATCGTATCAACTTCATCGGTATCGTCCCGTTTTGCAGCATCGACAAGCAAAGCCAGCGAGTACTGCGGCGACGACCTTAGCTGATAGTAGTATATGAGCCCGCCTATGAGCGCAACGACAAAAAGCGTCAGGGCCACAGTTCCGGCGATCAAAAATATCTGTTTCTTAGGCATACTACTCTTCAGACGACAAAACCTCGGCGTTTAGTTTCCCACGCTCTAACCGGATTTTCAATTTTTCTCCCGCCTTGACCTTTTTAGCATCACGCAAAATGGCTCCGTCCTCTCCCTGCGTGATCGAATAACCGCGAGTCAGCACCCCAAGCGGCGAAAGAGCATCGAGCTTCGCCATTTGCAATTTCAACTTCTCAGATTTCAAGTTTGAAATTTGTTCCATGGCGAACGTTCGTCTCTGATCAAAGACATCCAGCATGTTTTTGACCGAAACAGCCTTGGCTCTCAATGTCGCCGGAGTCAGCCGCGCAGCCGCATCGGCAAATTGAGATCTCGCCCTCTGAACTGATGCCGAAAAAGAAAACTGCATGTTACCGACTGCCTCACGGAGCCTTGTCGTCGCATCGAGCATCTTGTAATTGAGGATCGATGCCAGCCTCTCTTCAGATGCGTCTAGATCATACAAGATATCCTCTTCGCGGCCCGCAACGATCTCAGCTGCAGCCGATGGCGTCGCGGCACGCACGTCCGCAACAAAATCTGCGATCGTCACGTCGATCTCATGCCCCACCGCCGAGATCACAGGTATCTCGCTCGCCCTTATCGCACGAGCCACTTGAACGAGCGTCGGTATCAGCAGAATGCTCACCGACCTCGCACGTCGCGTTAGGACCGTAAGTATGTCGTGATATGCAGCCCCTGACTTGCTTGTGATGACGGCAACTTTGCGCGGAAAGAAAGGTATCGGACGTTTTAACTCATCCGCAAAAAGCCCTTCCGCATATAGCTTTGCCTTGATCTGTTCGTAAGCCGCCGCAAGAGCGCCTTCACCCGAAGGTTCGAGCGATTCGACGACGATCTGCGTTTCACCGCGTGCTTCGTAAAAACTCAGCTTGCCGCGAATGCGCACAGTGACGCCGTTCTGCGGCTTAAATCTTATCCTGAAATTCTGCCCTTTCCAGCAGACGCATTTGATCTGCGCCGAGCCGTCATTCAAATTAAAGTACCAGTGTCCCGACGGAGCCGCCATAAAATTTACGATCTCGCCCTCGACCCACACGCTCGCAAACTGACGCTCGATCACTGAACGCACTTCGGCATTGAGTTCCGACACGCTCATCGGCCGGCTCTCCGTTTCGTCTAATAGAAATTGTAATAACGGTTCTTCCATTCTATTAGTCAACATAAAATACAAAGTTTATAACTCTCAGACGCTTGTTTTCCTTAACCAAGGCTAACTGAAAATAAGGAATATTTACATAAATGATTCGTGTCCCATCAGGCAAGCCCATGTAATTGTCGGTTTTGGAGCTCCAAGGCTGAAAAACCTGCATCCAATCGCTTACATGCTTTGTGTTTTCACGAAACAACTTCGTTTTGCCTGCATTAATTTTTACAGCAGCTTTGCGCAATAGTGGGATGAGTTGACGGTAAAGATCCATAACCTTGTCGAAAAACTCTACGGATCCCTTATCATAATGACTTGCCCCCGAAGCAAAATCATCTTCCATTAATTGAGTTACTAATGGTTTATTTTTTTGCATCACCCGTTTTACGTCAAGAGGCAAACTCTCAAGTCCAGTATCGTCGTCCATTAGTTTTTCTTTGGGCAAACTGTTCGTGTACAGCATCATCAGAAACAAAACATTTCTTTCTGATTCGTACAATTTTTGCAGTTGAGGGCGACGCTCAAAAGGTGGCGCCGGTGGTGGAGACTGTCCAGTCAATGCCATGCTCCAATCGTCTGCTTCCGCTTTCTGCAAGCGCCGACGGAAATCTTTTACATAAAATTCGCGGAATAACGGCCCAATGTCTTTAGTTTCGATAAAACGTCTATAAAACTTTTTCGCGATGATGTTGGCCTCTTTGTATTCTGCGGGCGTTATCTTTGTCTCAGCTTTTTGTGCATGGGTAAGCTGCGCAGCTATAAGAAGTGTCGTAAAAGTGATTACGATCGTGATTGAAAATCTTTTCGACAATGTGTTCATTTCAGTGTTGGTCAGCCGCAACAACAGATGTGATCGTCGCAAATGTATTCTCTCTTTTCGCCTTTATCTTCAGCCGCGGTGAAACACTATTCGGCATCGCAGTGTCCGACCGAAAAGTTATGTTGTAAGCGGTTCTTAGCTGAACGACTATATCCTCGTACGCGCGTTGTATCTGGCCGATCTGCGTTATCGGATAATAAACGCCGCCGGAAACTTTTGCCAGACGCTCGCCTTCGCCTTCGCTTTTTGCGGTGAGCGACATATATTTTGCGCGCAGCGGATCGATGGCAGCGTTCGGATTCGTTTCGGCAGCAGCGATCAAGCCCGACGGAACGTATAGCGGATAAACTAACGCACCGCTTTCCTGAATGGAACCGAGCAGCGCGTCGAACGGAAGAAACGAACGGTTGTCGTCGCCGTCAGTAAGAATGACGATCGCTGTGCGTTCGCCTTTTAGCGGCCGCAGAGTCTCGGTTATCGAATAGGCAAGCGCATCGTAATACGCCGTGCCGCCGCCTGCATCGAATGTATCGAGGCTCTCTGACAACTTCCCTTTGTCAGTCGTAAATTTTGAGACAACCTTAACATCCTCGTTAAAAGTTATGATCGAAACGCGGTCATTTTTATCAACCGTATCGACAAAACTGCGTGCCGCCTTGCGGATAAAATTGACGTAGTTCTCGACACTTCCCGAAACATCAAGTAACAGCACAAGATTGAACGGCGAGGTCGAACCAGTCACCGATAAGATCTCACGAGCGTTGCCGTTTTCAAGCACTTCAAAGTCCTTTGCCTCAAGTCCCGCGATCGCACGGTTATTGATGTCCGTCACGCGAACCGCTGCGGTCTTGACCGAGGACGAAACCGACTCCGGCTGCTGCTGCCGCGTTCTTAGCTGAGGCAAACGCTCGAAGGGCGGCAGCGTTCGCGCATAATCACCAAAGTATTTCGGTGACGCCCGCCGAATTGCGTCCATCAACAGCGAATCTCCGCTGCGAATGATGGCCTTCGCCGCATTGGTCAAAGGCCGTTCTCGCAGATCGCTCATCACCTCGCTCGGCGGCACGTTCAGCAGAATAATGCCCCGCGCAGTTGTGAATTTTAATGCAACCGATTTGTCATCTGATTTCGGCAACCCATTCGCTTCCGGCTCTGACTTTTTGCCTTTTTCCTTTTTACTTTTTACTTCAAGGTTGCGGCGAGAGCCTTTGACTTCAAATCTTCCCGCACTCTTCTCTTTTATCTCGGCAACCTCAAAATCCGCCAGATATCGCGGCTTCGATTCCGTCCACAGAAATTGATATTTCAGATCGTCATCAGGCACATCGACAGCCACCGTCCCTGTATCAGTCGTAACATCTATCGAAGCAAAATTTCCCGCTACCTCGACTGCACCGGCAAGGGTTTCGATCTTAATGTTTGTGCGTTCCGGCAGAATGAGTGTGATATCAATACGTTGATTTTTGTCTGTAGGCTCAGCGGTAATGAGAATATGGCCGGCTTTACCAGTCGTTTTTATCGCTGTGGTCGGAACGCCTTTAGGCATTGGAACTTTCAACATTCCTCTTTCAGGCTCACCTTCAGCCGCAGCTTCGGCCTTGACGTTCACTCGCCCGTAATTATTGACGACCTCGACCGAGCCGCCCGCGCGTATGTTCAACTCGCGCATCAACTCCTGAGCAAAAGCTCCGATCGACAGTGCAAAGATTACAAATAAAATTGAAGGAATTCTTTTTACCGAAACCAGCATTTCTATGATTTGCTCGGTATTCTTCCGGATTGGATAAGGCGTTGGCGAACCCGTTCCTGCCATTTCTTTCTGGGGCGTTCGTCCGAATCGAACCGCTCTATCAGATCGTTCATCGATTCGCCGCCCGCAAGCCGGGTCTTCAAATAGAGCAACGCTACTATGATAGCAGAAAAAGAAAGGACGATGATCTGCATCGGCAGCCAGATGAGTTGGATTATCGATTCGAGAAACGTGTTCTTTACCCGCGTTTGCATGTCCTGCGGCTCGTTGCTTCCGATCCTGAACGAGCTGCTGCGGTTCCAGTTTACCACGAAACCGCCGTCGCCCTTTTCAGGCTCTTGAGTTGCAGACGATGCGGTATCCGGCGCCTCGCCTGCGGAGAGTTGCTGCGAGATCTCAGGTATCGCTTCAACCTTTTTCTCCAGGCCGTAAGCAGAAAGACTAACTACCGCCGAGATCGTCCCTGCAATGATCGCCGGCATAAGGAACATTATGAAGACCGAAGCGGCGGCGGTTGCGACCGAGCGTTTCACCAGCATCCTCGAACGTCTCAGTGCCGCCCTTCCCTTAAGGTCTTCCATCATAACGACCGGCGACGTCAGCGTCCAAAATACACTGAGGACAATGAACCCAACTCCGCACGTCAGTATGCCGATCACAAAAAGCAGCAGTATGTTGAGCAAACCCGTTCCGGCAAATGTTTTCCATTTCTTGCGCGCCTCGGCAAGCGCCGGCCTTATCCTGACCGGACGCAGCGGAATGGCGAGCGATTGCGTTACGATCCAGGTGATCGTACCGATGTTTAAGTAAGTGCAAAAAGCGCTGGCCGCTGAGAGCAGTAAACCTACAAACCCCGCCAGGATATTCGCAGAATTTTCCGTCATCATGTTGCTGACACGCAGAAACGAGAGGAGGATCATCACCAAAGTCAGCACGATTATCGGAAGCGAGAAAAAGCTCGTCAGCAGCAGGAATTTCGGCAGGTGTTCGCTGTAAATGACCAAAGCCCTGCGGAGCAAGCCAAAGATGCCTTCCGAACGGGCACGAAGCTCACTTGCAAACGCCTCTGCCGTTTGCGGACGCTGTTCACGCTCTTTTGCAAGGGCCGAATGAATAGCGCGTTTCATTTTTCGGCGGGCGTGTTTTGCGTCCAGCGGCATCGGCTCGACGAACTTATGCGATTCCATCACACGTGTGAAATCACCCTCGAACGGCGGCGAACCGGACAACATTTGATAAGCGATCACGCCAAGGCTGTAGATATCCGAACGAGGGTCGAGATGCTCGCCGCGGCACTGCTCGGGCGACATATAAAGCGGCGTGCCCAGTACGGCACCGACACGCGTCAGCTCAGCGGAATTCTTTGAATCATAGAGTGAGCGGGCCGGCGTTGAGTTTCCCGCGGGAGAAATATCAGTCGAGCCCGCATCCGAGATGATCTTGGTTCCTATCGAGTCCTGATAGTCGCCTGAAATATCGCCGTCACTGAATATAGCCGTCTCGCTCTCTGATGCGGCTTTCTCTGTCTCAGATACGAACGTATCGTTACCCGCCGCGTAAGTGGCGGCTGCGTTGTCGGGCAGTTTCGTGTTGGAAACGCCTTCGGAATGAGTAATGTCACCATCGCCGCCGAAGGTCAGATTCCCGTGCGAGGCGATCGTCGGCAGCGAGCTGCGAAATTTGGCATCGGGATCGGCTTCACGCGCCATGTCGCTCTCTTCGAGCTTTGCAATACCGAAATCAAGAACTTTAACGGTGTAGCCGCCGCGGGGATTCGGTTCCAGCCAGATATTGTCGGGCTTGAGGTCACGGTGAATGATGCCCTGTGTGTGTGCCTCGTGAACCGCGCTGCAAACTTGTTCAAGAATGTCGAGCGTCCACGCGACCGGCAGATTTTTCTCTTCCTCAAGTATCTCGCCCAGCGTGCATCCGTCGAGATATTCCATCACAAGATAAGCGACCTGCCCTTTAGCCGTTTCGGCAAAACCAAAGTCCGTCACATCGACAACATTGGGATGTCGCAGACGGCCCGCAGCGCGAGCCTCGCGGCGAAAGCGTTCGACAAACTCCGCCCGCTCCATAAACTGCGGAGCGATGACCTTTACCGCAACGGGCCGCTCGGTCCCAAGATGCGTTGCAAGGTACACCGTCCCCATGCCGCCCTTACCAAGCTCACGCGTCATCTGGTATTTGCCATCAAGCACCTGGCCTATGAGATCCGGACAATTCATCGTATGTGCAAACTCTAACCGCAATTGCGAACGCAATCAAGTATTTACGACCGACAACGTCATTAAGTTTAAGGTTTTAGAGGCACTTTCGACAGCGATACGCTCAGCATCGAACCTACCGCTCCTACTCGTTTCTCTGAGGCCAGCCGGCTATTGGATAGTAAAGCCCGTACAGGTCATCGGAGCATATCCAGCTTCTATCGACATAGTTGCTGGTCATGCCGTCGTAATCGCGGTCGGTTCGGATGAATTTTCCTGTTTTGTGATCGTAACTGTACCAGACTAAGGGCTTGCCGTCGTTTTGCTCGTTGAGAATAAATATCTCCTGGCCACGCCTGTTATGACCGCGTTTCAGGTCGGTTATCGGAATCCGCTTCAGCGGTGCCATGAACGGTATGTTCGAGACATCGGCCGGATAAAACCTCTGATCGATCACCATATTGCCTGCCGCTTTCGGTTGCCGGTCAGTTCCCTTCTTTTTATATGCCTTCTTCCTGACCGTCCGCGTTACAGGTTCTTCGACGTCGTTTTCTTCATCCTCATTTTCCTCATTTTCGTCGTCGTCGTAATGATCATCTTCATCCTCAATTTCCCTCTCAACGCTCTCGTTAACATCTCTTCTCTTCTTCTTTGTCTGCTCCTGCTCCTGCTTCGTCTCCTCTCTCTCCTTCCTCGCCTTGATGTTCTCGTTCATTTCAGCTACATGATCCTCGACTCTACGGCTCCATTTTTTCAGCAGACGGGTTACGGTTGTCTTCGGGATCTGATATTTCTCCGAGATCTTCAGAAACGACACGCCCAGGTCGCGATCACGCTTAATGTTGCAGATCATCTCAAGCATGTCGAAATCGGTATTTGTGAGAAAAGCCTCTTCAAAGGACATATGCACAAATCCGTCCTCAGGCGTCTTGATATGGCCATACGCCGGGCACACATCGTTCCACACCATTGATTTCAATGATTGAGTCCGAAGGTGTACAAGATGGCGGGGGCCATACGGTTTATGTTTACCGACACCGATCGCAAAAACCGTGTCCGCCACGTCGCACAAAACGCGCGAACGCCCCATCTGAGCTTCGCTGATAATTTTGTTGTCAGGCTGATCCTGCGAACCTGCGAGCACCAATATCGACAAGTCGAATTCGTCTCTTAGTTCCTTTAATTCACGCATCAGTTTCAACGTCTCGCGTGTCCCGTCACAAGTCGTCTTTACAGCCGAAATATCGTCGATCACCATCACGCGAAAACCTTCTTCGCTAGCCATCCGCCGCAGCCAGTCGATCAGCTTTTCACCCTTCGGAGGCGCGTGACGGTACAAGTTTTCCGAAAGCTTGTATGGCTTTCCCTTCCATGGCTTGTAACGTGTAATGAACCGCCTATCCGACAGTTTCGTATCGGCATACAAGACTTTTCTCCGTGTTCCTTCCAACTCAAATCCGTCTATTCCCTGTCCGCTCGCGATAGACTCTGCGATCTGAAATGCCAAAATGCTTTTGCCCGCGGCCACAGGCCCGAAAAGCAACGCCAGTTCGCCCTCCGACCAAAAATGGTCGAACAACATATCCGGCAACTCGAACTTTTCCAAATTCGCAAAATACTCATTTGCCTTTCGCGGCCTCTCTTTTTCTATATTAAATTTCCCGTCTGCCATCTTGTTTCTCCGTAAAAAATTTTGATGTCATCACAAGCCTGCGCATGTAAGATCATTGACAGCCTCTATCTGTTATGATATGTTGTATTATATCTGCAACACACACGATGTCAAGATTTTTTTGTAAATTTTGTGGAACGCTGCCAAAATATGGCAACAACCTCATTATTTACAACATTTACGGCGTTCCACCCCGCAGTGGAACGCCGCGGAACGCCGGAACGTCGATTTTAGGTCTCGAACGCCGCATTTCAGATCCTAGATCGCAGGTAATCATTACCTTTTGACTTTTTACTTTTTACTTTTGAAAAGGGTTGGAATAAAATTTTGAGCGATCTACAAATTAAATGCTTTTTCCCTGTTTCTTGTGTTGCATTTGTGAAACGCTTGTGCCACAATCATGAGTAACGTTGCATAAACGCAACAAACATCAAACACCCGAAGGAGCAAAACAATGGACGGAGGAATGGGAATGGATAAAGGAAAGGCGATCGAGTCGGCACTGCTGCAGATCGAGAAAAAGTTTGGCAAAGGCGCGATCATGCGTCTCGGCGAGCGTCCGCACGAGGATTTCGGAGCGATCTCGACGCACTGCCTTAGCCTCGATGCAGCAATAGGCGTCGGAGGATTTCCGCGAGGCCGTATCGTCGAAGTTTACGGACCTGAAAGTTCAGGTAAAACCACATTGGCTCTTTCGGTCGTCGCTTCTGCACAGGAAAGCGGCGGCATCTGCGCATACATCGACGCCGAACACGCGATGGACCCCGAATACGCGCAAAAGCTCGGCGTCAACATCGACGACATGCTCATCTCGCAGCCCGACTCCGGCGAGCAGGCGCTTGAGATCGCCGAAACGCTCGTGCGTTCTAACAGTGTCGATGTGATCGTGATCGATTCGGTGGCGGCGCTCGTTCCGCGTGCCGAACTCGACGGCGAAATGGGCGATTCCCTTCCCGGCTTGCAAGCACGCCTAATGTCGCAGGCACTGCGCAAGATCACTGCGATCGTCGCAAACTCGAACACCTGCTTCATCTTTATCAATCAGCTTCGCGAAAAGATCGGCGTCTTTTTCGGCTCACCCGAAACGACGACCGGCGGCAAGGCTTTGAAATTCTACGCCAGCGTTCGTCTCGACATCCGCCGAATCGGCGCGATCAAGGACGGCGACAAAGTTGTCGGCAACCGCACTCGCGTCAAGGTCGTCAAGAACAAATGCGCTCCGCCCTTCCGCGAATCCGAGTTCGACATCATGTACGGCGAAGGCATCTCGCGCGAAGGCGACCTGCTCGACCTCGCCGTCAACATGAACATCGTCGATAAGAGCGGCGCGTGGTTCTCATACAAAGGCGAACGCCTCGGCCAGGGCCGCGACAACGTCAAGAACATGCTCAAGGAAAACAAAGACCTGCTCGAACGCATCGAGGATGAGGTGAAAACTGCCTTGGGCTTCGGCGAGAAGAAAGAGGCAGCAGCTGGGTAAAAGATATTAGCCGCAGATGAACGCAGATGACGCAGATCAGAAGATCAAAATTTGTTTCTCTGATCTGCGTTTATCTGCGAAGATCTGCGGCGAAATAATTTCTTACTTGGTGAGCTCTGTGTTCTCTGTGGTGAAAAATGTTACTGAGGTTTTTCGCCTACTGGCTTTTTGCTTTTCATCATCGGCACGCTGTTGGCGGGTGGTGCTTTTGGGTTAATGGGCGGCAGGCCCATCTGCTTGCGGATGACGTCAGGCGAAGGTATTCCAGGCGTCGGGGTCTTACCGGGTTTGAATGGCTTTCTTAGTTCTTCCTCGGTCGGAATTCCCGGCACCTTGGTTTTGCCTACAGGGATGTTGACCGCGTTCGCCGAAATTCCCGGCGGCATGTTAGCCGGCTGCTGCATCGCATTTGCAGAAAGTCCCGGAGGCATATTTGCCGGATCGAGTTTGATCTCGCGGTTCGCCATAGACGCAGAATTAGAAGCTGTATTAGAAACCGGATTTGACGGAGCGCTCGAACCGCAGCCTACATTAATGAAAACTATGGCGGTGAAAAATAAGATAAATGCGTTCTTAAACATATGATCGCCTCGCGTAAATTTAAAATGAATGTGCCGGTTCGAAGGTTGCGTCTCCAAGGGGGCAGCTACGGCGTTCAAACCGGCACAGGTAGGCAATAAATTATGGCTTGGCTGAAAAGGAGAACAAAACAGCCTGCCAATTCCTGATTATAAAACTTGGGGTTCGGTTGTCAACAGAAATCTGCTCCGGGTTAACCGTTCTGTTTCAATATGGTGGGAAGTAAAAGTTCTGAAACTCTGCGGACTCCGCGTAGATCTCGGCTATCTCTGCGTGAACCAATTTTAACGCAGAGGCCGCAAAGATTTTCCAGAGAGATCGCAGAGTTCAGATCAAGCCTTATTTCAAACTGAACCACTTTCTCATTTCCTTGATATTTGACAACCTAACACCGCTTATTTACACTTACAAATTCGCCTGTCGGTTCAAAAAACCGTGCAGGTTTGGCCAGATAGCTCAGTTGGTAGAGCAGCGGACTGAAAATCCGCGTGTCGGCGGTTCGACCCCGTCTCTGGCCACCATTAAGATCAATGGCTTAGGGTTGCAAGTTCGGCAGCCCTTTTCTATTTTGTGCAAACTCTCTTATTTTGCGGCAGCAGATCGCATCGATTCCAACTCTGCCGCAGTGTCGCATTACATCTGTACGAAAGACCTATTTTGGAGGATCATAGATCAATGTTGATTCGATATTCATTTAGAATTGCGATGTTCTTTGTTTTTGTGACCGTCTTGATGGGTCAAAAGACATCCAAGACTGATGATAACGATTGCCCGCCTGAATCCACTTGCGGCAAGGTTACTGTCAGTGTCCTTGACCCCAATGGTTACTTTATTACGAATGTAAGGGTGACGTTAAAGAATGATCACAAAACCTACACGTTTGTTGTTGATGATAACGGCCCCTATGAATTAGCTGTCTTTCCCGGAGTCTATTCGATCTCTACGGAAAGCAATATATTCTACCCCGTCAGACGCGCTCGATTTAGAGTAACGCCGCAGCTAAAGCTCAAAATAAACCTCAGGCCGGTTTTGAGGATCTCGAGTATTGCAACCCGTGTGGGGGCGAGAGGATTCGAGGAGCCAGTTACAATACATCCAGATTCTTTGTATGAAGAACTCGACAAGCCAATACCACCAGACCCGCAACTTAATTATCTATTTGAGTTTCGTAAAAAGCACCGGTCGAGATCATATACCACCTTTCGGAAGGCTCGATTTAGCTATGATCATCTAACGATCTCCTCGGACAAGATCACCTTTAACCGGAGCGATATGATGATCACTTTTAGGGGTGATGTAATTGTTGATGATGGCAATACTATAACAACGCCCAAAGCTGTCAAATTCGATCTCAGATCGGGGAATCAAGTCAGTGTCGAGTCGATCCCGTCCCCGACCACCCATAAAGTTAAACGGAGTCGCAAACACCCTCCCGCAAGAGATTAATTCTGGGCTTAAGTTTTTAAGCCATTCAGAAACTTCTCAAATCGCGGCTCTTTCGCCAGAAGTTCAACCTCTTCGACCGCCCATGGTGAAAATCCATTTACGGGATCGCGTACCTCTTCAACAAAGCCGCTCCATGCGACCCATTTTGTATCGTTGACCTCATTTGGATTTGGGCGTGGCTGACTCTCGGTAAAACCCACCAGCACCGGACAGATCTCGTTTTCAACGATCCCGTCCTTTTCGGCTCGATAGCGAAAGTCGGGGAGAATAACGTTGAGTTTGACCTTGCTGATGCCGAGCTCGTATTTGAGGCGCCTGTTAGCGGCTTGCTTGACGGTTTCGTGGAGCATGACGTGGCCGCAGCAGGAATTTGACCAAACGCCGGGCCATGTTTTTTTCGTCAAGGCACGTTGCTGAAGGAGCAAGTTCCCTTTACCGTCAAAAAGGAAAACAGAAAATGCCCGGTGACGTTTTGTTTCGCCATTGTGTGCCGGCAATTTTCGCTCGGTGCCGATCTCATTATCAGCTTCGTCGACGAGTACGATCATGTCATCAAATGCATAGTGATATTTGACGTAGAAGCAACCTAGCCCGAATAAGATCACGAGACCTATCAGCATTGGTGTTGCCATGCCAGAAAAAAAGGCGAACGCCGTCCAGAAAAAGACGATCAGAAACCCGCTGGAAATAAGTTGAACCGGGACTGGCAGCAGTGGTTTGCGAAAGCGGATGAAGACCTCAAAAACGATTGCAGCGATCGCACCCGAGAATATCCACCCTGCAAAGTTCGACATCGGCACGCCATAGTAGGCTCCGCCGCCTTCGTACCGCCAAAACCCTAACTTAACGGCTCCAGGATCGACGACTAAATCAAATCCCATAAGCAGCAACGCACCCAGAATGATCCTTATCAGACGATTGTCGGCCATTCGCCAAACGACCGCGAACGACGCGATTGCCAGCGGTGACCACGCGAGAAAAACCGTCCACGGAGTGTAGCCGAATAATCTATAGCCGAGCAGATCTGAGTAGGCAAAATGTCCGTAGGGAAAGCCTGTACCGATCGCTGAAGTTTCGATAGCCAATGCTAAGACGCCGAATACGATGAATAAGATAACTGCATCCTTTTTTCCGAGCCATCTAGTGCAAGCCCAAAAGGCGGGGATCGCAAAAAGAACTACGTTGATACCCGAAACCCAATGGGCCTCGGCCGGAATGACCACATTGGCCATAAAAAATGCACCGGTCGCGAGGATCGCAAGCACGGCAACACCAACGGCAAATTGCCGGTAGCTGATCACACTGCTTAGGCTATACTTCATCTTTACCTATGTTCGATCTCCGATTTTTGCTAAATGTAAGCCGGCCGCGATTTTGGTTCTATATCCTTGGACCATATATCGTAGGCCTGATAGCCGGTGCGGCTTCACGAAGCGACCTTTTGAATTGGCGAACCGTCCTTTTTGCCGTCTATTTCCTCTTTCCCGCAAACCTTCTTATCTATGGCATCAACGATATCTTTGACTTCGAAACCGACAAACTAAACGAGAAAAAGACAGAGTATGAGACGTTTGTAGGTGTCGATCGCCATAGAACCTTGGCATTTTGGATACTGCTTTTCAATTTGCCATTTCTGATCGCGGCGCTGTTTTTAGTCCCTGCTACGTGGCTCGATCTCGCGGGATTTTTGTTTTTCTCGATCTTCTATTCAGCACCGCCGATCAGAGCGAAGACAAAACCTTTTTTGGACTCAGCATTCAATGTTCTTTACATATTTCCCGGTATCTTCAGCTATCAGTTAGTATCGGGTGACTTCCCTCCGCTGGCTCCTGTGTTCGCTGCCGGCTTGTGGACCGCGGCGATGCATGCGTACTCTGCTATTCCGGATATCCAGGCCGACCGGCAGGCGAATTTGAGCACGATAGCGACGTTTCTCAGCCCTTACGCGACCTTAGCTTTGTGCGGATGCCTTTATCTGGCCGCCGCAGTCATCTCGGGAGAATATCTCGGTTTTGTCAGCATCTCGCTTGGAGCCATTTATCTGATCCTGGTGATCGCCTCGATTCGCTCGGTCAAGACCGGCAAGTTGTTCAAGCTATATAGAGCATTTCCCATTATTAATGTCCTCGCCGGCTTCGCAATTTTTTGGCAGATCGCTTTACAAAAATTCTTCTAAAGCGATTCCATAGGCTCCGCCGTTGTTATGCCGTGAACCCGTTTGTATGCCAGTTCCGCGCTGATCAAACATATCTGAGTGCCGATGCCGGGATTTGTGCCGGCGCCGACGTAAAATAGATTCTCGACCTTTTTCGATCTGTTTCTGGGCCTGAAGATCGCCGTCTGCCGTAACGTATGCGCGAGGCCGAGTGCGGAACCTTTAAGGCTGTTGTAATCCGCTGCGAAATTATCGACGGTATATATGCGTTTGTACTCGACCTTTGAGCGCAGATCAGTCAGCCCCATTTCCGATTCCATCAGAGCAAGAACCTGATCGGCGTACTTCTCCTTTTCCGCCTCGCTCATTGCAAGATCGGACGCGATAGGTACCAGCACAAATAAATTCTCTTTCCCGACAGGGGCAACACTCGGGTCCGTGACGCTCGGGGCACAAACATAAAGCGACGGTTCATCCGGCAGGCGTGGATTCTTGTATATGTCGTCGAAATTCTTCCGCCAGTCTTCGCTGAACAACAGATTGTGATGGACCAGCGAAGGCAGCTTCTCCCGGACGCCGAGATACATGATAAAAGCCGAAGGCGCCATCACTCGCTTTTGCCAGTACCTGTCTTTGTATGTTCGGAAGCGTTCGTCGAGCAGTTTCGTCTCGGTAAACCACATATCCGCGTTCGAGATAATGATGTCACCGTTCACCACTTCGCCGTCCGCGAGACGAACGCCCGTCGCCTTTCCGTTGCTGACAAGGATCTGCTCGACAGGAGAATCTGTTCGCAATGTCGCCCCGTTCTTCCGTGCAATAGCTGCCAAAGCTTTTATCAGTTCATAGAAACCGCCCTGCGGATAAAAGACACCCTGATTAAAGTCCATGTGTGACATCAGGTTGTAGAGTGCCGGAGCCTCGTACGGCGAAGTGCCGAGGAAAACCATCGTGTATTCCATTACCTGCTGCAGCTTTTTCGATTTGAAAAAGTTCGAAACAAATCGGTGCATCGTCGAAAAGACTGACAGCTTTTGGCCCTCGGTCATGACACGCTTGTTGAAGAAATCAAAGATCGTATCGTAGTTCTTGAACATGAAGCTCTGCGTTGCAACTTCATATTGATATTTCGACTGTTTGAGATACGCCCGCAGCTTTTCGCCCGCACCCGATTCGATCGACTCAAACGTGGCCGCATCGGTTTCAATATCGGAATTTATGTCTAGGCTTTCGCCATTGTTGCGAAAGAATATCCGATAAGAAGGTGAAAGACGCTCCAATGTGAGATGGTCCTCGACCTTTTCGCCAAGAAGATCGAAATAGTGCTGAAAAATATCAGGAGCCAGATACCATGAAGGCCCCATGTCGAACCTGAATCCTTCGTGTTCGAAGATATTGGCGCGGCCACCCAGATTGGAGTTCTTTTCGAGAACGGTTACGTCATAACCTTTCTTCGCGAAGAGTCCTGCGGCCCCGAGACCGCCAATACCCGCTCCGATGATCACAACTTTCTTAGTCATATACGCCCACAAGGGCTTTCAAAGACAGCCCTATCTTCTGCCAAAAACTTGTTCGTACGCGTCCAAGATAAACATTGTAGTCAGCACGCTCGATCTCGGCTAAGATCGCTTTGTAAAGCACGTACGAGATCCGAACCGCAAGACGCCCTCGCCAAGCCAGCATCGGGATTCCGGGCAGGGCTTCCTTATAGACCTCGCGGTTTCGGGCGATCTGCCATTTCATAAACTCAACGAAACGCTGATCACATTTTCGTTTTGAGAGATCATCGCTGCTAAGGCCAAATCTCTCAAGCTCATCTTGCGGCATGTACACACGTCCGAGTTCTTCGTAGTCCTCGCGAATGTCCCTGAGAAAATTTGTTAGCTGAAACGCATAGCCCAGCTTCAGTGCATGGGGAAATGCCGCCTCCGAAGAAAACCCGACTATTCTGGTGACCATTAACCCGATCACGCCCGCCGAGCCGTACATATAGTCTTCGAGCTCAGCATAATTTGCATAGGTCGATCTTTCCTCGTCCATGAACATTGACCGTAGAAAGGCGTCGCCTTCCTCAATCGGGATCTGATACTTCCGAAACATATAGACGATCGCATTCATTACGTCGTCTTCGCTTCCCCCCGCCGACATTGCGGCCAGCCAGCTATCACGCCATTCGTTGAGCTTCGCAAGCGTCGCATCTTTACCCATCTTGGCGGGGTCATCAACGATCTCGTCCGGGACACGCGCAAAAGCATAGATCGCATATATCCCATCCCGGGTCTCTCTCGGAAAAAACTGCGTCGCAAAGAAAAAACTGGTCCCGTATTTCTTAGTCAATGCTTTGCATTTCTCGAGCCCTTGTCTTAGGAATGCCGCATTGTTGGTTGAGTGATCCATTGCAGTTAGATTCGAGATGTTATCCAGTATGGGCTAGGTAGATTTGATATGAAACTCTCGAGCTTATAGTAAACTGATTCGAACGATGTTACTTAATGGATTCAAATTTGGCTTTTTTTGCATCCAAAAAGAAACCTGGGGCGAAGTGTACTGTTTGGATTCGTGGCGGCAGCAACTTCAGCGGGATCATTTAAGACGTGATAGCCGGAGATCGAACGTGCCATTGAGGAGAATTTACCGCTTGCTCCGCCTGAGATCGAAACCGAATTTAACGAGGCTGTCAGACACCTGATCTCCGCCGGCGGCAAGCGGCTTCGCCCTGTTTTGACGGCACTGGGTGCCGAGCTGGTTGGCGGAAAAGCTGAGAATGTCATGCACGCGGCGGCCGCGGTTGAGTACATTCACACCAGTTCTATAGTGTTCGACGACCTTCCATGCATGGATAATACTCCGCATCGGCGAGGTAAAGCATCGCTGCACGAAAAGTATGGTGAGGGCTTATCGGCGCTGGTAGCAATTGGCTTTTTGAATCAAGCTTATCGGCTGGTCGCGAGCGGCATCGATTCGCGACGTTCGATCGATGCCGTACTCGAGATGGTAAATTGTATCGGTCCTAATGGAATGATCGGAGGCCAGTCGGTCGACCTAATGGTTTTTGGTAAGGCGAGATCTAAGACCGGGTACAACAGTGGTTCTCGCAGTGGCTCACGGGTTCTGCAGAACCTGAAAACCTCAGCATTGATCCGTCTCGCACTTAATCTAGGGGCGATCCTCTCCGGTGCAAAGGATGAAGAAGTCGCGTATCTATCGAGCTTTGCGGAAAACCTCGGCAACGCGTATCAGATAAGCGACGACCTGATAGATGCTGGAGAGGATGCGAAAATGATCGGTAGTGAACTCACTAAAGACTATGCCCGCCACCCCGCCTCTTTGCAGAACGATCTGCTGTCGGCGATTACCCGGTCAAAAACTATACTGACCGAACATTTTGCTCCTTGCGAAGCCCGCGAGTGTCTGATTCAGCTTGTGGATTACGTCGCAACTCGTAAAGCCTAATTTTCCAAACACAGATTATCTAAGTGTTGGCGGTTCGACTCCGTTCGGCACATCGATTGAGATAGCGTCCGGTGCATGAGCCCACAGGCAAGTAAAGGCGGCACAGCAAAGAGTGACTATCCGCCATTACCGTTATGCAAACAAGCGATTTTTGACACCTTGTTCCATTTATCCTATTATTTCCTCGCAAGTCCGAATAAAAATAGTAGAACGATCTCTCGTCAAAAAGAGGAGGAAACCATGCCGTCCCTTAACCGCAAACGCCTCGCCGCCCTGTTTGTAATATCCATCTGCGCCGTTTTCGCGTTGGCAAACTTCAGCTCAAAAAGCGAATACGCCGATGCTATCACAGCCCCCGTTGGGTCATCTGTTCCTGTGTCGCTGCCTAACGTCAATGCATCCGCGGGTAGTACCGTGATCATTCCGATAACAGTTGGAAACCTAACCGGAGCAGGAGTGATCTCGTATGACCTCAACATCGATTTCAATCCGGCGATCATTACACCGGCCAGTCCCGCGGTCGATGTAACAGGAACATTGAGCAGTGCGATGTCGATCACTCCAAATGCCAACAATGCGGGGCACCTTGTTATCTCCGCGTTTCAAGCGGCGACATTATCAGGATCCGGTACATTGTTGAATCTACGCTTCAATGTAGCTGGCTTCCCGGGACAAACGACTACTCTTGCTTTCATCGATTACACCGATCCGAACAACGGTTTTCACCCCGGCTTCATGTTTAACGAAGGCACGCCGACCGCAGTCACGACAAACGGCAGCCTGATAATACCCGGCGATGCTACGCCAACGCAGACGATAACGGCAACTTTTACTCCTACGCCGACATTTACCGCGACGGCTGCCGCAACGCCGACTGCACCGCAGTATCAGATATTTGATATTGGAGTTGTCCAGGCGGGCGACAGTGCTTCGCAAGGAAATGGCGTATCGACCGGCGGAGTCGCGGTCGGACGTTCGATCCGCTCCGGCGGAGCGCAGGCGTTTATTTACACTGGCGGCGGCGGCATCGTCGGACTTCCCAATCTCGCAGCGCGTCCGTTTTGTGTTTCTAATGCGATGATCGACAACAACGTCGTTGTCGGAGGCCTGGCGGTAGGAACTTGTTCGACAACTCTGTTTGGAACGAGCCGTCTGCCGACGATGTGGCTGAACGGCGCCGTGTCGCAGCTTCCGCTTCCGGCGGGCGAAACACTTGGCGAAGCGTATGACGTTAACTCGTCTTCTATAGCAGTTGGCTCTGTCAACTCCGGCACCTTCCAGCGCGGCGTCTACTACAGCGGCGGCACGGCCAGCATCATCTCGCAGACAACATCGAACGGCAGCTTCTTTACGACTGCATTCGGCATCAACGACGCCAGCCGCATAGTCGGCATTGGCATCGACCCGAACAACGCCGCCCGCAACGTGCCAATGGTCTGGGATTTCGCAGCAGGCACGGCGATCGACATCGGGGCATTGCCCGGATTCAACGGCGGCATTCCGTTTGCGATCGGCAACGGCGGACACGTCGTCGGCGCGAGCATGTTGAACCAAGGCTCAGGATTGCCGTTCATCTGGACGCCCGCAGGCGGCATGGTCGCGATACCTCTGCCCGTCGGCACGACCCAAGGATCTGCGCGCGGAGTCAACACCGCAGGCTGGGCAGTCGGTACAGCATCGTCGGCATTCGCGATACCGTTCCTCTATACCGGCACGGCAACATATCGTTTGCAGGACCTCATTCCAGCAGGAACGGGTTGGGACCTTTCGATGAATACTTCGTCGGCCGCGATGGGAATCTCAGACAACAACATCATCGTTGGCACAGGCGTTCTGAACGGCAATGTCCACGCATTTTCGATGGTTCCTGCGGGTGCCGCGTCGCCAACACCGTCGGCTACGTTTACACCGACTAATACGTCTACGACAACCGCGACGGCGACATCGACTCCAACGGCGACATTCACCACGACGCCGTCTCCTTCTCCTTCCTCAACGCCTTCCGTTCAGTTCAGCTCGCCGACTTACACAGAAGATGAGTCGCAAGTTGCGTTGGTCACGATAACGCGGACTGGCAATACAGCTGGAACAAACTCGGTTTCCGTTTCGACGGCAGACGCCACCGCAACGGGTGGTGCGGCGTGTACCACCGGCGTTGATTACATCAGATTTGCGTTTCAGCCAGTGACTTTCAATCCGGGCGAAACGGTGAAGACTGTAAACATAACGATCTGCGGCGATAACTTAACAGAGCCCAATGAGACGATCAGTCTCATCTTGTCCGGCAACAATATTGGATTGCCTTTTGAAGCCGTTCTGACGATCAATGACACGGCGAGTTCATATCGCTCGACAGGAAGCATTTGCACGACGCTTGGTTCACCAGCCTCACCCTATCCGTCCACGATAACGGTTACTGGCGGGCCTGTGCAGATCGGATCGCTGCGTGTCACGCTTTATGACGTTGCTCATCAGCTACCTGACAGTATGGACTTCCTGCTTGTTAGCCCGACAGGACGGCAGATGATACTGATGGCCGATGCTGGAGGCAGTGTTGACCTTGCAAACCCGGTAACGCTCACGCTCTCAGATGCCGCGGGCCAGGTATTGCCAAATTCAGCTCCATTGACAACAGGACTCTTTGAACCGACGAGTTGGGAGGCCGGACAAGCGAGCTTTACGCCACCGGCACCGCCTGCACCGTATAACGAACCGGGCAGCACAGTCGGTGGAACGGGTACTCAAACGCTCATTGGAAACTTTAGTTTGACCAATTCCAATGGCGTGTGGAGCCTCTACATGCGCGACGATGCAGGATTGCTAAGTTCGCTGAACGCGATCACGGGTTGTGTGAACGGCGGTTGGGGAATCGAATTCCTCGGCTCGACCGCAGCCGGAGCTTCGATCTCAGGACGAGTCACAACCGCTGACGGCAGCGGCATTCGCAATGCAAAGGTAACTGTCACCGGCAACTCTTTGACAGAACCGGTCGTTACGACGACAGGCTCGTTCGGATATTTCTCGTTCGACGGATTACAAACCGGCGAGACTTATGTTGTAACGGTAAATTCTCAGCGTTACACATTCTCAACGCCAACCCGCGTGGTCAGTCTGATTGACAACGTAGCCGACGCCGACTTCGTCGCCGACCAGCAGGAGTGAGAATTTTCATGAGCTGACAGAAATAAAATATTGACCGTTTTCGTAATTGCGATCACAGAAAAACCTAAAAAGATCAGATCAACTGTCTTTTTAGGAACCAGATGGGCACTGTTAGTTGTCACTGGACTGAGAGGGAGTTATGAAAAAGTCGAAATATTTTATTCTTGTTGCACTTTTTGCCGCGTCCGCGATCTATATCGGGTTTAATTTAATCCCTAAGGGCAAAGAAAACACTGAGCAGGCATTATACGGAACATTGCCGATACATTTTGAGCCAAACGTCGGACAGACTTCCGATGGAGTTGACTTCGTTGCTCGCGGTAATGGTTACTCGCTATTCCTAAAGTCCAGCGAAGCAACGCTTTCGCTTATCGGAAAAGACGAGAGCGAAAACCTCAAGAAAAATGCGGCAGTCAAAATGTCTCTGCTCGAAGCGAATACGGCCGCACGAGCCGATGGCGCAAAAGCACTTGGCGGAACGTCGAATTATTTTATCGGCAACGATCCGGCAAAATGGCAGACGAATATTTCGAATTTTGAACAGGTAAAGTACAGCGACGTCTATTCGGGAATCGATCTCGTTTACTACGGCAACGATCGCCAGCTCGAGTACGATTTCGTAGTAAAGCCTTCTGCTGATCCCGGCCGGATCAGGCTCGCTTTTGACGGTGTTGAAAAACCGCCGCAGATCGACGAAACGACGGGCGACCTGTTGCTGACAACTGCCGTCGGTGAACTCCGCCAGCACAAGCCTATCGTTTATCAAAATATCGACGGGGAAAGGCATGAGGTCGCAGGTGCGTATAAAGTAGACGGCTATTCGGCAAGTATTTTACTCGGCGAATACGACAGATCACGCGAACTCGTGATCGACCCGATCCTCTCATACGGAAGCTATCTCGGCGGTTCGGGTTTTGAAGAGGGACGCGGAATAACCGTCGATGCGGACGGAAACGCGTATGTTGTCGGCACATCGGCTTCGATCAATTTCCCTACGACCGCCGGCGTTATCAAAACGAGTAATCCGCCTTCGACAAACAACGTCCAGTGGAACGACGCCTTCGTTACCAAGATCAACCCGAGCGGCACCGCAATGGTTTGGTCAACATATTACGGTGGACGAAATGGCAGCGAGATCGGCACAGGCGTTGCCGTGACTGCGTCGGGTGAAGTTTTGATCAGCGGCACTACAACGGCCAGCGATCTTCCAACTGTCAATGCTTATCAACCCACGTTCGGTGGAACCGATGATGCGTTTGCGGCAAAGCTCAATTCGACTGGCTCGGCGATCCTTTATTCAACGTATCTCGGCGGCAACAACACCGATACGGGCGGACGCATTGCTCTCGATCGCAGCAACGGAGATGCTGTTTTCGCGGGCTTTTCGTCATCGCCAAATTTCCCGACGACACCAGGCGCATATAAGCAGAAACTCTGCGACTCGCCCGTGACATGCAGCGGCATATTTTACTCGGGCAGCTACGTTGTGAAATTGACGGCAGCAGGACAAGGTATTTATTCGACTCTGTTCGATGCAGGAATAAATGATGTAACTCTCGATGCGAGCAACAACGCTGTGATCGGCGGATATGTGAGCGGAACAAATTTTCCGGCAACGACAGGAGCTTTTCAAACAACCACCTCCGGCGGGATCGAAGGATTTATTGCAAAGTTAAACCCGACCGGCAGCTCAGTAGTTTACGGAACATATCTCGGTGGCGGCTTGCAATCCGATCGGGTGAATGGGCTCGCAGTCGACAGCACGGGAAACATCTATGCAACAGGGCAAACACAGAACACCGGCTTTCCTGTTACAACAGGAGCGTTCGACGTGACATACAACGGCGGCGAAGACGGCTTTGTGACAAGACTTGACCCGACCGGCTCGAGTTTGGTCTATTCGACGTTCTTCGGAGGGCAAGGTAAAGATCAGCCATTCGCGATCTCGCTGGCGTCTGACAACAGCGCAATTATTGCGGGTGAAACCTTGAGCGGGACAACGTTCCCACTTCGTAATTCACTTTTGGGAACCAACGGCTCGATCTTTTTGACACGATTTAATAACGATGCGAGTGCACTTGTGTATTCGACAATTTTGGGTCAAGGAGGAGCTTACGGGCTTGCTGTCGACGCCGCAAGTAATGCCTACTTGACAGGGCACACGACAAACGTCGTGGTAACGCCTGATTCGTTCCAACCCAATCATGGTGCAGCCGACACAACCAGTTCATCGAGTTCGCCAAAGGATGGCTTCGTTCTTAAGGTTGCCACCGGCGACGAAAACGCAACGTCCTACGCTATCAGCGGAACCGTGATCGATGACAATTTTGGGTTTAATAACGATTATTCGCCGATTGTGATAAATATCACGGGTACGGTGAATCGATCTTATTCACCGTCGAGCGGCGGCAATGGGATAGTTGCTTACTACTTTGGAAACTTGCCAGCCGGTGGAACTTTCACGATAACTGCGCGAAAGGGGGGCTATGAAACCGATCCGCAAAGCGTCATATTCGACAACCTAGGTGCTAATCAGTTTGCCGATTTTCACATCCTGAGAAATCAGGCTCCGGAAGGTGTAATTACTTCGCCTGTCCATGGAACCAACTTCAACGCACCGGCATCGATAACAATTCAGGCAACCGCTTCCGATGCGGACGGTGATGCGATACAGAAAGTAGATTTCGTCGCCTACAACAGCACTACAGGAAACATTCCGCTTGGCACCGATACCACCGCTCCATATTCGTTTACATGGACAAATGTTCCCGTCGGCACATACGCGTTGTATGCAATACCGACAGACAGTCATGGGCTTCGCGGCGTATCGACTCAGGTAGTCCATGTGTTTGTCGTCGATCCGTCAACCCCTTCGGTCAATTTCATAAGCCCGACAGATGGCGCAACTTTTGTCGAAGGCGATTATGTTCCTGTCAGGATGAGCGTTTCGCCGTCCATAACGTTCGTGCAGGTCAGAGATCAGAACAACAATATCGTCGCATGGCTGCCGAACAGCCCATGGTCGTCAACATGGCGTGTGATGAACGTTGGCGAATACACGTTGACGGCGACGGCTTCTACGGCGCAAGGACAAACTGCAACAGCAGTAATTCATGTTTCAGTGGTACCAATCAATCATCGCATTTCAGGAACGATCGTTGACAGCATCACAAACGCTCCGATAAGCGGGGTAAGCCTAAATCTTGTTTGTCCGAGCAATCCGAGCATTACGGCTCAGACCACTACAGATGCAAATGGAAATTACCTGTTCACCGATCTTGGCACAACACCAAATGACGGCGTCACAATAACGCCAAGCCTAGCGGGATACACGTTTGATCCGCCGAGCCGGAGCACAGGCTTTTTGGGTTATATAAAAGACTGGACAAATCAGAACTACAGTGCGATCCGCTCAACGAGTATTACTGTAAACATGACCAGCCCGACCGACGGACAGGTGTTCACCGCTCCCGCCAGCTTCAATCTTGCAGCGAACGCGGAGAGCACCGGCGGAACTATCACAAAAGTGGATTTTTATCGCAATGCATTTACGCCTGAGCTCGTTGGCACGGACACGACCGCTCCATTTGAATTGCCGCTCAGTGGTGTTGTAGCCGGCACTTACGGATATTTTGCTAGAGCAACCGACAGCACAAACGCAGTAGCCGATTCGTCAATCGTAAATATTACCGTCAATGCGCCGCCAACAACCGTTCAACTTCACGGCGAGGTCCATAATCCCGGCGGCGGTCCTATGGTCGGCATTCTTGTAAGGCTAACCGGAACCGCAAACGGCAATCCCGTAAATCAAACATGGACAACAAACACAAACGGTTCGTATTTGTTCAATGTGCCATACGCGGGCGATTATACGATCACTCCGGAGGGGACCAACCTGACGTTCACGCCGCCATCAGCAACGTTTGCAAATGTCACGCAAAATATTTACGACATATTTTTCGTCGCGTCCGCTGCTAATCAGGCACCAACCGTTAAGATCAATAGTCCGTCCGATGGCGCCGTATTTACGATGCCAGTCGCGATCCCAATAAACGTAACGGCATCGGATGTTGATGGCCAAGTGATCCATCTTTCTATGACGGCACAAAGCTCGACCATGGCTACAACTATTGGTCAGGCCAACAACGGCACACTCTCATTTCTGTGGCAGCCAAATCTGCCGGGAGCATATACGCTCTGGGCAGAGGCTCGTGATAACGGCGGGCTGCGAACGACGATCTCTATATCTATCACGGTCAACCAGCCTGCGGCAGTCGCGATCTCCGGACGGGTAGTCGATCGAAGCAGTCAGGGCATCGAAGGCGTGACCGCTGAGCTTCGTGACTTTGCCACAGAAGACACCGTGATCGGAACAGCGACAACCGATGCGACCGGATCATTTTCAATTGCAAGCGTCCCGACCTTTGCAAATTATGTGCTGCGTGTTTCAAAACAGGACTACACATTCTCGCCGCAGAGACGCGTTTATGTTAATTTGGCCGCAAACCAAACAAACGCGGATTACACGGGAACGCTGCAAGTCCAGCCATCGGATTTCGATGGTGACGGCAAAACTGACGTCGCCGTCTGGCGACCTTCGACCGGCATGTGGTATGTAAGCCGATCGGGCGACCTTACTTACAGCTCCTCACAATTTGGCGGAGGCTCTTTTGGTGACGTAGTAGTTCCCGGCAATTACGATGGCGACAAAAAGATCGACTACGCCGTATTTCGCAGCGGTACTTGGTATATACAGAACAGTTCGAACAACCAATTTCGTGCGGTCCAATTTGGGCTCGCGGGCGACAAACCGGTACCGGGTGACTATGACGGTGATGGCAAAACGGACATCGCCGTTTGGAGGCCGAGCAACGGATTCTGGTACATAATACTCAGTTCCAACGGCTCATTCGATTACCGCAATTTCGGCACGAATGGCGACATTCCGGTTGCGGGCGATTATGACGCAGACGGCATGACTGATGTTGCCGTTTGGCGACCGAGCAATGGCACCTGGTATGTCCTTCAAAGCACTGCCGGCGCGATGATCAGCTACCCGTTCGGACTCTCAACTGACATGCCGCTTGCGAATGACTTTGACGGTGACAGAAAGGCCGACTTTGCCGTATTTCGACCTTCGGACGGCAATTGGTACGTGCTCCAGAGTTCCAACGGCACAGTCACTGCCACGCACTGGGGGTTGGAGGGCGATAGGCCCGTTCCCGGCGATTACGATCACGACGGCAAAACAGACTATGCAGTCTTTCGCCCGTCAAACGGAACTTGGTACGTCTATAGGCCAGCGAGCGGCAGATTTTCTGCCCAGCAATTTGGAATAAGCGAAGACATTCCCATTCCCGGAGCTTTTCTCCGCTAGCCGCGCGGAGACCGCGTGTGTCGGACTCGCGATTAGCCGATCAGATTCCGCACGGCCTTCGGGACGTGCGGTCTTTTTACTCACCGCTTTGTTGGAGAAGCTTCGCGACAAGGCCCGTCCAACCGGTTTGATGACTTGCCCCGAGTCCCGTGCCGTTGTCGCCATGAAAATACTCGTGGAACAAAATGTGATCGCGAAAATGCGGATCTTTTTGGTACTTGTCAGAAGCCCCAAATACCGCACGTTTGCCCTCGCTGTCACGAAGGAAAATATGCGACATGCGCCGTGAGAGTTCCTGTGATACTTCCCACAAGTTCATCATGTTGCCCGAACCGGTCGGGCACTCGACCTTAAGATCGTCGCCATAATAATGATAGAAACGTTGCAGCGATTCGATCAGCAAATAATTGACCGGAAACCATATTGGACCTCGCCAGTTTGAGTTTCCGCCAAACAAACCGCTTGTCGATTCTCCCGGTTCGTAATCGACACGATGCTCCATGCCGTTGACGTGCAGAACATACGGCGCATCCTTGTGAAAGCGCGACAACGCACGAATGCCATAGGGCGACAGAAACTCATTCTCATCGAGCATTATCTGCAACACTCTGGTCAAACGCTCGCGATAGGCAATAGCGAGAAGATAGCGTTCGCCTTTTCCCGGTCGCCTGGCACAATTAATATGTGCTGTCAGGTCAGGCCGATTGTCTATGAACCACTGCATTCGCCGGCGAAACGCAGGCATGGCATCGAGTATCTGTGGTTCGATCGTCGCTACGGCAAAAAGCGGGATCAACCCAACCATCGAGCGCACCTTGATCGGCGTGCTGTAGTCCGTTTTTTCCATGTGCAGCACATCGTAGTAAAAACCGTCGATCTCATCCCACAACCCGACGTTTTCATCACCGATATTGTTCATCGCGTCCGAGATAAAAACGAAATGCTCCCAGAATTTGCTGGCCACGTCTTCGTATGTGTCATCTTCGATCGACAACTCGAGAGCGATGGCAAGCATGTTCAGACAATACATTGCCATCCAGCTTGTTCCGTCGGACTGCAGGAGTCTTCCGCCGGTCGGCAGCGGCTGCGAACGATCAAAGACGCCTATATTATCGAGGCCAAGAAAGCCGCCCTCGAAAATGTTCTTACCGTCAGCATCTTTACGGTTTATCCACCACGTAAAGTTGAGTAATAGCTTCTGAAATACCCGAGCAAGAAATGCGCGGTCGCCGTTTCCGTGATGCTTCTTTTCGATCTGGTATACACGAAGCGCGGCCCAGGCATGGACCGGCGGATTTACATCGCCAAATGCCCATTCGTATGCCGGTATCTGGCCATTGGGATGCATGTACCATTCACGAAGCATCAGTAATAACTGCTCCTTCGCAAATGCCGGATCCACTAACGCGAGCGGTATGCAATGAAATGCAAGATCCCATGCTGCATACCATGGATATTCCCACTTATCGGGCATCGAGATGACATCAGAATTGTAGAGATGTTTCCAATGGCTGTTGCGTCCCGTCAGCCGCGAATTGGGTGGCTTTGGCATCGCCGGGTCGCCTTCGAGCCAGCGTTCAACCTCGTAATGATAAAACTGCTTTGACCAAAGCATGCCGGCAAAGGCTTGTCGTTGGACGCTCCGGGCATCGTCTGAAAGCTCTTTATCGCCTATTGAGTTGTAAAACTCATCAGCCTCGGCAATGCGTCTGGCGAAGATCGCATCAAAATCATTGAATGCCGGCAAAGCGACATTTGGCGGGGATTGTTTTTTACCCTTTTTCTTTCCGCCCAAAAACTGCTTTTCACAAAAACGTGCACGCAGAACGATCTCGGAATTAGCCGGCACGACAAGCTTGTAATTGGCTGCTGCCTTTGTTCCCGCTTTGTCAGGGTTTACAGCATCCTCTTTGCCATTCACAATGTAATCGTTTATTCCGTCCTTAACATAAGGCGTGCGATTCTTTGCATTAAACAACCTTTGGTTATTAGTGTCGTTCTCGGTAAAAAGCAATTCAGGCTCACCGTCAAAAATGAGGGTTCTTTCACCAAGGGTTGATTCAGAAATACCAATTGAATTTTTCTCGATCGCGGAAAGTTTGCTCTGCGGCTCGCTGCCGTTCCAACTCCATTCGTTTCTGAACCAGATCGTCGGCAGCACATTTATCTCTGCGTCCGCATTTCCACGATTGGCGACGGTGATCCTGATGAGAATGTCTTCGACATCGGCTTTAGCGTATTCGACGAACACGTCGAAATATTTGTTCTCGTCAAATATTCCTGTGTCGATAAGTTCAAATTCGCCTTCGGTCTTTGGTCGGTCGCGGTTCGCGGTGATCAGCGGAAGATATGGAAACTCGGCCTGCGGGTATTTGTACAGAAATTTCATGTACGAGTGAGTTGGCGTGGAGTCGAGATAATAGTAGATCTCTTTGACGTCCTCCCCATGGTTGCCTTCGTGGCCAGTCAATCCGAAAAGACGCTCTTTCAAAATAGGATCAACTCCATTCCACAATGCGACAGAAAAGCAGATTCGTTGGTGGTTGTCGCAAATACCGGCGAGGCCATCTTCATTCCAACGATACGCACGCGAACGCGCATGATCATGTGGAAAGTAATCCCAAGCCGAACCGTCCGACGAGTAATCCTCGCGCACAGTGCCCCAAGCTCGTTCGCTCAGATAAGGCCCCCAACGCTTCCAGTATCGTGTTCTTTCGTTTGATTCTGCGAGCCGTTTTCTTTCAGCGTTCATGGTTAACATTCCTCAGGTTACTTAATCAAGAATACAGAGCATTATATTCCTGCGATATAATAAATGCGTAACATGGAACCGCTAGCTCATAGGATCAGGCCGCAAAGCCTGGATGAATTTGTCGGCCAGAAACATCTGGTCGGCAACGGCAAACCGCTGCGTCTGGCTATCGAACAAGGCCATGTGTTCTCTTTCGCCCTTTGGGGGCCGCCGGGAACAGGCAAAACGACACTAGCTCGCATCTATGCGAATGCAATAAATGCCGAATTCTACGAATTGTCGGCCGTATCCGCTGGCAAAGACGACATTCGCAAGATCGTAAAAACTCCGTCGATAGACGGTCGTCCCCGTGTGTTGTTTCTCGACGAGATACATCGTTTCAATAAAGCCCAGCAGGATTTTCTACTTCCGTTTGTCGAAAACGGCGAGCTTGTTCTGATCGGTGCGACGACGGAAAATCCAAGCTTTGAAATAATCTCGGCACTGCTTTCGCGTATGCGCGTTTTCGTCCTCGAAGAGCTGTCAAACGACGACATGGCCGAGATCGTTGACCGCACGGGTTTTAAGCTCGACAAAGAAGCCAAGCAGTGGCTCATCGAAATGGCAAATGGCGACGCCCGCCAAGCGATCACGATGATCGAGAACACCTCGCGTCTCTATGACGCGATAAACATCGAAACACTCAAAGAAACGCTACAATCCAAGTTCCTGCGTTACGACAAAAAGGGCGAAGAGCATTACAACGTCATTTCGGCGTTTATTAAGTCAATGCGTGCAAGCAAGCCAGATGCCGCGATGTATTATCTCGCTCGCATGATCGAATCAGGCGAAGACCCGAAATTTATCGCCCGCCGAATGGTGATCTTCGCGTCCGAAGACATCGGCCTTGCACAACCTACGGCTTTGGTCGTTGCAAACGAAGTATTTCGCGCGGTTGAGACCATTGGCCTGCCGGAGTGCGTTTTGAACCTCGCACACGGCACCGCCTATCTTGCAAACGCTGCAAAAGACCGCTCCACGACTAATGCCATCGGAGCCGCGATGGAAGACGTAAAGAAATTTGGTAACCTGCCTGTTCCCATGAAGATACGCAACGCTCCGACAAAGCTAATGAAAGACCTCGGCTACGGCAAAGACGAAGGCAACGACCCCGAAGGCGACCTGATGCCCGCGAAATTACGCGGCACGAAATACTTTTGACCCAATAAAAATGGGCATGAAACCGCACTTTTGCACTTTTGCGACACTGAAAAATACGCGAAGAGCACTTTTTTGAGCGTCTAAGACCTCTTTTTAGCTCCCCAAGAGGCTTTTTTAGGGTGTCTTTTTTTGAGGGTGAAGGCGACAAACTTTTTCTTCAATATACTTTCTCGTCTTTAACATTCCCTAGCCCTTATTACCGTCGTCACCACCATAGTTGAACGCTTAGGTGGCTAATTTTCTGGTGGCCTGTTTTTGAAAGTAGGCGGCCTCCGCGAAAATCCCGGCGAACTCCGCTTGAGACAGATTTTCCCGCAAAGAAAATTAACACATTTGCGCTTGACATTGTGTTTCGTCTATGATACATCCTTGCAAATGAACAAAAATCAACTAAAAACCGGAGAGTGAAAAATTAGATGAAAAACGACTGGGAAATTTTCGAAGGGCGGCAGTACAAACCGACGGCAAGGCGAGAGCCGCGTGTGACAGTTGGACCCAAGGGCACATTTTACCTGAACGGCATCGCGTTCGAAGCCCTCGATCAACCGGCGGCGGTCGAGATGCTTTACAACCCCAAACAACGCATCATCGGCCTCAGGCCGATCGATCCTACAAAGCATAACGCCTTTGAAATAAAACACCATGGCATAGGCGGCAACTATAAACGCATCTCGGCCGCCTCGTTCTGCTCGAACTATCGCCTGAAATTCAAACGCACCCTGCTTTTTGAACACGTTGATGTAACCGACGACGGCATAATGCTCCTCGACCTCGAAAAAACAGTCGAAGTCAGCAAAGGCGCGAGGTAAGGATGAAAAATGCAGAAAATGAAGAATGCACCGGCTGCATACTGACTATTTACATCATGAAATTACATTGACAAACCAGCAAAAGAGCATATAATTCTCGGCAAAGCAGTAAAACAATTTTTCAGCAGAATATTTCCCCATATGCCTAAATTCCGACACTTATCTCAGTCTATTGTACGTATTGCGTGCCTGGTTTTTCTCATCGGGCTTGGTTTTATTCTTGTTTCCAAGACTTCAGCGAGTTTTAGTTTCGATTCAACTGCTGATTCATCTTCACCCGTTTTGGAAAAGAGCGTTGAGTCGAACAAAGCGGCCCGGTCGCTGGTGGGAACAACCTTCATTGTTAACAGCCAAGCCGATTCTGGCGACACAAATCCCGGCGATGGAATATGCAGTTCCAGCGGCGTCTGCACATTGCGGGCAGCGATTCAGGAAGCGAATCTAACGCCCGATCTTGACACCATCAATTTTACGATTCCGATCTCGGGACTTCGAGTCATTCAATTGAGTTCCTCATTGCCGACGATCACGAACCCTGTAATTATCGACGGCTATTCCCAGCCGGGTTCGAGCTCGAACACGCTTGCGGTCGGCAACAATGCTGTCTTTAAAGTTGAAGTTCGATTGCCTGATTGTTACTTCGGCAGTCTATTCGAGGTCACCGGAGGAAATACAACGATACGTGGATTGATCTTAAACGGAGGTCGCTCTCAATGTGGAGCTCTTGGGGACTTAGTTGTCTTAGACACCAACGGTGGAAATAAGATCGAGGGCTGTTGGTTCGGCCTCAACGTGAGCGGAAATATCGATATTTTTAGGAGCCGTGAAAATATAAAGATCATAAGCGGTGACAACAATGTGATTGGCGGGCCAACAGCCGCTGCCAGAAATGTGGTGGCGGGCCGCGGCTCTACTAATAGTTCGTCTCCTGGCGCGATCGGAATTCTCGGCGGATCAAATAATGTTGTCGAAAATAATTACGCTGGCGTATGTCCAGACGGTTTTAGTTACTGCGGGAATGTTGGCGCCGGAATCGCGGTTCTAAGTCCGAATACGATTGTCGGTGGATCGTCATTGACGACAAGAAACGTCGTGTCGGCGAATTATGAAGGAATTAGGGTAGAAAGTTCATTCAATTTAATTCAAAACAATTACGTTGGCATCAGCGCCGACGCTCTCTACTCCTTGGACAATTACGGAAACGAGATCAATCTTATCGGCGGTAACAATACCGTCATCGGGAACAAGATCGGAGCTAATCTTAGCTTCTACACGGGTGCCGGAACGGGCGTATACATTATTTCCTCTAACAATCTAATCGGCGGCACAAGTGGTCTATCGACGAATTCATGCACGGGCGACTGTAATGACATTGCGTATAACACTAAGGGCGTAGTCATTGAGGTCGGCCCTTTGTCCACGTTGTCGGCAGGAAATCGCATTTTGGGAAACTCGATTCACTCGAACGGGAACGTCGGAATCGATATTGACAACGATGGTGTGACAGCAAACGATTTGGGTGACAATGACATCGGCTCCAATAACGCACAAAATTTTCCAGTTTTAGCTGCGGCGATATCAGCCTCTGGATTTACTCAAATTGTCGGAACTTTGAATTCTCGTCCAAATCGATCTTACCGGATTCAGTTCTTCTCAAATCCGTCGCCGGATTCCAGCGGGTTTGGTGAGGGCGAAACCTATATTGGAAGTTTTGATGTCACAACCGATAACGGTGGGAATGCAGTATTTGACCAAACCTTTTCGGTAACTGTTCCGACCGGATATTTCATTTCAGCAACCGCTACTGATTTAGTCTCGGGAGATACATCTGAGTTTTCGCAAGTAATTGTAGTTAATCAATCGTCAACCCCAACATCAACATCAACGTTTACCGCGACGCCGACAAATACCCTGACGCCAACTGCAACCGCGACGTTTACCGCGACATCAACTTTTACAGCGACCCCGACTTTTACACCAACGGCGACCTCTACGGAGACTTTCACACCGACCGCGACCGCGACTGAGACGTCTACGGCTACCGCTACGGCAACGGCGACGTTTACACCGACACAACCGCCTAGATTTACTCCAACAAATACGTCAACAAGTACGCCGACAAATACCCAGACTAATACGCCAACGCCGACACCCACATGCTTACCCCCGAACGTCATTACCGATGGCGGATTCGAGAATGGCGGCATTCCGAGTGCGATTTGGAATAATCCGCAATCCTCGACGAATTTCGGCACGCCATTGTGTGATCTTGGATTATGCGGCAACGGAGGAGGAGGGGCACCGCCCAGAACCGGAGCTATTTGGGCATGGTTTGGGGGGGCGACGGCGCCAGAAACTTCCCGATTAGGCCAGAACGTGACTATCCCCTCCGGAGTAGCATCGCTACATTTTTGGATGCGTATCGGTATGGTGTCTGCGCCGTTCACCGATGTTCTAAATGTCAAGGTTGATAACGTTACGGTACAAAGTTATTCCGAACCAGCGGTAGCAGAAACCCTCTATACGGAACGCATTGTCGATCTGAGTGGATTCGCTAATGGAAGCTCGCATAACATCACGTTCGAATACATCGGTCCAACTACAGGAACAGGCAGCTTTGTCATAGATGATGTCGCCCTTTATTCGGGGACCGGGTGTGCAACCCCAACTAGTACCCCAACCGCAACGCCGTCGGGCATTCCGGTATCGTTGCCGAACCTGAGCCAGACTCCGGGGTTAATCAGCGTACCGATCACTATTGGCAACACAACAGGGCAGGGAATCATTTCGTATGATCTCAATGTCGATTTCAACCCGGCGATTGTCACGCCCGCGAGTCCAGCCTTTAATGTGACCGGAACACTGAGTAGCGCGATGGCAATCACTCCGAATGCCGCTAATCCGGGACACCTTAGCATCTCGGGGTTCCAGGGAGCATCTTTAACGGGTGCGGGAACGCTTATAAATCTGAGATTCAATGTCATCGGAACCGCGGGACAGTCGTCCCCACTTACTTTTGCGAACTACACAGACCCGACGACCCAGTTCCATCCGGGATTTGTGTTCAATGAAGGAGTTCCGGGAGCAGCAATTACAAACGGCAGCGTAAGCATCCCGGCGGCAACGGCGACGAACACGGCAACGCCTACTGTGACCGAAACATTCACACCAACCGCGACATCGACGGAGACTTTCACGCCGACAGCGACCTCGACAGAGACATTCACTCCGACGGCCACTTCGACGGAAACCTTCACCCCAACAGCTACGGCTACGTTCACTCCGACCCCGACTGCGACCGAAACATTTACACCAACCGCAACGTCGACGGAGACCTTTACTCCGACAGCGACTTCGACCGAGACATTCACTCCGACGGCCACTTCGACGGAAACCTTTACACCAACAGCTACGGCTACGTTCACTCCGACACCGACTGCGACCGAAACATTTACACCAACCGCAACGTCGACGGAGACTTTTACGCCGACAGCGACCTCGACCGAGACATTCACGCCAACGGCCACTTCGACAGAAACCTTCACACCAACAGCTACGGCTACGTTCACTCCGACACCAACGCCTCCTCCATTCATCAGCGGAACCGTCACCTACGGCAATGCAGCCGCACCGCCAAAATATGTTTCGAATGTGACTGTTAATGGAGCAGGTTCGCCGAATGTCTCGACAACGACTGCTTCTCCCGGCGGGACTGCCGGTCAATATATCCTGACAGGATTCGGTGCGGGTACTTATACGGTTTCATTGGCAAAGACAACTGGGCAGAACGGCATTGGGTCGAATGATGCGGCGAGGATCGCTCAGCATGTTAGCTCGACGCTGCCATTTACGAATGATCGCCAGAGGGTCGCCGCTGATGTGAGCGGAAACGGGGTTATATCGTCAAACGATGCGGCGTTCATTGCGAGGTTTGTCGCCGGGCTTGGGGCACCTTTCGGAAATACCGGACAGTGGAGATTTTACGTATCTCCGGGGCCGACATTTCCGGTTGGGGCGTCTCCGACAACTAGAACATACTCATCGGTAACAAGCAATCTAACGGGCGAGGATTACATTGGGTTGCTCATCGGCGAAACGACGGGTAACTGGAGTTCGAGTGCGGCTAGGCCGGCGGAGAGAAGACGCGAGAGTAGAGACCTGAGACAAGAGACGCGTGGAAACAGTGGGCCGGAGAGAGGTGTTGCGGTTGAGCTGCCGGAGGTAACTGCTGAGGTTGGGAAAGAGATCGTTGTGCCGGTGAAAGTCGAGGGTGTTGCGGATAAGAGTGTGATCTCATATGAGTTCGATTTGAGATACGACCCGCTCCTGATGCAGCCTGTGGCTGATGTGGTCGATTTGAAGGATACTGCGAGTCGCGGGCTTTCGGTTGTGACTAACACGACCGAGCCGGGACTTTTGCGAGTTGTGGTTTATGGCGCGTTTCCGATAGATCAGGACGGCGTGTTGCTGAATTTGAGATTCAATGCTGTCGGTGCGGCTGGTTCGGTTTCGCCAATCTCGTTCGAGCGGATGGTGTTCAACGAGGGTGAGCCGAGGGTGACAGTCGCGGATGGGAAGATTGAATTGTTCTGACTAGCTAAAGAAATTTTAGCCGCAGATTTACGCAGATAAACGCGGATCGGAAACTGCTTGTTCTGATCGGTTGAGTGTTGCGCCCTTACTGACGTGCAGGCTACGGACACGAGGGCTTGTGTAATCAAGCCCTCACTGACGTGCGGGCTACGGACACGAGGGCTTGTGCAAAAGCCCGGTCGCTACCGCTCCCGGTTCTGACACGTTGAGCGTATCGCCCTTACTGACGTGCGGGCTACGGACACGGACCTGCGAACTAGTTGCAACTCACGCGGATCAGACTCAATAGAACTTTACAAACCCGCCTGCGCAATATACTATGACTAAAAGACGATTCTAGTCATTGGTCATTTATGAAAGACGCCGCAAAACCCAAAACTACTAAAGATGCCATCCTCGATGCGACCGATAAACTGCTGGCAAAATACGGTTACAAAAAAATGACCATCGACGACCTTGCTCAGGAGGTCGGCATAGGGAAAGGCAGTGTTTATCTGCATTTTTCGAGCAAAGAAGAGATCGCGATAACACATATCGAGAGAATGATCTCGCGAATGACCGACAAGCTAAGGAATATCGCCGCGACCAACGTCAAACCGGGGGAACGGTTGCGACTGATGCTGATCGAGAGGGTTCTTTATCGTTTTGACAGCGTTCAGAACTACAAAAGGAGCCTGGACGAAATGCTGTCGTACGTCAGAACGCCACTCCTCGAACGCAGAAAACAGTGGTTCAATGAAGAGGCTCGGATATTTGCGGGTGTCATCGAGGAGGGCCAGAAATCACAGATCTTTGCCAGTGGAGATGCCTTCGACATAGCGTTAACGCTAATGTCCGCGACCAATTCGCTCCTGCCTTACAGCTTGAGTACGATCGAACTCAGTGACAGAGCAGATCTCGTATCGCGGACTGAGAAAACAGCAAAGCTTTTGATCAAAGGTATGTCGCGTTGACGAACGGCAACGCCGTTATAGAGAAATAATGAACACTATCATCCTTATTGCCAAGCTGATCGTATTCGTGATCCTCGCCGTGTTGTTTTTGCGGTTTATAGGTTGATCGCGGTCGCTACCGCTTCCAGTAATTTTTTATCTTCAGATCAAGCATCGGGAAGGCGCAATACTCTACATTACGTCCCGACTCACGCAGTTTTTGCACCATCGGTATTGCAGCATCCGCGTTTCGCGTGTGGACGACGATAGTCGCTGCTCGTTGGATATTAGGGCGTTCATTCAGGAATTCGGCGATCGCGTAACCTGTGTTCGCATAGTCATCGTGGTCGTTCGACTCGTAGTGATGAGGCAGCAGGTCGTGATCAAGAAATATAGCGTCGTAACTGTTCCCGCTCAAGAGTTGCTTTGCCTCATCGACGGTTTCCGCAACATCGAGAGCATCGCCGCTGAATCTTTTAATAAACCAGCGATGCCGGCGCTCGTCGTCATCCAGCACCAGAACGCTGATCGGAGTACGTTCGGCGGCGAAATCGGCGAGGCCAAGTTTTATTAAGAGACTGCGAACAATGCTCATAAACCTTCTGTTGTATGACAATATAACATAACTGAGTTGAGGCTGCCGACCACGCCTTGAATTCAAAATTGCCAATGGTATAATCCATTACACCAAACCGCTTTTATGCCCCAGGAAAAACAAAAAAAACATAACCTAAAGGCCGTCCCGACAGCCTCTCGATCGCAAGATGCCGAGCCTGCAGACCCCGCCAACGATGAGTGTCAGATATGTTACGGCACCGGTATGGAGGTCGTGGCGGGCAAGGGCGCCCGGATATGTTCGTGTCGGAAACTCAGGTCGCATCATGGACAGTTTGAAAGCGTTCGATTGCCAAAACGCTACGACGGATTTCATTTCGGCAATTACAAACCTCAAAACGAATCTCAAACTATCGCGTTAAAAAAAGCGATGGCATTTGCGATGGAATACCCGGCGGTTGATCGCGGCCTGATCTTTATGGGCAGCGTCGGCGTCGGTAAAACTCACCTGGCGGTTTCTATTTTAAAGGGACTTACGGAACGCGGATTTTCTTGTCTGTTCTATGAGTTTGGTTCACTCCTGAAAGAGATTCAGGACTCGTACAACGTCAACACACAAACGTCTGAGCTTTCGGTTTTGGCTCCTGTTCTGAATGCGGAAGTTCTGGTTCTGGACGAGTTAGGTGCGTCAAAACCAACCGACTGGGTCCGTGACACGATGGCACATGTTATCAACACGCGCTATAACGAAAAGAAATTCACGATCTTTACGACGAACTATTTCGACGAACGTCCAAATGATCGTGAAGAAACACTCGAAGATCGTATAGGCGTCCGTGTTCGTTCGCGACTATTTGAAATGTGCCAGACAGTGACGGTCGGTGGAATGGATTATAGACGAACGTTTGACAGAACGTTGGCAGCGAAAAAATAGCTTAGTAATTTCCCGCTACAATTGTAGATTTCACGCCACTTGCTTCCTGCGCGATCTTGACGCCGACAGACGCTCCAATGCGGGTCGCACCAGCTTCGAACATTGCACGAGCGTCTTCGATTCCCTTCACGCCACCTGAGGCTTTTACACCCAATGCTTTACCGACTGTATGCCGCATTAACGAGACATCGTTCGCGGTTGCTCCGCCTTTGGCAAAGCCTGTCGAAGTTTTTACAAAATCGGCTCCGGCATTTTTTGCGGCCAGGCATGCCCGTACTTTTTCTTCGTCAGTAAGCAGCGCAGTCTCAATGATCACTTTGCAAAGAATGTGATTTTCATGTGCAGCCTCGACGACGGCTTTAATATCATCTTCGACGGCGCAATCATCGCCTGATTTGAGAGCTCCGATGTTGATCACCATATCGACTTCGCTCGCGCCATTGAAGATCGCACGGCGGGCCTCGTAGGCTTTTACATCCGGCAAAGTCGCTCCAAGCGGAAAACCGATCACCGTACAGACCGGCACACCGGAACCTTTTAGGAACTCGGCAGCTTTCTTAACCCAGCCCGGATTTACGCAAACCGATGCAAAGCCGTATTGAGCGGCTTCGTCACAAAGTTTTTTGATGTCAGATTCCGAAGCCTCGGGTTTCAGCAGTGTGTGATCGATCAAGCTGGCCCAATCGTGTGCCGTTGCGGTTTCGCCGAGCACGATGCCGATGCGTTCTGCTCCGGCGTCAACTATCCGCTCGACGTCCGCGCGGCAAAACGTCGGGCAATATTCCTCGCCGCCAAGCTTGGCGAGCACCATGTCGGTGATCTGGTCGATCAGTTGTTCGTAATTTCCGTTCTTCTGCATTGAAAAACCTATTTTATCACTTTCGATACTGCTTTTCGATATTGTCGATCTTACCGACACGTTTCTTGTGCCGTTCCTCTGAAATGTCGGTCGAAATAAAGGCTTCGACGATCTGTTTTACTTCATCAAAACTATTCTGTCCCGCTCCGAGTGTAAGAACATTTGCACCGTTGTGCTCACGAGAGTTTTTCGCCAAAGCCGTAGAATAACACGCAGCGGCTCGGACGTTGGGAACCTTGTTTGCGGTCATCGCGCTGCCGATGCCTGCACCGTCGATAAGTATCCCGACATCTACTTGTTTTCCGCTAACCGATCTTGCAACGGCGTGAGCAAAATCGGGATAATCGACGGCTTCTTCGCTCTCGGTGCCGAAGTCGCGTACCTGCAAACCAAAATCTGTAAGGTAGTTTTTCAACTGCTCCTTCATCTTAAAACCGCCGTGATCCGAACCGATCGCGACCGACCGAACCTTAGTCGTATTCTGACGCGGCTGCTTTCGGATCAGTTCGATCTTTCTTTCATTCACAATGTCCTGAGCGAGCGACGTAAATTTCACATTTTGAGCCACACGAAGCCGCGACCCTGGCTCTAAACCTCGCAGATCGTCCTCGGTTATCAGAGATTTTGCCGATTCGTCGCGGTCAAATTCCTTTCCCAGTTTGTTCTGCAGCGAATTTACAATGACGTGCTCAACCACGTTTGCCGAGGGACCTTTGGCGGTTTCGCCCTCGGTCGGGACCGTGGCCAGGACCTGTTTGACCAAAGCCCGGACTCGGTCGCGTGTTTCTTTATTTACTTCACTCATCGGCTTGAAAGTTAACCTATGTTTGAATAGTATTTGTAAATACAATTTCAATCAACCCAAAGAGGAAAATATGGCCGCCGAATCGACACAGATGGCAACTACAGAATTCACTAATCCTAATCTCGAAACGCTCTTTTCCGAAGAGCAAATACAAAACCGCATAAAGGAATTGGGAAAGCAGATAACCGCCGATTATGCCGGTAAAGACCTTGTTTTAGTTAGTGTTTTGAAAGGTTCTTGTGTGTTTTTGGCGGATCTGATGCGTGCCATCGATCTGAAACTTGCTATCGATTTCATGTCGGTTTCAAGCTACAAAGACGGTACAAAATCTACGGGTGATGTCGAGATCCTAAAGGATCTTAGCAATTCGATACGCGGGAAGGACGTTCTCGTGGTAGAAGACATTATCGATACCGGCCTTACGCTTTCGAGGCTCTTGGACATACTTGGTTCCCGCGGAGCAAATTCGATCAAGCTCTCGAGCTTTCTCGACAAGCCCGAGCCTCGTATCAAGACCGAGCTAAAGATCGATTACACAGGTTTTGTCGTGCCGAACAAGTTCGTTGTCGGTTATGGGCTGGATGCTGCCGGAAGATATCGTAATTTGCCCTTTATCGCTGTTGTCAAAGATCCGTCTGCAGCTTGATGTTGTGACTTCTATCACGCCACTGAATTCTGTTAGTCTGTTAAACTCTGTAATTTATTAGGATCTCGAAAAAGCGTTTCGCTCATTTCTGTTAACAAAAAGTCGTATGACTACGATCGGCATTCCAAAAGAGATACACCCCGGCGAAAAACGTGTCGCTGCGACCCCTCAGACCATCCTGAAGCTGAAAAAGCTTGGCTTTGATGTGGTCGTCGAGTCACACGCCGGCCATGGCATCAACTGCATCGACAGCGAGTACCGCGAAGCCGGTGCGACGGTAATTGATGACACAAAAGAGCTTTGGGCCGCGTCGGATATCGTGATGAAGGTTCGCCCGCCTGAGGAAAACAAGACTCTCGGCGTTCACGAGGCGGAGCTTTTGAAAGAAGGAGCGACGCTCGTCGGTTTTATCTGGCCGGCACAGAATCGCGAGCTTCTTGACCGCTTGGCAAAGCGAAAAGCTACCGTTTTCGGCATGGACTGCGTTCCGCGTATCACTCGTGCCCAGAAAATGGACACGCTCTCGGCGATGGCAAATATCGCCGGTTACCGGGCTATCATCGAAGCAGCAAACCACTTTCCTAGATTTTTCACAGGTCAGATCACAGCGGCTGGCAAGATCGATCCGGCAAAAGTGCTTGTTATCGGAGCCGGCGTTGCGGGATTGTCGGCGATCGGCGCCGCGAAAGGTCTGGGAGCGATCGTGCGGGCGTTTGACCCGCGGTCGGCGACGAAGGATCAGGTCGCGTCGATGGGCGCGGAGTTTCTTGAGATCACCATCAAAGAGGAAGGCGAGGGCAAGGGCGGTTACGCCAAAGAAATGTCCGACGAATTCCTCAAAGCCGAAATGGCTCTGTTTGCGCAGCAGGCAATGCAGGTTGACATAATCGTAACGACCGCATTGATCCCCGGCAAACCCGCACCAAAACTGATCACGACCGGCATGGTCGAATCGATGAAACCCGGCAGCGTCATTGTCGATCTTGCCGCGGAACAGGGCGGCAACTGTGAATTCACTCAGCCCGGCAAGGTCGTTCAACACAAGGGCGTGACGATCATCGGCTACACCGACCTGCCATCACGAATGGCCTCGATGTCCAGCCAGCTTTACGGCGCGTGCATCGTCGCATTGCTCGACGACCTGCAGAAGCCGCTTCGGACTGCCGAGGGCGCGGGAGCAGGCGAGATCGGGATCGACCTCGAAGATGAGGTTGTTCGCGGAGCAATAGTCTTACACGAAGGCAAGATGATGTGGCCGCCGCCGGCACCTGTTGTTGCACCGCCCGAACCGGGCGTTCCGACAAAGAGTTCGGCAAGCGTCGCTGCCGTAGCAAAGCCTTCGAACGGCCATGGCCACGATACAGGCAACGGGATCAACCCTGTCGTGCTGTTCGTCGCGGCACTTGCATTACTCGGTCTCGGCTTCATTGCACCGGAAAAAGCTCTGTCGCATTTCACGGTATTCATCTTGGCGGTCTTTGTCGGTTTCCAGGTCGTCTGGAACGTCAAACCGGCGCTGCACACGCCGCTAATGAGCGTCACCAACGCCATCAGCGGCATCATCCTCGTCGGCGGAATGCTCCAACTGATCGGAGGTAATTTAAACCTCACGCTCATCCTCGGCGCCGTCGCCGTTCTGCTGGCAGCGATCAACATCGCCGGCGGATTTTTGGTAACAAATCGAATGTTGGGGATGTTTAGGAAATGAACGACGGTGATTCATTTCGCGGGGATATCGTTAGAACGGCGCAGGAAGTTATTGATGGAGAGATCGGGATAATCTTAGGGTGCCGGCGACTTCAAAGCTTTCGATTCAGGTTAGCTGATGAGCACGATGAAGACTTCATGCTCTTTGTGGGCGTTGATTCGCAAACCGACCATCTGCCTGTTGACGATGAAAGGCGAAATTGGAGTTCCGAAGCATTAGCACGGAAGGATATAGAAATCGCTGAGTCAGAGAATTTCTTCAGAAATGATGTCGTGGCGGCGTGCCATAAAGTAATCGCGCGATTCGCAAACTGAACATTTTAATGCAACAAAGTCTAATCACAATCGCATACATTGCTGCAAGTGCTCTTTTTATTTTGAGCCTTGGCGGGTTGTCGCAGCAGGAGACGGCGCGGCGGGGGAATCTTTACGGGATCATTGGGATGCTGTTGGCTCTGGTGGCGACGGCGTTTGGGATCAAAGACGGTAATTATGCGGTGCTGGCGGCGGCGTTGGTTCCGGGACTGATCATCGGCGCGATCCTCGCTGCGAGAGTGCAGATGACGTCGATGCCGGAGTTAGTTGCGGGAATGCATAGCTTTGTGGGATTGGCGGCGGTGCTGGTTGGAGTTGCAACGTATCTTGGGCCGCAGGAACCGATGACTTCGGGCGAGCACAGTTTGCATTTGGGTGAAATATTTATCGGCGTCTGCATTGGCTCGATCACGTTTACGGGTTCGGTCATTGCTTTCCTTAAATTGCGCGGAACTATTGGCGGCAAGCCGTTCATGCTGCCGGGACGGCATTTGATCAACATTGTGATGCTGTTGGTAACGATCGGTTTGGGCGTGGCGTTCTTCATGGCCCCCAACACTTATCAAGGTCACTATCCGCTGATGGCTGCGATCATTGTGACAGGCATTCTCGGAGTGCATTTCATAATGGCGATCGGCGGAGCGGATATGCCGGTGGTGGTTTCGATGCTCAACAGCTATTCGGGCTGGGCGGCGGCGGCGGCGGGCTTTATGCTTGGCAACGACCTGCTGATCATCACCGGAGCGCTCGTCGGTTCAAGCGGTGCGATCCTCAGCTACATAATGTGCAAGGGCATGAACCGGTCGTTCGTATCTGTGATGCTCGGAGGCTTTGGCACCGAAGGCGGAACAGTCACGGCAAAACCAGGTGAGCCCCAAGGCGAAGTGCATTCCGTCGACGCCGCAGGAGCCGCCGAACTTCTCACCAACTCCAAAAAGATCATCATCGTTCCCGGCTACGGGTTGGCTGTGGCGCAGGCGCAGCATTCGCTTGCGGAGGTCGTCAAGATCCTCAAATCCAACAACGTCGAAGTCAAATTCGCGATCCACCCGGTCGCGGGCCGACTGCCCGGCCACATGAACGTCCTGCTCGCCGAGGCGAACATCCCTTACGACATCGTTTTCGAGATGGACGAGATCAACGACGAATTCCCCTCGACCGACGTCGCGTGGGTGATCGGTGCCAACGACATCGTCAACCCCTCGGCGCTCGACGACCCCACCTCGCCCATCGCCGGAATGCCCGTCCTCCACGTCTGGGAATCGCGCACCTGCATCGTAATGAAACGCTCCATGGCCAGCGGCTACGCCGGCGTCGATAACCCGCTCTTCTACAAAGACAACACCCAAATGCTCTTCGGCGACGCTAAGAAGGTCGTCGATGAGATACTGACCGCAATGCGAGGTTAATTCTGGAACGTATTGGCGAGAGAGACGTGGAACGAAACATAATGCAAAATCGTGGGTCTTTCCTCTTCTTAATATGCGCTCTTTTGTTTCCATTAGCGGTTTCTGCTCAGACCAGTAAAGATGTCCGGCAAATTTATCGTCTGGTTAGCGACAGCGCATTTGGCAAGCCGCAGAAGTCGGAGTCTCCCGATTATGTATTAAACGAGACGCGAGACGACCTCGAAACAAAGGCTAACTCCCGGCCAATCTCTCTCATTCCTTTCCTTACACATCCAAACATAGTTCTAATCACCAATAAGGAATTTGATGAGCTAAGAACAAGATCTACGGCCGAATGGAAGGCAAGGATGGACGCCCGACCGCCATCGCAGCGCCGCGTCATCGAGATATGCGGCAGCCATGATATGGAACTCTTTGAAAAGAAATATCCGAAAGCGGTCGGCATCAACTATCTCTCACGTATTAGATTTGATTCAAAACGCAGTAGGGCGACGATAAGCGTCTACCAATATAGTGGTTGCGGGGGCGGCTCACAAGATTTCTCCTTGAGAAAGAAAAAGGGAAAGTGGAAAATTACGACGGTCTCCGGAAGCGAGTGGGTCGCGTAGAACACCTAGAATAATCACCTGAAACACTGTCAATGCGATGCGACGCAGCCTTAGTGCGATGCGTCGCATTAAGGCTGTGTCGCGTCGCAGGAGCGTTGTGTCGCGTCGCAGGAGCGTTGTGTCGCGTCGCATTAAGCCTGTGTCGCGTCGCAGGAGCGTTGTGACGCGTCGCACTAAGCCTGTGAGGCATCGCATTAAGCCTGTGTCGCGTCGCATTAAGGCTGTGAGGCTTGACAAATGGCGGCGTTTTGGATGAATATCTTGGTGCGAGTTACCACAATCGCACAATAAAATAACAACTTAGGAGGAAATCTCACTATGGCTATCGATAAAACTCGACGGCTCAGCCCCACGACCCTCGCTCAAGACCTCGACGCTTTTGCCGCGTTGCAGGCGATCGTCGGCTACGCTCCGGCAAATCCGGCTTACACTATCGCGAACGGCAATAGTGCCAAGACTTTGATGACCGGCCAGCAAACGACCGAGGCACAGGCCAAGGCCGCCGCCGATGCGGCCCGCGATAATGCGGTTAATGCAGAATGGGGTTTTCATGACTTTATGCTCGGAGCCAAAGACCAGGTCAAAGCCCAGTTCGGTGCAAGCTCAAACGAACTCCAGGGCCTCGGCCTCAAGAAAAAGACCGAGTACGACAAACCCACAAAGAAAAAACCAACACCATAACCCTAACCGCTAGAAAAAACGTCGTTGATAATACCGAAATTGGTGTATTATCAACGACGTTGTGCGTTATATAGTTAGCTGAATGCCTGAATATGAGAGGTCACCCGCTATGACATGGTTTTTGTTTGTAATTGTGCTCGTCGCCTTAGTTACGGTTGCTTGTTTATCCTTTCGAAGCAGAGGCGCGAGTTCTCCGACTTTCATCTCTAATCCCCAGAACGACAAGGTCATCGTGGTTGAAGGCTGGAATGAAGCTGAGATTCAGAAAATTATCCATGACTTTATCGAAACCTACAAAAATGGCGGATATCCTGCTTATACAATCGAACCTCATAAACAAGGAGAGAACCTTTATCGTCTGACCTTCCCTCGAGACATCCATCCATTGCTATTCACTTTCTTGGTAAATTTTGTGGCGTATCCATTTGACCTAGATCTTAAGAATCGCACTATTCTTGTTGGCGGCAAGACAACGTTGGATTCTGGATTTGACGGGATTGATTCAACTCTCTTTGGAAAGAAAGCTATATTGTACGTTCCTGAAAACGATCAAGACTACGATGTTGTTTATATGCAAACCGAATCAGGAAGTAATCTAAAAAACTCATTCACATGGGGGAAATGGAAGCGGATAAATGAGGCTAGACTATCCGATGATGTGAAGAATATAATCGGAGGCGACTAGCAATCTCGAACCCCGACCAACTCACAATTCCATCAACGCCAGTCTTTTGACGACATTTCCTGTTTCGATGTGTTCTTCGACGATCTCGGCGGCGTCTGAGGGTTGGACCTGGGCGTAGAGCGTGCCGTCGGGGTAGACCATTACGGCGGTGCCGATCGAGCAGAAGCCGATCGAGCCGCATTCGGTCAGGAGCACCGAGCCGAGCGGGTTGCGGCCCTTTGACTCTTTGCCC
>JBGARA010000112.1:0-8213 GCA_044230475.1 Pyrinomonadaceae bacterium | reverse complement strand
TCTTGCGTTGACTGAGGCCGATCCTGTTTTTGACGAGATCCACGTTTATGTCTCCGGCAAAGGCAAAATTCGTGCGATAAATCGTCGAACCGGAAAGCAGGATTGGGAAGCGAAAGATCTCGGCATCAGCGCGGAGATGGCGATCGTCGGTGAAACTCTTTTTGTTCGCACCGGCGGCCAGTTTACTCAGCTCACAAACGGCGAACCGAAAGAAAAAGGGCCGTTTGGCGTCTCCGCCATTGACACGCGAAACGGCAAAACGTTGTGGCGATACAAAGGCGCCGACAAGGGGCTGACCAATTTTGTTTTTGCCGACGTCAACACAATTCTCATTGCCGATAAAGACGATCTCATCACGCTCGATGCACGAAGCGGAAAGCGTGTCGCCAAACGCGATCACAAGATCGACAAGGCCCAATTCGTTCTTATAAACGAAGGCGGAAAGGCGGTTGTCGGCGGCAGAAATGAGATCGCGGCTTTCAATATTCATGACTCTAAAGCTGCTGAATTTTGGCGTGTTCGTCATACTGCTCCGGGTCGAGGCGTTTTTCGTACCGTTGCGGGAATTGCGTTTCGCGCGGCGGCGCTTTATTTTCGTTACGGCGGAGTTGCGACCTCGGCGATAGGAATTGCACGGACCGGTTTGAGTTTTGCAAGTGCGGCGAATTCCTTTCGCTGGTCGGGACTCAGAGCACGTTTCGGCTCGGTTGATCTGACGACGCTCGCGAGCAATTCCGTGCGAAATTATGTTGCGGGGGAATTTTACTCATATGGTTCAATGGGGCGAGATCCGAGCTTCATGAGTCACTTTGGCAGCCCGCAAATCCTGATCCCGAATGCGACGGATATTCGCAGGCGAATGATCGGGGTCGCAATTGATCGTGCAACGCCATCGCGCGCGGACGTTCAGGAAAGCATATTCGATAAACTTGATCCTGCGAGCCAACTGGATCGTTTCGGAACTTATCTGCTCCGCCGCAAACGCCTTGCAGAGCTGCGCGCGAACTACATGTATTTCTACACCGACCTCGAAAAGCCGTTCGATAAAAAAGGGCTTGTCGGCGTGAATGTTCATACAGGACAAGATGCGAGGTACATTCTCTCGTCCGACCCCGACGCGTCGTTCGTTACGGACGAAACGGCGAACCTTCTCTATTCTGCAAACGGCAACAAACTGCAAGCGTTTGACGTACTTAGCAGATAGAATGCTGAAGATCACGTAATTCAACGAAAGGTAGCGTCAAAACTTACTTCAACCTGCCCTCTTTCAGTCGCTTCGAAGTTGCACTTATAGTGTGAATTTAAGATACGTGATATTTCTATCTGTGCAACGGTGTATTCCGGTTGGCATTGATACTTGACAACCAAATTGTGGGAACGACCTTTCCTGACGGCAAATTCGTCAGAGCGTTCCACGGTGTATCGAAGTGTTCCTAGATGCCCGTTCCTGTAAATGCAATGTTTGCAGCAGTTAATGTGCCGTTGTGGCACAATGTGGCTTTTTTTGTAAATTTCGTGGAACGCTACCCAAAAAGTGTAGTTAACGTCAATAGACAGAGCAACTTACAGCGTTCCACCCCAGCGTGGAACGCTGTGGAACGCTGTGGAACGCGTGGAACAGTTTTCAATGACCACTCAAAGGTTTTTGACCTTTGTTCTGGCTTCGTTTCGTGGTAAAAATATAGTTTACCCTTAAATTCAGCAGGTATATTTAATGAAGAAGTATTTAGTCAGTTTTGTATTATTGTCGGCATTTGCCGCTTTTTTGGTCTTTGGGTTTCAGTCGTCGGCACAGGGTGTCTGGGTGTCGACGGGAAATCAGTCGCATAAGCTTGAATTTGTGTACGCTGAGCCAGTTCAGGACTCAGTGAACAGAGCGACGGCCTCGACGACGCTTGTGCTCAGCCAGGTTTCGGGCGGTAACGGATATTACTCTAATGACTGGGTCGAGATCAAAAACATTTCGGCGATCCCACAATCGTTGAATGGCTTGATCTTGCTCTATGGTTCGGCGACTGGCAATTTTGGCGGCGGCACATTCACGCTGCCTAATACTACGCTCGCTCCCGGGCAGTACTTCCTTGTTCAGCTCAACAGTGCCGCTCCCGGCACAACGCCGTTGCCTGTAACGCCGGATGCGACTACGACATCTATCAGCATGTCAGGTACGAGCGGGAAGGTCGGAATTGTGCAGGCGGGAGGCGTACCCGGTAATGCTTGTGGTGCGACAGCCACACCCTGCGATGCGACACAGCTTGCGGCTTTCATTGACTGGGTCGCGTGGGGAGCCGCCGGTAACGGCACTGCCAATAATGGCGAAGGCGGCAATCCGTCGGTCAATAACGGCGTGGCGATCACTGCTACTCAGGGCATGGCCAGAAAAGGGAATGGCTGTACAGACACCGACAACAACAATCTGGACTTTGACCTTTACAATAATCCGCCGGTGTCACCTATTCCGCCCCCACGCAATACTGCGACGGCTCTTGCGCCGTGTGCAGGCGGCGGTGGAACGCTTCAGGGGTTTGGAAGCGCCAGCCCGAGCTCGGTAGCTCCGGGCGGGATCACACTTCTGACGGTGACAGTTTTGCCGGCAACGACACCGACACCGAGCACGGGCATAACGGTTCGCGTCGATCTGTCGTCGGTTGGCGGCTCTGCCACCCAGTCGTTATTTGACGACGGAACTAACGGCGATACGACCGCGGGCGACAATGTCTTTTCGTATCTCGAAGCAGTTCCGGCAGGTACATTGAGCGGCGCCAGGAGCCTAGCCGTAAGCATTGCGGATGCGCAGTCGAACACGGCGACCGCCTCGATCAACCTGACGATCTCAGGGCCGCCGGATTCGACAGAGCATCTGGCGATGGGCAACCCATCGGGGGCGACGACAAATGTAAATAGTCCGACCAATTATCTTTTGACCAAAACACAATATGTGATGTCGTATCATCGCGACCGCGGCATACCAAATTGGGTCGCCTGGCATCTCGATTCTTCGTGGATCGGGACTGCGGACAGGCAAAATGATTTTCGTCCTGACCCGTCACTTCCTGCGGGTTGGTATCAGGTGACGGATTCTGATTATTCGGGTTCGGGATTTGATCGCGGGCATCACTGCCCCTCGGGCGACAGGACCAATACTGTGGCGGACAACTCGGCGACATTCTTCATGACAAACATGATGCCGCAGGCGGCGAATAACAATCAGGGCGTCTGGGCCGATCTCGAGAATTATTGCCGCAGCCTCGTGTCGGCTGGCAACGAGCTTTATATCTACGCGGGCGGCGTCGGCCAGGGTGGAACAGGAGTGAACGGCTTTGCTAATACGATCGCAAACGGTCACGTAACGGTTCCGGCACAGACCTGGAAAGTCATCGTCGTTTTGCCGGTCGGGTCGAACGATGCGCAAAGAGTAAACAACTCTACACGCGTTATTACCGTCTTAATGGCAAATTCCCAGAGCCTGCCAAATCCGGGCTCGGGAAACTGGAGAAACTATCGCACCAATATTGCAAAGATCGAGCAGTTGACTGGATACAATTTTTTGACCAGCGTTCGGCCGCAGGTTCGCGTTCGTTTGAAGAAACGCGTCGATACACAGTAATTTTTTATGACCCTCAAATTGAAATACAGCCTTTTTGTCGCAGCTGCATTTTTGTCGCTGTCTTTGACAGCTTCGGCGCAGTTGACCCCGATCGCGGCGGTCCAGGGGGACAAAGCCCAGTCGCCACTGGATGGCAAACAGGTAACTGTGCGGGGAATCGTCACCGCGATCTTAAAAGGCGGTTTTTTTGTTCAGACGCCGGATGCCGATGCGGATAAGGACCCGAACACCTCGGAGGGAATTTTTGTTTACGGGCCAAACAGCGTCGCATCGGTCTCGATCGGCGATCTGGCCGAGGTCAGCGGGCTTGTCAAGGAATATGCGAAGAAGGGCGAGTCTTCGCTGATGCCGACAACTGAAATATCACGGCCGGACGTAAAGGTCATCTCAAAAAATAATCCGCTTCCGGCTCCGATCGTGCTTACGACAGCCGATCTGAATCCAAAAGGAAAGTTCGATCAGCTGGAAAGATTTGAAGGAATGCGGGTTCGCGCAGACATCGTGGTCGTCGGCCCGACAGGCGCGATCGAAGACAAGAAGACGGGCGGTAAATCGGGGTCGGACGGAGTGTTTTTTGCGACACTGCAAAACGTGCCGAGACCGTTTCGTGAGCCGGGAGTTGAGTTCCTGACGGTCTATGATCTAAAGCTGCCGAAATCGACTACGATGTTCGACATGAATCCGGAGATATTTCAGGTTGCCAGCAGTACGCTGGCCGGAGCCAAGCCGCTAGACCTTCCGGCCGGTGCGACCATGAAAGGGCTGACGGGGGTTATTCAATATGGGACGAACGGCGTTCAGTTTCGCGAGCGTGATGTTTATACGCTTTTGGCTGATGCGAACGATCGGCCCGTCGCGGAAAACATAAACGGTTTTGTTTCGGTAAAAGCGGCTGGCGAACGCGAGTTAACGGTCGCAAGTTTTAACATCGAGAATTTTTTTGACGACGAAACTAACTCAGGCCGGGTCCAAAACGAAGACGTCGTGTCGAAAGAAGTTTTTAAGACGCGGCTGAATAAAGTTTCGCTGGCTATCAGAAATGTCTTGTCGATGCCCGATGTTCTGGGAATCGTCGAGGTCGAAAATCTAAAGGTGTTGAAAAAGATCGCGGCAAAGATGAGTGCCGATGCGATCGCCGCCGGACAGCCTGATCCGAAATACGTAGCTTATCTCGAAGACGGCAACGACGTTCGCGGCATCAATGTTGGATTTCTGGTCAAGCCGGACAAGATAAAGGTGATCGAAGCAAAGCAGTTGGCGGGCGGCGAAAAACTGAATTATCCCGGAGCCGGCCCCGATGAACATTTGTTTGACAGGCCGCCGTTTATGCTGCGTGTTGAGGCTATCGATACCAAGGCGCAGAAGCCGCTGGCGTTCACGGTCATCGTCAATCATTTCAAGTCTTACATCGGTGTTGACGATCCGGTAAAGGGCGACAAGACGCGAAATAAACGCAGGCTCGAGGCCGAATGGCTGGCCGACTTTATCCGCGAACGGCAAAAGAACGACGCCAACGAAATGATATTGGTGTGCGGCGATTTTAACGCCTTTCAATTTAACGACGGGTTTAATGACCTGATCGGAACATTAAAGGGCAAACCTGACCCGAATGCGCTCGTCCCTTCAAAGAGCACAGTTCCTACGGGACTCGTGGATCTGGTCGAGCGGATCGAGCCGGCAAAGCGATATTCATATACGTTTAACGGCTCTGCTCAGGCGATCGATCACATGCTGATAAATAAACCAACGTTCGACAGGATCTTAAAATTTGGTTTCGCTCGCGTGGATGCAGATTTCCCGGTGATCTGGGCAAACGATGCAAATCGTCCCGAAAGCATTTCTGATCACGATGCGCCGGTTGTCTTTTTATCGCTCGATGCACCTGCACCAAAAGTGCCGCCGATGACATCGGATTCTCCGGCAAAGCCGACACCGACGCCGTAACTAAACTTTTTCTAATATGACTTGGGCGACGGCGTGATCTGATGTGTGGGCGATCGAGAGGTGTACGGCGTTGGCTCGATGGTTTTCGAGGATTTTTTTTGCCTCGCCAGTGATGTTCAGCAGCGGCACGCCGTGCGGATCGGATACGACCTCGATGTCATGCCATGTGACCTTGCCGCGCCAGCCTGTTTTGAGTGCTTTAAGGAAAGCTTCTTTTGCAGCAAAACGCCCGGCGTAGGATTGCCACGCAGCCTCGCCCTTACCCTCGCAATACGCACGTTCGTTCTTCGTATAAACCCGGTCGAGAAATCGCGGAGTTCTGGTGATAGTCTGGCGTATGCGATAGACTTCAACAATATCGATGCCGGTAGAAACGATCATAAAACAGTCGTCAGCCGTCGGTGGTCAGTGGCCGGAAAGCGCTGATGCCGATGAATCAAGTTTAACCGATGCAGGCTTTTTTTGGCGAGAAAAAGACGGCGTGAAGATTTTGGTTTGCGGCGCGTTGGAGGATGCCGGTTTTGCAAACGGCTTTTCGACGCGGCTTGGCGGCGTGTCGCAGATTAGGTCAGAACCGCCTGCGTCAGCGGGCGGCCAGTTCGTAGGCGACCTTAATCTGGCGGGCTTTGACGAAGACAACGAAGAGAACATTTTTGAAAATAGACGACGTTTTCTCGCAGTATTCGGTGCCAATTTTGAACTTGCGGTCGTGTGGCAGGTGCACGGTGACTCGATCAAAACAGTCGCGACGACTGACGATGCTCGCAATTCCGAAGAACGTGCCGATGCACTCATTTCTGATCTTGCAGGTGTTTTAGCTGGTGTGAAAACCGCCGATTGCGTACCTGTTTTGATAGGTGATAAAAGAACCGGCGCGTTTGCGGCGATACATGCCGGCTGGCGTGGAACTGTGCAGTCGATCGCCGCCAAGGCGATTAAAAAACTAGCGGAAATTTACGGATCCAACCCTGCTGACTTGATCTGCGCGATCGGCCCGGCTGCATGCGGAAAAAACTACGAGATCGGGCAAGATGTGATCGACGATTTTAGAGATAAGTTTGGTGACCAGAGTGAAAAATACTTTTCACCGACACGCGAAGGGCACGCACTTGTCGATCTTCATCTTGCAAATCGTGATCAACTGATCGGCAGCGGTGTTGCTGCTGAGAATATTTCCACCGCGCCATTTTGCACGATGGAGCAAAACGACCTCTTCTTTTCGTATCGCCTCGAAAAACAAAAATATGGTAAGACCGGACGGTTGTTGTCCGTGATCGGCCGTACGAGTTAGTTAGCTTTGGCGGTTAGCGTGATCTGTTTACTTTTTGGCGGGTAGCAGGCTTCGTTCGTGCAGGCCTGATATTTTACGGTGACGTTGACTTTCAGTGTAGAGCCTTTGTAATTAGCCGGAACGCTGATGTTGAAATTGAACGCCGTGCGGCCTTCGTAAACATTGATCGTGTTTTCGGAAAACTCAAATTTACGATTGTGGCCGCGCGGATAAGAGACGGCGCCAACGCGCGCTCCTCTTGCCGAAGCGGTCACGGTCGTCGGGACGGCATACTCATTGCCGGGGTAGCGTGAATTAGCGTGAAGCCCGCCCGGCAAACTCAAAACCACGGTCGCACGAACCGTCTTGCCCGGTGTGAAAGTGCCGTTGCCGATCGAGCCTGATATGCTCTGCGCGTTTGCTGTGCAAAGATTGGCTGCAAAAAATATTGCTGATAGAAAAATTAATTTGTAAAAGTGTTTCATAGTAATTCAACGTTGAGTGTTTCGCCCGGATGTTATGCCCTTACTTCGTGCGGGCTTCTGCAACGTGCGGGCTTGTGCATTATTTTACGCGAAAGCTGTCAAAAAAGGTTTCGGCCCATGGCTCATTTCTTGACTCTTCCATTGCTGTAATTTCCAGTTTGTAAACGCTGCCATTTCTTTCGGCGAGCTTATACGATATTTCTTTTTCATCTCCGCGACTGACTAACATACGGTATGCAGTTTCGTCGAGAATCTCGGTTCCTTCGTCTGTAATAATACCAGTTTGCGAAAGTTCATCTACGACAGCGTCGATAGAGGTGTTTTCGAGGCGTATTATCGTTGCCGTGCCGACACGAAGTTTGTCATTGGCCTTGCTGTATTCTTTTGAGTAAGCCTCAAAGATATATTTGGGATCACCGTTTAGATTATGCAAAAAACCATCAGGTTTTTGGATGCTGAACTCGTCGGTTTCGATGGTTTCGGCTTCAAACGCCTGCGCAGTTATTTTCTTTATGCGCGTCGAGGCGTACACCATCAAGGCGACAAGAATAAGACCGGGGATTAGAAGTTCCATACTTACTCCTTCATATAGTCTGTGATTGTAAAATCCTCAAGAGGTACATTAGGCGTAATAGATTTTCTTACGGTTTTCCCGGTGTTGGCTGGATCGGCTTGGTCATGGTAATTAACAGTTATCTCCGTCAAAATAAAAATGGTTCTTTCTACAAACAAAATCGAATTGTTTTCCATAGTAGAATCTGGAGCCATATTCGATCGACACAGAAAATCCATTCCATATCCTTCGAGCATAATTCAGAGCAAATCCATTTTTGGTCACTCCCGTTGGAGTCTTGATTACCCAAACAACCTCATCATTATTGATAACCTTTACCGCATTGAATTCTCT
>JBGARA010000008.1:0-64150 GCA_044230475.1 Pyrinomonadaceae bacterium | reverse complement strand
TATGCCTGCCGAAGAGTTTCGAAAATACGGTTATCAGATCGTCGATTGGATCGCGAAATACTATGAGCACAACGACGAAATGCCTGTGCTTTCGCAGGTCGAACCGGATTGGCTGAGAAATAATTTGCCTAAGTCGGCACCCGAAAAGGGCGAAGATTTCGACAACGTTTTAGCCGATGTGGACAAGCTGATCCTGCCTGCGGTGACGCATTGGAACCACCCAAATTTTCATGGACTGTTTGCGACATCGACAAGCACCGTCGGCGTTTTTGGCGAAATGCTCACTGCCGCATTCGATATGAAGGCAATGCTTTGGCGCACCTCGCCTGCATCTACCGAACTCGAAGATGTCGTTCTCGACTGGCTGCGACAGATGATGGCTTTGCCAGATCATTTCGAGGGCATCATTTACGACACGGCGTCAGTTTCGACAATGCACGCAATAGCGGCAGCGCGGGAACGCGCCGGTTTTCAAATTCGCGACGAAGGGATGAGCGGGCGCGATGACTTACCGTTGCTTCGTGTTTACGCAAGCGAACATGTTCATTCTTCGATAGATAAGGGTTTGATAACGCTTGGCCTCGGTCTGCGGTCATTGCGAAAGATCGAATGCAACGACCGATTTGAAATGATCCCGGAAAAGCTGGCCGAAGCCATTGAAGAAGATATCGAGAACGGCTTTGTGCCGATCTGCGTTATCCCGACGGTCGGCACGACATCTACATCAAGTGTCGATCCTGTCGATGCAATTGCCGACATTTGCGAAAAATATGGCATATGGCTTCACGTCGATACAGCGTATGCAGGCTCGACGGCGATCGTGCCGGAGTTTCAGCAATATTTCAAAGGTTGGGAGCGTGCCGACTCGATAGTAGTCAATCCGCACAAATGGCTCTTTACGCCGTTCGATCTTTCGGTCTTATATTGCAAGAACCTCAACGAGTTGAAGGGAGCATTTTCACTCGTAGCTGAGTACCTAAAAACGACTGATGAGCCGATCGTAAAGAACGGCATGGATTACGGCATTCAGCTTGGACGGCGTTTTCGAGCATTAAAGCTGTGGTTTGTCATTCGCTATTTTGGTCGCGAAGGCCTTATCGAAAGGCTGCGTGAACATTGCCGCCTCGCCAGACTTTTTGCCTCATGGGTCGAGGAAAGTGAGAACTGGGAACTGCTTGCACCGGTCCCATTTGCGCTTGTTTGTTTCCAAGCTGTCAGTAGCCCGCACGTAAGTAAGGGCTCAACGGACGACGAACTCAACTCGATCAACGAAAAAATAATGAACGAGATCAACTCATCCGGCGACGCCTATCTCTCTCACACAAAATTAAACGGCAAATTTACTCTCCGTCTATCTGTCGGCAGCATCCGCGTTGAGGAACGGCACATCGAAAAGGTTTGGGATCTATTAAATCGGAGTCTGAATAATTGCTCGGCGTCTTAATTAGCCGACCGCGTCGCGTAGTTTTTTCAACTGTTTTGCAAACAAGAAATCTGTGATGCCCGCGCTCTCGTGCGAGCGGTCGTAGCCGACAAGCTCGACGTAGGCCTTGCCTTCGATATCTCCATTTTGTTTATTGCCGCTGACCGCGCATGCTCCTTCCCAATAAACGACCATTGTGGTGCCGCGAGTGTCCAATTCCTGATCTTCGATCAGCGGCATGATCTCGATGTTGATATCGAGCGACGGCACGCGCACGCTCCATCCGCTCGGATATTTTGCTCCTGAGTTCGGGCTTGTCCAATAGGAGGTCGCCTCGATCTCAAAATCGCTGCGTTTGAGATATGTGCATTCCCCGTTACGGTCAACATAAGTGCCGGTCGATTCGCCGTCCATTTTTCCGCTGGCAGTGCGAAATTGGTAGATCATCAGCTCCGTCTCATCGTCGAATTGTATGCTGAACCAATCCCAATCGCCCTGCGCCCAAGCTCCGAACTCACGATCCATCCATGCCGAACCGGTGAATGTTTCGGAAACACCTTCGCTGTTCAGACGACCGTTCACATTCATTCGCGTGAACGAAAAATGAACTGACGCTCCCTCACCCTTACGGGCGATGCCGTTCCCGTTATCTCCGTTTAATACGATCGGTTTGGCGGATTCGAGCACCGCGTCAAATTCCAGATCGTCACCCAGCGACGCATGCAAAATGTGTTTACCCGCCACCTCTCGAAGCGACCACGGCCCGAGGTGAACATCACAGGCTGTCTCGCTCATCTTAACGGGCGTGTCGAGCGGCTTATCAAAGCTGCGCAAGTGTTCATAGCTAAACTTTCGCCGGCTTATGTCCGATATCGCAAAGTGTGCGAAATACATCGGGTTCGCAAGCACCGGCATCGGCATTACGCCGATACGGTCTTGGTCGGTCCGCCGCTTGAAAAAGACCAGCTCAAAGCCGAATTCGCGGCCGCTCTCCGTTTTGCAATGTCCCGTGTAATACCACCACTCGGTCTGCACATCAGGTTTTGCAAAAAGGTCGGCCGGCAGAGTCACCCTGCCATCGGTCGGCGGACGGCGAAGTTCACCCGCGCCGTATCCGAGAAAGTCCGAGATGCCGTCCAAAACCGTTCCGGCAATATACTCCAGCTGCCCTGTAAAAAATCCATACATAGTTTTAATATACGTCAGGTATGAGAAAATGGATGTATGTTGATACACATCGTTTGTTGGAAATATAAGCCTGAAACAACTGAAAGTTTGCGTGACGAGCATCGGGCAAAGCTGCGGGCATTGCCTTCGATGATCTCGAATATCGAGAGCTTTGATGTCGGCGAAGACATTCTGCATCTCGAACGCTCGTTTGACACGGGCCTTGTGGCCCACTTTACCGACCGCGAAGCGCTCGATCATTACAACGATCATTCTGAGCATCAAAAGGTTGTGGCGATCGGGAAAGAGATCTCTGAAAAGGTCGTTTCGGTCGATTTTTTCAGAGCCTAATAGCGAATTTTAGTAACCCCAGAAAAGCAAACGATTTACAATTTGCGAACATCCAAAGAGAGCACGTTTACAGAGAGTTTTTGCGGATAACCGAAATGGACAAGATCATCAGAAAGGTATTAAAAGCGGCAGCTATTTTGGCCGTTTTATCACTTCCCACTTTAGCCCAGCAAGTCAAAAGAGCCCCGTTTGATGTCACGAACTACGTGATGGACGTGTCGTTGATGCCGGCCGAGCGAAAGTTGAACGCTACGGTCGATGTCAGCTTTACGCCGCTCGAAGACACTCGTTCCGTTGCATTTGAACTTAACGGTTCGCTAAGGGTTGAAAGCATTACACGGCAAGACATTCCGTTGCCCTCCGCGCCGCCGCCGCCGAGGCCTTCGACGAAAAGTCCGCAGATCAAAACCGGTTCGCAGCCTTCGATCACATTTGTTCAGGATCAATCAAACAGTTCCGACCTCGGACCGCATGTCCGCATCGATCTTGGCGACACGGTGACTAAAGGAACGGCTGTCACGCTTCGATTTAAATACAGCGGCATCCTCGATGGGCCCGCCGGCGGGCCGCTGCTGTCTAAAAGGCTCGCTTACATCGGCGACAGTCAGGGTTATTTGATGTATGCCGCTCGCTGGTTCCCGTTTCACGATTATGCGGCTGACACGGCAACGTCGGATATTACGATCTCGATACCGGCGGGCTTTCAGGTCGTCGGTTACAGCGATTCTGCGGCGGCAAATACTGGCGGCAAGTATCGTTTTGTTCAAACGACGCCTGCGCTTCCCGGTAATTTTGCCTATGGCAAATACACTCCGAGGACGATGCGCATTGCCGATCAGGAATTGCAGTTTTTCGCAAAACCCGGCACCGACGCAGTTATTTCTTCATATGGTGAAACACTCGGAAAGGCCCTGGATTACTACACAAAACGTTTTGGCGAGCCTGCGAGCGGCAAACGTCTGACGGTGGTCGAGATCGATGACGAGAGTCTCGATTTTTACTCGTCGCGTGGAATGCTGTTTGTTGCTCAGCGGCCATTTGAAGAAAACCGCGACGTTACGACCGACCGCCTCGAACGCGAGGCCGCGTATCAGTGGTGGGGGCTGACCGTAGGGCTTAAATCATTTGACGATGCCTGGCTTTCGCAAGGGCTGGCCGAATACAGCGCGTTCTCATTGCGTGAAACACAGCTCGACGGTGCAAAGCTCGACGCGATGCGGCGCGAACTGCTCGAAAAATCGTTGACGTTTGAGCAGACGGCTTCGCTGTTGCGGGCGCCGTCAAATCTCGACGATCAAAGTACGGGCTATCAGTACATTATGTACGCCAAGGGTGCGTTTGTTTTCAAACTGCTGCGTGACACTCTTGGAGCCGATAAATTTGATCAATTGTTAAAGACGTATTTGCAGGAATTTCGCGGTAAGCCGGCGTCGATCGACGATTTTGAAAAGCTCACAACCCGCATCGCCGGACAGCCGATGCGTTATTTCTTTGCTCGCTGGGTCGAGAGCACCGGCGTGCCTGAATTTTCAAGCGATTACCTGATCATCCGAACGCGCGGCGGCAAATTTGTCGCTCGCGGTACCGTGAAACAGAACTACGATAACCTGCGTTTGCCGGTCGAGGTCCAGCTGAAGTCAGAGGGCGATCAGGGACTGAAAACAGTCACGCTCGATATGCAGGACGCCAGCGCCGATTTTAATATCGAATCGACCGGAAAGCCTCTGGCTGTGGTTATAGACCCGGGCTATAAGTTGCTCCGCATCTCGCCTGATCTGCGCGTGTCGTCGATCGCTCGTCGCGGCATCGAACAGTTTAAGGAAGGAAACTATGTCGAGGCCCAAACCCAATTTGAGGCGGCTCTAAAACTCGATCGCTCAAACTCCTGGATCTACTATCACCTCGGCCTGCTGTTTCTCGAACAGCGTAATTTCGACCTCGCGATAGACAATTTCAAAGCCGCACTCAGCGGCAACCTCAACCCCGCCTGGCTTGCTGTCTGGTCAAACATTAAAATGGGCAACGCCTACGACGCCAAAGGCGACCGAACCCGCGCCGTCGCCGCCTACAAACGCGCCGAAAACCTCGGCGACACTTACGACAACGCTCAGGACTCCGTGAAAAAATATCTGGCAACGCCCTACGACCCAAAGGAAAAGCAGACTACTGCCGCAAATTAGTGTTTTCGACTCACGGATTATTTTTCCTCGAAACGAATGCGGCTCCGCCGCTCTATTTGCGGTGAAGCTATGCTTCACCGGCAGCTTCTTTATTAACACTGCGGCTATGCCGCCGCCCGGAGGCTTAGCCTCAAGAATATTTGGTCAAGCTGACTGAAAAGCACAGCTTTTCCGCAAATAGAGGGGCAAAGCCCGAAGAACAACATCGCTGATAATCCCAAAATTGGTGTATTATCAACCAGATTGCATCAACCTGGCCTCGGTCAATGAAAACGGAATTGAAAGAAATCGCCGAACTTTGGCAAGAACACCTCAACACGCCTTTCCCGAATATCTTACGCGGGAATGATCTTGACGGGATAGACTTTGTCATGCTGGATGCAGACATCGCGGGATGTGCGCAGGCGTTCCTCAAAAGCGGCCGTCTGAATCTGTTCCAGACTGCTGTACTCGGCTTGTCCTACAGAAATGCAAGTTTCGTTGTACCTCAGCTGAAGGGTGACGGTTCTATTTATTTTGCGCGGCTAGAGCGTTTGGCAAAACTTGTCTTAAAGGAAGTCGCGATCCAAAACGATTCACAAGACTAAGAGGAATTGGTGCCACTTGCTGTTCTGACATTCCAATTCCATCAACGCCAGTCTTTTGACGATTCCTTTTTCGATGTGTTGTTAAGCAGCGGGCGGAAACGCGAGTGTGAACGAGCGTATACACGAGAGTTCTTGCGGCTTTGGTTCTGCTATAATCTTAACGAGGTAGAATTATGGACTGGCGAGAGCGAATTACAGTAAATCCTTCTATTTGCCACGGAAAAGCTTGTATCAGAGGCACTCGCATGATGGTCTCGGTGATCCTGGACAATCTTGCTGCCGGCGTGTCTATGGATGAGATATTGGATGATTATCCTTCGCTTAAACGCGAAGACATACAGGCCGCCGTCTCATACGCCGCTGAGTTGGCAAACGAACGAATATTCCCGATCCCCGAAAAAATTGCCGCGTGAAGTTCAAGATCGACGAAAACTTGCCATCAGAAGTTGCCAGTCTCCTTAAGGCTGCCGGACACGATGCCGAGACAGTTTTCGACGAAGGCTTGGTCGGTGCTGCCGATTCAGAGATTCTTGAGGTCTGTACCAGTGAAAAGAGGGCTCTCATAACCCTTGACCTGGATTTCAGTAACGTTCGCTCCTACCCGCCAAACGAATATTGTGGTCTCCTTGTTTTGCGTCTTCGCCGACAAGATAAGCCTTATGTATCAAATGTCCTGAGCCAAATAGTTGAAATGTTGAACGAGAACAGATCGTCGGACGCTTGTGGATTATCGAGGAAGATAGGATTCGTATTAGAAAATGAGATTTCCTCATAAAACGGCGCTCGTTCGGACAATTTCAATAAAAAAGCGATTTAACGGCTGGCAAGTCGCGTCAAATCGAGAAAACCACGTCATATCGGGAAAACCGGTATTTCTATTTTAGTTGCGGTGTGGTAGGTTTATGTGCGCGTTGCTGAAATGCAACGAAGTGCTATTTGAAAATCAGATGCACGAATAAGCGAAGGCCGGGTTGATTCTGCGCGCTCCACGGAGAATCGCTGTGCGATAAAAAGTGGAATGCCATAACGTTAATCATTACAGCAATTATCTGGATTCTGTGGCACATTGTGGTTTTTTTTGTAAATTTCGTGGAACGCTGCCATTTTAGGACACTTAACCTACGTTATTGCAACAGTTAGAGCGTTCCACCTGCCGGTGGAACGCTGTGGAACGCTGAGCCGTCGAAATCGTGACAGTCAGCTTGCGAAAAAAATGGTGGGACAGTGGGACAGTTGACCACAAACCTAATAGATACAATGGTTTAGTCTGTCCCGCTCGGTTTGGGACAGTGGGACAGTCGTACGGGTCGATTTTGCTTTGACACAAACAGGAATTGATATATAATTGCAGGACTTTGTTAGCTTTGATAGCGTCCGATTAATGAGGGATGATGAGTCCCGGCCCCTTGTAAGCCGCGTTTTTGGTCTTTGCCACGCCGGAAGTAGTTTCCCAGGGAATTCATCAATTTAATAACCGATCAGCCGTCGTTTTTAGAACGGGTGAGAGTTGTATTTTTTTGACGGTTAACAGGACTTTATTATTTATCGGCGGACGCTGTTAAGGAATTATTTATATGAAGACAATTTGCAGACTTTTGCTGGCTATCGTGATGGTTGGCGGCATATCATTCAAAATCTCGGCCCAGCAGATCGTGTGGTCCGAAAATAATCAAAACCCGGCCAACATCGCTACGGATAAAGGGGTCGCGCGCGAGTCCTTTCCTAAGGAATTTAAGCTGTTCAACCTGGATATTCAGCCTCTTAGACAACAATTGTTTTCGGCACTTGAAAAAAGAGGAGTGCATAATTCGTCGATCATATCGCTGCCAAATGCGGACGGCGGTATAGAGTTTTTCGAGGTCTGGGAGGCATCCAATTTCGAGCCTGCCCTACAAAAACGTTTTCCTGAAATTCGAGCGTTTTCCGGACGGGGCGTTACCGACCCGTATGCAACGCTGAAGCTCAGTTTCTCGCCGCAGGGCGTTCAGACGACCGTGTTCAGGGTAGAAAAGGCAAATGAGTTCATGGAACCGTATTCGGCTGACCACAACGTCTATGCTGTTTACAATTCCAAAACTGAGCAAGGCTCAAATCCGTGGTCATGCCGCACAGACGATAAGGACATATTTTCAGACCTGACCGGTCAGGTTATGCGTCCGGAAGCACCCGAAAGCAGCGCAGGACAGATCAAGACGATGCGCCTTGCGCAGTCCGTTACGGCTGAGTATTCAAACTTCTTTGGGGCTACGAGTTCGGCTCAGGTAAATTTGGTCTTAGCCGCGATCAACGCCACGCTGACGCGTGCAAACGGTGTTTATGAGAAAGATCTTGCGGTACACCTCAATCTGATCGCAAATACAACATCGGTTATTTACTACAATGCGTCAACCGATCCTTATTCGGCTGCAGCGACAGGAGCAGGCGGAGCATGGAACACCGAACTGCAGAACACCCTGACCTCGGTGATCGGCGAGGCGAATTACGACATCGGCCACCTTTTTGGGGCTTCCGGCGGCGGTGGTAACGCAGGATGTATCGGCTGCGTTTGTACAAATGGTTCAAAGGGCAGCGGATTTACCTCACCCGCAGATGCCGTTCCACAAGGCGATAATTTTGATATCGACTACGTTGTTCACGAGGTCGGCCATCAGATGGGTGCAAATCACACCTTTTCACATTCGCTTGAGGGCTTCGGAGTAAATAAAGAAGTTGGTTCAGGTATCACGATCATGGGCTATGCAGGTATAACGACGCGCGACGTTGCTCCGCACTCGATCGATATCTATCACGAGGCTTCGATTGCCCAAATCCAGGCAAATCTGGCAACAAAGACCTGTCCGGTAACGACGACAATGACAGTAAATCATGCGCCGACCGCTAACGCAGGCAGCGACTATACGATCCCTATCTCAACAGCATTCGCGTTGACCGGCTCGGGAACGGATCCCGATGGCGATGCCATTACCTATAACTGGGAGCAGAACGATAACGCAACAACTTCGGGGGCAAACAGCGTTGCATCGCCTACAAAGACAACCGGGCCAAACTGGCTTTCATTTGCGTCGTCAGCGTCACCAATAAGATATTTTCCAAAGTTATCGACCGTTCAGGCAGGTTTATTTGTAACGCCGGTCATAACGGGCGGCGATGCCGGCACGAACATCGAGGCTCTCAGCTCGGTTGCCCGGACATTGAATTTCAGGTTGACGGTTCGTGACAATCGTCCCTATGTTCCCGGATCGACGATCGGCCAGACGCAATTTGACGATATGGTTGTTACCGTTAATGCCACGGGCGGGTCATTTGCAGTTACTGCACCCAACACGGGCGTTTCATGGGCGGGCGGTTCCACACAAACTGTTACATGGACCGCGGGCAGCACGGCAAGCGCTCCATTCAACAGCCCGAACGTCAAGATCTCACTCTCGACCGACGGCGGAAATACTTTTCCAACGGTTCTTTTGGCAAGTACGGCAAATGACGGCAGCCAGAGCGTCACAATACCAAATACGCCAACAACCCAAGCCCGCATAAAGGTCGAGTCGATCGGCAATATCTTCTACGATATGTCGAACACGAATTTTACGATCACGAGCTCAGGCCCGACGCCGACGTTCACACCGACAAATACGCCAACGCCAACCAATACAGCGACAAACACACCGACGCCGGCAAACACGCCGACATTCACGCCTACAAATACAGCGACGAACACGGCGACACCGACAAATACAGCTACAAACACATCAACGCCGACCGCGACCTCGACGTTCACGCCGACAAGCACGGCAACCTCGACTTTTACACCGACAAATACTACGACACCGACAAATACTGCGACCAGCACGTCGACACCGACAGCAACCGCAACATTTACGCCGACCCGCACATCGACGAATACAGCTACACCAACGCCAACCGCGACAGCGATCCCTGTCACATTGGCTGCCCTAACAGCAGCACCCGGCAGTGAGATAACGGTGCCGGTAACAGTAGGCGATCTGACAGGTGGAGAGATAATCTCATACGACCTGCAGGTAAATTTCGATCCTGCGGTCATACAGCCTTCGGGCGCGGGTTATGACATAGCGGGCACGTTGAGCAACGCCATGTCCATAACGCCGAACACGGGCAATTCCGGACATCTGATAATTTCTGCGTTCCAGGGAACGTTCCTCGCCGGCTCGGGAACATTGATCAATCTCAAGTTCACGGCCGTCGGAACCGCAGGACAATCGACCGCGTTGACCTTTGCTGATTACACGGATGCGGCCAGCGTATTTCATCCGGCTTTCCAGTTCAACGAGGCAACGCCGAGCAGTACTACAACGAATGGCAGTGTTACGCTGACAGGGATTTCGATCTCGGGCACGGTGACGTATGGTAATGCCGTCGGAGCGCCGAATCCTCGATTCGTCTCGAATGTGACGATATCGGGAGCAGGCTCGCCGAGTGTTTCTACGACCAGTGCCGCACCCGGAGCGAATGCGGGCCAATATGCCCTCAGCGGATTTGGACCCGGAGCCTATACCGTGACCCCTGCAAAAACGGGAGGCGTTAACGGCATCACCTCTTTCGACGCGGGCCGTATAGCACAACACGTTTCTGGCTCCAGCCTGCTGACCGGCAACGCTCTGATAGCGGCCGATGTCAGCAACAACGGCATAGTGTCGTCGTTCGATGCGGCACAGTTATCGAGCTATGTGGTCACCAGTTCTGGTGGCGGCCTAACGGGAACGTGGAAATTCCTACCCGCAAACCGATCGTATGCATCAATTACGAGCAGCATTTCCGGTGAGGATTTTACCGCCGTATTGATGGGTGAAGTGTCAGGCAACTGGACAAACACAGGAGCCCGGCCGGCTGATAATGTGGGACCGGACAGTCCTGCTGTCACCGCACCTCGCGTTACGACAGCTGCCAATGGCGAGATCCTAGTACCTGTTAATGTCGAGAACATCGTAAACAAAGGCATCATCGCTTACGAATTCGATCTCAGATACGATCCTGCCGTGATACAGCCGATGGGCGATCCTGTAGATGTTATAGGAACCGTCAGCCGCGGCCTTACCACGACCGTAAACGCGACGGAACCCGGCCTTCTCAGGGTTTCTGTTTACGGCCCGATGGCGATCGACAGCAATGGCTTGCTTCTGAATCTCAGATTTAAGGCCATTGGCACAGATGGTTCGGTGTCACCGCTCACGTGGGAACGCTTTATGTTCAACGAGGGCGATTCGGCGACGCTTACTGCCGGCGGCCAGGTCGAGATAATCGACCCGACCACGATGGTGCAGTAGAACCTAGCCAGATAACCACAATGGAAAAAGGCTGTCCGCAAAGACAGCCTTTTTCTTTCCCCCTTGTTGCCCCCTTGAAATTAGAAATTGAACCTAAAGGCAAACTGTATCTGCCGGTTAGATCCGAGGCCCACTGTTCGTCCGACAGTTGACCGAAGCAGGCCGAAGGTCGAGCCCGCGGCACCTTGGGTAAACGCCTGGCCGGGTTGAACAACGTTCGACGTGCTCGCCGAGTAAGTCCCGTTGCTAAAGCTAAGACTCGGCAGTGCGTTATTCAGCGTCACCGAAGGATTGGCAAAGTTCGTGTGGTTGAAGATATTGAAAACCTCTGTGCGGAATTCGACATTCATCGTCTCTGAGAATCGGAAGCGTTTTGCAAATATCATGTCGAGCTGACGAAATGTAGGGCCGGACAGAGCATTTCGCGAAAGATCGCCAAACGTGCCCGGTGTCGGTATTGCAAACGCCGCCGGATTGATGAAGTTACGGTCGTTGTTGAGATACGGATTGACGCCGGCGATGAGATCGGGCCGGCGGACGTTGCGTGAATTGCCACCTCCCGGTGTGTTAACTACAGCCACAAATCCCTGCGGCAGTGCCGGAAAACTCGAACCGAACGAAGGCAGGTTTGCCGTGAAACCATTTGCAAATGTTCCGCCCGCTCCGTTTGGACAGCCGTTTGTCTGGCGGCATTGAACGACGACATCAGGCCTCACGACCAGAACCTCGACCGGAACGCCGCTTCGTGCATTCAGGATGGTGCCGACCTCCCAGCCGCCAAGCAGCATATTACCGGCCCCTCCAAGATCGTACCGGCGGCCTTTGCCGAACGGTAGTTCGTATAACGCACTGACGTTGAACGTGTGGCGAATGTCGAAGTTATTTCGTCCGCGGTCGCCCTCGAAATTATCCAGCTGTGCCGAAGTGCGGGCTTCGTTTGAGCCGCTCGACAAACCTTCGCTCTTGCCAAAGGTGTATTGAGCGTTCATTGTAAGTCCGCTGTTAAAGCTGCGTTGCAGCGACAACTGTAATGCGTTGTAGCTGTCGTCACCGCCGCTCGTTTTGTAATCGATCTCAGCGTACGGATTTTGCACAGACGTGCCGTTTACGATGCTGAACTGGCGGATCGTATTGACTCCGACAACTTGTCCTGTGACAGGATCGGTGCGGTTTACGACGCCAAAGCCTGTCGGGATGTTTGTGCCGTTAACGATCGATGTCTGGCCGGGCAGTATTTGATTTGCAACGCTTCGCAGGAACAGGTTGCGGCCCTGGCTGCCGACATATGCTGCCGTCGAGACCAGATCGTAAGGCAGTTGCTGCTGCCATGAGAAAGTGTATTGATAGATCTTCTCGGGAATTTGATAGTCGTTTGAATACGCACGCGGCTGGTAACTGCGGTTATTAGGGTTGTTGTTAAAATTGGAGACGATGCCCGGGATATTCGCGGGAAACGCAAGCAGCGAGCCGCTCGTGATCGTCGAGCTGATGCGGTCGCTTTCGATCGGCTGTATCTGGTCCTCGGTCTGTCCCGGGCCGTAGTAAATGCCAAAGCCGCCGCGCATTACAGTTTTGCCGCCGGCAAAAAATCCGGTTCCGCTTTGATCGGGCGACCATGAGAGAGCTACACGCGGGCCAAAGTTATTCTTTGACGAACGATATGGCCGCTCGCTCGATGGCCGCAGCGTCCCGGTGTCGATGTCGAACAAGATCTGCTGGTCGTGAGCCTCGACAAGCGGAGCGTAATACTCGTATCTCAGGCCATAGCTCAACGTAAGGCCGGGCCTGATCTTCCACTCGTCCTGTGCGTAGCCGATATAGTATTCCTGTTTAGCGAGACGCGTTCCGCCCGGGCCGTTAGTGAACGGACTAGGAGCACTCACATCGCCTAGATACTGAACCGACGTCGGCGTGTTTGCGAGGAAAGCATTGAGGTTTGAGAACGTGTAGGTCGTGCCGCCCAAACGGTCGGTGTACATCCGGATCAGGCGCAGCTCGCCGCCAAATTTGAAATTGTGATCGCCGCGTATCCAGTTCAGACTGTCGATAAAACCAAGCGAATACGGCGTGTATGGTTGGCCGCGGCCGTTGGTCGCGCTGTTTGCACGAACCAAGCCGCCCGGGATCGAGATTCCCGACGATGCACCCTGTCCGGCGATTCCCGTGTTTGCGACGCTGCCGGAAATGTTCAACGTGATCGCTGAAAAGTCTAAACCATTCACTGTCGGAGCCGTGCCGTTGATGCGAGTTCTGGCACCGTTGTAGCCTACCTTGAACTCGTTTATCAGCGTTCCGGCCTTATTGAGTATCGACTGGAAACCCAGGACCGCATTTTGCGGAACAGCGGTGATAGTCACGACGCGGCCGGAAATGCCCTCGGGTGAAATGTCCGTTCCTTCGTCACGAAAATATCTGAAATAAAGCTTGTTCGATTGATTCATCTGATAATCGAATCGAGCGGCGTATGCTTTTTCGTCTGTTCGTTCAAGTGCCTGCAATTGCAGAATATCGAAACTCGACGAAGTCGTACCTCCCGGGATGACAACCGCATTCGGTGAGCGAAATGCCGTGATGTAGGGCTGGATCGCAGGATTGACCGGAGTATTTGTTCCCGGGATCAATGCTCCCGGCAAAGCAAGGCTCAATTTTGGTGCGGCCTCGACAAAGTTAAGTCCAAAGCGTCCGCGATAGCGTTCGTAGCTGCCAAAGAAAAACAGTTTGTCCTTGATGATCGGCCCGCCGATCGAACCGCCAAACTGATCGAGCTTGAGCTTGCTTTTTTCGATGCCGGGCGAAATGTTGTCAAAGTAGTTGCGTGCATCGAGCCCGTCGCGTCGGATATACTCGAAAGCCGAGCCGTGAAATTTGTTGCCGCCGCTTTTTGTAACGACGCTGATCTGTCCGCCCGTGCCGGTTCCGAATTCAGCAGGGAAATTGCTCGAATCGACGCGAAACTCCTGCACGTTCTCAAGGCTCGATTGCAGGCGAAACGGCGAGGGAACCTCGCCGTTAAGGTTGCCCGGGCTTGCGTCAATGATCGCCGTTCCCTCGACACCGTCATAGCGGATCACGTTCTGCTGATTGGCGCGTCCCGAAAAACGAATGTCTGCAAACGTTCCCGTGCCGCTGTTCACACCGCCGGGAGCTTGCAAATACAACTGCGAAAGCTGTCGTCCGTTGATTGGCAAGCCTTCGACCTCACGCGGGTTGACGTTCGCACTCATGCTGGCAGACGAAGTGTTTACTATCGTGTCCATGCCCGAGACGACATCGACGTTTACACTCACGCCTTTGGCTTGCAGGACGATGTCGAGGCTTGCCTGCTGACCAACAAGCACGTCCACTTTTACTTTGGTAGTTTCAAAAGTGCTTCCGCTTGCCGAGACCGTGTATTTCGCGGGCTTTAATGCGACAACGAGAAAGCTGCCGTCTTCTTTTGCGGTGACGGTTCGCATTTCGCCCGTAACATCACTCGTGACTGTCACACTAGCACCGGGCACGACTGCTCCATTTGCGTCCGAAACGGTTCCTGTTATGCGCCCGTCGGCCTGCGCCTGTGTGTTAATAAACAAAGAAATAATTACTAAAAGAATTGCTGAGATAGTCTTTGCGAGATCTTGAGTTTTCATCGTGACTCCTTTTGGAAACCTGTTAAAGATCGGACATAGGCCGTGTTTGATACACCTATTGCCTGTTTCCGATCTGTTTTAGGAAAAATTTAACTAAATTCTTGGCTTGCAAGATTCAGAATGAAGCCGCGATGTTAACGATCAATGAATTGGGTGTTAAATGAGTGTTAATTCTGTAGTAGATTTTGCCGCAGATTTACGCAGATGATGAAGATAAGAAAATAACTTTAAGGTTTTCTGATCCGCGTTATCTGCGTTTATCTGCGGCTAATTCTCTTCGGATTTGCATCCAGATCTCGTAATATTTCCACTCCGGCGGTGGATTTTCTTCACCGTGGTGGTCGGGCTTTAGGATTAGGTCGCCGGTTGCGAGGAGGATGCGTCGGACTTCGGGATTTTGGTTGAGCTTGGCACGCATTGCGGCGACAATGAGGCGGTAGTGTTCACCGGGTGTCGCGGAACGATATGGAAAATGCTTGCCGTTGTACGAACACCAATCGATGCCGAGCTTTTTCATATTCTCCTCGGCAAGCGTTCCGGCCTGCTTGGCCTCGAATCCAGTCATCTGCGCGACCTGTTCGCGAGTGTATTTCCAGGTGACAGTCTTGTCTTTAGCACGTTCATCGTCCGTCCCTTCGGGATAAAGCATCATCTGCCAAAAGCCCTCGACCGATCCGTACTGCTTCCCATCCAACTCAAACGGCGTCGCCGCAAAGTTCGACAAAATGCCAAGCTCATTCCGCTTCGACAAAATGACCTCGCCCGCCTTCGCCTCCTGCGGCAGAATTTCCCAGTCGGGTTTCTTCGGGTCATTGATCGGCGTGAACCAGACGGCGGGAAAGATTTTAGTTGCGGGCACCTGAGAATCTCCGTCATAGATCCACGTGACATCTAAAAGAACCTTCGTGATGTGATGGCCAGTTTGTGCCCCGAATAGTGTGCCCACAACGAGCACTCCTTTTCCGTTTGATCGTCGAACGGTTTTCCAATCGGAATCGTTATGGATAACTAGTTGTATTTCTGGTTTAGTTATTCGCTGTAAACAAGCTCTTAACACTGACCGTCGTAGGGATTGCCCTCATCCGATTTCGTACAAATTGATCTACCGAAACTGATAAGTGTTGCAGTTTCCTTACGGTCCTCCATGCTTTATAGATTGGTAGTTAGGATTTTGTTCGGAAGTCTTCAATGTAGAATGCAATACTCCCAAAATAATACAACGATTTGGGGCCATAAGTGAGACATGGCCTTACAGGTTGCTTCTGGTTTAAAATCAGAACTTGGGACTCGACCGCTCCGCGGTAGAAGCGGACGAACAAAAAAAGCGATGGTTATTGCTCTACTCATTTGATTTGAGCTCCGCAAGCATTTCGCCCAGCTTTTCCAGTTTATCTGCGGGGATGTCGCGGAGGACGAGGTGGATGTTGGATTTTTTTAGGGAGCCGATGGCGTGGCCTCGCTCGATTTTGTTTGTTGGTGCACAATAACCTCCTCACGAACTTCACACTAGCGCGGTTTGTTGAAAAATGAAATACCAATTTTCCAGATATGACATGGTTTTCCCGAAACGACATAACTTTCCAGATATGACATGGTTTGCCAGCCTTTGAACATTGATTAACAGTTGGCGTTTATCGGCTAAGATCGATCTGGGATTCGACCCTGCCAACCACGTCGCCCCGACGGTTTTTAACAGGCATCGGCGACATTTCGGCGAGGTCGTTTTTGGATAAAACTTCGAGCTGACGCAGGATGTCGATCGCGACGACCGGGCGGGCACGGTAATCGTCTCCGTCGGCAACTTTGAGGGCGATGCCGAGGCCTGTGCGCCAGTTTTCGCATGGCAGTACTCCGCACAACCAAACGCCGTCGGCACCGACCTTTGAAATGATGCGCGCTGGGGCTGCTTTCATCAACATCGTGTCGAGCCGCGTCGAACCACCGATGAGTTCGGGATATGCGATCATTGCGTCAACGATCCGGCGGCAGGCAGCTTGTGTCACTTCGGGAAACCTTGCGGGGGAGATCAGATTGACGAAACTCTTTGCCATCGCCGCGACCGGCAGCGCAAATATCGGCGCTGCACAACCGTCGATGCCGACCGCGATGTCTTCCTCCGAAATTTCCGTAAAATCGGCGACGCAGCGCAAGATACGTTTTTGAATGCGGTGATCTGGCCTGAGATATTTTGTGGTGTCGGCTCCGATGTGTTTGGCAAACGCCAGCATCGCTGCGTGCTTGCCCGAGCAGTTGTTGTGAAGCTGCGTCGGGCGTATCCCGTCGGCTAACATGCGGTGAGATTCCGCTTCGCTAAACGGTAAGTGCGAACCGCATTGCAGGTCAAATTCGGTAAAGCCGGCCTTTTCTAACATCCGTGCTGCTATCTCGACGTGCCTCGGCTCACCCGAATGCGATGCGACCGCCAACGCAATTTCATCCTCAGTAAAGCCGAACGCATCGGCCGCTCCGCTCGTGATGAACGGTATCGCCTGAAACGCCTTCGCCGACGAGCGAAAGTAAGTCACTGTCGAGGGATCGCCAACCGACGCGACTTCGTTGCCGTTGCCGTCGATGACGGAAAGATGTCCGCAATAGACCGACTCGACCGTTTCACCGCGAATGACGTTTGCTAAAAGTTGTGCAGTCATAATTTTATTTTGCAGACGCGAGCATCGCCCGCGCGTTGTCGCGAGCTTGTTCCGTAATTTGTTCGCCGGCCAACATCCGTGCGATCTCTTCGATCTGTTCGGATGCAGTCAACTCACGTGTTTTTACAATTGTCCGCCCACGCAGCGTTTCCTTTTCCACAACAAAATGTCTGTCCGCAAGCGACGCGATCTGCGGCTGGTGCGTGACGCACAAAACCTGCTGCGTCGCGGCGAGGTCTTTTAGTTTACGCCCAACAGCCTCTGCAACGCGGCCGCCGATGCCGATATCGATCTCGTCGAATACAGCAGTTTTCTGATGCCTGTCCTGCTTTGCCGTTGTTTTTAGGATCAGAATCACACGCGACGCTTCGCCGCCTGAGGCAACTTTTGCCAACGGCTTCGTTGACTCGCCGGGATTCGCAGAGAAATAAAACTCAACATCGTCGAATCCATTCGCCGTGAATTTTGTCTCGTCAGTTTCAAAGGCTTGAATGCGAACTTCAAACCGAGCTTTTTCAAGCGCGACCGCTTTTAGCTCTTCTTCCACCTGCCTTTCAAATTTCTTCGCCGCTTTTATTCTTGCATCATGAAGCTTTCCGGCGACCGTTAAGTATTGAGACCGCAGTTCGGACAGCTTCTTCTTTAACTCTTCTTCACGAAACTCGGCGGTCTCTATATTTTGCAGACGCTCTTCGCTTACACGCAGATGATCGAGAACTGCATCTATCGAATCACCGTATTTCCGCTTTAGCCGTGTGATCTCGGCTAGACGATTTTCTATTTCTTCGAGTCTTTGGGGTGAGAATTCTAATCGGGCCCGAAAATCACGAACAGCAATTGCGAGGTCCTCCACAACAGCACGGGCTGATGAGACCCCTTCGAAATATTCGCCAAACTTTGATTCAAAATCAGCTAATTCCTTTATCTTCCGTTCAGCTTTTTCGAGCGTAGCGGCGGTCGATTCCGCATTATCGTAAAGCAGCGAAAACGCTTCGTCGCTGAGCGTCGTAAGTTTTTCCACATTGTTCAGACGAAGTCTTGCTTCTTCGAGTTCGGCATCTTCGCCAGATCGCAGATCGGCCGCTTTTATCTCGTTCGCCTGAAAACGTAATACATCGATTAGCTGCAGCTTCTCAGCGGAATCCTTTTCAAGCGATGTAAGCTCCGACTGCGTGGCAGACATCCTTCGGAACGCATCATAAACCTTTTCCTTCAATTGATCAGCCGCGGCGTATTCGTCAAGCATGTCGATGTGGGTTTTGACATCGTAGACCGCGGCCTGTTCTCCCTGGCCATGAATGTCTGCCAAAAAGCTGCCGATCTTTTTAAGAAGATTTTGTGTTACAAGCTGGCCGTTTACAAAAATTCGATTCTTGCCGGTCAGTGACAATTCGCGGCGGACGATCAACTCGTTTTCCGATTCGACACCGCTTTCTTCTAACAAAGAGCTGAGATGGCCGTTTCCTGAAACCGCAAACAGCCCTTCGATCGACGCGGACTCGCTGCCTTCTTTGATCAGGTCATTCGAAACTCGTTCGCCGACCAATGCTCCGAGGCTATCGACGATGATCGATTTGCCTGAGCCAGTTTCGCCCGTGAGTAGATTCAGCCCGCCGCCGAATTCAATCGTCATGTCGTCGATCAGGGCAACATTTTTGATCTTGAGCAACGTCAGCATAACCAGCTATTTCTTCAACAAAGCCATTTCGCCTTTCATCCACTTTCCGCCCGAAAAGACCGCATCTGGTGGAAACTGTTTTTCGATATCGGCCGCGGCCCAATCGATCACACGGTCTTTTCGATAAAACAAAAACTCGCCGAGTTCACCGACCTTAAGATCACCGAGCCTCTGAACAACGTTATAACCGCTAACATCATACTCCTCAAGGCCACCCAATGCCGAAAGCCGGCCAATACTTCTGATAACATTCGGAGCGGCAAAGCTCGCCCGACGGCGTTCGGTATTTACGGCAACATCAGCGACAGTTTGGTTGCCTTTCCGATCAATGATATTGGCGCGGCGAAATATAAAATCGCACAGGCCACCCGAACTATTTTCTGGAAGCGATGTATAAATGCTCACGTCCTGCTCCCTTTCTTTTCCTGTTGCCAACACGTCGAGAGCTGTCATAAAAGCAACGAAATTCATCTTGACGAGATACATCTCGTCCTTACCATAAAGTCCGCCGGTTTCGATCAAAATAGTTGGGGTTCCCCATGCAGAAAAATTATCGCCAAACGCAGTCGGCGTCCATTCGTCGCTATATCGGGCAATGTGGCCGGGAATGAAATTTCGCAATGCGGATACCATTGCTGACGTGACTCGCTGATTTCTCTGCTCGCCCTCATTCGTGGTTTTTACAGCGTTACCATAGACCACGAGAAATGAGATCGTTGCCTGATTGGCTGAGCTGCCCACCGTCGTAAGCCGCTGCTGGTTATGAAGATTAAAACCGATCGCCGGATTCCAGTCGTCGCGCAGTTGTTTCAAAAGCCGCGCTTCGGGAGTCTTGAGATCTAGAGCATCACGGTTGATGTCGATGCCCTGAAAATTACGTCTTTGGAAAGCCTCAGCGCCATCGGGATTTAGCATCGGAACCGCGCGAATGGTCACTGTTTCACTGATCCTTTTTACCCAGTCCGTGCTCCGATTATTCTGCAAAAATGCAAACATATCAATGAGCGCCGAAGTTGCGGTCGGCTCGTCTCCATGCATTTGCGACCACATGAGGATCTTTAGCGGACCAGTACCCCATTCGATCTGATAGATCTCACGATTTGAATAGCTGCGTCCGACTTCGTGGACTGCGATGCCCAACTTGCCAAGTTGGCCCAAGTATTTTTTTAGGTCGGCGTGACGAACATCCGACGGGAAAAGACGGGAAATATGCTCTTTTTCCCAACTCTCGGCGAATATTTCCGCTGTTTGAGCTTTTGCGTTCATGGAATAGAACATGGCCGAAAGGAACACCAAACAAACAAGACGCATACCCATAAGATTATCCGTTTCAAGATCTTACGACAAGGGTTGGGCGTTCGCAGTACGGCACACTTGTCGATAGACAGCCTCAGTTGCGGCAACCATTGCTTCGAGCCCGTAATTTGCAATAGCGATCGATTGCAGTTGATCGCCTAATAAGATTCGTTGTTCCTTGTCATCTAAAAACTCACAGATCTTGTGAGCAAGGGCCAATGGGTCCTTTACAGGGGCAAGGGCATTTGTTCCTTTCAGTAACTCGTTAGCACCTTCGGTCGCTGTTGCGACAACCGGTGTTCCTGCGGCCATGGCATCTAAAATAGCCAGGCCAAAACTTTCGGAATGCGAAGGCGAAACAAAGAGATCAGCGGCGTAAAGCAGTGGGGAAATGTCGTCAAGCCAGTCGAGCCACAGGAATTTGTCCTCGTGTCCCAGCACCTTTACAAGCCGCCTAAGCTCGCGGCGAAATTTCTGATCGATGGAGTTGTCCCTGCCTGCAATTACAAACCAACACTCGGGATGGCGTTTTAGTATCTCGTTAGCGGCCAAGACGAAATCGCGCTGGCCTTTTAGTACCAACAGTTCACCAATGGTCACAACCAACAGAGTTTCCGACGGTATGGCATGGTAACGTCGAAATTCATCGGCAATTAACTTTTTCTCGGCATTAGTTCGCGTCACGGCGTCCATGCCGTTCGGTATCAGTGTTACTTTTTCAGATGGAAATATACGCTCGAGTTGAATCTTGACGCCGTTCGAAACGGCTATTGCGGCGGCAACGTTTCGGAGAGCAATTTTGTGAAATGGTTTCATTGGAAAAACGACATGTCGCGTTAAAACCATCTTCGTCCGCTTTGCAATACGACAGGCTATACTTGCCGCCACATAGTCGCGTGCAACATGTGCATGAAGGATGTCAATGTTATGTCTCTCCAAGAATCCTGCAATGCGTTTTGCGCTGAACATTCCGAACGAGTTTCTGATCGAAACATGGAGAAAATTTTCGCGAGGGATGAAATTCAGCCTGTCCTGCCATTGATTTGTTGGCCGCAGCGCAAAAAACACCTCGTGTCCGCGAGCGATCATCTCACGACTTAGATCGACCAGGTGCCGTTCGCCGCCGCCGAATGTTTTGGCAGATGAAACGTAAAGAATTCGCACTTGAAGAGTGTATAACGAAGGCGGGCGCAAAAAAAGGCACGCTTACCTTTCGAGCAAGCGTGCCTGTAGATTCGCAATTAGCGAAAAACTAGAACGTCAAACGTGCTCCGAGCTGCACCTGGAACGGTTGGCTGCCGGGGGCATTAAGCAAGTTTATCTTGCCAAATGTCGAACCGGGCCGCTGATCGCGAAGCTGGAGGAAATTGACATTTGTCGTGCCGTCCAGACCGCAGCGGTTGCTGACGGGCACGCAATACAATGTTGGCGAGCCCGAAGCTGTACTTTGAGCAAGCTGAAGATTTGATCTCTTTAGAATATTAAATATCTCGCCAGAGAAGGTCAGCTTTGCAGTCTCACCAAGGCCGATCGCTTTCTGGACACGAAGATCAACATCATAAATAGGCGTGTTCCTAAAATAGTTGCGTGGAATCTCGATTCCCGGAACGAAATAGGGTCGCTCATTACCTGAGTTGTTATCGCCGTTGAGGTCAGAACCGATGACAGCATTCAGCGGGCTGCCTGAACGCAGGCGAATTCCGCTCGAAAGTGCTACACCCCACGGCAAATAAAAGAGCGGGGTTGCGGTGAATACGTGCGTGCGATCAAGACGTGATGCATAGTACTCGCCTCTCCTGCTAAATGGATCGTCATAAAGCACGCCACCTGAATCACGCTCGTTGTCGTCATCTGACTCATTCTTGGACCAAGTGTAGAAGGCGTTGATCTGCCCCCATTTCCTGTTGATCCGAACACGTGACGTAACCGCACGATAAAGCGAGTTCGCTGTGGAATCACGAAGCTGGATCGTTCCCAACGCAGTCACCGGACGGAGGCTGCGGTTGTAGATCGGGCGTCCAACCAGATCGAAACTAGATGGAGCCGGAAGGTTGATGTCCACATTCCTTTCGAGGTGAACGGTCTTAACCCATGAGAAGTCCATTCCGAAAATGAAATCACGGTAGATCTCCCGTTCAAAACCACCACCGAACTGGTAGGACTGCGGATTTTCAAAATCCGGTGAGATGCCTATGAGGTTCGAATTCTGATAAAACCCTAAAGGCGATGCCGAACCTGTACGTGCCGCCTGAATGCGGTCAGCAATGGTCTGAAGCTGAGCAGTCGTAAGCGTCGGCAGGTTGTTAAGGGTGAAGTTGTTCAGGTTGAGGCCGAGGATCGCGATCTGTCTGTAGACAGTGTTCGGAGCCTGGCCGGCACCGACAATAGCCACATACTGCGGATTAGCCGCATCAAAGTTGGCTTGGCTGAATGTCGACGAGTTGAATGCAGCCGGTCCAAGCTGAACCGAAAGGTCGCCTGCCGGGTTACGGAAGTTATTGAACGGAGCCGCCAAAACGATGGCCGGGGTTCTTGCGTAGTAAACTCCGCTGTAAGCACGGATCACCGTCTTGCCGTCGCCCATGAGGTCATAGGCGAACCCGAGTCTCGGACCCCACTGATGTTTGCTGTCCGGGATCAAAGTAGGATCTACAGAACGGCCACCCAAAAGTGGGAACGTTGCCGCTTTGATCGCATTAATAACCGGTGTATTGGTGGCCTCGGCTGACGGATTGTACTGCTTCTCATATCGCAGGCCGAAATTGATCGTCAGCTTCTGGGTCGCACGCCACGAGTCCTGTCCGAAGAATGACAGTTCCTGAACATCGAACGCGGCCTGCAGGTTTCCGATCTGCTGATTGAATCGTGCCTGAGAAACGTCAAACCTGCCGAGTTTGCCAGCAGTTGTTCCTGGAGTTGCAGACAGTGCATTCAGAATTCCAGCCGTATCGCTCAGGCCTGAGAAAGTGTAGTTGCCAAACTGGTTAAAGCCAAACGCCTGGGCCACCTTGATCTTGCTATATTCGCCGCCAAATTTGATAGTGTGGCTTCCGGTGGAGAACGTCATGCTGTCCATCACCTGATAACGTTTGTCATCCTGCGTGGTCGGCAAGAACGTGCGGGTTCCCAATTCGCCGATGTTCGTGACGACGCTTACCTGGTTCGCATTCGAAAGACGCGGACGTTCCTCTTTAGCCCATTGGAAACGAACTTCGTTTACAAGACGCGAGGAGAAACTACTGACTAGCTGTCCAACGACTGCATTGTTTTTATCAATTTCTGTACCGTTGGTCGCCAATGAACGAAATGTTGTCGGATCGAGCGATGTTTCACCGGTCGAAACCCCATTTTCAGCATTATTTTTGCTGTAGTTATAACGAACGTTGAATCTGTTGGCACCATTGATCTCCCAGTCGATCTTACCCAGGAACGACTTTGCATCGTTCGTCTGGTCAAATTTGGTTTGAGCAGCGGTGTAAGTGTTGAAAGGTTCGGCCTGGGCTGCACTCGGCGTAAATCCTACGAGAGTTGTTTGGGCGACAGCTCTGCGGACAGAAAACTGCTGCTGTTCGTAAGATGCGAAAAAGAACAATTTATCTTTTGCGATCGGGCCGCCTAAGGAACCGCCAAATTGCGTCTGTGTGGGTGCGATGATGATAGGAATCGACAAAGCATTAAGTTTCTGCTCGCGTAAGGCATCGGTGAATTCATTGCCCAACGCCAGGTCTTCCGGACGCCACATGAGAAACGCGGAGCCTCGGAGATCGTTGGTGCCTGATTTTGTTCCGACGTTAACAACACCGCCCGAACTGCGGCCAAATTCGGCTGAATAGCCCGATGAAACTACCTGGAATTCACGGATTGCCTCTTGGGGCAGAGTGAACGCGGAATTTGAACGCTCGCCGCCACGAATGCCGCCAAAGAATGGCTGGTTGTAATCGACGCCGTCCACGTTGACGTTGGTGTTAATGCCGCGTTGTCCCGCGAGCGAGATCTGGCCTCGTGACGGATCAATAAGTGCGGTTGGCGAGCCACCGACGAGATCCTGAAAACGTCGTCCATTGATCGGCAGATTTTGGATGGCACTTGCATTTTGAACCGAATCGAAATTGCTGGAGGTTGTCTGAATGCCTTCAGCCGTAACCTGAACCACTGCCGAAACCGTTCCGGCCGACAGAGCCACGTTGGCGTCGGTCGTTCGACCAACCTGCACCTGGATCTCAGACGTGCTGTCACCGAACGAAGGGGCAGTTGTCTTTAATGTGTAGGTGCCGGGCTGCAAAAGTACAAACGTATGCAGTCCGTCGTCTCCGGTCGCGGCTGACTGCGATTGGTTAGTTGCCTTGTTGGTAAGGGTTAGCGATGCTCCCTTAACAACTGCTCCGGTCGAATCCGTAACAGTTACGCTGATGCTTCCTGTTCCGCCGGACTGGGCAAAAATGCTGCCGACACAGACAAATGCCGCAAGCAGCGCGGTCGATAAGGATCTTACTATAGTATTTCTAGTCATTATTTTTGACCTCATAATTTGATTTTTCGAGCTTTCCTGCTCTGCAGGGCGCTAATTTAAGAAGCGCAAATTTTGGTTTTTGGATTTTTGTTTTAATTTTCGGATTTTTACGCTAACAACGATATTCTTTCTTCCGGCGAAACGCAAGCCTCTTCGGGGCGGTTTTTACACTGCGAACCACAATTTTACTCTTTATTTTCGCCCAACCGTCAAAATTTTCTGTCTACTTTCCGCGAACGTCGAAAAAAATATGATCCCAAAGGGATGATTTATCAGTTTTTAGGCAAATTCAGTTCCTAATTTCAAAATCGTTGGCGGTTAGCGTGCAACCTTTGGACGTGTTGCAACGTTTAAGTAAAAAGCGTTTTTGTATCATTTTGGTTACAAAAATGTTTGTTTAGGGGCTGATTTAGGTATATTTTTACGGGAAATCCATCATACTTGACTTTTTTGTAAAACTAATCTAAATTGTTCAAGCATTTTTATAAGGTAAAAGAAATCCGGAAATAATGCGTATTTTAGTAAAGAATAAGGGGGAAAAATGGCACAAGTAGATTACTCTACACCATCATACAAAACGCCATTCCATCATCGCATCACGGCAAGCATGCCGATTTTGGCGAGTTGGGTAGATGCCGAGACGGGGGAAAGAATAAAGGTTGAGGGATTAACGGAAAATGTTGGTGAAACCAGCGCTTTGGTAAATCTTGAGACTTTGCCACCAGTCGGTTCGCATGTCCGATTGAAAATATTGGAAGAAGGCAAATCGATCATCGAGGTAACTACCGAGGTCATCAGAGTCGAGCGTGACCCGAGCAAGCCGATGGCCGCCCTTTCCATTTCAGAAAATATGAAGAAATGGAAATCGACGGCTATCACAGCAGCTCAAAAGTGGGTGACGAGGCATTGGCAGCTAAACTACGAAGAAGAGTGGGCTAATTAGTAAGTTCTTTCTTTGTAATAATAAAAAAGCGGGAAACCCGATCGGGCTTCCCGCTTTTTTGTGTCAAGTTGCTGCTGAGCCTTAGTTACTGGCCGAGCAGGGATTCGAACTGGCCGAGATCACGATAGCACACGGCGAAGGCGTGCTGGAGCGTGGCCCCTGAACCAGAACTCTGATCGGTGCACCCGTTTTGAAGAAGCCTACTGTCGCGAGCATGTTTGCAGGCGGTTTGTTGGCATCAAAACGGAAGTTGTACATCGATCCCCAACGGATGGCGTTAGCATTCAGGTTGGCTAATGCGGTTTCCGAGGCCCAAGTCATCGTTGTTGGCGACTGAGTTGCCTGCCACGGGGTAGATGCAAAACCAGCGTCTCCCGTCGTGCCGTCCCCAGACCAACCGGGGTGCTGAGGCGGGGCATGGAACCCAACATTTGTTACCGTGACACCCGTTCCGATCGGTACGGTGAAGGATTGAATACCGCGATCAAGATTTTGGTTGTAGATCGCATATTCGTAGTGCCAGGTATTGGCATCGATCTGCGTCACTTTATAAGCAAGCACTCCGATACCATCAACGCCGCGTTCTGGTTCGATCGTAACGCGGGTAGATCCTGTCCAGGCTTCAATAGCGGCCTTTTCACGAACGGTCGAGCCTACAGGAGAGAATGTGAACGAAGTAGTTCCACTGACACTGTACTGTCTATAGGAGACGTTGTTGTACATGTTGCACTGTCCGGGATTTGCCTGACACCAAGCATATTCATGTGGGGTTATGTACTGGGCTTCTGCGAAATATGTTGCGCCAGGATTTAGTGTCGTATTTAGGTCGGCCATCTCAGTAAGGATCCTGTGCGACGGTCCGGTATGTGTGTGGCCGGTATGGTTATTGTTAGGAGTTGCGCTGTCATTACGCGGATAAGCACCGGTAAAAGGATTGATCCAGGCCTTAGAACCGAGATTTGGGCCTGAGTTAAGGCTTGCCGAGTAAGGGTCGGAGCATCCCGATCCGAGCTGACTTCCACCAGTGCCATTGCAACCGAGGTTGCAAATGTTATTGGTGAGTGCCGTAAAGGCGTGCTTGACGGACGATTGGCCGACCTGTTCAAATCGGTCGCCGCTAGCGCTCATTCTGTAGAGATTCTGTGGAATGACCGGATGATCGTTAGCCGGATTTGCAAGCCAGTTGAGGTTGACCGTACCAAAATTACAGGAATCGGTGCCGACTGATAAACCCACTTGTGTACCCGACGAACTGCCGAATTGAGCCAACCCTGAAAGGTCACCTACGACGACGTCAGGACCGGGGCGGGTGCCTGTTTCCGGACGATTCATTGGCGGCAGGACGGTCTGCGTTGCCTCACCCTCGTCATTGAGCTGAACAGATTCAACCGTTCTCATTGTTGTGTTGCTAGAAATGGTTCCGATAACTGTGCGGGCATCTGCCGGGCGTCCGAGCTGAGCAGCAAATTCCGGCGAGATCAACAGCCTTCCCGACTGAATACCGAAGACGCGCTGACTAGCATCAAAACTGTATTCCTGACCCTCGATGTTGAAGAACGTGAAGCCGGTCTTCTTATCGCGGATCGCCATTTCAAAATCTCCACCCCACGGCAAACATTCCAAGACGAGCTGTCTGTATGAAGCCCTCAAAGATGCAGGAAGATTCGCGTTTCCTCGCGGCATGATCTCCATCGAGCTCGGGACTGGTCCGCGTAATTCACCGTTGTAAACGAGAATTGCAAAGAACGTATCCTGAACTGCATCAAAGCTTAGCGTTGATTTGCGAGCCGATGCTCCGGCACCGTTCAATCGGTTCAGATCGATCTCCATCGAAACCGCTCCGCCTGAAACTATCATTTTGTCGACTGTTCCGCCCGCTAAGTTCGAGCCGCTGCCGGCCCCCATAAGATCGAATGAAGAAGCCTGGACGGACAGGCCAAATGCAACACCGATCAATAAACAAAATGCTAATAACGACGTGACGATATTAAACCGGCCGCCCTGCATATTCTTATTCATCTTCTTCCTTTACTCCTGAGTTGATTTATCTGATTTAGAGTTGGCGCTAGAAAACGCCTCTAAAATACTATACTTCTAATTACCAAAGATTTTTCCTTGAAATAGCGCACAAATATACCTTTAAAGGCAATCAATGTCAACCTAAAGTTGTATCCGATAGCCTGCCATGTTGAATTCCGATGTTTGTGGGGTGTCGGGTAACGCCTGAGCTTGACAGCTGAGTATTTTCAAACCCGAATCTACCGTTGGGTTGTAACCAACGCCTGGAGTTGTTTAATCTGATAATGCGGGGTTCAGGTTGCGGGGAATTATGAAAAGTGGGTGCGAAGACAAAGATCAGTTGGCTAAACGAACTATCGAGCTTCCGGTTCTGCCAAACTCAGAAGAATCAAAAACTATCAGACACTCCAAAACCAGAAAATGGAGAGCGATTTCTTTGATCGTTCTGACTTTGGCTATGATCGCGCACTATGTCCAGTGGCAGGTCATGGGTACTACGATTTCGCCCATCGAGCCGTCGGAGACGATGTATACCCTTCAGAACGGCTACATCAATGCTGGTTTTGTCTTTTTCGTGCTGGCCATACTCGCAACGCTCATTCTTGGCCGTTTCGTCTGTGGATGGGGCTGTCATATCGTTGCCCTTCAGGATTTCTGCACTTGGCTACTTAACAAATTCGGTCTTAAGCCGAGGCCTTTTCGGTCCCGTTTACTTGTCTACGTTCCCATAATTGCAGCTTTTGCGATGTTCGTATGGCCTACGCTGCTGCGTTTTCTTGCGGCCCCAAAAGAACAGCCTCTGATACCACAATTCACCAATCACCTTATCACGACAGATTTTTGGGCGACATTTCCGCCTTTCTGGGTCGCCATACCCTTTCTTTTCATATGCGGTTTTATGACCGTTTATTTTCTCGGGTCAAAGGGGTTTTGCACTTATGCCTGTCCCTATGGCGGTGTTTTTGTCATTGCAGATAGGATTGCTCCGGCAAGGATCCGTGTCACTGACGATTGCAATCAGTGTGGCCATTGCACGGCTGCCTGTACGGCTAACGTCAATGTTGCAGCAGAAGTCAATAAATACGGCATGGTCATCGATCCCGGCTGTATGAAACATATGGACTGCATCAGTGTTTGTCCAAATGACGCGCTTTATCTAGGCTTCGGTAAACCGGCGGTCTTTGCACCTGACAAAAAAGACGACAAAAGAACTTTCCAGTTGACTTGGCCCGAGGAGATCTTCGCCGCAGTAGTATTCCTGGTTTCATATTTTGCCGTCTGGGACGTATATCAGCTTGTACCGATGCTGATGGCACTGGGCATTGCAACTGTTACTACATACCTCGCTGTCAGATCACTAAAGCTCCTACGCGCAAAGGATCTGTCCTTCTATCGTTTCAATCTGAAATCGTCTGGCAAAATAAAGCGCGCAGGATGGGCCTTTCTTTGTTTTTCGAGCCTATGGATATTGTGGAACGCCCACAGTGGTTGGGTTCGCTACAACGAACGCGAAGGAACGCGCGGTTACGAAAGCATTGCTATTCCGGATGAACTCGCGCTGGCACAGTCAAAGCCCGGCCCGTGGCTTAGCGAGACTGATGAGAAGAATATTGCTTACGGAAAGCAGCATTTTTACCGTGCGTTCGACGGAGGATTTTTGGTAAATGACACGCTTTTGCCAAAGCTCGCATGGCTCGAATATCTCTCAGGCAATACTGATCAGAGCATAAAGCTCCTTGCCCTCGCGGCTGACCATCAGCAAGGCCGCCCAAAGAGCCTCAGTCTTTATTATCGCGGCGCGATGCTTAATCGTTTAGGCCGTTATAATGATGCGCTTTCGAGCCTGGACAAGGCACTAAAAGAAGCGCCCGACCTCGTAGTCGCGCGCGAAGAACGCGGCGAATCGCTCTGGCAGCTTGGCCGTCGCCGCGAGGCCGTCCAGGCATGGATCGATGCCGTCGAAGCAAATCCGAGCCTCGTTCTGGCAAATTACATGCTTGCCGGTGCCGCCGAAACACTCAGCGATACCGAAGAAAAGACACGTTACGAGGAACAGGCCGAAAAATACACCCCCAACGACCCCTATTTTCACTGGATGGTAGGACTTCGCCTGAAAAATGTCGGCATGAGCAATCTGGCTGAAAAGCACTTCCAGTTAGCCATTCAACTCGATCCTAAATTCGCCAACTTACGAAACTAGAGGAAATTTTTTCTGTTCCGCTTGAGGTGAAGCACGGAGCTCTATGCCGCGGTGGTTTCAATATCGACTGCGATCGAACGCCACCGTTGCTGGTTGAAACGTAGGAAACTAAGCAGAAATCTCGTGAAATGGCCTGCCAACACAGCAAGCCAGATGTGTATAGGTTCTAGAGTGCCTATTGTTTTAATAATGAAGCAGATCCCGACCGGAATGAGGACCTGCGAGATGATCGAGATGAACAGCGGGCTTCGCGTATCACCCGTGCCTTGTAGTCCCCCGGTGTAGGCAAGAGCCATCGAGATAAATAGACCTGAGACGCTCAGCACACGGAGGAGTTCGACCCCGATCTCGACCACCACGGGGTCGGTCATGCCAAAGATCGCCAGAAGTTGTCGCGGAATAAAGAAAAAGAACAGCCCGACAACAATCGCTCCGCTTAGACCAAAACTCGCTGCGGTTCGAACAGCAGAAACCGCGCGATCAGGACGGCCCGCTCCCATATTCTGGCCTGCAACAGAGGCCGATGCACCCATCAGTGCGTTGGACGACCAGGTTACGAGCAGGAAAAGCTGACTGTAGCAAACGGCATAAACTGCTTGGGTAGCTTTGCCTTGTGCCAACCCGCCCATAAAGGCCGCCATGATGACGCCACCGACATTCATCGCGATTCCTTGTATGCCTGCGGGTAACCCGAATTTGAAGAGCTGGCGGATCACCTTAAAGTCCGGCCCGTAACCCGCTTTTGGGAACGAGACGACCCACCTACCGCTGTACAGCTTATAAAGGGCGTAAACGCCGACGAGTCCCGATGCGATGCACGTTCCCATTGCCGAACCGGCGGTGCCGAATGACGGAATCGGCCCAAGGCCGCGGATGAGAACGACGTTTAGGACTAAATTCAGCACTGTCATTACAAGGCCCAAGATCATCGGCGTGCGAGCGTTGCCGGCAGATCTCAGTGCTCCGCTCATCATGAAATAAATGAGCATTCCGACGCTGCATGTGAACATTATTCGCAGGAAGGGTAGAGCTTCGGACATTACGTCCGGGTCGCTTGTGACGATTCCCAACAGCGACGGAGCAGCAAAATAACCGATCGGAGCCAGAATTCCGAGGGCCATGAAGATGGCGGTGATGAAACCTTGATAGACGGTGCGGTTGACCTTTTCGCGTTCGTTCGCGCCGGCAAAGCGGGCTACGAGAACGCTCATCCCAATAAAGATAGAGGAAACGAATACGATGACGACAAGAAAAATCTGAAAGCCGACGCCAATAGCAGCATTCGCCTGATAACCGATCAAATTACCGACCATTATCTGATCGACCCAACCCTGAATGCCGCTAACGAGGTTTGTCAGCACCGCCGGCCACGCGATCTTCCAAACGGCCGGGCCAAGTGGCCCCTCGACTATGGATCGATCAAAATGCGGCTTTTTGGGTTCGGAAGATGCGGTTTCGGTGGAAGCTGCGGCTTCCAATTCGGTTTCTTCTGTCATTTTCAGGCTAAGGTTTCTGGCGATTTAAGTCCGCGGCCATAGGCAATCATTGCGAGGAGAATGCCGACGATCACCGGAACAACCGCGTTACCCAAACCCATTGGAGCGGTAACTACGACGGCTCCGATCATTATGATAATCAGTCCCGCGGCGGCAATTGGCGTGAGTTTTGGCATGATACGCGTTGCCCAAGGCACGATCAGCCCAATACCACCTAGTATCTCGCATACGCCGATAAAGTAGATGAAGTTGACAGACAAATATGACGGCATATTCTTTGCCATCTCATCGGCCGGCATTAGAAATTTAGAAACGCCCGCGAACAGAAACAGCAATGCAAGCAATACCTGTAAAACCCAAAGAAGAATGTTCACAATTTCTCTCCCATATCGAACGTTATTGTGCGGGGGCCGATTCGGCAGCTATTTTCATCTGGGCAAGCCCTTTCTCGAAATCGCCGCCGACCATTTTGTCCATGTCCATGATCATGCAAAATGCTTTGGTAATGAAGTTCTTTTTCCCGGTCATCGTCCATGTAACCTCTGTCTTTTCGCCCGCTGCCCTGAAGTCAAATTCCGTCAGATTTTTAGAAGGAAAAGGTTTAATGAATTCGAGTTCGATGGCAATGTATTTTGGCGGATGGTTTTTTGCTATTGTCATTTTGCCCTCGCCGACCTCGTCATTGCCTGTCCAAGCGTACGACGAGCCAACACCGGAATCGGGCCCCGAATAAGTAGTTTTCATATTCGGATCGATTTTTGCCCAGGGCGACCAAATCTCCCACTTATGAAAATCGTTAACCAAAGGAAATACTCGATCGGTCGGAGCATTGATCTCAGCAGACCGCGTCACCTTGAGATCTTCCGGCTGCATTGCAACAACCACAGACAAAATGACAACAAGAGCCAAAATGAACCCCGAAACGCCGAGAATGACCTTCTTTACCATATAGCTGCTCCTATGTTGATGACTTTATACGATTTGCATTTAAAGAGAAAGAGTGCGGCCTTTTTTGTAAAGCCGCACTCGGTAGGTTTAATTGGTAGGTATAAATGAAGGGTATATATGAAACGTTCAGTTCCGGTCGAACGGTTACCGATTGGGGGGATAGATTAGGATCCCCAATATTGTTAGAAAAGCTCTTTTGTCATCTCAAATAACTTATACGTTACTGTTTGCTCAAAGTTCCGTTTATTTTGCCTTTCGAGCGAAAAACCTCTTTTGTATCAAACTTCACGCTGCTGTGTCAAATAAGTTGCGAAAATATTTGGCAAATTGCGTTTTTCTGTTTTCGAACCGTTAGGATGAGTCGTCGTCGCTAAAAGTTTGCCTATATTTTTCAACTATATCAGCAGTTACTTTCTCTAATTCCCTTAATCCGTTAAAATCATCCAATAATTAAGGAGAAAGTAAATGATCAACAAAGCGTTGCGTTCAATTCTATTTGCCACAGTATTAATCACCTTATCGGTGCCGGCCTTTGGCTGGGATGAAACCGGGCACAAGATCACGGCCTATATTGCGTGGCAGCAAATGACCCCCGAAGTTCGTGACAAGGTGATCAAGATCTTGCGCAGTGCCCCTGAAGATGCACAGCTTTCTACGTTTTACATGCCATATGGCTCAAGGAGCGAACAGGCGAGAAAGCTGGAGTTCTTTCTCATCGCCTCGACCTGGTCGGACATTATCAAAGACAGAGATTTTGCGACGCGCTATGACAATTACAACAATTCGAACTGGCATTACTTTGACACACTTTGGACTTCAAAGGACGGAAAAGCAATTTTTGTAGCGGATGCAGAAGCAAACGGCAAGATGATGGAAAAGCTGGCCGATTTTGACAAGATCATCCGAGGATCGGCATCGACCCCCGACAAGGCGATCGCCATCGCATGGCTCGAGCACTTGATCGGCGATCTTCATCAGCCGTTGCATGCAACGGCACGGGCTTTGGATGAGAACGACAAAAAAGGTGATCAGGGCGGCAACCTTTTTTCGTTGACGCCAAAAGGAGCAAAGGACAAGCTGAATCTTCACTCATTTTGGGATGGCATCATTCGACAGAATTTTCCAAACACTAATGACGCATGCGAAGCCGACTATCTATATCCGATCGCCCAATCGATAATCAAGGATTTTCCTTATGCCAAACTACAGAGCCGCATCGCCGATGGAAAATATGATGTGTGGCAAAAAGAAAGCGTCGAGATCGCGACGACTGAGGTTTACAAGGGCTTGAAACGATACGAGATGCCGTCTGACGATTACAAGAAAAAGTCTCTTAAGATTGCAGAGGAGCGGATGGCTCTTGGCGGATATCGTCTCGGAAATCTCTTCAACGAAGTTTTTGGTGCTCCGCCTGTGCCGGTTGTTGCCCCGACGCTGTCCGCTTCGCCTGCACCGCCTGCTAAGCAATAATTGACAAAACAGATGGAAGCGGGCGAAATTCTCAAATATTTTAAGGACAGGCAAGAGTCGATAATTGATCTGATCCGCGAGATCGTCGATATTGAATCGCCTTCGCACAATGCCGAACAGAGTCGCGTCGTTGTAGATTGGATCGAAAAGCAGGCGTGTTCGACGGGCGTTGATGTTTCGATCGAGCGCGTTTCAGTTGAAGACGGGGAGCATGTTGTTATTCGTGCTTTCGCGGCTGATACTAAGCCGATACTATTGCTCGGCCACACCGACACGGTTCACCCAATTGGCACAAAACTCAAAAATCCAACGCGTATCGACGGCGATAAATTTTACGGTTGCGGCATTTTTGATATGAAATCGGGCGTCGTGCTGATGCTCGAAACCTTACGGTTTTTTGCCGCGAACCGCATCAAACCGACACGTCCGATCACTATCCTCTTGTCGTGCGACGAAGAAGTTGGCAGCCATAGTGGCAGGCTACTCGTTGAACGAGAAGCCGCCAATGCCGAGTGTTGTTTGGTCTTTGAACCGTCGGCTTTTGGAAAAATAAAGACCGGCCGAAAGGGAACGGGAATGTACAAGCTTGAAGCTCACGGTATACCGGCACACGCCGGTCTCGAACCGGAAAAAGGTGCAAATGCCATTCTCGAACTGTCACGACAGATCGAACAAATTCATAAGCTGTCTCGGCCCGACGAAGGAACAACCGTCAATGTCACCACGGTAAATGGTGGTACGACATCAAATGTCATCCCGGAACACGCAGCATGCCAGATCGATGTGCGTTTCAGCAAAATGTCCGAGGCGCAGCGTGTCGATACTGAGATCAGGGAATTAAAAGTATTCGACGAACGTGTAAAACTCGAATTGTCCGGTGGCATCAACCGTCCGCCGATGGAAAGAACCGAAAAAGTCGTCGAATTGTTTGAAAAAGCTCGTTCATTGGCCGCAGATTTCACATACGACCTCAATGAGACGCAGGTTGGAGGTGCATCGGACGGGAATTTTGTAGGAGCAATGGGCGTGCCTGTTCTTGATGGTCTTGGAATAACTGGTGATGGTGCACATCGGCTCGACGAACATATTTTAGTCGGTGACGTTGCAAAGCGGGCGGCGTTAGTTACTCTCTTACTACTGTCAGATTAATGGTCAACCACCACGATTGCAGTGGTTCTGATGCGGAGGCGCAACTTGTCCGGTGATGGGCGCGGTCTTCAAAACCGTTTGCAGGGTTGCGAGAGCAGGCCTGGGTGGGTTCGACTCCCACACGCCTCCGCCAAACAATATGATTGATTGGATCGCATTAAATATGACTCCGGGTGTTGGGCCAAGAGCTGCGACCAAACTTTTAGAAAGGTTTGGTTCGGCTGATGCGGTTTTTCATGCGCGGCGGACGGAGCTTGAATCGCTGCGCCTAAAACCCGAAACGATCGAGAGCATTATCAAACGTGAGTTTCACGAAAAGGCTGAAAAAGAACTTGAAAGAGTTAAAGATCTCGGCGGAGATGTTCTGATACTCGATGACGGCAGCTATCCGACATTGCTGCGCGAGATTGATGATCCTCCTCCTGTACTTTATGTAAAGGGCGATTGGCAGGCGTGTTTTGATCAGCCATGTGTCGGCGTTATCGGATCGCGTATGTGCTCGACTTATGGCGGTAACGCTTCTGAGATGTTGTCACGAGATTTGGCCTCGCGTGGGATAACGATAGTTTCCGGTTTAGCACGCGGGATCGATTCAGCAGCACATCGCGGAGCGATTCGTGGTTCCGGCAAAACGATCGCAGTATTAGGAACGGGGATCGACGGTGTTTATCCAAAAGAAAATAACAAACTTGTAAACGAGATACTGGATTCGGGCGGGTGCCAAGTTTCGCAGTTCCCATTAGGGACACCGCCAATACCGGAAAATTTCCCGTATCGCAACCGAATCATTAGCGGTCTGAGTCTAGGCGTATTGATCGTCGAAGCGTCAGAAAGGAGCGGGTCTCTTATCACTGCCCGGCTCGCGATGGAACAAAACCGTGAGGTAATGGCAGTTCCGGGCAACATTACATCCAGCAACTCATTTGGCACGAATTACCTTATTAAGAGCGGCGCAAAACTGGTTCAGCAATGGCAGGATGTTGTCGCAGAGCTGCCAAGCGAAATTTCAGCGGCAATATTGCCGCCAAAAATTGAAAAAGCTGCCGCCGAAACAGCCGAGCGACAACCGGAACTGATGCCTGCCGACATAAGTGAGAATGAACGCAAAATTTGGCAGATCTTAACACCTGACGAATCCACTCATATCGATATTTTGCTCGAAGCAAGTGGACTATCATTCGGTGATCTAAACAACGCTCTCGTAGGCTTGGATATACGCGATCTGATACGCGTTTTACCTGGCAAGCACTACGCCCGGCGAACGTAACATTTGCAAGATGCTTGCGGTTCAATATTGACAGACTTGCGCTCCAGGTGTTATCAGTCTTAAACGTCAGCACGAAGTTTGTGGCTGACGTATTTTTTTCAAGATGGGTAAAAGTTTAGTAATAGTAGAATCACCTGCAAAGGCAAAAACGATCGAAAAGATCCTTGGAAACGATTTTCAGGTGAATAGTTGTTTTGGCCACATCCGCGATCTGGAAAAAGCCGGTATGGGCATCGACATCGAAAATGATTTTGAGCCCCGATATACGGTTCCAGATGACAAGAAAAGGGTTGTTAACGAACTGAAGTCTTTAGCGAAAAAGTCGGACGAAGTATGGCTGGCTACAGACGAAGACCGTGAGGGAGAAGCTATTAGCTGGCATTTGTGCGAAGTTTTGGGACTTGACCCGGTTTCGACCAAGCGGATCGTATTTCATGAGATCACCAAACCTGCTATAGAAGCCGCTGTTAGGAATCCGCGAACTGTGAATATGAACCTCGTTATGGCGCAACAGGCAAGACGAGTGCTTGATCGCATAGTCGGATTTGAATTGAGTCCGATACTATGGCGAAAGATCAGCGCGAGCGGCAAAAATCTGAGCGCGGGACGCGTTCAGAGTGTTGCAGTACGCCTGATCGCTGAGCGAGAGCGTGAGATCAATGCCTTTCAGCCGGTAAGTCATTTTAAGATTGAAGGCCTATTCAGCGCCGACGATATAAACGGAAAGAATGTAACCTTCAAAGCTGAAGGAAAAAAACAAAACAGTGTCGAAGATGCCGAAACTTTTTTAACAGGATGTATAGACGCCGACTATAAAGTGGTCGATGTACAGGTGAAACCGGGTAAGCGTACCCCGGCTGCTCCTTTTACCACTTCAACATTACAGCAGGAAGCATCACGAAAACTTGGCTATAGTGTCGCAAGAACGATGCAGATCGCTCAGAAGCTGTACGAGAACGGGCATATTACCTATATGCGAACCGATAGCGTGAATTTGAGCGCCACGGCCCTCGACGATATAAGACAAACCGTGAGCATGCAATACGGTGAAAGATATCATCAAGCACGCAAATTCAAGAATAAAAACGAATCTGCGCAGGAGGCTCACGAAGCCATCCGCCCGACCTACACCAGTGCCACCACAGTTAAAGAGGAGGAATGGCAAAAGTTATATGATCTGATCTGGAAGCGAACAATGGCCACGCAAATGGCCGATGCCGAGCTTGAAAAAACGACTGTCAAAATTGAGATCTCCACTAACAAAGAAGAATTAAAGGCGACCGGCGAAGTAATTCTGTTTGATGGTTTTCTGAAAGTTTACCTGGAAGACAAAGACGAAGACGAACCGGAAGAAGAAAATGAAGGTTTGTTGCCGCCGATGACGGTCGGCCAACTATTGCCGCTGGTTGAACTAAAGGCAACGGAGCGGTTCAGCCGTCCTCAGCCCAGATACACAGAGGCATCCCTCGTAAAACAATTGGAAGAACTCGGTATTGGCCGTCCATCTACATATGCGCCGACCATATCGACCATTCTGAAACGAGGATACGTTGAAAAGAGAAATAAGGACGGAATAGTAAGAACTTTCCGAGTATTGGTACTAAAAAACAATGTTTTGAACAAAGTGCAGGATTCTGAGATCACGGGTGCCGAAAAGGCAAAGCTGTTCCCGACCGACTTAGGCTTGGTGGTGACTGACTTTCTGAAACAGCACTTTGACGACATTATGGACTACGGATTCACTGCCAAGATCGAAGAGGAGTTTGACGAAGTAGCCGACGGAAAACTGCAGTGGAATGAGATGCTCGATGAGTTTTACGGTCCTTTCAAAAAAGACGTCGATAGAACGATCGAAACCGCCGAACGTGCAAAAGGCGAAAGGCTGCTTGGCCATGATCCGGAAACCGGAAAACCAGTTATCGCTCGCATCGCTCGTTTTGGACCTGTTATCCAGATCGGCACAGCTGACGGGGAAGAAAAGCCGCGGTTCCTAAATCTTCAGCCCGGACAAAGCATCGAAACAATTACCTTTGAGGAAGCTCTGGCACTGTCGAAATTGCAAGGGGCCATGGGCACTTATGAGGGCAAAGACTTGTCAGCCGGTGTTGGCCGCTATGGGCCTTATGTAAAATGGGGCGATGAGTTCATATCTATACCACGTGGCACCGACCTTGCTACGGTGGACACGGAAAAAGCGATCGAATACATTCGGGCCAAACAAGCGGCGGATGCTCCCGTAGGTGAGTTTGATGGCAAACCCATCACAAAAGGAAGTGGGCGTTTCGGGCCATTCATTAAATGGGACGGTATGTACATCAATGTGCCGCGGCGTTACAACTTTGACGATCTGACTCAGGCCGAGATGAACGAGTTGATAGAGGCGAAGCGTGAAAAGGAAGCTAACCGCTACATACAACGCTGGGAAGATGAGAAAATATCCTTGGAAAATGCCCGGTGGGGGCCTGTTATTAAGTTCGGCAAGAAGGTTATTTATCTGCCTAAGAAAGCCGACGGCACTCGCGCAACCACGGATGAGGCGGCCGCACTAACGCTGGAGCAAGTAAAAGTCCTGATCGAAGCCGAAGTGCCCGGTGCCTTTGCAAAGAAAACAAAGCCTGCCGCTAAAAAGGCACCTTCCAGGAAAACGGCAAAGAAGAAAAGTAGTTAACAGGAAACGTTTGCAATACTGAACAATACGAAAGACGATTTCGTATTCGGTATTGCCAAAACGAGGATTCTGATTATAAAATGGCTGTCGATAACACGGATGTAACGTAGGCCGAGCGAATGAAAGAGAATCTCCAATTTCTCCAAGCATTTTTGAAGAACCCGCTAAAGGTTGGGGCAATAGCGCCCAGCTCGCCTGAGCTTGCCGCAGAAATGCTCCAAGGCATCCATCCTGACGATCATAATATTGTTCTTGAATTAGGCGTTGGGACCGGCGCGATCACAAAATTTCTTCGGGATATTGTACCGAGCAACAGATCTTACCTCGGCATCGAACTGGACAGCGATCTTGTCGCGTCACTTAATCGGAATTTCCCCGACATGAATATCGTGTGCGGGAGCGCCGCAGATGCATATTCGATACATGAAAAATCGGGTCTGGGTAAGGTGCGTTACGTTGTGTGCTGCCTACCGTTCGCCGTGCTTCCCAAAGAGATCAGTGAGAATGTACTGACTGAGATCGAGAAATTTATGGATGAAGGCTGTGAACTGCGCATCTTTCAGTATGCACACGGCTATTTTCTGCCGCCCGCTGTAAAGATCCGCGAGCTTTTGCAACATCGCTACGGCAAATCCCGCCGCAGCCCGCTTGTTCTCAAAAACGTTCCGCCAGCTTTTACACTCACGTGGTCGACGGTTTAATTCCGGCCAAAAAAATCTTGACTTTTTTGGTAAGGAATTTAAACTATTGCTATCGGTCATTCCAACCGTCCAAAACGATCTCATAATAAACACTAGAGACCCGAAAATAATCTAACCAAAGATTAATTCGTTTGCGTGAAGTCAAATGCTCGTCGAAAACAGCATTTTTTCATTGTTTTGTTGTGGTTGGAAAGCCGTTAAGTTAGACATACATTTTTTGAGGAGAAAATTATTTTATGAACCGGATGTTTAAATATGTTGCTGTAGCGTTTTTACTTACGTTTTCAGCGTTTTCGGCGTCTGCGCAGGACGACAGAACTAAATTTGAGTTTTTTGGTGGATATTCTTATCTTCGAGCCGATGACGGAGCTGGCGATCATGTGAACGCCAATGGGTTCAACGCATCGCTCACGGGAAATTTTCATCGTTATGTGGGTGCAAAGTTTGATTTTTCAACCCATAGCAAAGATGATACCCGCTTGAACCAGTTTCTCGGCGGACTTCAATTCAAAGATAACAAGATGAACGATCGCCGGGTGAAGCCGTTTGCTCATGTTTTGGCAGGCCTTGCGAATACTCGGTTTACGGGAGATAGCAGCAATGATTTTGCGATGGTCATTGGCGCCGGCATCGATGTTAAGGTAAGCAAGCGGGTTGATATCAGGCTGATCCAGGCTGACTACAACCCTGTTTTTGTGCGTGACTCCGGTTACAGCAACACGTCAAACAACTTCAGGCTCGGCGTGGGTATTGTTATTCACTAAAATAGTCACCACGTTGTTATTTCAAGATGGGCCGGAGTGATCCGGCCTTTTTTATTGCCTCATTATTAAGATCGACCTTTTGGGGTTATGCTATAACTTTCCGGACACTAATTACGTAATAACGAAATTTTGAGGTCATAAAAAATATATGTTGAAACAAAGAATAGTCAGCTTTGTGCTGGTAGTTTTATTGCTGAGCCCAACCCTCTCATTTGCACAGACCGGCGCTTACTCCGCACCGAAAGAAGATATCGACAAGATCATTGCTGAAGGCCGCGACCGTTCGCAGGTTATGCAGACGCTGAGTTATCTCTCAGATGTCATAGGCCCGCGTCTTACCGCAAGCACGGGCGCAAAGCGTGCTAATGAATGGACGCGCGACACTTTGGCCAAATGGGGAATGCAAAACTCGCACCTCGAGTCATGGGGGCCGTTCGGTCGAGGCTGGACACTCAAGCGGTTCTACGCAATGGTCGATGGGCCGACTGCATTTCCGATGATCGCTTATCCAAAAGCGTGGTCGCCCGGAACAGACACTCTCGTGGCTGCCCCAACTGCGAGCGTCAAGAAAGACAAGAAAGCGCCGCAGGCCCTCTTGCCGACAAGCACTGCGTATACTGCTGAGGTAGTTCGCTTCATTGCAACAAAAGAAGAAGAACTCGAGCAATACAAAGGCAAGCTTAAAGGCAAGATCGTCCTTGTCGGTGGCATACGTGATCTAAAGCCACACTTTGAAGCGCAATCGTCCCGCTTAACGGACAAAGAGCTTTTGGACCTAGCCGATGCTCCTGATCCGGCAAGTGTCACCAGACGTCAATCTCCCGGGCCCGAGAATGCTGACATGGCGAGATTCAGGCAGCAGATGCAATTCGGCAACAAACGTATGCGCTTTTTGGTTGACGAGGGAGCTGCGATCTTGATCGATGCAGGCCGCGGCGATGGTGGAACGATCTTTGTTCAACAAGCATCCGCTGTTCAGCCGCCACCTCCCGCAGAAGGGGGTCAACCTCCGGCACAAGCTCGGGTTTATGACAAAGGGGCTACCGTGCCGATCCAGATAAGTGCCGCGCCGGAGCACTTTAACCGTCTCGCCCGAATGGTTGACGCCGGTGAAAAGGTTACGATGACCGTCGATCTCGCGGTTCAATATGAAGATGAAGACCTGAACGGCTATAACACGGTCGCAGAAATTCCGGGTAGCGATAAGGCGGACGAGATCGTTATGCTCGGTGGCCACATGGATTCATGGCAAGCAGGAACCGGAGCGACTGATAATGGTGCGGGCTGTGCGGTTATGATGGAGGCAATGCGCATTCTTCAAACTCTCGGTCTCAAGCCTCGTCGCACTATCCGGATCGCACTGTGGACAGGTGAAGAGCAAGGCTTGCTCGGCTCGCGTGCTTACGTTAAGCAGCACTTTGGCGAGATAAAAGGAGCCCGAAATATGTTTGGCCCGCCCGATCCTAATGCGCCAAAACCTGAGCTTGTAAAAGGGGCCGATTACGATAAACTGTCTGCCTATTTCAACATTGATAACGGCACGGGAAAGATCCGCGGTGTTTACATGCAGGGTAACAACGACGTACGGCCCATCTTCAAAACATGGCTTAGCTCATTTAAAGACCCGAAGTGGTGGAATGAAAAATTTGACTCTGCCAAGGACACAAACATGTCCGCGAACACCCTGTCGCTATCCAATACTGGCGGGACTGACCACCTCAGCTTTGATGCGATCGGTCTGCCGGGCTTTCAGTTCATACAGGACCCGATCGAGTATGACACTCGCACGCATCACTCAAATATGGATGTCTTTGATCGCATTCAGGCTGATGATATGAAGCAGATGTCGATCATCGTCGCAGCCTTTGTTTATCAAACGGCGATGATGGATGACAAGATGCCGAGAAAACCAATGAGGTAAACTGTCCGAACTGATCATGAGGCCGCTCGAGTGGGTACCACTCAAGCGGCCTTTTTATTTTTCAGGAAAAGGGTTACCATAATGCCCGATCAACACCTAAAAACTATGAACGATATTCAATTTGGAATCGGCGTAATGGATGGTTCTGAGTGTGTTTCTACTGCATGGGAACTGATCAAGAAAAGATATGGTTTGTATCTTGGCGTCACACTCTTAACTTTGGTCATTACGCAGTGGTTATATTGCATCAGTTGGCTGCTGATCGGGCCAGTATCTGCCGGTCTCTACCTTATAGTTTCCAAGGATCTCAACGACGAACCGATAGAGTTCGGTATGATGTTCAAAGGTTTTGAAAAATTTGTTCCGTTAATGGCTATAGGAGCAGTTCAATCAATACCGATGATCATCCAACAATTCGTAGGACTGTTCTTTAATTTCGCTTCTATATTCATGCCGCAAAGGGGTGGCATAGGTGACGAGCAATTCTTTCAGCCTGATTTCTCTCCTGAGCTTGCAAGCGGGCTGATTGGCTTCATGTTTATTATTTTCGCAGCACTATTTATTTTTTGGATTGTTTGGGCCGTTGTGTTTTACTTTGTGGTTCCACTAACACTCGAATATGATCTCGGTCTGGTTGAAACTATCAAACTCAGCGCGCGTGCCGCATGGGCTAACCTTGGAGGTATTGTTGTTCTTTTCATAATGACAATTTTGGTTAGCTTGCTCGGTATGTTGATGCTCTGTGTAGGCATCTTTCTGGTTTCAATTCCCGTAACTCTCGTAGCCTATGCGGTTGCATACCGACAAGTGTTTCCTTACGTCCGTCCGCGCGAGTTCAACATTAACCCGCCACCACCAAGTGCATATGGATTTGGCGGCGGAAACTATGCTTAGAGTGATAACTCCATAAACAATACGCCTTCGTGTGGATTGTCGTAATAAGGTTCGATGGAGTGAAAGCCGTGAGATTCGTAAAGACTCACGGCTTTTCCCATTTTTGCAGGATAAGTATCAAGCCTCATTCGCTTGTAGCCGATCTCACGAGCGTCGGCGATTAACTTTTCAATCAATTGAACACCGATCTTGTGCCCGCGAAATTCGTCACGAACAAAGAGCCGTTTCATCTCGCAGATACCGTCTTTCAGTTTTCTCAGTGCGATACAACCCGCAAGCTTTTCATCGTGGTAAGCAAGGAACAATCTCCCGTCGGGCGGTGCATATTTTCCGGGCAATTCGGCAAGCTCTGCCTCAAATCCCTGAAAACACAGATCGAGATCGAGCCACGCTTCGTATTCGCAAAAAAGCGATCTGACGCGATCGATCTCATCATTTGTTTTTGCCTCAATAATGTTCAGCACAGAAAAATTATCATGATGTTAACATTCGGCGGCTATCAACTCGAATATCGAAAGCATTACAATAGATAATATGGACAGGCGAACTTTTATCTCGAATCTTGCCTACGGTACGGCGGGACTGGCTGTGGCGTGTTCGACTTTCAGTCGCCGTGATGAATTATTTGCACAGCAAGCGGAGGCGACTCAATTTAAGGCCGTGGGCTTCGGCGATCTTTTCCCAACACCTGCGAAAAACACCGGTGAGACTTTTCTAAAACTACCCAAAGGTTTCGAATACAACGTGATCGGTCAGCAGGGTTCGCTCCTTGCCGACGGAAGAACGACGCCGACGCTGCACGACGGCATGGCGACATTTAAAGTCGGGAGCGAGCTGCGTATCATCCGCAACCACGAAGTTGTCGGCGGTAAAATACCGCGTGATGGCGCCGCCATCGGAACCGGAAACCATTACGATGAAACCGCAGGCGGCGGCACGACGACCCTGATCATAGATCCCAAAACAAGAACTATCGTCCGTGACTTTGTCAGTCTTTCGGGAACGCTCATTAATTGCTCCGGCGGAGCGACGCCGTGGGGAAGCTGGATCTCGTGCGAGGAAACCACGCTGGGCCCGACCATCAGGACCAGTGAAAAGGGAACCAGGTCCGGCGGATTTCCAAAACCGCACGGATATTGTTTCGAGGTGTTCGCCGCGGCAAATACAAATGCTCCGGCGATACCGTTGAAAGCGATGGGACGATTTGAGCATGAAGCAGTCGCCGTCGATCCGAGATCGGGCGTTCTCTATCTCACCGAAGACTACAAGACCGCCGGCTTTTATCGCTTTCTGCCAAACAAGAAAAAGAAACTTGCCGAGGGCGGTGTCCTGCAAATGCTCGCGATAACAGACAAGCCCGCATACGATACGCGAACTGGTCAACAGAAAAACGCAGTGCTCGATGCGACCTGGGTAACGATCGACAAACCCGACGCACCCGAAGTTGACGAAGATACAAACGCCGTTTACAAGCAGGGCCTTGCAAAAGGAGCGGCCACCTTCGCACGGCTCGAAGGCTGCTGCGCAGATAAACACGGCCGAATTTACTTTTCGGCGACAAACGGCGGCAACTCAAAGGGTGGACAGATCTGGATGTATGCCCCGACCGGAAAAGACGCCGGACATCTCACGCTTTTGTTCGAATCGACCGACCGCACTTTGCTCGACATGCCCGACAATCTCTGCCTGATGCCAAAAAGTGATCTGCTTTTCATTTGTGAGGACAGCGATTACGTCGGCGTTGGAGGCACGCCGGAAAATCTTGTCCGAATAATGACGCCAGACGGCCGCATCGCCAATTTTGCTGAGAACATTTCCCAGGCTGCTCCGCGTGGTGAGTTTGCCGGTGCGACATTCGCGCCCGATGGAAAAACCTTTTTCGTTAACATCCAACAAGTCGGAGCCACGTTTGCGATCTGGGGTGATTTTTCTAAGTTCAGCTCAAAATAGATTCCTTAAAGCAAGGTCTAATAACCTTTGCGTCTTTGCGTCTCTGCGTCTTTGCGTTGAAAATATATCTGCATGGAATTAGCCATCGAAAAATACAAGGTCGCAAATGAGCCTTATTATTTACCGTTAAAGAACGAAGTCGAGCTTTTCGAGGCCGCCTACAAAGCTAAGTTGCCGGCGATGCTCAAAGGCCCGACGGGCTGCGGCAAGACGCGCTTTGTCGAGTACATGGCGCATCGTTTGAATCGTCCGCTGATCACCGTCGCCTGTCACGAAGACCTTTCGTCGACCGATCTCGTTGGCCGCTTTCTGCTCGAGGGCGAAGAGACCGTTTGGCACGACGGCCCGCTTACGACCGCCGTTCGCAGCGGAGCGATCTGCTATCTTGACGAAGTCGTTGAAGCTAGGAAAGACACGGTGGTCATCATTCACCCTCTGACCGATGACCGCCGCCGCCTGCCGATCGAAAAACGCGGCACCGTCATCGAAGCTCCGCCCGAATTCATGCTCGTCGTCAGCTACAATCCCGGCTATCAATCGATCCTAAAAGACCTTAAACAATCGACGCGTCAGCGTTTCGTCGCGATGGAATTCGATTATCCCGAGCCCGAAGCCGAGACCGAGATCGTCGCAAAAGAAGGTGGCATCGACGAATCGACCGCTGCCGACCTGGTAAAGATCGGCCAAAAGGTGCGAAACCTCCGCGGCCACGGCCTCGAGGAAGGCGTCTCGACACGCCTGCTCATTTACGCCGCCCAAATGATCGCTGGTGGCGTCACCCCCATCGCCGCCGCCGAAGCCGCGATCTGCTCCCCAATAACCGACGACCGCGAACTCCAACGCAGCATCCGCGAGATCGTCACGACGATAATCTAGCTATGGACGTTACCGTTTCAATTGTGAAGTACACACCTGAAAGTGGGGTTACGACGAATTGGGAAATCGATCATCGAATCTCGGTTTCGTTGGGAACGAATGAAGTAATAATTGGGGCAAATCCCGCTGGACTACGAACTCTAGCCGCTCACCTGCTAACGTTGGCCCAAGATGGAATGCCAACGGGTCACCATGTGCATTACGATCCGGGCTTTGGGATTGAAGATGATTCTGTCTCCCTGGTAATCATGCGAGAGGCATGAATCAACGAGATTGTCACGACGATCATCTAAGGACATAAAAAATGCTTGTCATATGGTATCCGTTCGGATACACTTTTTATTGTGAACACGTTCCTGCGAACCGAGGAATTTGATGATTGGTTAACCAAACTCCGTGACCAAATAGCCAAGGCACGAATCATTACGCGCATTCGATCTGCCGAAGCAGGAAATTTTGGAGATTGTGAACCGGTTGGTGACGGTATTTCCGAAATGCGTATTCATGTCGGGCCGGGCTATTGGCTATATTACTGCCGACGCGGCAAGGTCGTTTATCTGTTGCTCTGCGGCGGGGACAAATCGTCGCAAAAGAAAGACATCAAAGAAGCGAAGCGAATATTAAAAGAATTAGAGGGTTAAATTATGAAAAAACTGAAAACTTTTGATGCAGCCGATTATCTGGATAATGAGGTCGTCATCGCCGAATATCTAAATGCCGCACTGGAAGACGAAAACCCAGATGTGTTTCTCGTAGCGATCTCAGATGTTGCAAAGGCTCGCGGCATGAGCAAACTTGCCAAAGATGCAGGCCTCGGACGCGAAAGCCTTTACAAAGCTCTTTCGCCCGGTGCAAAACCGAGATATGATACTGTCCTCAAATTGCTCCGAGCGTTGGGAGTTGAGCTTCATACCTCACCGCTGAATATTGGTTAGCCGCTTGGCTTCGCGGCTAAAAGTAATTTACTGAGCTTCCTAAGGAGAAATATGAAACGCTTAATGGTTATTTGGGTTATTGTTTTGGTCGCGCTCGTTGTTTCAACACCGGCGCAAAAAACACCGGCAAAAAAAGATTACGTAAGTGTCGCCATTAAGGATGACAATGCTACCTCAGAACTTTTGGCAATGCCGATGGCATTTAGTCCAAATCTTTCAATGGCGGAGATCGGAATAAAATATTTTGGACCTGATAGTGACAGTGACATTTCTGTCCTTTTAATTCTTAAAGGCACACGAAAACGTTATTCTAAAGGCGGTTCCTTTGGAGTCAAGATATTCTCCGATGACATTCCCTTAAAAGCCAATAGGCTTCGTGGCGTCTCTAAAGTCGACAATAACAAAGAGGATGAAACGCTTCATTTTTATATTACTAGTGAGGAAGTAGCGTGGTTGGCGACAAGCGAAACAGCAAAAATTGAACTTTATGACGTAGAAACTCAGGCGAAATTGGATACCGTTTCCTTCACGAAAGCTGGATTCAGTGAATTCAAGAGATTTGCAAAAAGTGTGTTGCTAATAAAAAGCAATCTGGATTGAGATTCGACATTTCCCAAGAGAGTCGATCAAGATGCGCCAAATTGAACTTTGAACTCTTCCTTTCCGAACGCCCGATCAAGCCATAAGTTCGTCAGTTTCTCTTGCACACTGTTCGCCTTCAGCCGTTCATTCAAATTCTTGAAGTCAACAAAATCAAGATGCTGATCTTGGTTAAAGCAGGAGAAGACGAAGAACTCTTCGCCGGTGTGCGGGTTGACGTGGCGTTGGAGGCATTGAGCGCAGACCTCTTTCATCATGCACTGCATGGGCGAGTTGATCGAGCCGATGGCGACGTGATTCTCGTTGAGGAAGGGTTTTAAGGTCGCGTGCCGTGCTTCACGTACGCCATTCATCATACGGTCAGACCCGATGGCGATAATGCGGTCAACATCTTTCAGGCTAACGGCTTGATCTCCCAGATGTCCTTCGGCATAAGCGATCATCGCCTGAACTATGTTGCCGCGAAAATGCGCGTCCTGCGGCCTTTCCGGAGCGATCTCATTACCAAAATCGGTCGCCCAGACGACTTTATCGGTCGCGTTCTCGATCTCCTCGCGTTTGAAAAGATCGGCGCCGTTCTTGTAGCCCGCAAAATAGATGACCTTGTTGTTTTTCTCTTTTAGTGCTCGGGCGATCGAGAACAACACAGCATTGCCAAGCCCACCGCCCGCGAGCATAACGGTCTCGTTTTCTGTGATCTCAGTCGGCGTTCCGGTCGGGCCCATTACGAGAACTTCTTCACCTTCTTTGAGCAAAGAGCACAACCGCGACGACGTTCCCATCTCAAGAACGATCATCGACAGCAGACCTTTTTCCTCATCGACCCAGGCGCCTGTCAATGCAAGCCCTTCCATCATCAACCGCGTGCCGTCAACAACAGGAGCCGACGTTTCAAAATTCTGCAAACGGTAAAACTGTCCGGGTTCAAATTTTCGCGCCTGCAGCGGCGCTTTTACGACGACATCGACAATCGTCGGTGTCAGCCGCTCGACCTTTACAACGTAAGCACGAAGCTGTTCATCGAGCGTCGCCTCGAGCTTGTCAAAAATGGAGTCGCGTTCGGACTGTGGTAGCGTCCCGCGTTCTGCGAGTTCTTCTGCAAAAAGCTCTACGACTTTTTGATAACCATCTTTTGCCGACGCCATCGCCTTAACGACGTTTCCGGCATATTTTGGATGATTGTCGCCGTAATAGGAAATGAACTTGCCTTCGTGTTCATACGAAGTGAAGAAACCCGTCTCGCCTTTTGCGGCCTCAATTGCGTGCAATTTACCATCACCGTTTCGCTCAACTTTGAACGGCTGAAAGAACTGCCGCCACTCATCCATTTTGAACGTGCCCGGTTTCTCCTTTTCGTAGATCACGTTCGGACTTGTGCCGGCGGCAACGCAAACCGTATGCCCCGGAAACTCGTGCATCTCGCCGGTGTTCTCAAACTTTCCGGTTTCCGCAACATAATCCAGCCGCTCGAATATCAGCGCTTTGACCGCGTTGTATTCGTCCGGCACAGCCTCGGTCGGGCTCATGCATTCGACGAAATTGATTCCTTCCTCAAGCGCTTTTTGAACTTCTTCGTGATTGAGCCTGTACGCTGGCGAATCCTGCAAACGCTTGCGATAGATCAGCGACACGCCGCCCCAACCCCGAATCAGCGGAATAAAGTTCGGTTCTTCGCCGGCGGCAGCGGCACGAGCGCGTTCTGCCCTTATTTCTTTTCCATGCTCAAGAAATTCCTGCAGTACGCGGATCTCTTCCTCATCAAAATGCTCTGCGACCTTTTCCTCGCCAAATTCCGCGACGACCTGCTCATACTTTGCGAGCATTTTCTCGCACTGGACAGGATAATATGCAAAAAGCTCAGTTGCAGTATCGATACCCGTCAGTCCGCCGCCGATCACGACCGCAGGCAGCCGCACTTGAAGGTTCGACAGCGTGTCTTTCTTGAAGGCACCAGTTAACTGCAACGCCATCAGAAAATCTGATGCCTGACGAATGCCGCGGATTAGGTTGTTCTTCATCGGAACGATCGTCGGACGACCCGCGCCGGTCGCGATCGCAATGTGGTCAAAACCAAAATCCCACGCGTCTTCGATCGTGACCGTTCCACCAAATCTGATACCGCCGTAAGCGCGAAAACGTTTTCGTCGCGTCAGCATCAACTGCACCATCGTCAGAAAATTCTTATCCCAGCGAACGGTTATGCCGTATTCCGAAACGCCGCCGAAACCTGACAGGATGCGTTCATCGAGTTGCTCGGTGATCTCGTTAATATCCTTGATCGGCTTCGGACAAGATCGACCCAAGTTGCCCGTCCAATCCGCCGGCAACGGCTCGATCTTTAGTCCGTCGATACCGACGACGCCAAAGCCTTCGTTCAGCAAATAATGAGCAAGTGTGTAACCGGCAGGACCGAGGCCAACGACCAAGACGTTCTTGCCGTTGTACGGCGGTGGATAAGGCCGCTTTGCATTCAGAGGATTCCAGCGTGTCAGCAAACTGTAGATCTCGAACCCGTAGGGCAGTTTCAACACGTCGGTCAATGACGCAGTTTCTGCCAGCGGAATATTCACGGGTTCCTGCTTTTGGAAGATGCAGGCTTTCATACAGTCGTTGCAGATGCGGTGGCCAGTGCCGGCGCACATCGGATTGTCGATCGTTACCAATGCAAGAGAGCCGATCGCATCACCCTGCTTTTTGAGCAGATGCATTTCCGAGATCTTTTCGTCGAGCGGACAACCCTCGGTCTTGATGCCAAGCGGATTGCGTTTTGCCGTTCCGTCAGGCTCGCGAAGGCCGGTCGAACAAGCATCTTTCTCGCGCTCATGGCAGATCATGCAATAGTCGATCTCATAAAGCGCGTCGCGCATCGTGCCGCGATCATCGGTCAGCTTAAAACCATCGCGGCGGCGCAATTCCTCGTCGCTGCCGCGCATGATGTTGTGCAATTTTGGTTCAGGGTGTATGAGATGAACGAGATTTTGATAATCGAGCGGATGCGCCGTCTTGAAGCTGTACCATTTTTTTGTTTTGTTGAAGAAGGCAGCCGCCGACCACGCTTCGACGAGACTCAACGCGGCTTTGATCATCAAAAGGTCGCCGGTCTCGTTGTGTTCGATAACGAACCTGGTAAATAGCTTGCCAAATGGAGCGTCCTTTAGTTTATCGTAGGCTTTATTGATGCGGGCGACCACGTCGTTCGCGGTCATTTGCGAACTATCATCGCTCTCAGGTTTGAGAAGAGTTTCCTCGGCATCAAGTAAACGACATGTCATCTCAGCTATCGACAGTTCCTCATCGCGGACGAGCGTTTCGTCAAAAGCCGTGTTTCGCAGTTCGGTCAAAGCTCGCCACAGCTCTGCTTCGTTAAACTCTGCGATCTGGTCCGCTTTGTATTTCTTGATTGCACGCCGCTGAACAAAGAACTTGAATTTCCAGACGGGATTTTGAACGAGAATTTCCTTTTCGAGTTCCGATCTTTGGCCGGTGATCTTGAACAAACGAGCGATAAAATCCGAAAGATAAGGTGCCGAATCGGTCAGGATCTTCGATTCGACCTTGCGTTCATAGCCCTGTCCGCGTGCGGCAATATATTTGGTCAATGCCGAGTGCAGCACTACATCGTCCTTTTCGACCTCCGCGTAAAACCTTTCAGCGAGTTCTTTGAGTTTTAGGGCGTCAAAAAGGTCGGCAAACCGAAATCCTTCGATGCCAAGTTCAAAATCATTCTGCCCATTATCTGCCAAAAATTCCGTCATACCAGCCTCTATGCTCAATATTTATCATCTAGAGCAAACTACCAATATATCACCCGTCAAGCGTCTCTAACAAAGAAGCCGCTTTGTCGATAATTAAGATCGGAAAACTAAGTCATATCGGGAAAATCGGTATTCCAATCTGATGGGAGGTGTGGTAAATTTGTGAGACCGTTGTTATAGATGCAACGCCGTTTGTTCTTTGACAATCAAAACACGGGGCTCAAGATCGTGTCAGAAGCACTTGTGGTGGTGCAAAAACTTTGCCCGCTAATAACGCGAATAAACACGAGTTAGTTAGCAGTTTTATTCGCGTCGATTCGCGGCAAAATAACGAGAGAGCGTTCCACGGAAAATCGCTATGCGATAAAAAGCGTAATGTCATAACATCAATGATTACAGCAATTACCTGGTGTCTGTGGCACAATGTGGTTTTTTTTGTAAATTTCGTGGAACGCTGCACTTTTATGGCACTTAACTTGTTTAATTACAACAGTTACAGCGTTCCACTCCATAGTGGAACGCTGTGGAACGCCGAGCCATCGAGATCGTGACAGCCAGCTTGCGAAAAAAGGCCGCTGGGACAGCGGGACAGAATGTCTAAAAACAAACGGGCGCAAGTCGGTCCCGAACGTGGTAGAATCGGTGTTACAAACACCATTTTGGTGAAAAACGCGGCTGAATATGGTATAACAGCAAGTTCGCGTCGGATACCGCATGGCGGTTCGGATTTAGCAGTATGGAAAGCGATCAGCGGTTGACGCCGTTACCGGTAACAAAAGACATTCACCCGGCTCACCTTGAGTATTCGGGTTCGTATGCGTCTTCGTATGACGATACTCTCGACAGCAAACGGTCCATCAGACAGTACTTCAATATTGTCTATAAACGCCTGCCGATCATCCTGGCGATAACGATCCTCACTACCGCTGCCGCCGCTTTTTACTCGTTTCGCCAACCGTCGGTCTATCAGGCAAATGCCTCGATGATCATAGAGCCCCGAAAAGCTCCACAGACCCAAAAAAACGACATCAACATCAACTTTGGTGATAATCAGCAGTATTACAATACTCAGCTCGAGCTCCTGAAAAATCCCGACCTGATGAAACGCGTCGTCATTTCGCTGGGCCTGCATCGGGACGCAAATGTTTTCGGCGAACAAAATCGTGGGCTGCTGGCGGGTTTCCGTTCGTTGTTCTCGGGCGGACAAAAAGCCGACAGTACTGAGAATTCTTTGCCGGTTGTCAGCGATGTCTCATCGGATACAACCAAAAAAGGACAGATACAACTCACTCCGGAAGAAAACGCGCGGGCGGAGATGTATGCTGCGATACTCGTCGGCGGCTTAAGAGTCGAGCCTTTAGCGCAGACAAACATCGTAAACATCAGTCTTCAGAGTTCGAACCCATCAATTGCCGCGAAAGTTGCCGACCGCGTTGCCGAACTTTTTATCAAAGAAGACGCTGACCGCGAAACATCGGGAGCGCAGAAGGCATACGAAGATCTCGGAGCATCTATCGAGGAACTAAAAGGCACTATCGCTCAGCAGGAGAACGACCTCATTGCGACAATGAAATCAGGCGACCTGCCGATAGTTGAAGGCGGCAGCAGCATCAGAACCGATAACCTTAAAACGCTGCAGGCTCAGGCAAACGATGCTTTTCAAGAGGTCGGAAGGCTTCAGGCAACCTATAACGCGGCCGTCGAGGCTAGCGAAAGCGGTGATATTTTGTCGGTCGTGCCTGATAACAAAGCGATCCAGGCTGCGCGAGCGGCGAGTATGGCGAAAAAGGTCGAATCCGAAAAACGGATCGAAGATCTCGACCGCCGCATCGATGAAAGGCAGCAAAAACGCCAGGAGCTTTTAATACCTTATACAGAAGAGCATCCTGCCGTTAAGAAGATCGACGCTGAGATCGCGGAGCTTAGTAAACAAAAGGTCCGTATCAACAAAGAGATCTCCGAAAAGATCACGATCGAGGACACCAAACTCGAAAAAGATGCGGAACGTGAAGTGCTCGCCAGTCTTCGCTCTCAATTGGCGGCGGCACAGCAGCGTCTTGCTAGGGCGATGGCAAAATTTGATGACGCCCGGTCAAAAGCCAATATCGAGGGACAGGCAGAAACAAAACTCACGACGCTGAACGATGCCCTAAAAAACAATCGTGAGCTGCTAAATACCTACACACAGCGACAAAAGGAGCAGGAATTGGCATTGTCGAGCGGCCGCCCCAACAACATTACCGTCCAAAATCATGCGATGACACCGACCACGCCGATCGGGCCTCAGCGTGGGCGTAATATTCTCGTCGCTATGTTGTTGTCGTTTGCGGCCGGTATCGGATTAGCGTTCTTGCTTGATTATCTGGATGACTCGGTTCGCACGTCCGATGACATCAGCCGACATCTCGGTCTGCCAACGCTAGCGTTAATTCCGCATTATCTGAACCCTGACAAGCGCAAGCTGCTCAGCGGCGTCAACGGAAATGGAGCGCTGTCTCCGCCCACTGCCCTGATAACGATGGACGATCGCCAATCGGCAATGGCCGAAGCGTATCGGCATTTGCGCACTTCGCTTCTGTTCTCGTCAGCGGGCAAGCCGCCGCAAACTATGCTGGTAACGTCGTCACAGCCATCCGAAGGTAAAACGACGACTGCGATCAATACGGCTATCACGCTTGCGCAGTCTGATGCCGACGTGGTGATCATCGATTGTGACCTTCGCCGCCCGCGTCTGCACAATCATTTTGGATTTGAAAATACAAAGGGCCTGACGAATTATCTTTCGGGCGACAAAGATACTGAGAATCTAATACGGACTTACGCCGACTTGCCTAGATTGAAGGTCATCACCAGCGGCCCGATTCCGCCAAATCCGGCTGAGTTGCTCAGCTCGAACGAAATGCGCAATTTGCTGCAATTCCTGAGCGGTAAATTCAAGCACGTTATTATCGATTCGCCGCCTGCTATATCGTTCACCGACGCCGCGATCCTTTCGACCCTTGTCGATGGAGTAATCCTCGTTGCAATGGCGAACAAGAGCTCGATCCATCTCATGCGCCAGTTCAAACAGCGCATCCACAATATCGGCGCACGCATCTACGGCGTCGTTCTCAACGGCATCAAGGCAGGTTCGATGGAATATGATTACTACGGATCGGGCTATTACAAGTACTACTCACAGGCCGACGACGACGAATCAACGCCTTACCTCGAAGACCAACAGGAACGCGCAAACGCCGAGGCCGCAGGAAAATAGCAGTATTTTTTACTAACAGTTTTTAGAACGCAGATCTAGCAGATCAGGCGGAAGTAAGGATCTATTTGATTTATCCGCATTAATCCGCTCTATCCGCTTCATCCGCGTTCAAAAAATGTTATCGCCCAATCGATCGTCGCAGCCAATCCGTCGTCCCACGTTGTCGCAGGCCGCCATCCTAATTCTTTTTCTGCTTTAGTCGGATCGATCGCATAACGGCGGTCATGACCGGGCCGGTCGGCAACAAATTTGATCAAACTTTGAGGTTTGTTTAGAGTGTCGAGAATTGCGGTAACGACGTCGATGTTCTTACGTTGATTGCGAGCGCCGATATTGTAGACTTCACCAGATCTGCCTTTTTCATAAGCGAGCCAAACCGCCGCACAATGGTCGTCGACATATATCCAGTCGCGCACGTTGCATCCGTCACCGTAAACCGGCAGTGGCTCGTCTGCCATCGCCTTGGCGATCATCAACGGTATGAGCTTTTCTGGAAACTGACGCGGCCCATAGTTGTTGCCGCACCGAGTGATAATGGTATCCGTGCCGAACGTCGCGCGCGCTGCTCGGACCATCAATTCTGCCGAAGCTTTTGACGCGGCATATGGGGAATTTGGTGCGAGCGGCGATGCTTCTGTAAAAAGTTCGTCTGCGCTTTCCGTCAGGCTGCCCATCACTTCGTCAGTTGAGATCTGCACAAATCGCCGCACGCCTTTCTCACGCGCTGCGTCGAGCAAAACCTGTGTGCCGATGATGTTCGTTCGTAAAAAATCTCTGGCAGACGTAATGCTGCGGTCAACGTGCGTTTCGGCGGCAAAGTTGAAGATCGCTTCGCAGTCGTCAGGTAACGCCTCTAAAACTGCTTCGGCATCGCAGATATCACCTTTAACAAAAGTGTGCCGGTCGTTATCAACATCTGCGAGATTTTCAAGATTCCCGGCATACGTCAGCGCATCAAAATTTATGATCCGGGTGTCGTCCGTTCGATCGAGCACCATCCGAACAAACGCCGAACCGATAAATCCTGCACCACCCGTGACGAATACCGTCTTCATAGATTAGCCACTGAGACCACAGAGAACACGGAGAAAAAAATCGTACCAAAACGTGAGTTGTATTATTTCAATTAAAAATCTCGGTGCTCTCTGTGTTCTCTGTGGCAGATATTATTTTTCGAGCCGCCGCATCTGTTCCAACAGCTCATCGGCATAACGCTTTGGGGTGTCGATATTTTTTAGAATTGTTTTGCCGCCTAGCTCGCTGGCATTGTCGATAACGAGATCGCCGATGCCCAAAAGTCTCTGCCACGGCGTAGCCGAAACGGTCACATCTTGTATTCTTCGGATCGGAACGTTACGCGTTGTTCTTGAAATAAGGCCAGAGTCGATCTCCATTTTTGATTCAGACAAAGTGTAACGTACTAATTTCTGTTTCAGGTGATAAAAAGCGGGAACCAGAAATAGGAGAAGACCAAAAACAACGGCGATCCAGACCGGAATATAGCTCGACAAGAGTGCACTGATCAGTCCAACAAAAAATACAGCCGTTACCGCAGCGACTGCGTAGCCTGCTTTGACAAACTTCATAGTCGGTGCGATCGAAAATATCTCGCGCTCGGAGCCGTTGGCCGTTTCTTCCAATGGTTTGTCGGCCACAACCGGTGGACGGGCGGCCACCCGCGTGGCTATCTCCGATCTTTCGATCGCCACGCCGCATTTTCTACAGTAGACCGCAGTTTCGGAATTTTCAGCTCCGCATTTTTCGCAATACATTATGAGAGGATAATCTCAATTCATCCCCGATTTTTCAATCTGTTGTATCAACTGAGAAGGGAAGTTAGGGATGTTGCTCGATCTTTAGTGGACGTTTACAGAATAAGCTCGCCGCCCGCTGACCATTTCCGGGTCTATACGGTATAAGACCTCGACGTTCGATCGAACCCAGTCATCCAACCAGCGAATGCTCCATGCGGGTGTGAATTTTGGATTGATCTCTTTGACCATCTCTTTCGCTTTTTCGATCTCTTCTGAGTTCTCCAAACGCACCGCAGTACCCGTAAAGATAACGCTCTGCCAGTTCTCCCGATTTTTGATCTCTTCTATCTGGAGGCAGATCGTTGGATTTTCATCGATTATCTCCGTCTTAAGGCCTTCGGTTGTGTAGAAGTAGATATACGGCCGTTCGTAGGCAAAATGGATCGGCACAACATACGGACGGTTTTTACTGCAAACTCCCAAGTGACCAAAATTCACTCGTTCCAGCAGGGCAGCGATCTCTTCGTTGTCCATGTCCACGATCTGTGGAACGGTCTTAGTTTCCGTCATTTCATCTCCTAAGGTTTTCTTACAACCAGCACCGAACAAGGCGCGTGATGAACTACACCGTTGGAAACAGAACCGAGCAGTCTGCCCCAAAAGCCGCGTCCGTGCGAACCTACTACTATCAGGTCAGCCTTCCAGTCAACCGCTTTTTCCACAATGAGGCGATCGGCAAATCCATTTCCGGTTTCTATCGTAACTTCAACATCTTCGGCAGAAAAGTGTTTGCGAATCTGGCTCTCGGCTTCTTTTACATTAGCTTCGGCCACTTCGCGCACGGCGTCGGCAACGTGTTGATAATATTCTGACGAAACAAAGGTTGGATCTATGCCCAATGGAACGGCCTCTTCAAAACACGAGAAACACAAAATGCTGTCGTTTTTCGGCCTGACCAACTCGCAAGCCTTTTCGACTGCAGCTTTACTAAATTCAGAACCGTCCGTTGCAATTAATATCCTCATACTACCTCCTTACTGCCGAAGCCGCCGCAGTCACCGGGAGTCGGGCTTCTATAAGATAGGTCTGCATTCTTTTGGCGATGGCTCGTGCCCGGCCCTTTAGAAATTCTGCTCGCGGCCCTCTGAACTCACTATCAACCGATTGGCAAAACAAGTCAAGCCATCGTCTGAAATGGTCTTCGGTCAGTTTATATTTACGATCAAGCAGTCGATGAACCTCAAGCGGATCTCGGCCCCGGTCTGAGTAAGCCATTTTGCCAAACAACACGTTATCCCAAAAATCACCGATCACCGGCAGGTGCTCTTCGATGTCGAGCAAAGCCACATCTGTAAAGATGGGACCAATGGTTTTGTCAACAAAAGCGTTCTCGTAAAAGACTCTCATCACAAGATCAATGTCTGTTCTTGATTCAATATCATTCATTGCCTTGACCTCGCCTAATTTGAATACTGCCGCCGTTAGATCGATTCCCTAGCTGATCTTACGTGCGGTCATGTGAGTCCCGGCCCAAGAGCTTTGCGTTCGTTCGGACAGTTCCTGAAGTTTTGTTTTGATCCTAGGCTGTTTCGGAACATTTTCCTCGTCCGAACCATGCATGAACGTGCCGGGAACAATTATGATCATTCCGGCGAATATCAACGGCATCGAAATAAATCCGATCACTGTTGCCGCGAGGTACGTCAAATTTCCCGTGATCGCCACCATTCCGGCGGCTAGTCCCAACAGCATCCATAAAACCACATATATTTTTATTAACATTGATTGCCTCCTTTGTAGAACCGGTATATCCGGCCCTTGATTTAATGTTTGCATTGAGCAAAAAGAGGGACAATAATTAGAATTCATCATTTGGATGATTATGTTTCGATGAGGCTGGATGAGGTAAAAGATCTGGTTAACGGCACCGCGGATCCCGCATACGCACTGGACGGGGACGGACTTATTGTTGCCTGGAATCCGGCATCGGTAACATTTTTCGGAGTGGCCGAATCTGATGCTCTTGGACGATCCTGCAGCAGTGTGTTGAAAGGGGTAGATGAATGCGGGCGCGAATGTAGCGAGGACTGTACGGTCCAACAGCACGCTCGAAACTGTGTGCCCGTAAAAAGCTATGATGTGCAGGTCAATGCAGAAGGTTCCCGCCACTGGTGCAATATGACGATCCTTGCTGCCGGTGGCCGCGGCTCGCGGTCGCAGTACACCATCCACGTTGCGCGGCCAGCCGACCTGCAGAAGAGGTTTGAGAATCTTATTCGTGACTTTGTCGCCAGCGAAACCGACCTGCCCGCCGCAAGCATCGAGCGACTGATGCAGGCAAAGCATTCACCTACGAAACTTACCGAGCTGACCCCGCGAGAGATCGAGGTCCTCCGCCTCGTCGCCGCCGGCAACACGACAAAACGCATCGCCGAAAGGCTCTTTATCAGCCCAACAACCGTCAACAATCATGTCGCACATATCCTAAACAAAATGTCTGCCCGTACGCGACTCGAAGCCGTCCGCCGCGCTGAAAAAGCCGGACTTATTTAGCCAATTCTCCGTTTTACCAGCTTTTCCTGCGGCTTCCTTGAATAAATTACCGGTCGGGCGTATGCTACCTACATCCGACGATTGCGGTGAACCGTAGATTCCAGGCCAGCGACACGCGATGCGAGACAATTCCGTCTGCGTGTTTTTTTGGCAAACTTTTAAGCTAACCTTCCGGGAGAAAGAAAGATGAAAATAGGAAAATTGCATTATTCGCTCGTTATTGCACTGGCCATTGTTGCTGTTATGTACAGCTCGAAACTAACCACATTCGCTGGGTCAGCATTCGAGACTGTCGATCAGGTCGGCGGGCTTTTTGGTTTGCAAAACACAGAGACAAGTGCACCGGTGGATTCGGAAGAAAGTGCATCTTTCGTACCGGTACCCGTTTCTATGCCAACTCTGAGTGCTTCGCCAGGCTCGCTGATAACGGTACCGGTAACGACGGCGGACATCACCGGCCTTGCGGTAATTTCGTACGATTTTCAAGTGACGTTCGATCCTGCGGTGCTGACGCCTGCTACACCATCCTATGACATAGCGGGAACGATTAGCAGCACAATGACAATAACGCCTAATGCCAATTTTCCCGGCCATCTGATTATCACGGCGTTTCAGTCGGCGAATCTAGCAGGTGCGGGAACGCTGATAAACCTAAGATTCAACGTTGTAGGCACGGCGGGACAAACAACTGCGTTGACATTTGAGGATTATACGGATCCAAATTCGATCCTTCACCCCGGATTTGCTTACAACGAAGGCGACCCCGCTTCGGTTACCACAAATGGTAGTTTCACGGTTGCCGGCTCGACGCCAACTTCAACAAACACAAATACACCAACGCCAAGTTCAACGAGCACATTTACACCAACGGCGACAAACACATCGACCAATACTCCTACTAGCACATCAACAAACACGGCGACCAATACCGCCACAAATACTCCATCTGCAAGTCCGACTGGCACACCGCCTCCGACGCTAGGCATATATCCGGCGACAAGTATCCCATTGAGCGGCAACGTTTCCATAACGCCTGATGCGCCGCCAACGATGACGGACAGCATAAACGTGTCGGCCTCAACGAATTTTATCGGAGAACTTACTGCCGACCCGGTGACCGGCGTTATTAGTGTGACAAACGCCCATCATGCCAAGATTCCGACAGGAGCATACACAGTTAACGTAAGAGCTTTCGGTCCCGGCGGCACTGCGCTAACAACATTTTCACTGACCGTGACAAACGGCTCGACCTGCTTCGGATTTCCGGGCTTTTCTTCGCCCGCCGTACCTGAGGTTGGTGTCGGAACATCGCCCCGCTCGGTTACGATCGGTGATTTTAATGGCGATAACAAACAAGACATCGCGGTGGCGAATTATGCTTCATCTAGCATTTCGATCCGGTTGGGTGACGGCAGCGGCGGATTTACTTCGCCCGTTGTTCCGGAAGTCAGCGTCGGTCCATTCCCCAGATCCGTCGCAGTCGGCGATTTTAATAACGACGGCCGGCAGGATATTGCGACGACAGGCTTCGCATTAGGTTTTGTTTCGATCCGTCTCGGCGATGGAGCGGGTGGATTTACAGGCTCGACCGAGATATCCGTCGACAAAGGCCCATACGCAATAGCCATTGGCGATTTTAACGGCGACGGGTTTGAAGATTTCGCTACGGCCAACTCGGCCTCGGTAAATGTCTCGGTCCGTTTGGGTGACGGCCTCGGCGGATTCACTATGCCCGCCGTGCCTTCGGTCGATGTCGACGGCAGCCCTCGCTCGATAGCTATCGCCGATTTCAATGGCGACGGCAAACAGGATTTCGCGACTGCCAACTCGTCCTCGGCAAACGTCTCTATTCGTTTGGGCGATGGCCTCGGCGGATTTACGGCGCCTCTTCCGGCGGAGATCAGTCTTGGCATAACAAATAAACCCAGGGCGATCGCGATCGGCGATTTTAACGCGGACGGCATTCAGGATTTCGTTACCGCCAACTTTGATTCGAGCAGCGCGTCGATCCTGATAGGAAACGGCAGCGGCGGCTTCACTCCGGCAGCCGTGCCTCAGGTATCGGTCGGTGCTGCGCCGCAGGCTATTGCTGTCGGTGATTTTAATAATGACGGCAAACAGGATTTTGCTACCGCAAGTTCATCTGCGTCGAGCATTTCGGTCCGTTATGGAAATGGTTCCGGCGGATTTACATTGCCCGTATCGCCTGAGGTCGCCCTGTCGGGTGCGACGCCGCTTTCGCTCGCTGTTGGTGATTTTAACGCGGACGGATTTCAGGATCTTGCTACGGCGAATGATGGTTCGAACAACGCTTCGATACGCATCGGATCGTGCTCGCCGTTTACACTCGGCGGAACAATACGGTACGGCAATCCGGTCGGAGCGCCGACGCCGCCAAGGTACGTTTCCAACGTGACGTTGACCGCTGTTGGTGCGACTACGGTTACAGCATTGACAGGTGCTCCGGGGCCGACCGAAGGCCAGTACATGCTCAACGTATTCGGTCCTGGTCCGTACACCGTGACGCCGACCAAACCGTTTGCGTTTGACAGTGCGATCAACTCGTTCGATGCTGCGAGGATCATCGCGCACGTCACCGGTACCAACCTATTGACCGGAAACGCCTTGGTCGCGGCAGACGCCAGCGGCAACAACATCATCAATTCGTTCGACGCTGCACAGATCGCGCGTTTCAGCACGAACTCGCCGCCGTTCGGCATCACCGGCAGGTGGAAATTCTTCACCGTTCCTAATGTTCCGTTCCCGATCGGCTCTACGCCGCAAAGCAGAACATACCCGACCGTCAACGCCAACATCACCGGCGAAGATTACACTGGTTTGCTGATCGGTGATGTGTCGGGCAACTGGCAAAACACGGGACTGCGTCCTGCGGGTAACGGCGGCGGGCCACTGCGTCCTGTGTCGGTCATATTGCCGCGTATTGAAACGAAATCGGGCAGCGAGATAACCGTGCCCGTCGCCATCGACAGCACTGCTGACAAAGGCATCGTTTCGTATGAATTTGTGTTGCGGTATGACCCGGTCGTGATCCAGCCGCTGGCAAACGCGGTCGAGATCACCGGCACGGCCAGTCGCGGCCTCTCTTTCGAGGTCAACGCCCGCGAGCCGGGAGTCTTGAGAGTCGCCATGTACGGAGCATTCCCGATCAAGTCGTTCGATGCCAACGGGATCCTGCTCAATCTTCGGTTCACAGCCGTCGGAGAGCCCGGTTCGATGTCGCCATTAACGTGGGATCGCCTCTTACTAAACGAAGGCATCCGAAACACGGCAATAAACGGCCGAGTCGAGATCAAATAGAACTGTCAGAACACGGAGCGGCAGCATCTGGGTTTTTCACCCGGTCGCTGCCGTTTCGGTTTCTGAACTGCTTTCGTGTTCGTCGGCCCCCGACCTTGGCGCAAAATCGAATAACTTCCAATTCCGGCAACTTTATGTCAAAATTTATCGTTAAGAGATATCGAAAGGAGATCTTATAATGAGCATTATTGACAAGATTAAGGACGCCGCGATGAACCAGTTCATCGAGGTTATCGAGTGGCTCGACGCGACGCAGGACACGCTGGTTTATCGTTTTCCGGTCGCCGGACAAGAGATCAAGAACGGTGCGCAGCTGATCGTTCGCGAATCACAGGCCGCGGTTTTCGTGTTCGAAGGCCAGGTCGCCGACGTTTTCACGCCCGGCAAATACACCATCGACGGCGGAAACACGCCTATCCTGTCAAAGCTCGGCGCGTGGAAATACGGCTTTAACTCGCCCTTCAAATCCGAGGTCTATTTTGTAAACACCAAACAGTTCACCGATATGAAATGGGGCACATCCAATCCGGTGATGCTCCGCGACGCCGATTTTGGCATCGTCCGCCTGCGTGCTTTTGGAGCGTACAGCTTGCGTGTTGCCGACCCGTCCGAATTTATCAAACAGATCGCCGGGACCAATGCTCAGTTTCAAACCGAGGATATCGACACACAATTAAAACGCGCGATCGTCACGGAGTTTTCCGATGCGTTGGGCGAATTAAAAATCCCTGCGCTCGATCTCGCTGCTCAGTACAAAGAGATCGGCGAAAAGATCCGCGGGATGATCAACGAGGACTTCAAATCGTACGGCCTCGAGGTAACCAAATTTTACGTCGAGAATGTCAGCCTGCCACCCGAGGTCGAAGCCGCGATGGACAAACGTGCATCGATGGGAGCCCTCGGCAATGTCGATCAGTACATGAAGTTTCAGGCCGCCGATGCTTTGCGCGACGCCGCGCAGAACGAAGGCGGCGGTGCGGGTTTAGGTGCAGGACTCGGCGCGGGTTTTGCCGTTGGTAATCAGATGGCAGGGGCCTTTGGTGCAGGACAACAAGGCGGAGGCGGTGGTGGTGCAGCTGCTGCAACCGTCGCGTGCCCGTCATGCAGCAAGCCTAACGCCGCCGGTGCAAAATTTTGCGCAGAGTGCGGCGGCAAGATGGAGGTCGCAAAAGTTCCTTGCGTAAAATGCGGAGCCGAGCTTCGCGAGGGTGCAAAGTTCTGCTCAGAGTGCGGCGCGACGCAGGAAAAAGCAAAGTGCGCCGGCTGCCAATTTGAGCTCGCACCGGGCGCAAAATTCTGCCCGGAATGCGGAACCAAGACCGCCTAGTCAGACCCACCTGCGCTTACGGGGGGCAAAGGCGTAAGAAGTTATTAGCCGCGGATTAACGCAGATCACGCGGATAAGATGTATAAATATCTGCGTCATCCGCGTTTATCTGCGGCTAAATTGTCTTATGGCCATTAGTCCCGAACTTTTAGAGATCTTGCGCTGTCCGCAGTGCAAGTCCGAACTGCAGATCGACGACGCTCAGACGCGTCTGAAATGTCTCGACCCCGAATGCTGTCTCGTCTATCCCATTCGTGACGAAATTCCCGTTATGCTGGTCGAGGAAGCGACGGTCGAAAAATAATGCGCGGCGACGAGATCGAATGGGGAAACGTCAAACGCGTTCTCGTCGTCAAGCTTCGCTCCATCGGTGACACGGTTCTCGCTACACCTTCACTCATTGCACTAAAACGTTTTCTGCCCAATGCCGAGATCGACATCCTGCTCGAAGGCTGGGTCGCGCCCTTGCTCGATGGATTTGAAGGTGTGAATGTCATTTCAGTCGGCAATACAACGGGCGACAGGTTGCGCACAGCGATGGAATTGCGGCGCCGCCATTACGACGTTGCGTTCAATCTGCACGGCGGGACGACAGCGACCTTTTTCACTCGTGCAAG
>JBGARA010000007.1:0-63384 GCA_044230475.1 Pyrinomonadaceae bacterium | reverse complement strand
ACGCGCCTGAGATAGCCATCGCAAGCCCGACAAAAAACTCGATCACGCCTCCGGAAGTGCCGCCGGGCCTTTTTAGATCGTCAAATTCCATTACAACTTCAGACCCTTCATGATCGCTTTCAATTTTGCACGCGTCTCGGCACGAACCGGCACTAGCGGCAGCCGAAGATTTTCTTCACACAGCCCTAATTCCTTCATCACAAATTTGCACGGAGCAGGCGAAGATTCGACAAAGTTCGCCTCCATCAACTCAAGCAGGCGGTAATTGATCTTGCGGGCAAAATGGAACGAGCCGTTAAGCGCATGTTCGACCATTTTCGAAGTTTCCTTTGGCAGTTCGTTTGAAATAACCGAAACAAGGCCGTGTGCTCCGAGGGAAATAAGCGGTATTGTTGCCGCGTCATCACCCGAAAACACCTTAAAGTTTTTTGGCCTGTATTTTAATATCTCCATCACCTGCGAATAGTTGCCGGACGCCTCTTTGGTGGCGACGATGTTCTCAAATTTTTCGGCGAGCCGCAGAGTTGTTTCGGCGGAAATATTGCAGCTCGTACGCGATGGTACGTTGTAAAGCATGATCGGAAACCCTTTCACACTTTTCGCGATCTCGGCGAAGTGGGCAAACATCCCGTCCTGCGTCGGCTTGTTGTAGTAAGGAGCGACAATTAGCGCCGCATCGGCGCCGACCTCACGGGCTTTTCTCGTTCGTTCTATAGCGTTGGCCGTATTGTTCGTTCCCGAACCCGCGATCACGTGAGCTTTGAGCCGTTTGGCAACCCCGACGGTCATTCGTATCACATCAGCAAGTTCGTCTTCGTCAAGCGTTACGTTTTCGCCCGTTGTCCCGCATGGAACAAGCAGTTTTACACCATTTTTCACCTGACGTTCGACGAGCTTTGTAAAACACACGTCATCGATCGAGCCGTCTTTTTTGAAGGGCGTTACCAAAGCGGTCGCGCAGCCCCGCATCCAGTCAATTTTTGTTGTCATAGTGTTAGAATTTGTCACTAAATTCCGATTTAGTATATTCTTATCCTCAGTAAAGTTACAAAATTACCCGCTTAATTATGTTTTTCATTAGGTTTACATTTGTCCTATTACTCTTCTGTTTTGCGATGGCTTGTAATAAAACCACGCCTCCACAGAATACTGTTGTAAATGCCGCTACATCTCCAAACCCCGCGGTTGAGATCGCAACTGCCGATCATTTTGCATATCCCGTCGGCAAAACTGAAACCGTCACCGCCGCAAAGGACAAGGACGGCTGGTTCAACGAGGTTAAGTTCGGTCAGGACGATAATCTTGGCGACAATTGGACATTTGATGCAGGAGGCAACAGCGCATGCGGCGAGCCCGTGTACGCAATTGCTAACGGACTGGTTACGTATGCTGACTTTTCCGGCCCTGAATGGGGTTTGGTTGTCATCATTGATCACAAACTTCCCTCGGGCGAAAAAGTACAATCGCTCTATGGACATCTTATGGACACGTCGGTGAAAAAAGGCGACGCGGTGAAAAAACGCGACCAGATCGGTACTCTCGGAAACGCCAATGGACGTTACCTATGCAAATTACATTTTGAGATACGCAAAAGTGAATGTCCGTCATGGGGCGAGCCCGGTCCGCTCTCGTCGAAGGTTAGGACAGGCTGGGTAGATCAGTCGACCTTTATAGACACATACCGTTAAAGAACTGCTCGAGCTTGTTTAGATCGAGCTTTCCGTCGGTTCGCACGCCCGAGCATAAATCAAGCCCAAACGGCTGCACGGTGTCTATAGCTTCCCGGACATTCTCGGCATTCAATCCACCAGCAAGAAACCATTGCTGCAGGTCTCAAACGCCATTTTTCGACCGCTTCCACCGTGTTCGTCCGGTACCGCCGGTGAGCCCGACCGCCAAAGTAGGATTACCGCTATCGAGCAAGATCGCATCGACATGTTCGGCAAGCTCACAGGCCTCATCGACTGATCCGTCACCGACAACATGAATTACCTGTACAAGCTTCATATGCGGCAATGCATCACGAATCATGTTGTATTCACGATCAATCAACTCGTCAACAATTTGTATCGTATTCGTCTTTGTACGCTGATGGTGATCGATTATGCACTGCGCTGTTTGTTCGCTGGTCAACAAAAATGTCGCTATCGGCGGTGGAACAGATCGATCGATCTTGTAAATTTCTTCATCAGAGATCGGGCCCGGTCCGGAAGGCATCTTGCCAACAAGCCCGATAGCAGATGCACCAAATGCGATGGCGTCAGCAGCTTCTTGTTCGTTGGCTATACAGCAGATCTTAACTCGAGGCTTCATTTCCCTAGGATCTCGTCCATAGCATCTGTGAATTCATAGAAACCCGTTTTTCCGACTATCCATTCTCCGGCCATGATCGCACCAAGGGCGAAGCCCTCGCGAGACCGGGCAGTGTGTTCGAGCAATATCTGATCCGCAGGGCCATCGAAGCCGACGCGATGCGTTCCTGGGATGTTGCCGGCACGAGTAGAAGTAACGCTAAAATCATTTTGCGTGCTGAAACAACGTCCTTCAACTTCAATGCCGTTCCGCTCGGAGCGTCTTTTTTTCGGGAATGATGTTGCTCTTCGATAAATGTTTCGTATTCGTCGAACTTAGAAACGAGCTCGGCGGCTTGAGCAGCAATGCGATAGAAAAGATTTACCCCGATCGAGAAATTGGCTCCGAAAACAAACGAGCCCATGCCTTCGCGGACAATTCGCTCGATCTCGTTACGCTGATCGTTCCAACCGGTCGTTCCCTCTACAAGCGGCACGCCTGCGGTTACACAGGCCTCGACATTTCGCCGCACTGCTTCGGCGACTGTGAAATCTATCGAGATATCGACACCTGATCTTCTCGCCATTTAGCAACCGACAGCCCGGCCTCCGCGTCATCAATGACAACCGAGATTCATGTCCTTTTTCCTCGGCGAGCTTCCCGATGAGTTTGCCCATCGTCTGGGCCGATAAGTGTAATGTTCATAAAGATAGTTTGCCACAGAGTTCACAGAGATATTTGAGAAAAGACTAATTCCAGTGTTTTCTGTACTCGGTGCATAAGAGTTTTTTCGCCAGTTCGACATACAAAAGAACCGCTTCTTCCAAATCTTCTTGAAAACAAATTCATCTTTGTATGGGCGACAAGATCGAGCCCGGCCCGAGGCAGCGGCTTCGTCCCCAGTTCGTTAGATATGGAATGTCGGTCGTGAACCGAACCACCTTTTTGCTTAGTGCCTCGACGGCGATCATTTACAGGCCTGCTGCATGATAAACTGACCTCAATTCTCGGTCGCGGGAAACGACGCTTCAGAGCTCGCGCGGGGTCGTCAACCGTATCAACAGACCTGTTTCGGCTTTGGCGGAATGACATTCAACGCGACACCGGCCTCGATAGTGCCAATATTGACAGTCGTCTCACCAAAGAAATCATCACTCGGAAATTTTGTGTGGCGAACGTCTTCGAGAATGTCGAGCAGCTTCTCTATCGCCGAATCGCCGATCTCAGGATACGCAGAATGTGCGGCTTTCCCTGTCGTTCTTATCTTCAAACGAAACGAACCTTTCGAGCCTATCGCAAGGTCATTGTCGGTCGGCTCGCCGTTTATCATGTAATCACATTTCGCGGCCAACGGATGCTCGTTCGCCGCTCTCGCGCCGATTGACGAAGTTTCTTCTTCAACCGTATAAAGCAAACCAATATCTTTGACGCCTTCGCTCCTCAATTTCTCGGCGGCTGTTATCTGTGCCGCGATGATGCCTTTCGCATCGCACGAACCGCGTCCGTAAATTTTCTCATCATCCTCAGTGGGCGGAATAAACGGCGGCACAGTGTCGATATGCGTAGAAAACCAAACCCGCGGCGTGTCGTTGAGCCAAGCGATCACGTTGTTCTGATTTTCGCTGACCTTCTGAAGTTCAACGGTCCAACCAAGCGATTCCAGATGATCACGCAGCCATAAGCCAACTGCTTCCTCATCACCGGAAACAGACGGGATCGACATTAGGGATTTTGTTAGTTCAAAAATATGCATGTCAGATGATCAATATTTCACTCTATACAAAGTCTTGGACGAAAAAACTGAAATAGTGAGGTCTCTTCGCTCACAGTTCCCTCTTCCCTATAATAGATGAGTATCAAAAGCCGCCCACCTGCATTGACTAAACGCAATTTGTTATAAATAGGTGAGTCTTTTGTTCCGGGATAATATTTCCCACTCTCGAAAAGAATATCCCTACTGTATAAGCCAAGAAGATTGCCGATCCTATCACTGTGAATCTTGGCATTCCCAATTATGCTGGTAACAAAAGCACTTTCGGATTGAATAAGATCTTCCGATTTTTCGCGGCAAGCGGAAACATCAATGTCTCTAAGTATGAGACGATCCCTATCACCCTTAAACTGCGACCGAAGGTAATAATAGTCTATTGACTTTGCGCATTTTGAAAATGCCAGTTCGTTCACTCCGAAAGTCGTAGAGGCGTTCTTCAAAGTTGATCTTTCATACTCCAGATGCTCTGACACCCGAATAGAGAACGTAGCGAAAGGCGACAAGTAGGTAATCCATTCAGATTCTGGCTTCCAGGGACTTGGAACATTCTTTCGTGCCTGAGCAAATATTAATGTTGGAAAACAGAGCATAAGAACGCAAAAAATGCCGACGCAGCCTGGTATCTTCATTCTTGTTTTCATATAGGCAATTCCTCACAAAGCAAAAAATTCTTGATGCAGCCTCGTTATTACATCAGTAACATAATCTTCCTTCACCACAAACGTCAGATTCACGCTCGAAGCACCATGTGAGATCAGAGCAACATTAACGTCATTGATCGTAGAGAAAACACTAGACGCGAGGCCGGTTGTCGCTCGGAGACCTTCGCCGACGACGCAGATCACGGAATAGCCAGCTTCAACTTCAACTTCGCCGAGGCGTTCGAGTTCGGTAACGATCTTATCGATCTCGGCCGTGTTGTCGAGCGTCAGGGCAACAGACACTTCCGAGGTCGAGATAACATCGATCACCGTTCTGTAACGCTCGAACACCTGAAACAACGCGCTCATGAAACCATAACTGCCGAGTTTTCGCGCCGACGTAATTCGCAGGATCGTGATCTTTTTCTTGTGAGCGATCGACTTGATCTTATTGGGTGCTTCATCGGAATGATCAAGCACCATCGTACCGACTTCATTTGGTTCGAAGGTGTTTGCGACGCGAACGGGAATCGAGTTATCAACTGCCGGCTTGATAGTTTTCGGATGCAGAACTTTCGCGCCGAAATATGCCAACTCGGCGGCTTCCTCGTAAGAAAGAATCGGAATTGTGCGTGCATCACTGCAAATTCGAGGGTCACACGTCATCACGCCGGTCACGTCCGTCCATATCTGTAGCTCGTGTGCGTGCAATGCAGCCGCTACAAGAGCCGCCGAATAATCCGAACCGCCCCGTCCCAAAGTCGTCGTTTCGCCGCCGCGATTTGCCGCAATAAAGCCGCCCATTATCGGTACTTCGCCTGCGTTGACAAGAGGCTCGAGTTCAATTCTGATCAACTCATTTGTCTCGTCGATCAGCGGCGTTGCCGCGCCGTACTCATCATCCGTGACGATCAAACGACGAGAATCAATATGTCTTGCGGTGACGCCCTTCGCCTTCAGAACTTCCGCCAGTAAACGTGACGACAGTTGCTCGCCATACGCAACTATAGCGTCCCGAAGCATCGCCAGCGGCAATGAGCGCCGCGAAACGCGAATCAGCAGATCGGAAAGTTCGCCGCGAGCAAACTCTAATTCGCCATTGAAGGAATTTGGAACGTCAGCGGGAATAAAGTACTTTGAAACTTCGATGTGGCGTTCAAAATGCGGTTCGAGCGATGCGAATGCCGTCGTAAAATCGCCTTTCTTTGCGATCTCAACCGCATCAAGCAGAGCGTCTGTGACCTTAGTCATCGCCGAGACGATCACAACCGGCTGTTTGTCGGATTGTGTTGAAATGACCTGAAAAACGCGCTCAAAGGCCGCAACGTCCCCAACCGACGTGCCGCCGAACTTCATTACTGTGGGGTGAATACCGTCGCTCACAATTACCTTGTAAATTTAAGGTAAATTTGTCCGGTAAGCAAAAGGAAACTAATAAATACGCATATACGAACCCGTTAAGTAGGGATCGATGTCCCTGCCGGGGCAGCTCGGCCTATCGTCTGATATCCAAAAAGCTCAATGTCCGGTGAAAAATATCCGTCCCTAACCGGCACATCGTGGACCAGATCTGTGCTCAGATATTTCTTGTTGTCGTCGCAAAATACAGTCGCAACTATTGCGTCCGTGCCAAGCTTTTCCTGAGCGATCAAGGCTCCGATAAAGTTTGCCCCCGACGAAATGCCGACTCCGAGGCCAAGCCGCGAAGCGAGTTTTTGAGCCATCAGTATCGAATCTCCGTCCGATACACTAATTATCTCGTCCAATTTGCTAAGGTCGCATATGGCCGGTATGAATTCGTCGGATATTCCCTGTATCCGATGGCTGCCAACCTTGCATCCGGTTGAGAGCGTCGGCGATTCCAGCGGTTCGAGCGGGTGGACCTTGATCCGCGGATCCTTTTCGCGGAAGTAGGCCGCCGAGCCCATGATCGTTCCGCCGGTACCGACGCCGGCGACGAAGGCGTCTGGCTCAAATCCGATCCTGGCAAGCTGTTCCCATGTCTCAGGAGCCGTCGTCAAGTAATGAGCTTCGGCATTACAGAGATTTGAGAATTGATGTGGTAAGAAGACCCTGCCATGTTCGTACTTGAGAGCGTCGGCCATCTCAATGCTGCCGATAAAACCGCCTTTTTCTCGGCTGACCAGGGTGACCTCCGCGCCGTAGCTTTTGATCAACGCAATGCGTTCTTTGCTCATCCAGTCGGGCATAAAAACATGCACCGGATTACCGAACGCATGGCCGATCGCCGCGAATGAAATGCCGGTATTTCCGCTCGTTGCTTCGGCGATGACATCGCCTTTTCGGATAAGGTCGTCACGATAGGCTGACCTAAGGATGTGAAAAGCCATCCGGTCTTTTATGCTTCCGGATAGGTTAAGATGCTCTGCTTTTGCAAAGACGGTTCGGCGCTGGCCTTTGTAATGAAAATGTACAGCCAGAAGCGGCGTGTTGCCGATCAAATTTTCGACATAAGACGAACTCGTCGGCACAGCACTAAAATGACTTTGATATTCGCTGAGGCTGTTGATCTTCATAGACGGCACTATCGTGAGAAATCTCTATCAACGTGCATACCACCCGCAGAAACAACTTTCCGTGTTCTCTATCACAATCGAGGCAGATCAGCCGCACAGAACTGCTCCGCCGTTGATATTGAGTATCTCGCCCGTGATGTGACGGGACCAATCAGAAAGCAAGAAGCAGATCGAAAGAGCAATGTCGTCAGTCGTCGCGATGCGTTTGAGCGGAATGGAATCGATGACACTTTGCTCGTATGCCGTGTCTTCGAAAACAGGCCGCACCATCGCGGTTTCGATCCAGCCGGGAGCGACAGCGTTGACGCGAATATTAGGACATAGCTCACTTGCGAGCGCTTTAATTTGCCTCGCCGCGTTGACCCGATGTCGACGATACCATCACGATCGCTCCTGAGCGTTGTTTTTTCATCGCCGGAACACAAGCCTTAGCACATGCCCAAGCGGATTTGAGATTTGTGTTGATAACCTTGTTCCAAAGTTCTTCGCTCATCTCGTCAATTGGAGCGCCGTCCCACACACCTGCATTGCAGACAAGCAGATCGATACGTCCGAATTTAGCAAGAGTTTGTTTTGCGACCTCCTGAGCACCGACAAATTCCGAAACATCAGCCCCGACGGTGATCGCATCGACGCCCTTCTTTTTGCACAAGCCGACGGTTTCAATGGCCTCGGCCTCATTGCTAAGATAATTGACGACGACATTCGCTCCTGCCTCGGCAAGCCTTAAAGCAGTTGCCCGCCCGACACCGCGCGAAGCACCCGTAACTATAGCCGTCTTACCGGTAAAAAGGTTGTTTGGAAGCGGAATACTCATTAAGGTAATTTTCAACGCAAAGACGCCAAGAGGCAAAGACGCAAAGTAATTTACTAAAATCTTCTGCTTTGCGTCTTAGCGACTTTGCGACTTTGCGTTAAAATCTTAAAGCAATGAATGACGTCAACCTTCTCGAAGACCAGCCCATCGCGTGGACGCCTACGCCCGAAGTCATCGAACGCGCGCAGCTCACGCGTTTTATGAAGCAGGTCGGCATGTCGACGTGGGATGAGCTTTATCAATTCTCGATCAGCGACGTCGAAAAATTCACCGAAGAAGTTCTAAAGTTTCTCGATATCAAATTCGACCTGCCGTACAAAAAACTCCTCGACACGTCGAAGGGAGTTGAATTTCCGATCTGGCTTTCGGGCGCCGGATTGAACATCAGCGAAATGTGCCTCGACCGCTGGCAGACAGACGAGATGAAAGACCAGGCAGCGGTGGTTTGGGAAGGTGAGAGCGGCGAATCGCGAACCTTGACCTATTCGGATTTGCTTTGCAGTGTTGAGAGGTGTACGACGATGTTAACCGGTATTGGCATTGATCGTGGTGACGCCATTGGGATTCACCTCCCTATGCTGCCGGAGACGATTGTCGCTCTGCTGGCGATCAATAGGATCGGCGCGATCGCTGTTCCCGTATTCTCTGGCTACGGTATTGATGCGATCACTTCAAGAATGGAAGCAGTTGGGGCTAAGGCTCTGTTTACGTGTTATGGAACGACTCGCCGCGGAAAAGCCGTTGACATGCTCACCGTTGCGGCCCGAGCCGTTGCAAACACGCCTTCCATTCATTCCGTGATCGTAATTGGAGCACCGCCTTTATCTGACGGCATCAAAGTGTGGAAAGAGACGATTGATTATCTTGAAAACGAGTGTTTCGTCGGAAAACATGTCGAGATATGGGGAACAGATCGTTCTGATGTCTTCTGGATGATTGCTGATCCACCTAAACCAGAGACGACCTCTGCCGAAGACCCGCTGATCATCCTTTACACCTCAGGCACTACCGGAAAACCAAAAGGCATCGCCCACACGCACGCGAGTTTTCCGATAAAGGCGGCGCAGGATATGGCGTTTGGGACTGATGTCGGCAAAGGCACGCGGATCTCTTGGTACACGGACATCGGCTGGATGATGGGGCCTTGGCTGATCTACGGGGCTTTGATAAACGGTGCGACGATCTGCATCTACGACGGAGCTCCTGATTATCCGAACCCTGACCGAATGTGGGAGTTTTGTGCCAAGCACAAGGTCGAGATTCTCGGCATATCTCCTACGCTGATCCGTGCGTTATCAAATTGCGGTGACGATCTGCCGAAGAAGCACGATCTCAGTTCTCTTCGCGCATTTGCTTCGACTGGCGAACCTTGGAACCCTGCCCCGTGGTGGTGGTTGTTTGAAAAGGTTGGCAATTCGAAACTGCCGATCATCAACTACAGCGGCGGCACCGAGATCGCGGGCGGCATTCTGATGGGCAATCCGTTGCTGCCGATCAAGCCGTGTTCGTTCCCTGCTCCGTGTTTGGGAATGGACGTCGACATTCTTGATGAAGAAGGCAAACCTGTCGAATCCGGCAAAGTTGGTGAGCTTGTGATCAAACAACCATGGATCGGGATGGCTCGCGGCTTTTGGCAGGAAAAGGAGCGCTATCTCGAAACCTATTGGAGGCGATTCAAGAACATTTGGGTGCATGGCGATTGGGCGATGCGTGACAAAGACGGTCATTGGTTCATCCTCGGCCGCAGCGATGACACGCTAAAGGTCGCCGGCAAACGCGTCGGCCCCGCCGAAGTCGAAAGCCTCCTCGTCGCTCACCCGCTCGTTACCGAAGCCGCAGTCATCGGTGTCCCCGATGAAATGAAAGGAACCGCGATGGTGGCGTTCTGCGTGCTCTCAGAAACAGGAGCGGTTGCGACTGATCTATACCCAGAACTAAAAGCCTTGGTCGCGAAAGACATGGGCAAGCCTCTCGCTCCGTCAAAGATCCATTTTGTCTCAGCCCTGCCAAAGACCCGCAACGCTAAAGTAATGCGTCGAGTTATACGAGCGGCTTATCTTGGAGAAGATCCTGGTGATCTTTCAGCGCTAGAGAACCCGATGACCGTTGATGAAATTAGAGCAAGCAACAAATGATCACACTCTTCACCATCGGCCATGGACGGCATGAGTTCAAGTATTTTCTCGCACTGCTAAAAAAATACGACATACAATTCATCTGCGATGTGAGGGCATTTGCCCGGTCACGTTGGCCGCAGTTTAATGGACTGGTTTTACAAGAATTGCTCAGTGAGAACGGCATAGGCTACGAGCACTTACCCGAGACAGGCGGCAAGAACAAACCAAAACCTGAACAACTCGAATGGGGTATAAACCGAATCATTGAAATCGCTTCCGAACTGCGAACAGCAATAATGTGCTCCGAATCAAAACCGCTGTCCGACCACAAAATACCACGAGCCAATTGCCATCGCGTCGGAATGCTTTCGCCGCTGCTTCGAGCAAAAGGCATAGCGCAAATTATTCACATTTTGCCAAGCGGCGAGACGGCGGAGTTTGACGAATCAATGGTTCAGTACCTCTGGTAAGGTCTCATGCGCGGAATCCAGCATTTAACATCACTAGAATAATCCGTGTACTCGTTACCAAAACGCTCAATAAGATTGTCCTCTTCTAACGGGCGAAAGATGAGTTGCCAGATCAACGATCCCATCAACGCATAAAGTAGAACGAGTGGTGAGCCGAGATACAGAGCGACCGCACAACCCTGGCCGATGCCTGAAACCGCCATTGGATTTCTCACGTACCGATAAGGCCCGATCACAACAAGATTTCTCGCATGGTCAAGCGGCAGCGGCGTACCTTTTCCGACTTTCGACATGACGTAAGCGGCGTAAACACCAAGCAAACTTATTATGGCAAACAGCACGATCGCAAGCAGATGTTGAAACGGGAAACTCAACCGCGCGATACCGAGTTTGCCTTCAACGATTGTGATCAGGTATGGAAATATGACAAGAATGATCGACCAAACAACGATGATTTGAGTAAACGTTTTAAATATGATCCAGTTTGCTGAAGACTCTTTTGAAGGACGGAACATTCCCTTTGAAAAAGTCATACCGACGGAAAAAGCACCGCTCCAGGTCATTGCTGGAAACATCAAAATAACGCCCAGCCATCCAACGTCGGTCATTATCGCAAGCGTCGTGCAGTAGATCGTTGGGTAAGCGACTGCACGAGTTACAAACCAAGCCGAGATCGTTCTATATTCGCTGTGCCTTGCACAAAGGCACGCCGTTACAAGTGATCCGAAACCTAACATTCCAATATCAGCGAGCCAAAACGACATCAGCGACGTTTCAGAGTTTGGATCGATTAAAAAAGAGCGACGACTTTCGGGAACAAGTAATAGCATGCCCCACCATGCAAAAATAAGGAGTCCCTGAAAGCCAAAATAAAGTGCCGAAGTTCGGGCAACTTTCATTTACTGCATCTCCAATACTTACAAAACTATGTCAAAATTCGCCGTGGGACCGCAAATAGACAAACTAGTTATTGAATATCGGTGACTTCGATGATTGTTGCTGGGACTTGAAACTGAAAATCAGGCCGGTTTGCAAAAACATTTGCTCCATCGGCAAGGAACTGTTCGGCATCTTCTTGACCGATCGGACGTGAGAATAAGTAACCTTGTCCTGCTTTGCAGCCGAGAGCACGCAGTCCTTCAAGGTGGGAAACAGTCTCGACGCCTTCGGCAACGACCTCGATATTGAGATTTTCGCCGAGCATTAAAATGGTTTTGACGATCGCACCGCTCTTCTCGCTTTCGTCCATGATGTTGATGAATGATCGGTCGATCTTTAGCCGATCGAACGGAAATCGCTGCAGGTAGCTCAGGCTGGAGTACCCTGTGCCGAAATCGTCCGTCGAAAGCGTTACGCCAAGAGCATCGAGCTCCGACAAGATATTCATCGACTTTTCACTGTGCTCCATAACCGTGCTTTCGGTCACTTCAAGCTTAAGTTGTGCGGGTGCGAGGCCGGTAGACGCGAGGATCTCCTGAACTTGTGCAGTTAGTGTCGGATGCATCAGCTGCTTTGCCGAAAGGTTCACACTGATCGAAAGCGGCAGTTTGAATCGACGCTGCCATTCAGCGATCTGGCGGCACGACTCCTGAAGTATCCATTTGCCGATCTGGATGATCAGGCCGGTCTCTTCGGCGACGTGGACAAATTCATTCGGTGCTACAAGCCCGTGAACAGGATGCCGCCATCGAATAAGTGCCTCGAATTCGTGAGCAGTTCCGGTCGCAAGATTAACGATCGGCTGATACAAAACCTCAAACTCGTCGCGATCTACAGCATGACGCAGATCGGTCTCGATCTGAAGCAAGTTCATATTTTGAACGTGCATCTTGCGGTCAAAAATTTCATAGCGTGCCTTGCCGGATTCTTTGGCACGATACATTGCCGCATCAGCATCTCGCAAGAAATCTTCGGCTTTACGCTGTACATTTCCCGAAACAATGATTCCGATGCTTGCGCTCGTGAAGACCTCGTAATTGTCGATCTTGAAAGGCTCAGATATTTTTGTCTGCAGGCGCTCAGCAACGCTTACTACTTCAGGCGTGTCGCCGCTGCGGTTAAGCAGGATGACAAATTCGTCTCCGCCCAGGCGAGCAACAACATCGCCGGGCCGGACACAGGCCTTCAACCTTTCCGCGATCGCTATGAGCAGTTTGTCGCCAACAGCATGGCCAAGGCTGTCGTTGATAACCTTGAATCGGTCAAGGTCGAGGAACAGCACGGCAAACTTTGCGTAGTTGTTGCCCTCTGCCCGTTCAACCGCCAGGCGTAGATGGCTCATGAATTGAACTCGGTTCGGCAGGTCCGTCAGCGTGTCATGGTGGGCGTAATAGCGTAATTTTTCCTCAGCAAAATTGCGCTCTGTTATGTCTCGGAAGCAGCACACGCGTCCAACCGGAACGCCTTCCATGATCTGTGGCTGCGAATATCTTTCATAAAGACGTCCGTCACTCAACTCGAGGATATCGGTCGAGGTTGCCAAAGGATCTGAATACAGGCTGTCGAGATTTACCAGAAACTGCTCAGGATCTTTTAGTTGCGGCAGCACATGTTCCACCAGAGCAAAGCCATTTTTGCTTGCAATAATATGCGGCTCAACCTGCCACATTTCGGCAAATTTGCTGTTGCAGGTTACTATCTGACGATCCAGGCTCATAACGACTATACCGTCTGCCGTAGATTCAAAGGTCGAAGAAAAGAGTGAGACCGCGTTGTGTAGAGATTGGCTAGCCTCTTTCCGGTCAGTAATGTCTAAGATAACGCCCTGCCAACAAAGCGGTCTTCCATCTTCGTTCTTGATGAAACAGCTTCGATCATGAACCCAAACCACTTGGCCGTCCTTGCAAACGATGCGGTATTCGAAATCGATGTCATCTCCCTTTTGCATCGCTTCACGAGTTTGGTCCACGATCGTCTGCCGGTCCTCCGGATGGATTATGCGATCCCAAATATCAGTATCGGTCAGCCATTCATCAAGCGGGTAACCGAAGGCTTCAAAGGCAGGGCTAATGTAAATAGGTGTATATGGCGGATCTGGTTCTACTGCATAAAACATCACCGGCAGATTCTCAATGAATCGCCGAAACGTAGCATCGGTCGTTACCGTGCCTGTTGTGGCAAGAGAAACTCCCGCCTTTCGGCTGCGGCCTGCCGGCTTCCTTTTCGATTTTGCAGTTGGTTTATCTGCCATTACAGCGAAGTGCTAGGGGTACAGTTACGGCGGAATTCGTCGATAATATAAGGCGATTTGGCGTGTTTGTATCGAAAGCTAGGAGCGTCGAAGCGGGGACATTCCGGGAAGTCGCAACTTACCCAACCATCATTTTAGCATTTCCAGGACTTTGCTGGCTATCTTTTTTTAGACATTGCAGCGAGGGCCTATTTTACTGTTTTGGTCCAAAAAGCCTAAGATATCCGCATACCATTATGAAGAAAATAATCTCGCTGTTGTGTCTGTTTTCACTTAACTTGGCGGCGTTCGCACAAACAATGCCAAAAGATGCTGACCAAAAGCTGTGGGCCAGGGCTCTTGCGATTCACAGAAGCGCGATCATTGTCGACGGTCATAACGACATTCCTTCACCAATGGCTGATCAGAATTATGACCTGGCAACGCCAACGGTGGGTCAGTTTCACGACGATGGCGACCCGTTTCATTCCGACCTGTCACGATTTAAGGCAAGCGGGATCACGGGCGAGTTTTTCTCGATCTACGTATCCGGCAACACCCTGAAAACGGGCGGCGCGATGCGGCGGGCAATGGAACTGATAGACGTTACCTATCGAGCCACCGAAAAGTATCCCGATCAGTTGTCGCAATGCACTACTGCCGCCGATATACGACAGGCAAAACGGCAGGGCAAAATGTGCGTGCTGATGGGTATCGAAGGCGGTTACGCTATCGAAAACTCCCTCTCGGCTTTGCGTGAATTTTACCGGCTTGGCGTTAGGTACATGACGTTGACGCACAATGTAACGCACGATTGGGCAGACGCTCATCGGGACGAACCCAGAAATAACGGCCTCTCTGATTTTGGTAAAGAAGTTGTACGCGAAATGAATCGTCTCGGTATGTTCATCGATATTTCGCATGTTTCGGAAAAAGTGATGAATGATGTTCTTGATATCTCAACCGCTCCAATCATTGCATCGCACTCCTCGGCGAGAGCATTGAACGATCACACGCGAAATGTGTCGGACGATGTCCTCAAACGTGTTGCAAAGAATGGCGGAGTTGTCATGGTCAATTTTTATCCCGGCTTTCTCGATGCTCGCACAAACAAAGAGGAAAAAGAACGCGATGAAAAACTCAAGTCACAGATAGAAGCTCTGAAAATGCAGTCCAAAGGCGATGCAAAATTCATCAACACTCTCATTCGACAGCTGAACGACGCAAATCCCTTTTACGTCGCCCCCTATACACGAATCGTCGATCACATCGATCACATAAAAAAGGTTGCAGGCATCGATCACGTCGGGATCGGCTCCGACTTTGATGGAATTCCCTATTTGCCCGCAGGTATGAATGGCGCGGAGGACCTGGTTCTAGTTACCTACGAGATGCTCCGACGCGGCTACACGGAATCGGAAATACGAAAAGTGCTGGGGCTTAACTTCCTGCGTGCGATGTCGCAAATGGAATCAGTCGCGAATATCAAAACGCGAAAGATCAGCGGCGAAGGCAGTTTGAAGCGCATCAATTAGGCAGTTGACTAGTACTAGCGATTCGCGTATAAATAACAGCGTAATCCCGACTTTTCTTATCAAACCGGCTGTTATTGGATGCGGCGGCCGTTCGGTGTTTTTAAATTTAGCATCTATCTTTTTGAGGAGAAAAATTTATGAAAAAGACGATTTTTACACTGATGGCGCTTATTATTGCGTCATTATTTACTGCTTGCGGCGATTCAACGGCGAACAAGGCACCAGCCAACAAACCGGCCAACGTTGCCGTTACCAACACTAACACTGCTCCGCCGGCTGTCGACCAGGAGGCTGTCAAAGCCGAAGTCAGAAAGGTCATGGAAGCGATCAAGGCCGGCCTCAGCAAAAATGACGCCGATGCGATGGACAAGGTTTACGGCGACGACTACAAGATCACCTACCCCGACGGTACGAGCATGAATAAGGCTGAACGCCTCGCGGCGATCCGGTCGGGTGCGATCAAGTACACTTCGTTCGAATTTACCGAAGAAAGCATCTCCGTCAATCCTGACGGGAACGGAGCGACCGGCGTATTCAAGATCATGGCGAAGGGAACGATGAAGGGCAAGCCGATGGACCCCGCTACCCGCACCACCGGTGTGTTCGCCAAGACCAAGGACGGCTGGAGACTGGTCAGTGCGTCAAACGCGAAGATCGAAGCCAGTGCCGCAAAACCTGACGACAAAGGCAAGATGGAAGATAAGGCCAAGACGGATGCCAAAGCGAGCGACAAAGCACCAGCCGCAAATAAATAAACAGGAGAAAATCATGAAAAGAATATTTTTTACGTTGATGGCGCTTGTTGTTGCGTCATTCTTTATTGCGTGTGGTGGCTCTGGTGCGAACACGCCTGCCAATAAACCTGCTAATACCGCAGCCAATGCAAACGTAGCTGCCGCTCCGCCCGTTGACACTAAAGCTGCTGAGGCCGAGATCAGAAAGCTGATGGACACGGCTCAGGCAGCTCTGCCTACAAAAGACGCGGCGGATACGATGGAAAAGATCTACGCCGACAACTATACGATCACGAATATTGACGGATCAAAACAGAACAAGGAAGAACGCCTTAAGTCGCTCCGCTCGGGCGAAACAAAATACACGGCGTTTGCCTACAAGGATGTCAATATCATAGTCACTCCGGACGGCAACACCGCTACCGCTACTGGAAAGCTTGCGATGAAGGGAACCATGAAAGGAAAATCGCTCGATGGTGACTATAACATCACGCAGGTCTTTACCAAGACCAAAGACGGATGGAAACTGATGAGTGCCGCAGCGACAAAGATCGACGACAAAGCAAAGGCGGCGGCTAATACGAACACCGCTCCTAAAATAGGCTTGAGTAAGCCGGGCACCGGTAAAGAAAAAGTCGATGCGGTAGCCGACTAGGTTTAATTTTTTTGTGACAGGAGAAGCTATGCTTCTCCCGTTTTTTTTGGTGGACGGCCTGCTTTTTTGGCTGCACACTTGTTTGTAGCATAAGGAGGAATAACAGTGAAACACATTTTTGCATCTTTAATATTGGTCGCGGGGATGTTCGGAGCCGCGTTTGGACAGTGCAGCGATGCCGATAAAAAGGCTCTCGAAGCCCTTGACCGTGCATGGGGAGAAGCCTCAGAAAAAGGCGACAGGGCGGCGTTGATGAATATCTACGCTGATGATTTTACTGGCTTGCCCGGTATGCAGGGAAAGGCGGCGGCGATCGATGCTGCGGTCAAGGCCGCAGAGGCGAACAAGAAAAACCCCAACCCTGACAAAGTGACGCATGATCATTACTACATTTCATGCACACCGATGTCGGCGGTGATCACGCATCGCAATACGATCTGGACAGCGGACGGAACGGGCGGCAAGCCGGAAACGTTTTGGACACGCAGCGTTCACATGCTTGAGAAACGCGGCGGTAAGTGGCAAGTCACTAGCAACGCTGGCGGCAGCGGCCTTGACGACTACGACGTGCTCTGGTACCTCGAACAGGACTGGAACGATGCTGTTGCAAAACAGGACGCTAAATGGTTCGAGGCAAATTTTGCCAGCGATTTCACAAGCATCGGCGGCCCGGAAGGAAAGCTCAATAACAAGAAAGAGGATATTGCTGAAACGGTTAACAGCAAGGTAAAGATGGAACTCGCTGAGACAACCGGCATGGAGATACGTGTCGACGGCGACAAAGCCATCGTCACTGGCGTCTTTCGTACAAAAGGCACTGACGAAAAAGGAATGGCATTTGACCGCAAGGTTCGCTACACCGACGTCTGGATCAAACGCGACGGAAAGTGGGTCGCTTGGTCATCGCAAGGAACTCCGATGAAGTAACAACTCATCATTCTTGGTTATAAGGCGGTCAGCAGTGGCCGCCATTTTTTTTTTGCATTGTCCCGCTGTCCCACCTGTTTTTTCCGCGGTCAACCACCCGCTACCGAGGCGGTACCGACATTAGCGATCATATGCAGCGTTCCGGACGTTCCACAGCGTTCCACCGAGAGGTGGAACGCTGTAACTTGTTCTGTCTATTGGAGTTAATACAGCTTTTTGGGGCGCGTTCCACGATATTTACAAATTAATTATTAACTGTTGCAAATAAGAGAGGCCGGCCACAGAGGAGGTGTCAACCCCGTGCGATCCGCCGTGGAACGTTTTTCGTTTTCCTTCGTTTTGGCAAAAATATCCCACTGAATAAGTGGGAACTAAACCCCGTTCATACTTATTCATACCTGTACCACTGTCCCAAACCGAGTGGGACAGGCTAAACAATTGCAATCATTGAGCTTTGCTCAAGTGTCCCACTGTCCCAGTGTTTTTTTCTGTCCCACTGTCCCAAACCGAGTGGGACAGGCTAAACCCTTGCAATCATTGAGCTTTGCTCAAGTGTCCCACTGTCCCAGTGTTTTTTTTCGTATGTCCGAAGTTTGCCCGGTGACTCCTAAACCACCGGTTAAATTGTCAAATAGCACATCTAACGTCATCACTATACGAAAAGTCACATAGATTGTTCGCATATTTATTGATGCAACACGCAGATCGACCGCAGGGTGTGTATCATAATTCAGCACTTCGTGGCTGGCGAAGCCTTTAGTCGCTGAAGTGAGTGTTTCGCCCTTACTAACCTGCGGGCTAGTGCAATGGTATTATCCTGCGCCGTGGCACTTTTTGAACTTTTTCCCTGAGCCGCAGTAGCACGGGTCGTTGGGTTTCATTTTTGGAGTGTCGCGGACATATGGCGTGTGGCGGGCGGCTTCGGCACCGGCGGCTTCGGCGGTTGCCATTGCTCCGGTGAATGCCATGCCTGCGGCCTGTCGCCGGGCACGCTGCTGTTCGAGACGTGCGAGGCGTTCACGCTCATCCTGTTCGTCCTGCGTCATGACCTGCAGATTGAACAGTGCCTTTGTCGTATTAGTGTCGATGCGGTCGAGCATGTCCTGAAACATATCGAACGACTGCTTTTTGTATTCGACAAGCGGATCTTTTTGCCCATAACCGACGAGGCCAATTCCCTGTTTCACGTGATCGATCGAGAGCAGGTGATCTTTCCACTGGCTGTCGATGATGTTGAGCATGATGTAACGCTCGTAGGCACGAAGCGATTCCGTACCCGCGAGTTTTTCCTTTTCGGCATAGTTTGCCGAGGCCTTTTTCCAGATCGCTTCTTCGATCTCGATCGGATTCATTCGTTTGAAATCAACGCCTGCGTCCCTTGCAGGATCGAGAGCGTAGATGCTGGCTATCTCGGCCGCATATGTCTCGACTTCCCATTTGTCGATCGAGTCCATCGGCAAATAACTGCCGGTCAGGTCGTGAAGGAGGTCTTTTGCTACGCCACTTTCGCCAAGCAGATACTCGCGATGCTCAGGCTCAAACATCAATTGCCGACGCAGGCTGTAGATGGTCTCGCGCTGACGGTTCATAACGTCGTCGTATTTGAGAACGTGTTTGCGTGTCTCGAAGTTGCGTGCCTCGACGGCCTTTTGGGCACGTTCGATCTGTTTAGAAACGGTCTTCGATTCGATGGCGACGCCTTTTTCCATACCGAGCCATTCCATCATCGAGCGAACTTTGTCGCCCGCGAAGATCCGCATCAGGTCGTCCTCAAGCGAGAGAACAAAACGCGAGCTTCCCGGATCACCTTGTCGTCCTGCACGTCCGCGAAGCTGGTTGTCGATACGGCGTGATTCGTGGCGTTCTGTGCCGAGAATATGCAGGCCGCCAACGGCAACAACTTCTTTGTGTTCTTCCTTGACGACGGCTTTAGCTTTTATTAATTGCTCTTCGAATTGCTCAGGCGTAGCCTCGTCCGGATTGATCTCCAAACGTTTCAGGTAATCGCGAGCAAGTGATTCGGGGTTGCCGCCGAGCAGAATGTCAGTTCCGCGGCCGGCCATGTTGGTCGCGATCGTTACAGCACCTTTGCGCCCTGCCTGAGCGATGATCTCGGCTTCCTGCTCGTGATACTTGGCGTTGAGAACCTTATGCGGTACGCCGATGGCTTTCAGCTTTTGGGCGACAAGCTCGGAATTTTCGACCGACACGGTTCCGACCAGAACGGGCCGCCCTTCGGCGTGAAGCTCCTTGATCTCTTCGACGACAGCGTCCCATTTCTCCGGCAGTGTCCGATAAATGACGTCCGATGTGTCCTTGCGGATCATCGGTTGATTAGTCGGTATCTGTACGACATCGAGGCCATAAACCGTATTGAATTCCTCGGCTTCAGTCTCGGCCGTTCCCGTCATGCCGCCAAGCTTCTCGTACATGCGGAAGTAGTTTTGCAGAGTGATTGTCGCAAGCGTCTGATTTTCTCGCTCGATCTTAACGCCTTCTTTTGCTTCGACAGCCTGATGCAAGCCGTCAGACCAGCGGCGTCCGTGCATAAGGCGTCCGGTGAAATCGTCAACAATGATGACCTCGCCTTCCTGCACCACGTAATGGTGGTCACGTTTGTAGAGCGTGTGCGCTTTTAAGGCCGATTCGACGCAATGGAGCATGTCCATGTTTGACGGATCGTAAAGGTTCGACACGCCGAGCAGTTTCTCAGCTTTAGCAACGCCCTGCTCCGTCAGCACCGACGAATGGTTTTTCTCATCGAGCAGATAATCGCCGGTCGTAACCTTTGTCTCTTCGTCCTTGTGTCCGCGTTCAAGGTGCGGAATTATCTCGTTTGCCGTAAAGTATTTATCCGTCGCCTCGTCAGACGCGCCGGAGATGATGAGCGGCGTTCGAGCCTCGTCAATGAGGATCGAGTCAACTTCGTCGATGATCGCAAAATAATGATCAGGCTGAACAAGCGACTCGACATCGAACTTCATATTGTCACGCAGATAATCGAAGCCGAATTCGTTATTCGTACCATACGTGATCGAGCAAGCGTAGGCGTCCTTTCGCTCAACGTCGTCCATGTCATTTTGGATACAGCCGACGGTGAGACCGAGGAACTGGTGAATACGGCCCATCCACTCTGAGTCGCGGCTGGCAAGGTAATCGTTGACCGTCACGACGTGAACGCCGCGTCCGGTGAGGCCATTCAAATACGACGGCAGGGTGGCGACGAGCGTCTTACCTTCACCCGTCCGCATCTCAGCGATGCGGCCCTGGTGCAAAGCGACGCCGCCTATCATCTGGACGTCAAAATGACGCATTCCGGTCACGCGGCGCGAGCCTTCGCGAACCGTCGCAAACGCCTCAGGCAGAATTTCACTCAGAACTTCCTGCTCGGCCTTGCGGCGTTCGTCCTTGTCCTCGATTCCCTCGAGGCGTTTGGCGATGAGTTCCTTAAATTTAGGTGTTTGTGCCTGAAGCTGTTCATCCGAGAGGTCCTTGAGCTTCGGCTCCCAGGCGTTGATCTGGTCAATGATCGGCTTAACATTTTTCAAAAAAATGTCGCTGCTTGACCCGAAAATCTTCTTAACTAATTTATCTGCAAAACTGTTGACTGCCATATTTTCCTCTTTGTTTGTGGCTCGTGTCTGTAGCCCACCGCGTCTGTAGCCCTCACGTAAGTAAGGGCTCAACGTAATTTATCCGCAACTCAATCAAACATAGGCAACTCATCACCCTGACCATTTTCTACATAATCGATTGCCGTGGCGACATGCTCCTCAGCCCATAAATATCTCGTGCTGCCATGACGACTCCATGCTTTTTGTTTTTCAGCAAGCAGTCCGGCAGATCGTAAGGCCTTAGTTGCATAAGCTTTGAAGCTATCCATGATCCGCTCAGGTTTCCCGGAACTGCTCACGATAACATGAACATGATTTGTTCGCACGTTAATCGCAAGCAAGCTATATCCTCTCACCCGACAAACTTCTTCGATAGCGGCCTTGACGATTTTTCTTTCTCGCTCATGCAGGATAAATTCGTCGTGTTTTAGCTGACTGGCTTTCCGCGAGACTTTTTCAGGATCCGGAGTGATCTTTGGTGTTCCGAATCGATTGTAGTATCGCCGATCAACCGACCCACGTTCGTCACCATGAAGCCATGTGCCGTAACATCGAGAGGTTATCAAGAAACCTTTTACGACGGAACGATCCTGAAATTCTATGTAGTCTCGTTTCATTTGACGATGACTATGTGTTGAGTTGAGCCCTTACTTACGTGCGGGCTACTGACACGATGCTGATCTAATGAAATGGCGAGTTGAATTGTAGGATCGATTTACTCGCCGCTACTTTGCGTCTTTGGCAAGCAACGAGTCGAGATCTGAGCGGGGCAGTCGTGTTGTAATAAAAACTTGGTTATTCGCGTGGGTCAATAATGTATGTGCAAACAAAACTTTAAGAGTCACGTCCTCTTCATCAACCTCAAAGATAGCCAAGGCGCGAGAAAGATCTTCGTAAAGGACATCCGCTCGCTTTACCGTGTCTTTATCAATCGATATTTTGTAAACAAACTCATTCTTATTATAGATGAGCTGAATTCCAGCACTTTGAGCTTTTGTCCAATTTGGCTGAAATTCTCGCTTAAATACGCGGCAATCAGCAAGCCAAATCCAATCATCGGCAGCAAACTGTGCTTCTTCGATTGCCGGAGCTAGCCATCGATTACCGTAATCCTGCTTCAACTTCGAGAGACCAATTCCAGTTTTCGGACATGACGTAAAACTGGTCCTTTGTGACGCAAAAGCATTCCAGTCTGGATTAAATTTTTCGATTGAATAGAGCTTTGCAAGGTCACCTATGAACCTTCTTACATCATGAAAGTAAGTCTCATAGGTGCCTGCCAATTCATCGATTGTCGGTTCGGGAGTCTTGTCTAAGTCATCCTTTGTCCCGGCTTCGTCCTTAATACTGAACTGCTTCGCGGTCGCCGCCTGTGCCCAGACGGTTGGCGTTGCGCCGGCAAGTACAAGTCCAAGATACACGCCAAGGGTGGCGAGGACGAGAATTGAATTTTGGTTCTTACCTTTGTTCAAAACTTTATTTCTGTGCAGGGTCAGCGGGTTTTGTCGGTACGCCGCTTGTTGCTTCAGTCGGCTGCGGCTGAGCTTTTTGTTCAACAAGCATTCGCCCGATCATTTGCTGAATTGGCTCTTTCGTCGCAGAAAACCCGACGATAAATTCTTTTCCGTTTGTAGTTACTTGAGTATTTTTCAGCAACTCATAATCATCTTTCAGATGCTGCAGGGCCACAGCTTTCGTCGGATCATTTTCTGCTTCGAGTTTCTTGATTCCGTCCTCTTTCTTCTGTCTGGCAACATTAATTATCAAATTCAAGGCAGAAGCTATAGCTTTCGCTCTGGAATCAGTTTCCACTTCAGACCTTACAGCCGCAGCCAAAGTTGTCTGATCCTGCTGAACAAGAAAAGTTAGATTCTTACCGCTAAGGTCCTTCAAATAACTCAGCATGTTGCTGTCGTTAAAAGCCGCAACAGCGAACGTCGCAACTCGTACAAGCTGCTGATCGCTACTAGTTGCGCTTGTAACTTTGAACGAGTCCTTGATGATCTTGCCGTCCTTCGATAATTTGGCCGTCGCAAGCACTTGAAGGGGAGCTCTCAAATCAAGCTGTTTCTTATCGAGCAAGTCATTTACTTCTTTGGCGAGATCTTTGAATGGCCTCGTGTTTATATCATTCACGTCCACCGGACCTGTCGGCTCGACGGTCGGAGCGACCGTCGGCGTCGCAGACGGAGACGGCGACACGGCTGGCGTGTGGTTAATTGCTACAGTACCCTCATCAGGTGTAGGAAATCCTTCGATCGTTTCTTCAGGACTTGGTGTCGTAAGCGGCAGGTTTTTGGGACGCTTCCATGGCTTATATTGTCCTTTACCAACCCATGATGGCTTTCCGCTGGTCCCGGGTAGTGTTTCTTCGTCTATTACATCAGGATTCGATTTAGGCAAACTGGGCGGAGTGTCAAAGAGACTGTTTCCACCAAAAGACGGTGAGTTTATCCCCGGAATATTTTCGGGAAATCCACCGCTGGATATGCCTGGCGCACCCTGTGTGAAAAGATCGTTGGCTGCAAGTTCGTCGCCGTAGGGTACGAACTGCTCAGGATTTGCCACCTGAAAATATCCTGCGGGATATGTAAGTGGCTCCGTTTTCTTGCTTACGTCAATGTATGTGATGTCCGCATCTTCCAGGTCGATCTTGTCGTAAGCAGCATCGACAAATTCGCGGTCAGTACCAAAAAGCAGGCTGCCGACATAAACCGTATCCAAAACCTGACAAACACTGCCCACAAGCGGGCTGTCGCAGCCCTTCATCGTCAAAAGCGAAGTCTGGGCGAAAACAAGCAATGCAACGACATTTGCAACGGCAGAAATACCGAGAACTTTGAATAGACCGGCTGAAGACAGCCAGCCCTTGACCTCGTAATCGTGAAAAAGGTCGCTTCCTTGATGCTGAGCCGGGGTAGGCTCGTACTCATATAATGGCTGTTCGAACATATTGTTCATAAAATTGCGTCAGTTATTTAGTAAAACTGTATAAATTAGACGCTTTGCACCCGCAGCGCGTTGCGGGGCAATTAGACATGGTAACATTTTGACGCCGTGTTTGGAAGATTAGACTTTCGCATCGTGAACCACTAACATCACGTCTATGCCCCGTAGCCGCAGTCAAAATCGCCGCCGTAATCCGCGTCCGCCGTCAAATAAGCGGCCAAAAGGAGAACGCAGTGATAAACGCCGTCTTGCAGATAAAAGTTCCTCTGCAAGTCCCGTACAGCCCCAAACCCCGCGTCAGATAAGAGCAGTCGAACGCCTCCTGATGGGCATCGGCGTTCCGGAACAGCAAGCTTTTACGCCCGATGCCTTTCAGATCGAGGCACTAAATGCGATAGAAACTCAGGATGTTCTTGTTACTGCGCCGACCGGCAGCGGCAAAACGTGGATCGCCCGTGAAGAAATACGCAGATTATTAGCCGACGGCAAAAAGGCCTGGTACACGACGCCACTAAAAGCCCTGACAAACTCGAAATATGCCGAGTTTATAGCAGAATTTGGTGCGAAAAATGTCGGTATTTTGACCGGCGACCGCAAGGAAAACTCCGACGCTCCGCTGATCGTGGGAACGACCGAGATCTATCGAAATCAGCTTTTTGACGCTCTGCGCGGCGGCGATGAGGTTCAAACCGACTTTGTAATTCTTGACGAAGCCCATTACCTCTCGGACGAAGAACGCGGACACGTCTGGGAAGAGGCCATAATCCTTTCGCCACCGCGAATAAGACTGCTTCTGCTTTCTGCTACGGTTGGCCGTGCGGAGGAATTTGCAGCGTGGATAGGCGAGGTGCGCGGCACTAAGGTCCGCGTTATCAAGGCCGGACCGAGACCAGTAGAGCTACGGGCGGCCTATCTTTCAAGTGACCTACAGTTGTTTCCTTTACTTGGGGAAGATGGGCAATATAACCGTGACCTCGATCAGTTCTCACGTCAACGATCAGGCGGTTTTCGCCGACGAAGAAGATAAACCGAGTTATTTGCTTTTAATGGCCGCAACCAAAGTATCAATATCAGCCTGTGGAACGAGCAGCTCAAACGTCACGTCTGTGCCTCGTACGTCAAATTTTGCGTTCCTGACCATCCGGCCATAAATGGCATTATTGGGCTTTTTAGAGCTACCCAAAACAGCCTTGCCGACAAGTTGTAGAGCTTCGAGAGTGTCCTTGAGCACCAATGCCTGATCGGGCTTTGCGGTTCGAGCCATCATCTGCAAAGACGTCCCGACAGGAGCAACGTCCATCGACCCCGACATATACTGTATCGCGTCGATATTCGCCCCTAATTCGTCATTGTCGAGAGATAGCATCTTTGACATTCCCGCAGGCATTTTTGCTGCAAAGCTCATCACGGCTGTTTCTTTTGTCGAGAGCAAATTGGTTAGGTCGGTTCCTAAATGTGTTTTTGCTTCGACCGTTTCACGAACTCTATCAAGCGTGCCGATCGCAAGCGTGTTTCGGTCGAGAGTTGTGACCGCGATCTCGGTTGAGAGTTCTTTGACGCTCTTATCTATGACACTGGCGACTTTGGAGTTATTCGTAGTGGCCGTCTGAACCGCATCTTTGACTGTGAACACATAGACGGATGCATTGCCGATCTTTTCCTCACGATATTTGCCGCCCGAAGCGAGCTTAGCAACCGAAAGCAAGGCTCCGGCATTAATATCTCCGCTCGCGATCAATACGTGTCCAAAATTGAAGTCATTCTCCCCCAAAGTCTTAACTGTGAGGCCGACCGCAACCTGATCGAATTTGCGCAGGTCGATACCTGTGCGGCTTTCCATATCTGTAAGCCCGCCTGTGATCTCTTTCAACATCGGCTGATTCGCCGAGAGCAGTTTGGGCAATGCTTCAGTAAGGAACCGTTTTGCATCGAATACCGCAACCGCGTCCGACGCCGGAAGTAGTGAAATAAGCCTCGAAACCTGCGGCTTCACCACTGGCTTTCGTTTACCGTCGGCGGCAAATCCTAATGCATTTAACAAAAGGCACGCCATCGCGGCCAACGCAAATAATCTGATTTTCATGCTGATACCTCTCTAAGAAAGATCAAGTTGCTTTTCTAACGATAACAGATGCACTAAAGTTCGGTAATAGTTGGCTAAGATTTCACAACTTCAAATTCAAACCTCAATTCCTTCCCACGAATGATGTAGCTTAAATAATGTTCCCAAAACTTGCGCGTAAATCGCATAGACGGCCATTTACAGTCCATATTTACCAAAAACTCAATGCCGATAGCCTTCCAAAGATTGGCAAGCGACACATAACAATCTACTGGCTTTAACTGAACATCGGTATAAAAATCGAATACCTCGCGACCCAGCAGAAAAGTGTTGAACGTGTACGAGTTAATATGGTTGCGGTGCGTCGGATCATTAGCCCAGTCAGGATTTGTGTAATGCGGCGTGAGCAGTTTTATATGGCCGCCATTACGCGTAACACGATGTAGCTCGCTGATAAAGGCCATTACATCGGGCACGTGCTCAACAACATGATTTGAAACTACCAAATCGAACTCATTGTCGCCAAAAGGATATGGAATTTCACCAAGATCGTGAATAACATCGGCTGCCGTGCGCGGGTTGTTATCGAGTCCGATGGCACCTGCCGTTTTGTTTGTTCCGCAGCCGACATCAAGGATCTTCATCGTTTCTTCTTCTCGCTCAAATAATAGTGCCACAATAGCCTCGCAGCGACCGAACGAAATGGTCTCCATTTTTCAGCCATCGCTACAAACTCATCCGAAACCGGCCTCTTCTCAGCTTTTGTTAATTTTCGATAAGCCTCGTGAAGAGCAATATCGCCTTTCGGCATCACATCTGGCCGCAGCATCGCCATCAGCAGATAAATATCGCTAGTCCATTCGCCGACACCTTTTAGTTTTACAAGCTCGGCCTTTACATCAGCGTCGGGGAGTTTGTGCAAGCCCTCGAGGTCGATGCGTTTCTCTAACAAGGCTTCGGAAAGATGACGCGCGTAAACAGTTTTCTGACGGCTAAAACCGACCTTTTTCATTTCGGCGTCTTTAAGTTTAAGTAAATTCTTAGGTGAGACATCGCCGATTCGCATCGCCAGCTTATCAAAACAAGCTTTTGCCGACGCCAAGGAAACTTGCTGCTCAAGAATGATCTGCAGCAGCGTCGCAAAACCCGTCGGCCTGTCCCACAATGGCGGTGTGCCATATTTCGCGTGAACAAGCATTAGGCCCGGATCCGCCGCCACTAACTCGCGACAGGCGCTCTTTAAGGAACGGCTATTTAACTTTGCGAACTTCATAAACCGTCCAAGGCTTTAGGTTATTCAAATACACCTTCTCCGAGGAAGTTTTCACGTATATAGGAAATTGTGTCTTGAAGGGTTTCCTGCGGGTCGCGTGAAACGAAGCCGAGCTGTTCTCTGGCTTTAGCCGAGTCGAAGTACCAAAAACACTCTGCCTGATCGACCTCGGTCGGAGAAACGGGCGATGTTTTTCCCCAATTTTTGTAAACCGAGTTGATAATACTCGAACCGGCCATCGCAAGTTTTTTGGGAACTCTCATCATCGGCGCCGAAACACCGCTCAGGCGTTCGAGGCGGCCGAAGAATTCTGGAAAAGCCATATTCTCCGCACCCAGCAGATATTTCTCCTGATGCTTTCCTTTTTCAAGTGCGGAAATGAACGCCGCCGCCGCATCGCGTGCATCTACGAAATTAAGCCCGCCGCTCGGGCTATAAGGTATCTTTTTACCGAGAAAATCAAGAACAACTTTTGTCGAGCTCAGGCGTTCGTCGTCGGGGCCAAGTAGAAGTGACGGATTGAGTATCACCAGACGCCGGCCATCGCCATCGAAATTCTCCAACGCCGTGCGTTCCTGATAATATTTCGAGGCGTAATACGCCCAACGCGAGAATACTTCGACCGGCTGAGGAAATGTCTCATCAAAGATCTGCTCGTTTTCGCTGACGGCGATCGTGCCACTCGATGAGGCAAGGACCATCGTTTTCACGCCGGCTTCTTTCGATGCTTCGCAAAGCAGACGCGTGCCCTCAAGATGAATCTTGTTCATCGCGATGGCGTCATCATTGTCACGCGAAACCTTTCCTGCAAGGTGAAAGATCGCCGAGACATTTTTAACTGTCTTTTCTATATCATTTCGATTCGTCACGGAGCCTTCGCTGGCTTCGATTCCCGCGTCCTTCATCCATTCCGGCACACGCGATGCCATCACTTTCAGGTTCTTTTCACCGGCGTCCAAAAGCTGTCGGACAATATGCGTACCCAAAAAGCCGGTTCCGCCGGTTATCAGAATGCTTTTTTCTGTTTTAGCCAAAGCTTTTGTCTTTGCCATCTTTATTTATGTCGAGTCTTAACTGGTCGTTTCTTGAACTCCCATGTCCAACTGATCGGATGAGCCTCCGTGTTGAATACAGCTTTTCTCAGATCGACAGTATTTTTAGGAGCAAATAGCAAGTAAAAATACTTGAACGTCTCAGCCAGCAAAAAACTGTGCATGTAGTCCGACTTCTCTTTTGTCAACACGCTTCTCAATCCAGCGTATCCGACATCGCTACGGCAATACTTAACAAAATCGTCGAACATCTGCTTACCCATAGCGAGATACTTTCGCTTACCGGTGTAGTAGTAAAGGTAAAAAGTTGACTCGACGATCTCAGGACGTAGCGGGTAACCGGCTTCTTCGGTTTTGCCTGTTTTGTAATTGTAAACTTCCGGTTCGATGCCGTTCACTTGCCACATCTTAAACGCAGAATCTTGCAGCTTCTCGGCCGTGGGTTGATCACCAACCATTATCATGAGCGACGGAAAGAAAGCGTCAAGTGCCCCATACGTCGTCGTCGTCCGTTTGTCTGTATTCATATCGGCGTGGCCCATCCACGTACCGTTCGACGTTTCATCCAATAGATATTTTTTCGCAGCCAGCGATGAGGTTTCCCACATCTCGTTAAAATCCTCTTTTTCCCACTCGAACATCATCGAGCTTTTCAGAAGATATTCGTAATACGAATCGATCTCGGCGCTGATGTGGCTGTCGGTGTTCGTCCATTCGCCGGTCTCGACATTGATGTTCGTTCCGACAAGATCGATCGGCGAACGGCGTTTGTATGTCTCGATCAAAGCACGGGCCGCTTTGTCGTAATAGATCTGCCTGCCTGTTAGCTTTGCGAGGGCTCCGAATTCAAGCATCAGCGTTCCAGTCTCGGCCGGATTTGATACTTCACCTTTTGTCTTTCCCGTTTTAAGATTTACGAATCTGTAAGGCATTCCCGTCGGCGAATCAAAAACCGGAAGTAAGCGTCGTCCAAGGTCGTCCGCTAAATTCAGCAATCGCTTATCGTGAGTGATCTGATAACTTGAGATCAGGCCGCCGAGAATGCGGATTGTTATCTCAAAATTCTGCACCGAAATATCTTTGTCGAATGAAAGATTTTTGACGATATACTCGCGGGTTTCATCAGCTTCCTTTTTAAACCCCAGTAGATACAGCGAATCGAGCGCATCGATCTGCGTCATCAATATCGGCGTTCCGTACCAATCGCGGCAAGTCTTTGTTAGCGGCTTGAGGTCATCGTGCCCCCAACAGTATTGCTCATAACCATCCCAAGCGTGTTTGAACTCGGCCTTAACACGCTCGGCCATCTGATTCTTATTAACGGATTGCCCCATAACAGATAAAGCAGAAAACAAAACAGTAAACAGCATCAAACGAAGCGCCATTTTCTTAAAGCTGCTTTGTCTTTTGAGTTGAAACCTAACGTTAGTCATCTATCACAGGCTCCTGTTTTCTTGAACGGCGCCGCTCGCTTTTCCACTGTTTTCGCAAAGCGTCGGCATCGAACTTATCACGCGTTCCGTCACGCATGTTTTCGACTTCGTGCTGAACACGAGCCGCGATCAGACGATATGCTTCGGTATTTGGCACACCTTCGGTCATCTTCTTTAACTCGTCGTATTCCAAGAATCGTCCAACTTTAGCACCGATCTTTGCTCCGATGCTACTGCCTTTTGGAACAATGGTGCCTTTCGGAAATGCTTCGTAGGTTCCCCAAATATAGATCGGCAAAATACCGATCTTTTGATTCAGCGCGAGGTAGCCAATGATCGGTTTGAACTCGGCGATCTGTCCCGATTCTTGACGGCCGCCTTCTGGAAAGATCAGCGCATTGTAACCATCATTCAATATCTGCGTAACGTGGCGCAACGACTGTCTTAATGAGCCTGTGCGTTCGATGGGAACAAGCGTGGTGAAGTTGTTCATATAGGCACGCTTGTACTTCGTATCGAACCAATAGTCGGCCGCCGCAACAGCAACGGTCTGCTCGGCAACGTCTTTACCGAGCGCCTTTTTCACTAAGCCTGTATCCAGATGCGAAGTGTGATTTGGAGCGACAATAAAATTCACATGCTGCGGTACATTCGATTCACCATCGATGTGAGTGTCAAGCACTGCGTCGTAAAGAGCGTCCGTCGCAAGGCTGACAACTGCGTTCCCTGCACGTTGGACTATCGAAGGAATGTAAATTTCATCCTCTTCTTTTTGCACTTCAACACGCGGTTCGTCAGCGAGTTTCTTCGACTTATCAACGCGCTGAACCACAGTCAGCAATTCACGCACTGATTGGACTTCATTCAAAGTGTCCGGCGACGGAATGCGGCCGCCGGCGTCCTCGACGGCAGCCTGCAACTCAACAAACATCAGCGAATCGAAGCCAAGATCGGCAAGTTTGTCCTCGATAGCGATGTCGGCAAGCGGCCTGTTTGAAACGCTTGCAACGATCTTGCGGATCCAGAGCACATTGTCGTCGCCTTTTGATTCTGCGACGGCTTTTGTCTTTGTTTTCGAGCGGTCTTCGAGTGCCTGCAGCATATCAACAACCTTAGGGCGTTTTACTTTTCGCGTTGCGGTTCGCGGCAATTCGAAGGGAGTCATGTGAAGAACTTTGACCCGTTTGAAAAACGCAAGAGCGGCCGATACTTCGCGAAAATGCTGCTCGATCTGTTTGTTGACATCCGCTCGCGAAAGAGCGATGTCGTGTTCGTAATCAGGTACGACTAGCGCGGCAATCTTTTCGCCACCGTCGTCATCAGGCAAACCGACAACGCTCATCTCTTTGATCAATGGCGATTTTCCATAAAGGTCTTCGATCTCGTCGGGATAGATATTCTTACCGTTTGAATCAATGATTACATCTTTTGAACGACCGACGATGAAAAGATTGCCATCGTCATCGAGGCGCCCAAGATCACCGGTGCGCAGCCAGCGATCCTGCAAAACCGCATCGGTCGCTTCCTCGTTGTTGTAATAGCCAAGCATCACATTCTGGCCCCGAGCTAAGACTTCGCCGACGCCGTTGTCGTCCGGCGAGTCGATTCTTACCTCAACGCCGGGTAACGGCTTGCCAACACTCCCACGCAACAATTTGTTGCCCGGCCGTGCAACGGTAAGTACCGGTGAAGACTCGGTTAAGCCATAACCTTCGAGCACGGTAAAGCCTAGACCATGCAGGTCTTTTTGTACTTTTTCCGATAACGCCGAGCCGCCCGAAATGAGATAACGCATCTTGCCGCCCATGCCTTGATGGATCGGCAAAAATACGATCGGCCCAAGGTTGAACGGCGTGTTATCGCGTATCCAGGCGTTGAATTCGATCATGTTGTCAGCAAGATCTGCGATCCAATCACCTTTTTCCCTCAGGCGCGTTTTGATACGGCGATGTAGCATTTCCCACAAAGCCGGAACACCCACCATTCCTGTAACATGACCATTTTCGATGGTTCGAGAAAGGTCTTCTGCGGTAAGTTCATTGAGATAAGTGATCTGCGTTCCGTTTGAAAACGGCGTCAGAAACCCCGCAGAAAATTCGAATGTGTGATGCATCGGCAGCACTGATAACACACCATCTGTTATGTCCATCTCGAGCACGCTCGATAGCATCGAGATCATATTGACGAAATTTTTGTGCGAAAGCATCACTGCCTTTGGTGTGCCGGTCGTACCCGACGTGAAGATCAGCGACGCAACCGATGTCGAATGTACTTTCTCAGGCAAAAGAGCATTGCGTTTTGCTTCTTCCGTCTCCGACTCCATCTCAAAGATGTCATCGAACGTCCAAACGTCGATCTTCAGCTTTGCTTCTTTTAGTTTATTCCTTAGCTCCGGATTCTCGCCGTTAAGTTTCGGACTAATAGCGACCGCCGACGCCTCGCCCGACCTTGCAAACGTGACGATCTCATCGACTGTGCTTGCCGGATCGATCGGAATTGCCGTCGCGCCCGCTTTCAGAATTCCAAAATAGGTCATTCCCCATTCGGGCATGTTATTTGAGAAAAGAATTACGCGGTCACCGGCTTTAATTCCCTTCTTCGCAAAAAATCCTGCGGCGCGGAGTGTCAACTCGCGAACGTCTTCGTATGTATATTGTTCCTTACGCCCTTCGCGTTCGATGCGCATCGCGACACGCGTCGGAAAACGCTTGACCGACGTGTCAAAAAGATCGAGCAAGTCCTTGTAAGTGTAAGAACGTTTTTCAATGGACTTCAGTTCTTCCTCAAGCGTCGGCAGCACCCATTTGCGCATACCCGGAAAATGAACATTGAGCCAATAGTCGTACCAATCGAGCCGTTCGGGAAACCAAGGCAAAAGTTGCTTTTCCTTTTCTTTGATCAGCGCATGTAAAGCACGAACATTGTCCGATCGATACAAATATTCATTGTCGATCATGAACGGTTTGAACATCGCAAATGCGTCCATTGTCGCTTGGGTAGATTCCTTGAAACTCTCGGTCGATTTTTTGAGATCGGCGACTATGTTCCCGATGCGTCCACCGCCCCAGCGGGGTGTCAGATAATCCATTACGTCGTCAGCCTGTTTAGCTATACGATTGAGCATCGGAGCAGATGTAAGCTCGTAGGTTTTTTGCCTGACCGGAATCGCCTCGACCATGCCGGCGAGTTTATTAACGACTTTATTACCAGTTTCTTTCTCGTCGAAATGCTGGCGTTTATATAGCCCTACAAGCCCAACGATCCTTTTCATATCGTTCGGATTTGAATCGCCCGACGACGCTTGAAAAACAAGCGGCGGTTTGTCATCCACAAGCGCATTCATCGCCGCCGCAAGTATCGCACCCGCGACCATATCGACCGGAATAATGTCGAGGATCAGTTTCTCGTTGACAGGAATGACCGGCTGGCCGCGTAGTGCGATCAAGATAAGCGGTGCGGTTGTAGTGAAGCCTTCGTTCCATCCGGGGAACGGATATTGATTCGACGATTCGACGATCGAGGGGCGCACAAGCACCTTTACGATGTCGTCTTGCGAAGCGATGATCTGCTCGGCAAGCGATTTGGAGTATGTATAAATGTTCGTCCAGCCCCAGTACTCCGCACGTTCGGCACCAAGCTCAGTCGTGCGCTCCCGTATCCACATTTTCCGTTCGCGAAAGATGGCAGATTTGAGTTCAGCCTCGTCGTCAGGATCGCGTCCTTCCTCGATAAATCTTTTCCGTGCCTGTTCGCGAAACTTAGCAGCCTGAACGGCATCATCAGCCTCTTGCCGCGCTTGTTCGCTCAGACGTGCACAATCTTCGACCTCCTGATTAACATCAAACTTTGTCCCAACGAGCTCATCACGACGCGGAAAATATCCAACAACCGGCTCATTCTCCCAGATCGGCCCGCTGCGTTTGCCTGCGACAAAACAAGTCGAAACGTGAACAACCCGCGGCTTTTTCATCATCCGCGCAAGCTTGATGATATTGTTCGAGCCAACAACATTTGTCCTCAAAGCCGACTCAAGCGGCGGATTAAACGTCACATTACCCGCACCATTAATAATGATGTCGGTGTCACGCATGATCTTTTGAGCTTCCTTTTCATCAAGCCCAAGATACTCGTTCCCAACATCGCCGTTAACAGGAACGACCTTAGACTTAATAAAATCCTCGAACCCGTCGCCGTATTTTTCGCGCAGCGGATCGAACGTCGGACTCGTAACAATACTCGTCCAAAACCGCGTTTTCGACTCATTCTCATCCCGTGCCCGAACCGTCGCATAGACCTTCCCAATATCCGGAAAATTATGCAGCAGCATCGACAAGGTAACCTTCCCCACAAAGCCCGTCCCGCCAATGAAGAAGATCTTCTTGCCATTAAATATCTCTGTTGGTGATAGTTTCATCAAGCCTTAATTGCCCTTACTTCCAAATACTCTGACTCGACCTTTGTTGTGCCGTCGGTTGCTTGATTGTGCTCCTTCCACAAATTTTCAAGGTCGGTGCGCAGAGCGGCTTGCCCATCCGAGTCAAGCGATTCAAAAGCCTTCTGTGTCGGGCCGAAGTATAATCTGAAATGTTCGACGACATCGGCGGGCGACATGTCGAAATAGAACATGATGGGCACGCGTCGCATTTCGAGATTTGAAACGCCTTCTGCGAAGCGTTCTCGCACGAGGTCTTCCATTCCCCATTGCAGCGGCGGCGACATTCCAGGCGGCGGCGGAACGTGTTTGGCGTTCGTCTTGAACATCGCTCCTGTAAAGCCTTCAGGCGTCCAATTTGCCATTGTAATAAGTCCGCCGCTCTTGCAGACACGTTTTAACTCACTCGCAGTAACTTCCGGACGCGGTGCAAACATTGCTCCGAACATCGTCATCACAACATCGAATTCGCCATCCTGATACGGCATATCCTCTGCATCGCCGACATCGAATTTTGCTTTGAGACCTTCGCGTTCCGCGTTGGCGATAGCTTGTTCAATCAAATTTGGAGCGATGTCAACGCCCTTAACGTCGGCTCCGATACGAACCGCAGGGAGTGCCAAATTCCCTGTTCCGCAAGCAACGTCGAGAACCTTCATTCCCGGTTTCAGGTCAAGCCGTTCGACGAATTCGCGTCCGCCTTCTTCGATCGATCGTGCGATCACGCCAAAATCACCGGCGATCCACGTCGCCCGTAATTTACTTTTGAGAGCATCCATTTCCGGAGTCATTTGTGTACTTTGCATTTTCGTTGCCTCCTGTTTCTAAATTTAGTCTGTAACACTGCACAGTCCGATGATCGGCTGATGCAGCATCGTTATCTCGGCATTGCGGCCCATGTAACTGCGGCCCATCGCAATTGCTTCGGTTAAATTGTCGGCGCGTTCCCAACCGAGCATCTCGGGAACGTGCGCATTTTCCGCACCAGCAACGATTACCTTTCCGATGTGCTGGCGGCCGTTCTCGCCCCAATACCACATAAAGAATGGATGAGCGCCGTGATAGGCATTGCCGCGGCGGTACATTTCAATGTAGGCAGGGTTCGAAGCAAATTCGCGTTCGTATTTTTCGCGCAGATAAAACGCATCACGCGATTCCGGCAGCAGTCGGTGGAAAAACTCAATATAGCTCGGGTGAAAATTATGATCGAATTCATCAAAACATGGATGGGTAATGATCATCACTCCGCCACTCCGCAGCAGAGGCTTATTACGATACATATTGAAGTGATATCCGAGTGCCATCACCTGTACCAGCAATGGATTCAACGCCGAATAGACGTTGTACGGCGAAATGTCAGGTATGCCCGAGATCAAAATGTCGCACTGGCCTTTTACCGGAATTTCGTACTGCTGATAATTTTTTTCGAGTATCTTCTCGTGAACAGGTTCTGTCTTGCCCGCGTAACAAGCGATCATCTCGTACTGTGCCGGAATAGCGTGCAGCATCTTGCGGCGGGCCGCTCGCGGCAAAGGCGAAAAAGTCCGCTTCATCGCTTCCCACTTCAAACGGTCGCCGAATGAAAACTCATCCTCGTTCCTCGTCAAAATGTCATAGCCGTCGCTGAACATCTTGTTATTCAGCGCGGTTTCAATGTGAAATACTTTGCAATGTTCATCGACGAGCTTGCCGAGTCGAATGACCTTGTGGTTCAACTCAGACGCAGGCGGATCCATGTAGGAATTCGAATCACGTATAGTCTGCGGCTCGTGGTGACAACGCAAACTTTCATAATCGCAAAGCCCGACTGCGACCGATTTATGCCCGCCATCCATTGGCACTAGATTAATATTTAGATAGATGAGCAGATCACTTTCGATCGCACGTTTGTTGACACGCAAAGGCTCGTTGTGTCGCGTGTGTCCGATGGTGACGAGATTGTCGTCATCCTCGGCATCGTGGTTGTAGTAGCGGTCGGGATAGTATTCGTCGTGGATCTTCGATCCGACCATTCGCTTCATTTCCCACTCGGTCATCTTGCGGTGCAGCGAGTTTGCAATGATCAGGTGAATATCATCGACGCCGTTCGCGCCGCACATGTCCAGCACGACCTCAAGCATCGTCTGCCGCAGATCTGGCGTCGCCATCGGCGGCAGCGGCAGTGAAATATCATCCATCGCGATCGTCACGCGCATTCCCGGCTCGAGCAAAGCATAAAGCGGCTCCATCTCAAGCGGATGATTCACAGCATAACGTATCGCCGCTTCGCGGTTAGGCAAGCCTTTTATCGGCGGATTCGGATAAATAACCCGCGTCCCGATCGGAAGGTCTTCCAAAATAAAATCCTCGCCATTGGGCATGATCCGCGGCGCGGAATCTTTGTCGATATAGATGATCGATTCGTGTGTTTTGCGTCGTAGTTGAAGTGCCATTTTAATAGTCCAAAATTACTTTCTGGCATCGTTTGCATCGAAAACCAGTCAAATAAGGTCCTGCCATCAAATTGTCAATCTTTGCTAGTTCAATCGACTCCCTCATGAACGTGCCAAACAAATTCTTTTTAAGTGTCGGCTCACCTGCGAACCATCTAAAGGCACCTGAAATGCTTGAGTGTCCCAACACACAACCTTTTTCAAGGTCGTTTTCGCAGAAGGGACATTTCAAAATCTCATTTGTTTTTGAAATCTCGGTCATCATTTCAAATCCAAAATCGCCCAATCATGCTGCAACGCTGCTTGCTTCAATCTGAAATCAGGACACACCGCGACAGGATGCCCGACTATCGAAAGCATCGGCAAATCCGAGATCGAGTCCGAATAAGCATAACTGTCCGAAAGATTGATATTCTCACGTTCGGCGTACTCGCGGATCCACTGCGCTTTTGTTGCCGAGGCCATCACTGGCGGAATTATGCGGCCCGTCGAATAGCCATTGACGAACTCCATATGGTTCGCTTTGTAATCGTCGATGCCGAGATAGTCCATCAGCCGTTCGATCGTAAAATCCAAAGCACCGGTAATAACGATCTGCCGCTGGCCGATCTTTTTGCCTTTGGCTATCAGATCGAAAGTGCCGGGAAAGATCGCGGGCTTTAGGACTTCTTCAAAAAGCTCATCGGAAAAATAACGAAGGCGGTCATGCGAAAACCCGGCGTAGCTTTTAAAGAACACTTCATTAAAAACGTTTCGGGAATACAGATCCGCAACGCCAAAAAACGGCAGCCTTGCCAATGTCCCGACACTTTTTTTGGCGGTCTGCCACAAACCCTGCTGGCGTTTGGCGTAAAATGCGAGCGTATGAACAAGATTGGTTGAGACCAACGTGCCTTCGAGGTCGTAAAATGCCGCTGGTTGTCCGTTTTTATTCATTCCGGCTTTGTGTTATGTTACTTACGCTATCTGTGAACCAAATCTTAACACGATTTTTGGATTTTCAATAGCCGATCAGAGCATTCTTACAATTAAATTACACTTTTGTAATTACATTGTAGTCACAGCATATGAAGCGAGCAGTCTTTCCAGGTTCATTTGACCCATTAACTAATGGTCATTTAGATGTTATTAAGCGGAGTTCTCCGCTTTTTGACGAGATGATCATTGCCGTTTTGAATAATGCGGATAAAAAGCCGATGTTTTCGGTCGAGGAACGCTGTGAAATGATCCGCGAAGTGCTGTCAACAATTCAAACGGGCGATTGCAAGTTAATTGTCGACAGTTTTTCAGGCCTAACCGCCGATTTTGCACGCAAGAGCGGTGCAACGGCGATAGTTCGCGGAATACGTGCAGTCAGCGATTACGAATATGAATTAAGAATGGCCCTGATGAACCGCCGCCTCGAACCACAGATCGAAACAGTCTTCCTGATGGCAGGCGAAGAATACTCTTACGTTTCATCGACGCTGATGAAACAAGTCTTCGAACTCGGCGGCCGTGTTGCGGGGCTAATCCCTGAACTTGTTGAAGTTCGAATGCGAAATAAGGGCACTTAACACAAAGGATACGCAAGCTCAAAAAAATGATTTTCTTTTCCTTGCGTCTCTGCGACTTTGCGTTAAAATTCCCAAATGATCAAAGCCGCTCATCACGTTCAGGTCAGCATACCGGTTGGGTCCGAAGATGAAGCCCGCGAATTCTATTGCGGCGTTCTAGGAATGACCGAAATACTAAAGCCAGAATCCCTCTCGGGTCGCGGTGGTTTTTGGGTCGAACTCGACGGTTTCCAGATACATTTCGGCACCGAAGACGGGATAGATCGCGCAAAATCAAAAGCTCATGTTGCATATTTGGTTTCCGACCTTGAAGCATGGCGGAACAAACTAAATGCAAATGGACAGACTGTGACAGATGGCATTCAAATTCCGAACTGTGAGAGATTTGAATTTCGTGATCCGTTTGGCAATCGAGTTGAATTTCTACAGGAAACTTAGCCACTGAGAAACACGGAGATCGCACAATAGTCCAGAGAGTTTTAGGTTTATCTCTGTGTTCTCTGTGAACTCTGTGGCAAAATGACTTCTATGACTTTCCCCGTTTCCAAACACGTAGCCGCAATGCAAGGTTCATCGACGCTGATCGCTGCTCAAGTCGCAGCGGATATGCGTGCTCAAGGCATCGACGTGATCGATCTGTCTGTCGGCGAACCCGATTTTGACACCCCGCAATTCATTAAAGAATATGCTTGGGAAGGGCTGCAAAAAGGCCTCACAAAATATACGTCGGCGGCAGGCCTAGCAGAATTTCGAGCGTCGATAGCCGATTTTTATGCCGCAAGATTTGGTACCGAGATAAAAGCTGACGAGATCGCGGCAGCTTGCGGGGGTAAACAAGCTTTATTTAACGCCGCTTGTACGTTACTCGATCCCGGCGATGACGTTCTCATTCCTAAACCGTATTGGGTCACGTTTCCGGCTATAGCTTCATTTTGTAATGCGAACAGCGTCTTTATCGAAACTGAGGAAACAGATTTTATACTGACCGCCGAACAGGTCGCCGCCGCGATCACGGACAAGACAAAACTGTTGATCCTGAACTCGCCAAATAATCCGACCGGCCGCGTTATTCCGCGCGAGGAAATACAGAACATCGTCGAACTATGCGTTGCAAAAGGTATATACGTCCTGACCGACGAGTGCTATTTGTTCTTTGCATATCCGCCTGCTGAAGCCTTCACCTCAGCTTCACTGCCAAAAGAATTACGACAGCATGTTTGCGTTGCAGGTAGCTTTTCAAAAACCTATGCAATGACCGGCTGGCGGATCGGTTACACGATCGCAAATCCCGAATGGACTAAAGCAATGGTCAAGCTGCAAAGCCATTCTGCTACGCATCCGACTTCGTTCGTGCAATACGCATGTGCGAAAGCCCTTCAGGATATCGATGAGACTATCGACGCCGTCAACTCTATGACCGCCGAATACGAACGCCGAAAAAATTGGTTCATACCGGCGTTGAATGATATCAACGGCTTCAAATGCGCTATGCCCGAAGGTGCGTTTTACGCATTCGTCGATGTGCGTGAATTACTCGGCAAACGCTTTGCGGCTTCGGCAGACGTTGCAGATCACCTCCTTAGAGAAGGTCACATTGTGACAACTGACGGCGCAGGATTTGGAGCAGATGGATTCATCAGGTTTTCGTATGCGACCTCGATGGAGAATCTTGAACGAGCGGTTGCAGCGATGAAAGGGATCTTCGGAGTGATATCTTAACGATCCTGTCACCCACCGGTCATCATCAATCCGATCTCTTCAGTCGATGTTACTTTTGGATCAACCTCACCAACGATCTTGCCTTCACGGATAACCAGCAGGCGGTCGGCGAGAGCTGTGACCTCTTCGAGTTCGGCGGAAACGAGCAGAACGGCAGAACCGGAATCGCGAAGCTCGATAAGTTTGCGGTGGATGAACTCAATCGCTCCAATATCGACACCGCGGGTTGGCTGAGAAACGAGAAGCAGTTTGGGATCGAGTTCAAACTCACGACCGATGATGAGTTTTTGTTGATTGCCGCCGGAAAGAGCTTTGGCAGGCAATGCTACGTTTGGCGGGCGAACGTCAAAATTCTCGATGATCTCGCTAACGCGCTTTCCTATCGCCGCATTGTCCATAAAACCGGTTGCTGCGGCTACCGGTGGACGATAATGGACGCCTAGTATAGAGTTCTCTGCCAAGTCGGAGTGAAGAAGCAACCCGCGTTTGTGTCTGTCCTCAGGAATGTGTGCAATTCCGAGCTCCTTTAATTCACGTGCGTTACAACTGGTCACATCTTTGCCGTCAAACTCGATCCGGCCTGAAGACGCTTTGGCAAGACCGGAGAGAGCCTCGATCAACTCTGTTTGCCCATTGCCCTCGATGCCGGCAATGCCGACGATCTCCCCAGAATGCACGGCAAAAGAAACACCATTGACCGCTGGGCCGTGTTTGCCTGCGACACCAAGATTTTTAACATCTAAAACTGTCGCTGCAGGTTTTGCATCAGTCTTTTCAACACGAAGCAGAACGTCGCGTCCAACGATCATTCGCGCAAGATCCTTAGCAGTGGTCTCGGAAGTCCTGACGTTGCCGACCGATTTTCCGTCACGCATGACGGTCACCTCGTCCGAGATCGCAAGTACTTCTTCAAGTTTGTGAGTGATGATGATGATCGTCTTGCCCTGCTCTTTCATCCGGCGAAGGATGCTGAAAAATTCTTCGACCTCCTGCGGAGAGAGAACGGCAGTTGGTTCATCGAGAATCAGCAATTCTGCATTTCGATAAAGAGCCTTTAACAACTCAACTCGCTGCTGCTGGCCAACGGATAAGTCTTCAATATAGGCGTTAGGATCGACACCGAGTTTCAGCTCATTTGAAAGAGCAAGAATATCTGCGCTTGCTTTTTCGAGATCGAGATTCGCAGCCGAGCCTGTCTCAGCACCGAGAATAATATTCTCGGCAACGGTCATCGTATCGACCAGCATAAAATGCTGGTGCACCATGCCGATGCCGTTGGCGATCGCGTCGTGCGGATTCTTAATAGCTGTCGGCTTACCGTCAACCAAGATCTCGCCGCTGTCAGCGTTGTAAAAGCCGTAGGCAATTCGCATGATCGTCGATTTGCCTGCTCCGTTCTCGCCGACGATCGCGTGGATAGTACCTTTTTCAACCTTTATCGAAACGTCATTGTTTGCGACAACGCTGCCAAATGTTTTTGTGATATTTCGAAGTTCTAACATTTCTTATTTCGACATCGCGTCTGTCACTTTGATCTCGCCGGCAACGATCTTAGCTTTAGCGGCTTCAACTTTTGTTATCACGTCGGCCGGAATCAGTGGTTTGTTGTTATCGTCCATCGCATACGCAACGCCGTCTTTGTCGAGGCCGAAATTGTGAAAACCACCATTGAATTTGCCGTTAAGGAGTTCTTTAATAACGTCGTAAACCGCATTGTCGACACGTTTAACCATTGACGTAAGCACAAAGCCGGGCTTGACGCCGTTTTGGTTTGAATCGACCCCGATGACAAACTTTTTGGCCTCGCCATTTTCCTTACCGTACTGTTCGACAGCATCAAAAGCGCCGAGGCCTGAGTTCCCAGCTGCTGTGAATATAACATCGGCACCTTTCTCGATCTGTGCAAGCGACAGCTCTTTGCCCTTGCCGGGATTGTTCCAGGCTCCGTCAGTGACGCCTACATAATTCACTATCACCTTGACGTTTGGATTTATTGACTTAGCACCTTCTTCATAGCCTTTTGCAAATCTGTGAATCAGCCCTATGTCCATTCCGCCTAAGAAACCGAGAGTTCCGGTTTTCGATTTCGAGGCGGCGATCATGCCTACGAGATACGAGCCTTCGTGCTCGCGGAAAACGAGATCGGCAACATTCGGAACAGGCTTGCCGTCGCTGTCAACGATGACGCCATCAACGATCGCAAATTTGATGTCTGGATAATCGAGAGCGACTTTTTGCATGATCGGCCCTTGCGCAAAACCGACCCCGATGATGAGATCGAAATTTTTCTCGGCAAAGGCTCGCATTGCCGGTTCGATCGAAGTCGGGTTGCCAGGCTCTACGTCGTAGAGACAAATATCGAGGTCCTGCTGGGCACGTTTAACGCCTTCCCACGCTGCCGCATTGAACGAACGATCATTCTTGCCGCCGATGTCAAAAACAATGCCTACTCGGATCTTGCAGCCTTCGCGTTTTGCTTCGGTTCTCTCGGCACACGATGAAATAAGCAAGGCAACAGCGACAATAAGCAATACCGGCAAATAGGTTCGATGTTTCATATCAGGTTAGACCACCGCTCTTATCAATTTCGTTGTCTTTGTGATTACTCTCGATATTTTATATGCGTTTTGCAGCTTTTCGCTAATAGCATCGGCCTGATTTCGTTTACGGCAATAAATGACACCGAGTTCATCACCTTTTCCCACATGATCGCCTAGTTTCTTTGTGCAGGAATAGCCGACTGCGTGATCAACGCTGTCTTCCGCCTTTATGCGGCCGCCGCCGATCTCTGAAATTGCGTTCCCGACCAAAAACGTGTCGATCTCGCTGATAAAACCGCTTACCGAAGCGGTGACCGGAACCTTTACAATACCTTTTGTAAATAATAGTTCGGGTTTATCACAGATCTTTGCGTTTCCGCCCTGAAGCTCGATGTTCTTTCGAAACGTCTCGAGTGCCTTGCCGCTATCCAGTGCGGTTCTTATCTTAAATTTTGCGCTGTCGAGAGAATTAGCGACCTTGGTCTGGACGAGCATATGTGCCGTTAGCTCAGTTGATAGTTCCAGCGTCGGCAGCATTGCATCGTCCGCTTCTCCGCGAAGGATCTTTAGGCATTCATAGACCTCAAGGGCGTTGCCGACGAATTGTCCAAGCGGTTCGCTCATGTCCGTTATCAATGCGTGTGTATCGACGCTGAACGTCTTGCCCGTTTCGCACAACGCTTTGGCAAGTTTTAGAGAATCAGCGTATTTCTGTATGAACGCACCCGATCCGGTTTTGACATCCAAAACTAAAGCATCAAGTCCCTCCGCAAGTTTCTTGGACATTATCGATGCAACGATCAGCGGGATATACGGCACTGTCGCCGTCGCGTCGCGCAAGGCGTAGAGCTTTTTATCCGCAGGAGCGATCTGTTGAGTTTGTCCGGCAAGAGCAAGGCCGCACTTTTTTAGTATCGACTTGAATTTTGTAAACGGGATATTTACATCAAAGCCGGGAATGGATTCGAGTTTGTCGAGCGTCCCTCCCGTATGGCCGAGGCCGCGTCCGGATATCATTGGCACGGCAACGCCACATGCCGCAGCAAGCGGAGCGATTATCAGTGAAGTTTTATCCCCAACGCCGCCGGTCGAATGTTTATCGGCCTTCGGGGCATCGATGTCAGAAAAATCCATTATCGTGCCCGAATGCAGCATTGCCCCGGTGATCGAATATTGCTCGCGGCGATTCAGCCCGCGAATAAAGATCGCCATCACCAGAGCCGTTATCTGATAGTCGGCCCAGCTTCCGTCGCACACACCATCTACAAAGGCTGTGATCTGTTCGTCGGAAAGCGCCTTGTTGTCGCGTTTTGTCGCGATAATCTCCTGTGGACGCATAGATTAACCAAGTTTCGCACAGATAGCCGGAAATTTAAATGTGAGGAGCCGTGAATGCACCACGTCGCCTAGGCAGTTCTAACGGCCAATACGATCGCTTCGGCACTAATGGCACCGCGTTCGCCGACTGCATCCACCTTTTCGCCGGTCTTGGCTTTGATACTGACATTTTCAACATCAGTATCAAGGACTGTAGCCAAATTGGAGCGCATTGCTTCTATATGGGGACGAAGTTTGGGGCTCTCGAGGTGAATAACCGAGTCAATATTGGCGATCCTGTGACCTTTTTCCTTTATTAGGGCAACCGCATACCTAACAAACTGAGAGCTTGCGGCATTTCGCCAGCGTTCTTCGTCATCAGGAAAATGAGTCCCCAGATCACCAAGCGCCAGCGAGCCCAGCACGGCGTCAGCAACAGCATGCATTAGTACATCAGAATCCGAATGGCCCTCGGCTCCGAGGTCGGATTCGATGTGAACGCCTCCAAGGATCAGCGGACGTCCGGCCACAAGACGGTGAATGTCAGTTCCAAAACCGATTCGGTACATATTTAAAGACGCTTCAAAAATGCTTCTGCAAGGACCATGTCTTCTGCACGTGTGATCTTGATATTCGACGCACTGCCCTGGACAAGAGCGATGTCAACACCGAGTTTCTCAACCAAGTAGCATTCGTCTGTGACCGATTCGCTGAGGTCAACGCCTTCGAATGCTCTCTTAATAATATCGTAACGAAACGCCTGCGGGGTAAGCGCCCGCCGTAAACGGCTGCGGTCGATCGTGCGCAAAACATGTTCGGCTTCGATCTCTTTTATAGTGTCGGTTACTTCAGCAACCAGGCAAGCGGCACCGGCTTCTTTTGCTTTTTCGATCGTTCGGGCGATCTCATCCACCGAAACGAGCGGCCGAGCACCGTCATGAATCGCAATCACATCAACCCTCGATGCATCTATCGCATCGAGTCCCTTCTTTACCGATGCTGCCCGCGTATCGCCTCCGACGACAACCTGTTTCAATTTACTGATCTCATTTTTGAGACCTGATACTTCGAAATAGTCCTTACCTTCTTCGGACACAACCAGCAAGATCTCATCGATGACCGGACAAGCCTCAAATCGTTCTAAGGTGTGAAATATTATAGGTTTACCTAGGAGGTTTACGAACTGCTTTGGCAGCGACCCGGCGAATCTATGTCCGCTTCCTGCTGCAACTATGATGGCGGTGTTCATTAGGTGCTAAAGTCCGCTGGTTAGAAAGTGCGGCAGATTCTGGCGTTGAGTGTTCCAGCCTTACTAAGGTACGGGCCTGAGCACTATGATTCGATCTCTTCGATTATGGTCGTCTGTCGGAGTTCCCGGGTTGCTTTTCTAAACCCAAGAGAGCGCGAATCATGAATGCCTAATTCAACTCCGCCATTCGACTCTTCTTTCTCTTCCCACAGGCGGCCAAAGATCATCTTGCCGGCAGTCGTTTGCAGGACACTAGTCACGGCAATGTCGGCAGTTTTGCCGATCAACCGGCGGGCATTGTCGATGACAACCATCGTGCCATCGTCAAGATAAGCAACACCCTGATTGTATTCCTTGCCTTCCTTTAGCACGAACACTCGCATCGCCTCGCCCGGCAGCACTACCGGTTTGAGAGCGTTGGCAAGCTCGTTGATGTTAAGCACCTCGACACCGCGAAGCTGAGAAACCTTGTTGAGATTGAAGTCGTTTGTGACGATCACCGCGTCGAGTTGTGTACCGAGTTCGATCAGCTTAAGATCGACCTCTTTCACCGCCGGGAAATCAGTTTCGACGATCTGGATGTCTAGTTTGCTGTTATTGCGAAGCCGCTGCAGCATGTCTAAACCTCGCCGTCCGCGCTGGCGTTTTGACGAATCCGGTGAGTCCGCTACCTGCTGCAACTCGGCAAGGATAAAATGAGGAATGATCAACGTGCCGCCCAGAAATCCTGTCTCTGCGACATCCGCAATGCGACCGTCGATGATCACCGACGTGTCGAGAATCTTGTAATCGCGTTTTACATTCTTGTCGCTGAAGATACCGCCCAGAGCCGAAAGATCGAGATAATCACCTTTGGCAGCACCAACCATCAGCCCGACGTAGCCCATGAAAAATGCCAGCGAGATCGTAAGGAAGGTCTGCATCTCAGCGGTAACGGCGGCTTCCTTTTGTATTGAGATCAAGACACCGATAAGAAACGCTCCGGCGATACCGAGTATCGAACCAACCGCTGCACCGATAAGTGTTTTTAATGAAGCTCGGCGAACACGCATTTCAAACGCAATGATAAGCACGCCAACAACAGCTCCCAAAGCCGCTGAAAATATACGCCGCGTATCTTCATTGCTGATAGCGTGAAGCCCGAACCGCTGCGTCCGCTCAAACGGATTGAGCAGATAACCGAGCAGTATCAGCATTCCAACAAAAGCAACTCTTAATATGAAGACGTCTAACTTCATCCGGGAAAATTTTAACACGAAAAGCGTCGTTGTGACTAAATCCGACCGCAATTCAGCAGGCGGCTGATCGGATCTCTCGCACACTATCTAAACAGCCAATACGCTTATGATTTCAGATAACATCTTGAGACGTTTGAACTGATTACCGTCCGTGCCTTTCTCTCAGCCTCGCCAGTTGTTGTATTCTGAGGTCAACACTCTATGGCAAAACAACCGGCGACAATTTTTGTGTGCCAAAATTGCGGCTCGCAATCCCGTAAATGGATCGGCCAATGTCCTGACTGTGAGCATTGGAACACTATGGTCGAAGAACGCTTTCGGCCACCGGCAGTCTCGGCAAAGGCAGGTTCTGTTTATCGCGAATCCACGCCAGTTGCATATGGCAGCATCGAGGCCCAGGATGATGACCGAACTGCGTCGGGTATCGTTGAGCTTGATCGGGTTCTCGGCGGTGGAATCGTCGCAGGCTCGCTCGTGCTGATCGGCGGTGCTCCCGGCATTGGTAAATCGACCATCGTTATGCAGATGGCAGATAAGCTAGGACGAAACGGAACGAAAGTGCTCTATGTTTCAGGCGAAGAATCAGAACGCCAGATAAAGATGCGGGGTGAACGACTCGGGGTCGAAGCGCAGAATCTTTTCTTGCTGCCGGAAACCAACCTTCAGTTTATTCTCGCCGAGACCGATAAGCTGCGACCCGATTTTGTGATCGTCGATTCGATCCAAACCGTTCACAGCGACCAGATCGAATCTGCACCGGGGAGCGTTTCGCAGGTGCGAGACGTCGCGGCGCAGTTCATGACTTTTGCCAAGCAAACAGCCACACCTGTTTTCTTAACCGGACACGTCACAAAAGAAGGCTCGATCGCCGGCCCGAAAACACTCGAGCATATCGTTGATACCGTGCTCTATTTTGAAGGCGATCGTCATCATAATCACCGCATCATCCGTGCGACCAAAAATCGTTTTGGCGCGGCGAACGAGATAGGCGTTTTTGAGATGACAAACACTGGCCTCGTGCCAGTCGGAAATCCGTCGGAATTATTTCTGCAGGAACGTCCGGAAAACGCGACAGGCTCGGTCGTCACCGTCTGCATGGAAGGCACGCGGCCGATGCTCGTTGAGGTACAGGCTCTTGTAAGCGGCACAAAATTCGGCAGCGGTCGGCGAATGACGCAGGGCTTTGATCATAACCGTGCATCCCTGCTGATCGCAGTTCTCGAAAAACGTCTCGGATTTCAACTTGCAGGCGACGATGTTTTCATAAATATAGCCGGCGGCATGGAGATCGACGAACCTGCCGCCGACCTCGGTATCATCGCTGCTATCGCTTCGAGCTTTCGCAACATCCAGATCCCGCCCGACACCGCCGTCTTTGGCGAAGTCGGTCTGACCGGCGAGATCCGCGGCGTTCTCCAAGCCCAATCCCGTGCTCGTGAGGCCCAAACCCTCGGCTTCAAAAAACTGATCCTGCCCGAATCGAATAGAAAAGGATTGGAAAAACTACTAGGACTGCGGGTTATCGGTGTTAAGAATCTTGAACAAGCGCTAGATGAGCTGTTTTAGTAAGAGAACTAACAAACGTTTGTGATCGTATTGGATGTCAGTATATATCTTTTTTGGAGAGCCTAAATCGTGAAACTAAGACTTCTTGTTTTCCTTATTGTAACCTTATTCACTGCTCAGGGATTTTCTCAATCACAAAATAAAGACGAGACAATATTCAAATCGCTCATCAAACAGATGACCGATGCTCAAATGGCGTATGATGCGGCGGCGCTGGACAAAATATTCGCATCCGACTATATCGAGATCTCACCCGCGGGTGAATTTGATCCGCGTGACAAAGTCTTAGGCTTTTATACACCTAAAGCAAAAGCAGAAGCCGGAAATATGTCAGCTTCTCTCGAAGCTAACGAGTACTCGATCCGCTCTTACGATAAATTTGCGATCGTCATCGCGCGATTTAATTACAGCCTAGTAAATGAAGGAAAGCCTTTGCCGCCGAGAAGCATGCGAGTAATGGTTGTATTTCGAAAAGAAAAAAGTATGTGGAAAATTGCGTCTGCCCAGTATACGGCGATTCGCCCCGCTCAACTGCAAAAGCCGAGCTAAGATAAATCATCGCCGGCCATTATTTTTTCGAAAGGTGCATCTTTTCCAGCTCGGCTGTTGGTCATCTGTGGCGCGGAGGGCTCGGCTACGAAAGTTGGCGGAGCTACAAGCGGATCGACCTGAAGCGGGACGCCTTCCATGTCGAGCCTATGGGCGATTATTTTTGAGATAAGTGACTGCTCAAATTGGCAAATGTTTATAAACTTCACACCAACGCCTGTGTGATCAAACCGGTAGACTGCTTCGCAATACAGCGGCAGGAAATTTCTGTTCGGGAGCTCGATCTCCATGCGAAATTCATCGCCGACATGGATATTCTCTTCCCAACCCGTAAAGCAGCCGCCAATGCTGATCTGCTGTAACCGAGTCTCCTGTTTTTCGCCAAATTTTGTGTAGATGATCGCGGGAACGTCCAGTGAAAAACGGATGTGTTGTCGTTGTTCGATCGACATTTGATAATAGCGTATTAGATGAGGCCGCCTATTGACATCTTACGATTCCAACATCTGCGGCGCAATACATTCTTTCCACACGCAAAAAGCCGCTCGTTGAAGCGGCTTTTTCAATTAACTTAAAATGCGATCAACAGTTAGTTATTCGCAGCTTCGGTCTTTGCACAGTGCGTGTTGAAAGCATCGATCAACGCTTGTGCGATGACTTGGGGCGGACGGCCTTCGAGGTCGCGGCGCTCGAACAACTGAACGAGTTCTCCGTTCTTCAAAAATCCGATCGAAGGCGACGATGGCATATGGCCGGTAAAGTACTCGCGAGCTGTCTCCGTAGCGTCAATGTCAGCTCCCGCAAATACTGTGATCGAATGATCGGGCTTGTTTGGTGCGTTTTGCAGCGCCATCGCGATACCCGGACGAACGCCTCCCGCCGCGCAGCCGCAAACGGAATTGACAACGACCATAAGCGTTCCGTCAGTATTCTTAACGGCCTCATTCACGGCTTCAGTCGTTTTAGTTTCTTCGATTCCAAGCTGCGCCAACTCTTGACGCATTCCGTGGATCATCATTTCTGGATATGGCATAAAAATCTCCTCTAATAAAAAAATAATTGCAAAGCCAAGCAATACTTGACCTTTTTTTCAAGTATCTGATACTCCCCGGTTTAAGTCAAGAAACTCCAAGTCCATTTGATGTCATGAAGGCGCAAATGACCCCACATAATTTATCTTCGTTCGTGCATTCGACCTGTGAATTTCTTAGAATCGAATTTCAGTCTAAGTCAAATTAAGTCACAAAATGGGTCTAGAGATCGAAAAAAAATATCGGATCGACAAAAAGCGCCTTGTCGAACTTGCTGCAAAGCTGATCGAAATGGGGGCGACCTTTTCGTATGAAACATTCGAGGAAAACTACCTTCATCGCGGCGGTCAGCTAGATGATAAGGCTGCGTTTCTTAGACTTCGCAAAACCAATACAATCAACACCCTCACTTACAAAGAAAAAGTCGTTACCAACGGCGATTTCAAACACCAGATCGAATTCGAAACCGATGTGTCCGATGTCGAAGCGACCGAACGTATCATCGAAAAGCTCGGCTACAAACTTTCCGTTGTTTACGAAAAACACCGCAAAGCATGGCATCTCGGTAATGTCGAAGTCGTTCTGGACGAACTTCCGTTCGGCTATTACATGGAAATTGAAGGCTCGATGAAGGACATTCAAAAAACCGAAAAACTGCTCAAGGCAACCGATCTCGAAGTTGAGGCCCGTGGTTATCCACGGCTTACTCTCAAATATGGCAAGCAGAAAGGTGACGTGATCGAAGCAAGATTCGAAAAGAAAAACGCTGCCTAACCCAAACTATCAACTCCAACAAAGTGCATCTGCGCATCGAAACCCTTATCGCCACGGCGGGCAAGTTTTTTATACGTACCGTCCGGTTTCAGAATGTGAGCGTTCGCCACATCCTTCAGATAGGACCCGAGCACTTCATCCTTTAGATAGTCTCTGATATCCGGATCGAGGATAGGAGTCACAACCTCGACACGCGTGTCAAAACTGCGATGCATCAGATCGGCGCTGCCCATATAAACCTCCTCAGCCCCGGCGTTAGCAAAATAAAATATTCGACTGTGTTCAAGAAATCTGCCGATGATCGAACGAACCCGGATATTGTCAGAGAGCCCTTTGATCCCCGGCCGCAAAGCACAAATTCCGCGAATTATCAGATCGATCTCGACCCCGACCTTCGATGCCTCGTATAGTTCTTCGATAACTTGAAAGTCCGTAATGCTGTTTGCTTTGATGATAATTCGGGCTTCTTTGTTAGCTTTCTTGTTTTTCACCTCGCGGCGGATCAGAGCGATCAGTCTGTCACGCAAATGCAGCGGAGCAACGATCAGGCGTTTGTATTTGTCCTGCTGCGAGTATCCCGTAAGAAAATTAAACAAACTGCTCGCATCTTCCCCGATCTCTTCGTTCGAGGTCAGGAGCCCAAGGTCGGTGTACATTCGCGCGGTGACAGGATTGTAATTTCCTGTTCCGAGGTGAACGTAACGAACCAGTTTATCCTTTTCGCGCCGGACGATAAGCAGAACTTTCGAGTGTGTTTTCAACGTGCTGATTCCGTAAACAACGTGGACGCCCTCGTTCTCGAGCCGCCGTGCCCACTCGATGTTGTTCTCCTCGTCAAAGCGAGCCTTCAACTCAACAAGAGCGGTCACCTGCTTGCCGAGCCGGCTCGCACGCATCAGCGAATCCACTATCGGCGAGTCTTTTCCTGTTCGGTACAAACATATCTTGATCGCCTGGACGTTAGGATCCTGTGCGGCCTTGGCAATGAAGTCTGCGACGGTTCCAAATGAACTGTATGGGTGGTGCAGCAGGATATCCTGTTTCTTAATAACGTCAAAGATATTCTCTTTTTTCTGCAAGACCGCAGGAACCACCGGCATTATTGGCTTTTCTTTTAGCCGCGGCCTGTCCAAAGCGTAAAGCTGAAGCAGATCGGGGATATCGACAAATCCGTCAATCCGCTCGACATCGTCATCCGTCAGCCCTGTGCCCGTCGTGAGCAATTTCACCATCTTATTCGGCATAGCGGCGGCGACCTCAAGGCGCACTGCAAACCTGTCGCGCCTGCGTTGCAATTCGCGTTCGAGTGTACGCATCAGGTCGCCTGCTTCGTCCTCGCGAAGTTCGATATCTGCATCGCGAGTCACACGAAAAAGATATGCTTCGCTCGTTTTCATATTTGGGAAAATTTCAGCGACGTTTGCAGCCACGACTTCTTCAAGCAACGCATAACGGCCCGATTTCTCATTGATCGGGATAAGGCGGGGAACAGTTGGCGGCAGCTTTATTCTAATAAATCGTTTTTGTCGAAACAGGTGCTTGAGTTTGTTTTGGGTAAAAGCCCGGTTCGGCTCGATATAAAGCCCGAGATTGATACTCAGATTTGAGATGTAAGGGAAAGGATGACTCGAATCGACCGATTGCGGAGTCAGTATCGGAAACAGGTTGTTTCGAAAATACTTGTCAAGCAGTTTTTTCTCTTTAGCATTGAGGCCCGCATAAGGTTCGATGGCTATTCCCGCCTCTTTTAGGGCCGGGAAGACATTTTCGCTGAGATAAGCAACCTGCCGCTTCAACATCGGCCGTAGTCGCTTATAGATAGCAGCAAGCTGTTCCGAGGCGGTCATACCATCCGCCGAAAGTTCGCCTATGCCCTCGAAGATCTGCTCCTTGAGGCCGGAGATGCGGATCATGAAAAACTCGTCGAGATTCGATGAGAAGATCGCAAGGAATTTCAGCCGCTCCAGGACCGGCAGGTTTTCGTCCATTGCCTCGTCAAGCACGCGACGGTTGAATTCGAGCCAGCTCAGCTCGCGATTAAAAAGCTTGTTACCGTCGAGTTCATCTCCGGTAATGGGTTCCGGCCCCGGCGACTGAGCCGCTTTTGACGATTTCATATCCGAAAGTGACATACGTGGCGGGCTAAATTATATGAAATGCCGCCGCTGTTACAAAGAAATTTCATGTTAAATCTTTTACACCATTACCGGGCAGGCTTTTGAGCGAAACTGATCTCGCGTGGCTCGTCTCCATCCCCTGAGAGATGGATAGAAAGCGTCCGATTGGGAAACGAGGCGGCGCCAAGCTTGTCAGCCCACTCGATGATTACAACGGCCTTTTCGTTTTCAAGTATCTCATTCAGCCCGACCGCTGATGCAGTGTCCTGCGAGGCATCGAGCCGCCAAAGGTCGATGTGATAAACATCAAATTTATCCGTTTTGTATAAATTTACCAGCGTAAAACTCGGACTTGTGACCTCATCAATATCAAAATCAAGCGCATTCAAAATGCCTTTGGTCAAAAGAGTCTTGCCCGCACCAAGCCCGCCGTAAAGCAAAAGAACATCTCCGGCAGCAAGCTCGCAGGCAATCCGCTCACCAATCTCAAATGTTGCAGAAGGCGTATTGCATTCCACGTCCTCGATCTTTGTCAAACGTTTATCCTCTCGCGGCTATCGATCTCACACATTGCCTCGGCAATACACTCGCGGATGTCGGTTGCCGTCATAAAACGCTGGCCAAACTTACGAGCAGATATGTCACCAGCGACGCCTGCGACGTAGCAAGCTGCCAGTACTGCCCTCATTGCGCGATCGTGTGAGGTTTCGGCGTCGTCGAATTCAGACCTCGGAGCTACGGCATATTGAGCAATGAAACTTGTAATTATACCGGTCAATGTGTCACCGGCCCCGGCTCGCGATACACCTGCGTTGCCCGTAGGATTAATAAAAATATTTCCGGCACCGTCCGCAATAATGATTCGCTCTCCCTTCAATACGAGAATCACCTTATAGTCATTCGCGAATTTCCTCGCCGTTTCTATCCGGTGTTTGGGGTCCACTTCATGTCCGAGCAATCGTTCGAATTCTCCTATGTGAGGAGTCAGTATCAATGGGTGTAATTTGGAGCCCTTGAGATTGAAAGGAGAAATAGCGTTCAGTCCTTCTGCATCGATAACCATTGGAGCTTTTCTTTGATCGATGATCTTTTTGATAAATTCGTGTGTAGTAGTATCGGAAGCGAGGCCACATCCCACCGCCACCGCATTAGCCTGAAATGAATGAGAATCCAGATCATCAAAAGTGGAAACTATTACCTCGTCAATCGTTTTGGCGGCAGCTATCCGGTGAATCCCACGAGGTACCGCAAGTGTGACCATTCCCGCGCCGGCCATGAAGCACGAATTTGCGACCAAAACGGAAGCTCCCGAATATTTTCTTGAACCCGCAAAGATTGTAACGGTTCCGCGTTTTTTCTTGTAAGAATTCTGCCGCACATGGGTCTCGTACAAAAATCCTCGAATTGGGTCTTCATGAATTACGAAGGTGTTACTAGGTGTTTGCCCTAACAATTCCCATGCGCCGATCTCCCCAATGAACAATTCGCCGTTGTGTGCCGCCGCCGGCGACATTACATTTGCAAGTTTCGGAGTCGAAAAGGTAACAGTTACATCGGCATGAACATTGGCTCCGATAGGCTCTGCCGAATCCGCATTGAGACCGGACGGGATATCGACGGAAATAAGTAGATATTCGCCGCGTCTTTGCTTCCATTTCTGCTTCTCAGACAAAATGTCCACCACATAGGCAAGTTCTTTACTTAGTGGCCGTGACAGTCCTGTCCCGAAGATTGCATCGACAATTACGTCATAGGGATGCCATAACCCTTCAAAAAAGGCTGAATGAAAGGTTTCCTCAATCTTACCCGCCTCGCACTCGATCAACTCGAATGGATAACCGCCTCGATGTTTTCGTAAACTTTGAAAATTGATTCGTGCGTCACCTTTCGTTTGACGGACTTTCCCGAGCAACAATACGGTTCCAACCGCACCCATCTGTCCCAATACCCTTGCAAGTGCCGCTCCGTCGCCGCCATTGTTACCTTTACCACATAGCACTAGAACTCTTTTGCCTTTGACGCAGCCACCGAGTTTTTCGGTGAGGACACGAGCGACTGCGTGGGCGGCGTTTTCCATCAAAATGACCGATGGAATGCCGTACCTTTCGGTCGTAAGACGATCGACTTCACGCATTTGCTCGGCTGTCAGCACTTTCTGCATACAGATAATCTACCACAAGAGAAAATACTCCTATTTCGTATTCTTAGTGTGTTTCGTGGGCAAAATAAAAAACCGCATCGTTTTTGTGATGCGGCTGTTGTTAGATAAGGTAATTCCGAACAGACCTCGGACGCTGCAAATGCGGCTAAATGTTTGCCACTGTGCTGACCACGTTATTCTTCCGTTCAATTAATAGAAACGGGCATTCGCGGGTCTTTTCCACAAATAATGGTGTTCCCGGCTGGATTCGAACCAGCGGCCTTTCACTTAGGAGGCGAACGCTCTATCCTGCTGAGCTACGGGAACATGAACTGTTGGAGCCTATGAGTCGTAATGTATCAAAGACTGGACGTTATGACCCTCAAATTTGGCTCGGCCACCTAGAAAATCAAGCTCGACCACGAATAACAATCCGGCAACTTTTCCACCAACGCTTTCGACCAGATCGACGACTGCCTTTGCCGTACCGCCAGTGGCAAGAAGGTCGTCGACTATCAGGACACTGTGCCCTTCGCCGACGGCGTCTTTGTGCATTTCGAGAGTATCCTGGCCGTATTCGAGGTCATAAGAGATCGACACCTTTTCCGCCGGCAGTTTTTTAGGCTTGCGAACCGGAATAAAACCGGCGCCGAGCTGATAGGCCAACGGAGCCGCAAAAATAAAACCGCGTGATTCGACACCGATCACCGTGTCGATATTCATCCCGCGACACTTTTCAGTTAGCGCATCGATCGTGTTTTCGAGACCTTCGGGGTCAAGCAAAAGCGTCGTGATGTCGTAAAAATTGATGCCCGGTTTTGGAAAATCGGGCACTTCTCGAATTAATTTTCGTAAATTATTCATTCTTTGTATTATCGTTCGATCCTAAATGTTGAATATAAATTGCTTGGCTCGACGACCAACTCTTCTATCTGGCCGACGCTCGAATATGCCGGACCGGCCGCAAGGTCTAATTTGAAAGCCTCGACGGCCTTTTCGCTTCCCTCAACCAAGACCTCTACTCTGCCATCCGCGAGATTTCTAACATACCCGCGAACCTGATGTTTCGCGGACGAACGCTGAGCAAAAAAACGATAGCCAACGCCCTGAACTAGTCCGCTTATCAGATATTTCCTCGCGATCATCGAATATGCGCCTAAACAATTTTGCAGGTTTGGGATTGTATGCGCAAGCCTGCACGTCAGTAAGGGCGAAAACACTCAACGTCCCGCTATCCCCCTTGCTCTCGCGCGGGCTTGTGCATTTAATCTCAATAATGCAAAAATTGGTGTCATGAAGCGGTTGTCCACATTGCTGATCCTAGCGTTTGCAGTTTTTTCTGCCAATGCCCAGCAGCGGCCTCTACTTACCGACGATGTTGACATCACACCCGCCGGGGCGTTTGACCTTGCCGCCGGCGTCGATTTTTTTCAAGACGCCAAGTTTCCCCTTTCGGGTATCAAGGGCGACCTGACTCGTGTCGGTGACATTCGCGTCCGCACCGGACTTGCTTCGAACGTCGAGATCCAGATCGAAGGCTCCATTCAAAACTACGTTTCTATCAACTCACGTTCTGCATCGGCAATTCCCTTAAACGTTACCGGGAACTCGACAAACGATTTTGACGATTACACCATCTCGGCAAAAATAAAGCTGCGAAACGAAAGTGGAGCTCTACCCGCTCTCGGCCTCAAATTTGGCTATCAAATGCCAAACACGAATCAAGCCCTCGGCATCGGAACAAATCAGATAAATATCTTTGGCAAATTCCTTGTGCAAAAGAAATTTGGCAGGACAAGAAATATGACGCCTAAATTTAATGCTTACGGCAATCTCGGTTTGGGTATCATGACGGCGCCACTTGAACGCTTTACTCAGAACGACGTGTTTCTTTACGGGCTCGCCGGTATTTATCGTTTGACCGATCACGTAAATGTGCTCGGCGAAGTGAACGGTCGTATGAACACTCGCGGCGGTACTGCTCCCCTTGGCACCGAGAGCATCGGCCAGTTTCGCATTGGAACGCAGATCAAAGCCTCCGGTCTACGATTCGATACTGCTGCTGCATTTGGCATGACAAAGTTCAGCCCTCGTACCGGCGTCACTTTTGGGGTGACTTACCAAACGCCAAACGTTTTCACTCCCGCCAAATAATTATCAAAGACGATCAAATATTGATCGGCGAATTTCCCTTTCCTAAACCCGGTGCAGTTCGTATAGCCTCGGCCACAAAATCTTTTGCGATCCTTACCGATTCGATCAACGAATTACCCAACGCCAGATTCGCCGCAATCGCTGCTGCCAAAGTGCAGCCCGTTCCATGTGTCGCGCTTGTATCGATGAACTCCGACTCGAAAACGTGCTGCTCTTCACCGATGAACAAATAGTCCGTCGCCTTGCGGTCTCCTAACTCAGCACTCAACAAGTGTCCACCTTTTATCAGCACATTTTTTGCACCTTTTGAGAGCATTAGCTTGGCCGCATTTCTAATATCATCGGAACAAGTGATCTGCATGCGAACGATCCTTTCAGCTTCAGGAATGTTTGGGGTCACAAGATCGGCGAGCGGGAAAAGTTTGTCGATCAACGAGGACAAGGCTTCATCGTCGATAAGGTCAAATCCTGATGTCGATCTCACAACAGGGTCGATAACAGTATTTTTGAGGCCGCGTTCGCTGATGATATTTGCGACCTCTTCGATGATCTCGCGCGTCGGCAGCATTCCGGTCTTGAGAGCAGCTATCTGATAATCATCTAGCACCGGCTCAATTTGTCGGCGGACAGACTCGGCAGTTTGATGAACCGCGCCAAAAACACCTGTCGTGTTTTGAAAGGTGATAGATGAAACAGCAGCAGCGGCAAAACAACCGAAAGCAGAAAATGTCTTAATATCCGCCACGATTCCTGCACCGCCGGACGGATCGAGTCCGGCGATGGTTAGACAAACAGGCTGTTTTTTGTTTTGGGATTCTCTCATTTGTATCTACGGCAAACAGTTTTTAATGATGCGGGATCGTTCAACATGCGTATTGCGGCGAAACCTGCTGCTCCGGCGTCCATAACGGAAGCAATATTGCTTTCATCAACGCCCCCGAGAGGAAGTATCGGGAAAGGCTTCAGTTTGTCGCAAATCTCAGCAAGTTTTTCGATTCCCCGCGATCCATCTTTACCCGGCGTTTCAAAAATGGGGCCAAAAACGGCAAAGTCTGCCCCGGTTCTTCTTGCCTCGGCAGCCGCATCAAACGAATGCGTAGATACACCGACCACAATGTCGTTCGGCAAGCTGCGGCGAATGACATCGACGGGCAAAGAATTCGCCGTTAGATGAACTCCGTCCGCTCCGGCGGCAAACGCTATATCGGCCCGGTCATTGACCAGTAGCCGGGTTTCTGAGCCTCTCGTTATATCGGCAGCTTTGACGGTAAGATCAAAGAGCAAGCGTGCAGGCAAGAGCTTTTCCCGAATTTGAACAAGCGAGATCTTCTCTTCAACTGCAATGCGGATCAGATCCAGAATCTCGCGGCTTGTTTCGTCAAAATTCGCGGGTGCGGACTCGCCTTTGGTTAGCAGGTAGATGATCGGTTTGTGTGGTGGCAAGATCACCGTTTGTCGCCGCCCTCAAGCATCTTGACGCTTTGGTTGAAATGCAACGCTTCCCAACCTGCGATAATGAGATTGAGGACACCGAGGCCGGTCACGCCGCCGCGAAACCAGTTTGAGGCGACCATCTTGTGGATCATTGGTGCGCCGGTTTTGTCGGCAAGATAAACGAGTAGATAATTTTGCCCCCAAGGGCCAAACAATGCGTCCCATGGCGCGAGTATGAGATAGCATCCAAGCAGTACGCAAAGAATGATGAAAAAAATGACGGTCAGTTTTTCAACCATACCGTCTGAGTATAACTTTTCCTATATTTGCTAACAAACCGATCCGATTTGCTGCCTCAACGAACAACTGCCAGATTCTTGACCCGTTCGCCAACGTCGCGAAAATCTACGTTTTCGGCATAGATCATTTCAAAGTACATTGCTGCCTCGTCTTCGCCGCCGTTTGCCTCGTGTGCGACGGCTAGCTCGTACCAGACGCCGTGCTGCTCTTCGTCGGAGAGATCTTTCACTTCGAGAGCGCGCCCGAACCATGTGACCGCGTGATTGGGCATTGCATTTTCCATAAAGCAATGGCCGAGTAAGATCGCGCAGTCGAAAAATCTTCGCGTGCCGTCGTTAATTTCCGTAAGGCTGATCGCATCTTGAAATTCGCGAATGGCGTTTTCGATCACTCCCATTCCCTGGTACGCAACGGCGGTGTGATAATGGGTCTCATAGTCCGCACCGTTCGCTTCCTCGGCACTATCGAGGCCAAATTCGGAACGCATCTCGTCAACGCCCAGGGTGTTGGCAACGACTTCGTGTGCAACGACCTCCTGGACAACTTCCTCGTGAGCTACGACTTCGGCTGGAGTAGATTCAACCTCCGGCGTTGTGCGTTCCATCGTCACTTCTTCAGGGCTGGCTCCGATGCGGTTTCGCAAAGTCGTGATCTCATCACGGTCGCCAAATTCCCTTGCCAGTTCGTTCAGCGCCTTTACGGCCAGGTCATTGTAGTCGTTCTCGATATAGAAATCGATGCTCTCGATCTCTTTCTGAAATCTCAGTTCGTCGGCGTGTGAGAATTCGACTTTTGCTTTCTTGTCTTTCGCACGACGCTTTCCTTTTTTCGAGCCGTTTTCAGAAACATCCTCAATGATCTCGGCATTGATAATTTCATCGTTTCCTGTCACCAAAGGAGCGTCGGAAACTTCGGAATGTCCTTGATTCCCATTGAGTTTGACCTGGCCATTTCCGTTTGTTTCCGCGCTTATTTCGCTTTCGGTTTTCGCGAACTGAGCCCTCAACAATTCCTCATCAACATGTGCGTCTTCGAAACCATGTTTTGAATTGATCTCGTTGAGGCGATCACGGAAACGAACTTCGTGGGGCAGGATGATGACCAGTTGTGCGAGTGCAAAGCGCTCGTCCTCGACCGATCCTTTTGTCGCTGCGGCGGTGCTTAGTCTCTCGAGTGCCAACCGAAAACCATTCTCGTCATTGAGGTAAGAGTTGTAACGAACGAGCAGGCGCAACGCGGTAAGCAGCAGCGGGTCGCGCTCAAGTATCTCACTGATCCACTTTCCGCAAATCTCTGACTGGCCGCCGGCAAGCAGATACTCGCTGCACATCGTCAAAATTCGCGCCGCCGACTCGGGATCGTTCACATTGAGGTAGATGCGTATCAGATCGAGGAACTTGGGATAATTGGCAGGTTCGATCTCAACCAGTTTTACTACAGCTTTTTCGGCACCGACTGCATTTTGCGAGTCGATGCAGCATTCGATCAGGAGATAGAGCACATCCCGGTTGTACGGCTCACTTTCCAGGATCTCTTCCAGCAGACTTGCCGCTTTGCCAGCTCGCCCAAGTGCCGACTGCGCCTTTACTAGCCCGCTCAAAATCCGAAGATCTGTGGACTTTAGGTCGAAGCCTTTCATCAAGGCTCTCACTGCTTCTTCGTACTTGCCTTGTCTGCTGAAACGATCGCCGGCCTCGGCATAAGCCTCGACGGCATCCTCTTTTTGATTCTCGCGAACGTAGGAATCCGCAAGGCTCATGCAGACGTCAGTATTGTTCGGATCCAGCAAAGCGATCTGTTTCCACATCGCGAGGGCCTCTAGCCGCTTCCCATTTTTCTCGTAATGCTCGGCGAGCGTTGTGTAATGAGCTTTTGCTTCCGACAGGGATCCTTTGCTCTTGTGCAGGTCTGCCAATTTTGCAAGAACCTCGATCGAGTTTGGTTGCATCCGCGAAACCTTGTTATAGATCGCGATCGCCTTCTGTGCGAAGCCCTGCTTGTTGTAATGTTCGGCGACCTTGAGATAGCAATCAACCGCCTCCCGCTTTTCCATCGATTTTGCGTGCAGATCACCAAGCATGTTCAGCGTCGCCATATCGCGCGGATCATGCTCCACAACAGAGCGGTATTCAGCAATTGCGGATCGTATTTTGCCTTGCGCGACATAACGCTCCGCGTTTCGCATCGCTTTTGTTTTATCAAAACTCATTTTTTATCTGACAACAGAGCTTGGGGCTGGGACAACCTGGTACACCGGGGAAGATGGATATTTTACGGATGAAGCATACAGGTTATGTCGTGAAACCAACCTGTAACCTCAAATTTAACACGCAGTTTGGCGGCCTGTCAATGTTTTTTGGGCATTGTTGTTGTTTGTTTAACTTTTGTGTTGTCGGCTCATTCATTTTGCTTTTTGCATCGCATTTTTTTAGGCTGATAGAGAGCTTTTATGCAGGCATTAATTCTCGCAGGCGGTAAAGGAACGCGTTTGAGGCCCTTGACCGTCTATACGCCGAAACCAATTGTACCGCTCATAAACCGTCCGTTTTTGCTTTATCAGATCGAGATACTACGTAAAGCAGGCATTACCGACATAACTCTTTCGCTGAGCTACCAGCCCGATAAGATCGAGCATTTGTTGGGGAGCGGTTCGGATTTCGGGGTGAACCTTCGCTACGTTACCGAACCGGCTCCGATGGGTACAGGTGGAGCATATAAATTTGCATCGAATAACATACGCGAGACCACCCTAGTATTTAACGGCGATATACTGACGGATCTCAACGTGGAAAAACTGATCGAGTTTCATACTTCGAGATCGGCCGTTGCAACGATAGCTCTTGTACCTGTCGAAGATCCTTCTCGCTATGGACTGATCAAGATCGACGCTGACAAGAAAGTTCAGCGTTTTGTGGAAAAGCCCCAACCCGATGAGCTTGCAGAGCTTAATATAAACACAATAAACGCTGGCATTTACGTCCTAGAACCTCAAGTGTTGGATATAATTGTTGAAGATGCCAATCGTTCGTTCGAATACGATGTTTTTCCGGATCTGCTGAAACGTGAAATGCCGTTTTTTGGCTACGAGATGTCGGGCGAATATTGGCGGGACATTGGCACACCGGCGAGCTATCTTGCCGCTCATCATGACTTTCTTGACGGCAAGTTGCATGGATTCGAATTAGAAAAAACGCCTGTATCAGACGATGTCGCCACCCGTGCGGAAATCGATAAGACGTCGGTGATCGGCGAGGGCTGCATTGTAAAATCCGGAGCCCGAGTTGTTAATTCTGTTATCGGGCCGGGCGTACACATTGAAGAAAAAGCCGTCGTTGAAGATTCTGTTATCTGGTCGCACACCCGAGTTTCAACATCTGCCGAGATACGCAACTCCATCATAGGCCGAAGTTGTCACATCGGACGAAATGTGATCATTGGCGGAGGCTCTGTCATTGGCGATAAAAGCACTCTGACGGACTACACGAAAGTCTAGCTTCCATATGCCGGAACTTCCCGAAGTTGAACTCATTTCCAGATCGCTCGATAAGCTTGTAAGAGGCCGCACCATTCTCTCCGCAAAACTATTTCGAGCGCGGCTGGCCCCCGATACGCCACCGCGCGAATTTGCACGAAAACTCAGAAACACAAAAATAAACTTTGTTCATCGGCGTGGTAAGCATATTCTCTTTGACCTGAGCGGAGGGAAAACACTGATCGTTCATCTGCGAATGAGCGGACGTTTTTCCCTCCTGACCGACGAGGTCGAAGATCCAAAATTTACTCACGCGGTTTTTCATCTTGATGATGATACGAGACTGATCTTTGACGACCAGCGGCACTTTGGGTTGATGAAGATCGTAAAAACGGGTGAGCTGCACGAGGCAAAGGAACTAAAGAAACTAGCTCCTGAACCGTTCTCTAATGAATTCACCGCTGATTATCTTTACCATACGACAAAGTCCTCAAAACGCAGTCTAAAAGAATTTCTGCTCGATCAAACAAAGGTCTGTGGCCTCGGCAACATCTACGCCGCTGAAGCAATGTTCGCCGCCGGAGTCGATCCGCGAATGTCAGCCTGTCGCTTGTCAAAACCGCGGGCATCGCGGCTGCATGCCGGCATTCGTGCCGTCCTTGATGAAGCTATTTCTTATGCAGCAAATCGTAAGATCGATCCCCAAGATCTAGAAGGCAATTATTTCAGCGGAAGCGACGATCCACGATGGCTCGTCTATGATCGTGAAAACGAGCCATGCCGGTATTGCAAATCGCCAATACTTAGGGTAAAACAAGGGGGTCGCTCAACATATTACTGTCGTAAATGCCAGAGAAAGTGATCTCAAGAACGATCAATTGCAATGAGTAAAATCCGACTTAGTTCTTCATTATTCGCCGCTCTGATAATCGTGTTTTCGATGGGCCCTAGGGCTGTAATGCCGCAGGCAAAAGACACATCGAAACCAAATCCCGATGGAAACGCTCGGAGGGCACGAGAATATGCATCACAGATGCTTGATGAGATATCTCGCCTGATGACTGAAAACTATTACGACAAGGGATTTCATGGGATAGATCTTAAAAAACGGATAAAAGAAGCAAAAGAGAGGCTCAAAACTCTTGAATACAACTGGCAAATGTATCGTGTGCCGGCGCAGGTTCTTTTGGAACTCGACGATTCCCATACATTTCTAGGTCTTCCCCGCACAGACAATTTCGACTACGGGCTTCGGTGGCAAATGATAGGCGAAGACTGTTTTGTAACCTATGTTGATAAAAAAAGTGATGCATTTA
>JBGARA010000111.1:0-8784 GCA_044230475.1 Pyrinomonadaceae bacterium | reverse complement strand
GGCACCTCGATGTCGGCTCATCATATCCTGGGGCTGAAGAAGGTCCCAAGGGTTCGGCTGTTCGCCGATTAAAATGGTACGTGAGCTGGGTTCAGAACGTCGCGAGACAGTTCGGTCCCTATCTGGTGTGGGCGTAGCAATATTGAAGGAATCTGACCTTAGTACGAGAGGACCGGGTTGGATCCACCTCTAGTGTACGAGTTATGGCGCCAGCCGTATCGCTCGGTAGCTATGTGGAGCATGGATAAACGCTGAATGCATCTAAGCGTGAAGCCAGACCTAAGATTAGTATTGCCAGTGAGACTCGTGGAAGACCACCACGTTGATAGACTGGAGATGTAAGTGCAGTAATGTATTTAGTCGACCAGCACTAAATGTCCCAAGGCTTGACCATAAAATTTGTTGACAAGCAAATTTAATGTGATAGCAACGCGTAGTTTAGTGAACACCGAACGATAAACTATAAAAAGTAAATCGTTCAACGATCAGTCGCAATGTATTCAGTTATCAGATATTCAAGATTTTGAAAATTTAATGCAGAGGCCCGCACGAGAGTCACGGGCGTAACACTCAACTTTAAGATCATTGAGTTTTCTGCAAACAGTTTTCCGGTGATTTTGTCGGTAGGGTCACACCCGTTCCCATCCCGAACACGGCAGTTAAGCCTACTGGAGCCGATGATACTGCATCTTTCAGGTGTGGGAAAGTAGGAAGTCGCCGGATTTAATTCAACTAAAGTCCGCTTCAAATCGAAGCGGGCTTTTTTGCGCGCTAGATAGAAAAAGCCACAGAGCACACAGATGTCACTTAGAATGTCTCGGTGACCTCTGTGCTCGCTGTGGCTATTGATTTTTACACTCTCAACAGGCAACGTTTCTTCATTTCAAACATCCTTAGTAATAGAATCAATTTAGCAGTACAGATTTAGGTTTTGTTTGGCACCGGTCATTTTCCAATCTTAAGGAGGAATGGGTTATGTTGAGCGATCTTTTTAGGGCAGGGATATTCTGCCTGTTGATGTTGTTTATCACTTCGATCTCTGTTTTTGCGCAGCAGACACAATGCGAGACTATTTATGGCCGGTTACTTGAAAACAGAAAAGGGCCTGAGCTTGCCAAGTTTCGCGTGGCTCTGGCGGCGGGAAAAGAATATCTCGAAAAATGTGCAGCCGATCCTGATCAGGAGAAAGTAACCGCTTATGTGAATAAGCAGATACCGGTTCTCACCGAAACGATAAAAGAACTCGAACTTATCGAACGTTTTAATAAGTCTGTCGAAGCCGATAATCAGGATGAGATCTTTGCATCGGGCAAAGAACTGTTGGCTCGAGATCACCCTTCTTCGTTGGACATCATGATCGTGTTGGCGTCTGTCGGCTACAACAAAGTGGCTGCTGAAAAGCCGACTGACACGATGAACGAAGAGACACTTAAATACGCTCGTGCCGTGCTCGAAAAGATCAATTCCGGGGCAAAGTCCGACAATTACGGAGCTTACAAATATACATACAAAACAAAGGACTGCGGAAACGGAGCGGAAAACGCGTCCGGCTGGATGAATTATACGATCGGGTACGTACTCTCGGCGCGTCAAAAGAACATTAAAGACGCCTTACCTTACTATTACAGAGCGACTCAGACCGGCTGCGAGACGAAAAATAATCCTGCGATTTACCGATCGATAGCAAACTGGTATATCGACGAAGGTAAGAAAGTCGAGGCCGAAATGATGCAAAAACTTGTAGCTTCCAATAACGAAGAAACAGATGAGGTAAAAGCTCTTGACCTGTTGCGCAAAGGCTATTTCGACCGTGCCCTCGATGCGTATGCGAGGGCTTCCAAGATTGCCAACGCAAGATCCAGCCTGCCGCAAGAGTCGAAGGATAGCTACTCTAACCGTTTGAAAGATGTTTACTCCGCACGTTTCGAAGGGAAGATGGAAGGATTTGATCAGTTCCTGGCAAAAGTTTCCGAAACGTCCTTTCCTGACCCAATGTCCGAGGTAAAACCGGCTGCTCCTGATCCGCCAAAACCGGTTGAGCCTGCACCTGCCAAACCTGATTCGAAAGTTGATACACAACCGGCCCCAAAAACGTCGGCCACAATCCCGAAAGCCGCCAAGAAAAAGACGACAAAGAAATAATGCAAAAGTCCGGACGTTAGTAAGGGCGTAACCGGCAAGAAATTGCCACATAGAGCACAGAGATTTTTGAGAAATTGTCTCAATGACCTCCGTGCTCTCTGTGGCCAAAATTCTATTTCTTAACTCTCTCCACTTTTCCGATCGTGACCGTGCGGTTCAGATCGAGCCGCATCATGCCTTGGTTATCGATGTCGATCTCGGTAAAAAGCAGTGTGCGTCGCACGTCGATACCGAAGTGCCTGGTCAAGGGCTGCAAGTGCGCCTGACGGTTATTCCATTTGTCCTTGATCTTGACCGGAAAGGCATTCTCATTTTGCGGATCTGTTGGAGCGAGGCCGATAATTCTTCTATCCTCCTCATAAAACAGCTTCACCGCCGCCGGCATCCCAAATGCCTCAAACGTCGTCCTGTTCATACGCAGCACGCTCCTATTGCTCAACGTCACCCGCAGCCTGTCCTTATCCGTCTTATTCGGTCTCCCCTGAAACTCTGTCCATCTCTCGGTCATATTGTGTGTTCTCCTTTATGTTATGTGTAAATTGAAAGTTATCAGGTAAACAGCATTGCATATATGCAACAAAAGGGCAAATGGAGATCCCAAATTTCTTAGCCGCGTCGCGGCAGACCGTTTCAACTGTATGGATCCTTATATTTCCAAAACCCTGCCCGCAAGAGGAAACTTTCAAATTCATCATCAAATCTCACTTTTTTTATGATGGCTTCTTGTCGCGCGATGAAGAATGGGATGCAGCCGCTCCGGTCAAAACAACAAATTCGGTTGACGACATCGAGGATAGCAGAAGCGGGAATCTGAGCGACGCTGCGGGGCCGGCGTGATGTGGAATTGGACGGAACTTGCGCAAAAAAGACGTCTTTAGAAGTGGCCTTTTGGGATCAAAAAGTAGCCTTTGACCGCTAAAAAGTGGCACTTTCGCGTCACATAAAGTGGAGCTTGATGTGGAAAAGAGGGTTAAATGCTTATTTCCCATATGTTTACATGTCCGTCGTGTCGAAAAGTGCCGAAAAGCTCGCCCGTGCACCCTGTACCTCCCGCCTCGATGCCATTTGGGAAAATTCACATTATTTATCGCATATTGATACAAAAATCATTGAGGAATGATAGAATCAGGCTTTGCGCTAATCGCCGCAGCAAAGCGGCATATAACTATAAACAACTCAAGTAAACAGCAGCGGGAGATGACGGGTTCTTAGCGTCTTTCTTAATTGAAAAGCCGCTATTGCTTCGTCTAAAATTTAAGAATGTTCGCTTTAATCTATTTGGTTCTGGTATTTATTCTCGGTGATTCGATCTGCCGGCGTTTCTTTACGTTTGTGTCGATCCCGCACCGTGTTGCGGCGGCTTTTTTGAGCGGATTGCTCATCAGCACGTGGTGGACTTATCTATGCGGCCTGCTGTTTTACTGGACCACGTCACCGCTCCTGTGGGGCAACCTTCTGTTTTTTATCACGTCGATAGCTCTTATTTATTGGCTGCGAACACGTCCGCCAAATGATGTTCTGCTTACGCACACTGACCGCGAAGGAACCGAATTTAAAAAATGGGATTGGATCGTCCTTGGCCTCTGTTTCTTGTTGACGAGCTACCTGATGCTCACGACCTTTGGCATGAAGGACGGCAACATGCTGATCGGCATCCACCAATCGAGCGACTACGGCTCAACCGTCTCGATCATGCAGTCCTTTGCTCGCGGCCACAATTTCCCGACCGAGTTTCCGCATTTTTCCGGCGACAAGATGCGGTATCACTTTCTGTTTTATTTCCAGGCAGGCAACCTTGAATATTTAGGCTTTAGCCCTGCATTCGCAAATAACGTTATCTCAATTTTGTCGATGACGTCGATGCTCATCCTTGTGATGACGCTCGGTGCATTGGTGTTCGCCTCACGCGTTGTTGGACGGATCGCCGCCTCGCTTTTCTTCTTTCTCGGTACGCTTTCTTTCTACACGTTTTTTGATCAACTTCAATGGGATTGGTCTGCGATCTTGAATAAGGTGCTGACGAGCCCGGATTTTATACCCTCAGGTTACGAGTATCGCGGCGAAACATGGGGTGTCTGGTCTCTGGTCAACTATGCAAATCAGCGTCACCTTGCGAGTTCGATCGGCCTTTTCTTATTGATACTCACGTTTTTGATAATCCGATATAAAGCTGCGGACGCAAAGGCTGCAGAGGTAAAGGCTGCGGAAACCGAGGCTCGTGCCGAATGGCTTCGTTCTGAGCAGGAAAGGATCGCTAAAAAACGAGCTGCAGAGATTCAAGCTGCCCAAGAACGTGCCTTAGCTGATGCAGCTGCGATGCAGCAGGCAATGAATGATCAGCCGCAGGAGTTTTCGGCTAGCGAGCCGTCTGCGACAGGGAACCCAGAGGGTGATTCACCTTTCGAAAGCGAGGCGCAGGAAAAGCCAATGTTTGCCGATCCGATGCAGGCCGAGGATTTTTCTTCGGGTTCCGACTTTCTTGAGTTAGAAAAAGGTGAGAACGATCAGCAAGCGTCTGTCACCCATGATCTCGGCAACGGTGAAAACTTTTCAGCGGGCTCTGACGTGCTTGAAATGGATCAAGAGTCAGGTGACGATTCATCCGAGAGTTACGCAAGCGATACAAGTGCTGCTGACGGTGTCGAAGAGCAATTCAAAGCACCACCCGTTTATGTTGAAGTTGAAAAGCCAAGAGAGTTTGTAAAACCACAAAAGACATTTGGCGAGTGGCTTAGCGAAGGCACGGACGGCATGATGTCGTTTGCTTTCGCGGGTGCATTATTGGGACTGATGCCAATGTGGAACGGAGCGATCTTTGTTTCCGCATTTGCTGTTCTGGCTGTTTTATTTGTCTTGTTTCCACAGCGAAGGCAGCTTGTTGTTTTGGGCATCGCTACCGGAATTCTATCTCTGCCGCAGGTTATATACCTCAAGACCGGCGGCATGCCCGATCCTGGATACACGCTGATCGCCTGGGGATATACACTCGGGCAAAAAGCGTCGGTCATGCAGGTTGTCGAATATCTGGGTTGGACCTTTGGATTCAAGTGGCTGCTGATTGCGATCGCTTTGATGCTCGGCACCGCTTTCCAGCGAAAGCTTTTTCTCGCACTGTGCAGTTTGATCATCCTTACTTTTTGTTTCCAATTCAGCCTCGAGGTAATGACCAATCACAAATTCCTAAATCTCTGGGTCGTTGTTACGAACTTGTTTACAGCGTATGGTCTTTTGGCTATATGGAATTTTAGAATACTGGGAACCGCGATCCTGAGCCGCATAGCTGCGGTGGTCTTGACCATTCTGATAACTCTTAGCGGTGCTCTGGACCTGTATCCGTTCCATACCACGGGTTGGGGCGAGGTTGCTTATGGTGACGATCCTCTCGTCAAATGGGTTAGTGAACATACGCCTCCTAACTCTGTATTTCTGTCTGCACGATACACCGGCCATGGCATCTTGAACGCGGGACGACGATTGTTCTACGGGCATCCATATTATGCATGGGGTGCGGGGTACGACACAGCGAAACGCGATCAGGTTTACAAACGAATGCTTGAATCGACGAACCCGCAGGAAGTTTTTGATCTGCTCAAGGAAAATCACATAGACTATGTCGCTATCGACAATGGCCTGCGTAAGAACAGCACGGATGTCAAAAAACTGAACGAAGCAAACTTTGAAGCTTATTATGATGTTGTGTTTGAGGATAAGGAAGGCAAGTACGGCAAACTGACGATTTACAAAGTGCCCGACCAATTGGGACCGCCAAAACCGGAGGTTGAACTACCGCCTGAAGAACCCCGAGCTCCTGTGAACACTAATGAAGCTGTTCCCGCGTTTCGTGGTGGTGAGGGAACCGCACCTGGCATGTTCTCAAAACCGCGTGGCGTTGCTTCTGATCGGAAGGGGAACTTTTATGTTGCGGATACTGGCAACGATCGTATCCAGAAATTCGATGCGGACGGAAAGTTCGTAACGCTATTTGGTGATCCCGGGGAACGAGAGGGCAAGCTGAAAGAGCCTAACGGTGTTGATGTTGATCCAGAAGGCAATATCTACGTGACCGACGCTCGTAATCATAAAGTACTGAGATACAAACCTGACGGAACTTTTGATAAAGAGTTCATGGGGCCCGATAGCGGCTTCTATGGGCCTCGCGATGTTGCGATCGGTCCGAATAATCAAGCTTATGTAGTTGATCAGGGACGAACCCGCATCGCCAGACTATTACCGGCTAATGAAACCTTTCCTGTCATTTGGGGGGCTGTTGGTTCGAATCCGGGGGAATTTAAGGATCCAACGGGTATAGCGATTGGCGACAATCTGGTTTTTGTTGCCGATCTCGGCAATGGCAGGATCCAGGTTTTCGATCTAGAAGGTAAATTTGTCAGGCAGTGGGATATTCCTAGCTGGGAGCGGATCTCCAGCGAGTTTCCTGATGTTGCCTTTGATGAGCAAACAAAAACCGTTTATGTTACCAGCCCAAAGACTAACGAAGTGCTGGCGTTTGACGAAAACGGCAGTCCGCTTAAGGGGTTCAATTCTCAAGGCGACGAGAAGATGGATAATCCGTCCTCATTGACGGTCTTTGAAACTAATAAGAAACGTTGGCTGCTTGTCGTCAATTCGGGAAGTGCCCGAGTATCGCGGTTCGAGTTGGAACCGCCGAAACAGACGGACAGCAAAACGGTGAAAGAAAATAAAACAGAAAAAGGAAAATAGAAGAAGAAAAATAAAGTAGGGATTCCAAAAATGTCTTTCGCAGATAAAATTGGGCAGGCGTTCTCGCGCAACGGGCTGATAATTATAGCCGGCATAGTTTTGTTCTATTGTCTTTGGATATACGGGCTTTCGACGAATCCGCCGGGCTTTTTCATTGACGAATCGTGTATCGCTTATAACGGTTATCTGATCGCCACTACTGGTGCACAGGAGGACGGAACCAAATTTCCGCTTTACATCCATTGCTATACGCAGGGCTGGTCGCAATACATGAGCGCTGGCCAACCGTATGCCTTGGCTTTGCTATATCTTTTTATTTCGCCAAGTCCCTTGTCGGCACGTATTTTTGCGGCAACACTTGTTTATATCTCAATACTCTTGCTTGGGTTTTTAGCGGCTCGAATTTCGGGGCGAACATCGGTTGGAATAATCGTTGCTTTGAGCGGAATGGCAACCCCTTGGCTATTTGAATATAGCCGTCTCGTCATGGAGACGTTCGTTCTGATCCTTAGCATTACTCTGTTCCTGGTTTGTCTTTATCGCGCTTCCCTTAGAGAGAGATGGAAAATCACTGACGTGTTATCCGTCTCGCTTCTGCTTACGCTGATAACGTATAGTTATGCGACAGGGCGTGTCATCGGTCCTCTTTTCACCTTTGGTTTGCTGATCTTTGCCGTCAACCTAAGAAAATTGGTTGATGTGTTCAAGGTATGGGTTGTCTATTCTCTCACCATGATCCCGATGATCGTGGTCTATTTCAAAGATCCGTTGATCATCTCGGGCCGTTTTTTGAGAGCGACAAATCTATCAAAAGATGCCTCACTTTTTGAGAACATCAGCAAGGTTGTCGCAGCTCTGTGGGAAGACTTTAGCCTGAAATTCTTTATTTTTGAGGGTGATCATCTGTTGCGGCATCACATTCCAGATTCGGGTATGGGCGAGTTTTTGGTCGCTACCTTTGTACTCGGCATCATCGGAGTGGTGATCGTATTGATCAAGCATCGGTCAAGCACATGGTGGCGTTTTATTCTTTATGGAGCGTTCGCCTCTATGCTACCGGGTGCGATCACATTTGAGCGACAGCATTCGATGCGTGCTCTCGCATTTCCTATCTTCTTTATGCTGTTCACGGTTCCTGCGATCTCGTGGCTGATGGGACTTTATGACAAAAAAGAAGATCAAACAGTATCGGAAAACGACAGCAAAAAGGGCTTTTGGACACCTACGACGAAGCGTTACGTCCGTCTAGCTACGCTTGGTGTTCTACTGCTTCTGACTGCGGTTCAGGGTATACAATTCCAAAGATTGTTTAGAGTGAACGGACTTGTTGAGGCTCGAAAGGGCGTTTTTCATGAGGCTTACTCGAGGGTACTCGATCAGGCGTTGGCGATGGAAGACCGCCCCATTTATCTGCATGATTCCGGCGAACCGGTTTACATGAATGCTCTATGGCTAGGCATCTCGAAGGGTTACGATAAATCTAATTTCGTTCATCTGTTGGATCGGCAGAACCCGCCTGAAGGGGCCATTGTTATAAGCTCAAAAACTACATGTACTGACTGTCAGGTGCTCTATCTTGATGGTGGTTTCCTACTTTATCGAAATCAAAAACCGGATGCCTCATCCTTTCTGACCCCGGTTCCGGCTGATACTTTGCTGTCCCTTTCCGTTTTCTCTGCAGGCCCGGGCAGTGAACCTGGACAACTAAGCCGCCCGCGCGGTTTGGCGACGGATAGTAAGGGCAATCTCTACGTTGCAGACAGTGGAAACGGAAGGATACAGAAGTTTGATGGTGACGGGAAATTTGTAATCCAATTCGGCAATAACGGCCCCGCTGATACTAATCTTAAGGACCCCAACGGAGTTGCTGTTGATGCCGAGGGAAATGTCTTTGTTGTTGACGTAGGTATTCATCGGCTT
>JBGARA010000110.1:0-8809 GCA_044230475.1 Pyrinomonadaceae bacterium | reverse complement strand
CTGGCGATCGGTGTGGGAGTACTCTCCTTTACGAATAGTGTGGTTTCGGCGCCGAACTGTACAAACACTCAGGTCCATCGCAACAGAATAAATGGTGTTCAGCAGACCAATGGCAGAAGTGCCGGAGGAATCGTGCTTCTCTGTTCAGGCTGCCAGGTGTACAACAACATGGTCAGCGGCGTCACCTCAAACGCGAGTGCCACAAGACTTGTGGCGGGGATCTATGCTGCCGGCGGCACAACCGCGCTGATCGCAGACAACTCAGTGTCGATGATTGGCGATCGTGGAATCTTGGCAAGCCAGTCGCCGAGTTTTGCTCTTGCCTTGGGCACCGGCACGATCATGTCCGTATACGACAATATCCTTTACACAACTCAGACGTCGGGCGGCGGGGTAAATGCGAATAGTTATGCTCTGGGAGTGCAACTCGGCGGGCTTTCAGGCTCGATGCTCTTGAATAACAATGATTTTTGGTCGGCCGGGACCAATGATGGCGGCTTTAGATTAGGCTCACTGGCTGCAGGGAGTGGCATAGACTATCCCACCCTTGCTGCTTGGCAGACGGCAACATCGCGAGATCTTAATTCGATCGAAGCCGATCCGTTATTCGTCAATGTCGCAAGCGACCTTCACATTCAGCACATATCGCCGGCGAGGAATTTAGGTGGTGGTGCCAGTGGGATCGGAGACGATTTCGATGGCGATGCGAGGCCGCAGGAGGGGGTGGTGCCAGTGGGATCGGAGACGATTTCGATGGCGATGCGAGGCCGCAGGAGGGCTCATTCGACATGGGGGCGGATGAATTGCTTCCGGTTTCGCCGACACCGACAAGTACTCCGACCGACACTCCAACGCCCGCAAACACGCCATCTATCGGTGGAACGGTGACTTACGGAAATGCGGCGGCTCCGCCGAAGTACATTTCGAACGTCACTGTTAATGCAGCAGGTTCGCCAAGCCTCACCGCGTTTACCGGTGTGCCCGGACCGACCGCCGGGCAGTATGTATTGACAGGATTTGGTTCGGGCTCTTATACGGTTTCATTGGCGAAGACGACGGGGCAGAATGGTATCGGCTCGAATGATGCGGCGAGGATCGCTCAGCATGTTAGCTCGACGCTGCCGTTTACTAATGACAGGCAGAGGGTTTCGGCGGATGTTAGCGGTAACGGAGTCATTTCGTCAAACGATGCGGCGTTGGGCAGAACGGCATCGGCTCGAATGATGCGGCGAGGATCGCTCAGCATGTTAGCTCGACGCTGCCGTTTACTAATGACAGGCAGAGGGTTTCGGCGGATGTTAGCGGTAACGGAGTCATTTCGTCAAACGATGCGGCGTTCATAGCTCGTTTTGTCGCCGGGCTTGGGGCACCTTTCGGGAATACGGGCCAATGGAGGTTCTATGTTTCTCCGGGGCCGACATTTCCTGTTGGGGCGTCGCCGACGACAAGGACATACTCGTCCGTAACAGGCAACCTAGCGGGCGAAGATTACATAGGATTACTCATTGGCGAAACGACGGGTAACTGGAGTCCGAGTGCGGCTAGGCCGGCGGCGGAGCCGCAGGAAGGCAATGGTGAGGTTACGGAAAAGCAGAGCTTTTCCGCAAATCGAATGGCAGAGCCATTGCAATCTGTGGGACCGGAGAGAGGCATCGCTGTTGAATTGCCGTCAATTGATGCGGCGGTTGGGAAAGAGATCGTTGTGCCGGTGAAGGTTGATGGCATAGCAAACAAAGGTGTGATCTCTTATGAGTTTGATCTCAGATACGATCCTTCCGTGATGCAACCACTTGAAGACGGGGTCGGTGTTAACGGAACAGCGAGTCGCGGGCTTTCGGTTGTGACTAATGCGAATGAGCCGGGACTGTTGCGAGTTGTTGTTTATGGAGCGTTTCCAATAGACGAGGACGGCGTGTTGTTGAATCTTAGATTCAGTGCTGTCGGTTCGGTTGGTTCGGTTTCGCCGATCTCGTTTGAGCGGATAGTGTTCAATGAGGGTGAACCGCGAGTCAGCGTGACGGACGGTAAAGTTCAACTGTTCTGACTAGCTAAATAAAATTGTGGCCGCAGATTTACGCAGATAAACGCGGATCAGAGAATGCATATTAAGTCCGTTTGAGAGCAAATCTGCGGCTTACACCCGTGTTCTACGCCCCATAAAAGTTCTTTTCAGTTCTGCAAAAACTTGTTAAACTATTAAGGCAACGCCTCTCGTTGCACTGAATTTCTCTGCATTCCCGCTCAATTTCATGAAACGTTTAGAAGAAAAGGTAAAGGACATTGTCGAGGTTCGCACGACGCAAGGGTTGACCGACTTTCTCGCCGACCCCGCGGCGACGCTGAACGGATACCATTTTACGGACATTACGGCCGACCTAATGGCTAAATGGATCGGTCAGGTTGCGGATGTCAAAAAAGGGCGCGGTGCGGCTTTTGCACTCGCGGGATTTCGCGGAGTCGGCAAGAGTCATTTTATTGCGGCGCTCGGAGCGATCATTGCCCAGCCGGAACTTAGGACAAAAATTTCTGATGCGCATGTGATGGCCACGGCCCAAAGGTTGTCACGCAGACACGGCACAGTCGCACATCTAAAGCGAGGTTCGAGTGATTCGTTACTCTCAGAATTAAAGGTTGCCATCGCACCGATAATCGGCAAAAATTCGGGCGAGTTGAGCGATTCGCTGAACGAGATACTACTGGCGGCGGCCGACAAAGTTGGCGACACGCCTTTCGTTTTATTGATCGACACAGCGTTTGGCCGTGATGCGAGAGTTTCGCGCGATGACGGCATCCTGTTAAGTGAGATAGCAGCGGCGGCCAAGGTACACGGAATTTTTGTCGGCATAGCTCTTGATGACGACATCGCCGGAGCCGACGGGCTGAATTCGTCGATCGCCAACAGTTTTTCGATCGATTATCTCGACCAGGAACACCTGTACAAGATCGTCGACGCAAATGTTTTTCCCAAGCACGAGCAGATGCGAGGCGTGCTGCATGAAATATATAACTCCTACAGAGCTGCACTGCCCGGCTTTAGGTGGAGCGAGCATCGATTTTCGTGCCTTTATCCGATGCATCCTGCGATTTTGGAGATCGCTCCATTTGTTCGACTTTATCTGCAGGAATTTGCGTTGCTGGGATTTGCCGTTGAGGCCGGTTTGCGAATTCTCGGGCGTCCGGCGAATTCGTTGATCGGGCTCGATGAGGTTTTTGACAGCGTCGAGACGAGGTTGCGCGCGGCCTATGATCTGAAAGAGGCGTTTGCAGCTTACGATGCGATCGATCGCAATGTCATTGCGAAAATTCCCGTGATGAAACGCCTTGAGACGAAGCTGATGCTCAAGGGGCTGTTTCTGCTATCACTCAATGGTGAAGGCGTGACGGCAACCGAGCTCAGCGCGGCGATGCTGATCTTTGACGAACAGAATCCAGCGGCTGCGACCGCAAACGTCGAGGCAACGCTGAGAACTTTTGTCGAGGCAATGCCCACAGCGATCAAACAGTCGGAAGACCTAGAGACGAAGTTTGCTTTCAAAGTTGGTGGCGGCGAAAGTCTCAATAGTTTGCTTGACGACGCAATAAAGCATGTTCCGCAGGACGCCGTCGAGTTAGTTTTGAGGCGTCAAACGGCTGAGAAGTTTTCGGATTTTGATATATCGGACGACGGTTCGATCATTTGGGCAACAACACATGTCGTTTGGCGCGGTGGAATCAGGCCGGGCGAGGTCATTTGGCAGGCTGGCGGCCCTGCTCCCGACGGCGGCTCTTCTGACAACTGGAAAGTTTATGTGCGTTACACGTCACCGCTAGGATCCGAAAATGCGGCGCTTCGCTGGCCAGCGTGTGAATGGGTGCTTGGGGATCTTTCGTCGGCTGACATAAATACGATACGCCGTTTTCATGTACTGCAGACGGACACCAAATTGCGTGAGACATTTCGCGAATCAGTTTCAACTGCGCTTCACGCACACTCAATTGCGGTTGAAAAGATCTGGCAGCGGATATTTCTCGAAGAAGGCCGCTTGGTGTCTGGCGAAAGCGAGTACAAATTTTCAGACACAGCAAAAGCCTCATACAATCTCAGTCAGCTGTTTACGACAACCCTCGAAGATCAACTCGAGAAGCAGTTTCCTTCGCACCCGAGTTTCTCACAAGTTCTCGGCCCAAGAGAAGTATCGCTGATCACGGAAAATTTGTTCAGCGGCTCAGGTAATAACAAGCCGGAGGTCCAAAAGGTCGCTGCGAATTTTGCGCTGCCGCTTGGACTCGTTTCCGAGCAGGACGGAACGATCGTAGCCAAACCCACGGCCGAATTAGCTGAAGTGCCGATCGTAAAAGAAATACTTGAACTAACGCAAAGTGAAAAGGCGGATGTTATTGCCTTAGATGTAGTTGCGAAGCGGATGCAGGCCGCCCCTTTTGGGTTGACCCAGGAAGCTCAGCATCTAGTGCTGGCCGCTCTAGTGGCGCAGCGGCAGTTTGAGTTTGTTACGTCCAGTGAAAATCGAATCAATCATCGTTCGCTGGATCTGCAGATAATCTGGGAAGACATCGTTGGCATTTCCCGGCCAACCGATGAGGGCTATTCCAACGAGCGATTACTGGGTTGGGTGGTTCGTCTGACTGACGACATGTCACTAACAACTATCAGGAGTTCAGAAGCAAAATCAAGGCTTGCTAACTGGCTTGACGAGTGGAAAAAAATGCGTCTGGTCGAACGTTTTGACGCGTTGCCTGATGAAAAGCTGAATTCGAAAATGTGGCGTGTTGCCGCAAATGTGAAAAAGACCTTCGGTGTCATTGCCGAGTCGGTTGAAGCATTGTTAGAGGAGAAGATCAAAGTCGATGCTTGTCTTCAAACAATTGCTGATGCATTTGCGGATTCTGAGGATGAATTTGAAAGTAAAAAGACTGACCTCATAACTCTCAGCGAATGCCTGGGACGGCTGGCCGAACGCGACAAGATAAAGAACTATTTGACGCTTTGTGAGCCGACTAATGACACCGAGATCGAAGCTCTTCGTTGTTCATTGCTGCAAGAGCTTGCGGCAACCAGTTTTGATAGTCAGAAAGAAGACAGCAGTGAGTTCAAAGCTCGTTGGGAACAATTCAAAGCAGCCTACTCCGATCTTTACGCACAACTACATGATGCGGCAACGCCGGCGCGAGACCGCAAAGACAAGCTCGATGAATTTTTCCGCACTGATCGATGGGCGACTTTTTCGGACCTTTCTGAAATACCGTGGTTCGGTCGTCATGACATGGAAGTTGCCATGAGAACGATCCGGCAGTTACGCACAGTCGAATGCAACGCAAATGTGAAAGAAATGCTTAACAACCAGCCATTCTGCGTATGTTCGTTTAGGCTTGCGAACGCAACCGATACAGCAGGGTTGATGAGCGAACTCGAAAGCACGGTTACGAAAGGAATGGAATATTTCCGACACAAGTTCCTTGCGGAAAGCACAACGGTATCGTTAGGGCTCAACTCCATTAAAAAGATCCACAATGGCCAAACTCTGACCAAGCTCAACGAACTCGCAACGTATCTCGACGAGAACAAACGTTTTCCAAACATGACAGCGCAGGAGATACATCTTCTCAAGGTTGTCACCCAGAAACTAGAGAGATCTAATGCTCTGCACAGCGACAGACGCCGGCCTGCTGATGAGCCGGTCCTGCAGCTTCATCCAGATGACATCCGTCAACTTGAAGATGAGCTCGACAGCTTGCAGGATCCCTGGAAGATCAACATCTAAGAAGGGTCTTTATTGCAGATAGCGTGAGTTTTAGAAACTTGAATTTTTGAGTTTCAGCCGTATTGCTCTATATTTTATCGATATGATCAGCGTATCGATAATCGGAATCGGGCGTGTCGGCGGTGCGTTGGCCTTGAGCCTTCCGGCGGATAGGTTTGTGGTGGAAAACTTGATCTATCGCGGAGATCGATCCCATATCGAATCGATCGTGGAATCGTTGCCGGAAGCCGATATGACATCACTCGCTGATGTTGTCGAAATAGGCTCTGACATTGTGTTCATCACTACGCAGGATTCCGAGATCGTGTCGGTTGCGAAAACACTAGCGTCGAAATTGAAAGGAAAACCCTTTGTTTTTCATACGAGCGGAGCTCTTTCATCAAGGCTTTTAGACGAACTTTCTGCGATAGGTTGTAAAACGGGATCGATCCATCCGCTGGTATCGATAAGCTGCGCTGAGGCCGGCCCGGAACGGTTTACGGGTGCCTATTTTTGTATTGAAGGCGAGGCCGAAGCTGTCGATATGGCGAGGCAGATCGCGACGTCGCTCGGCGGAATTCCGTTCTCTATTGATACAAAATTTAAGAGTCTCTATCATGCGGCTGCGGTGACGGCGTGTGGGCACCTGGTAGCGTTGTTTGACGCCGCAGTCGAGATGATGTCGAAGGCAGGGCTATCCGAGAATGAGGCGACAAAGATACTCCTGCCGCTTGTTGAGAGTACGGTTCATAATCTGAACGAGCAGGGAACTGCGGCGGCTTTAACAGGAACCTTTGCCCGTGCGGACACTGAGACCTTTGCTGAGCACCTCAAAACCCTTAACACCAATGTTTCTGACGAACTGCTGGAAATATACTTGCTTTTAGGTGAAAGGTCACTCGAACTTGCGGCAAAACAAGGCGTTAATCCTGACAGGATCGAGACGATGCGGACAAAAGTTTCGATAGCGAAAACGAAACTGAAATGGTAATATCGACATAAGCGGCAAAGACGGAAATGGCGAAGAAAAAAGAGCGTTTTGAGGTAGAAAAACAGATCTTTCTTGAGCACATTCAGGGACAGGGCTTACGGAAAACCGTGCAGCGTGACCTGATCCTGGATATATTTCTCAGTACTGAGGATCACCTTACCAGCGAAGACCTTTACCGCCTCGTCACAAGGCAGGATCCGACCGTCGGGCACACGACCGTTTATCGCACTCTGAAACTTTTAACAGAGGCAGGGCTCGCTCGCGAGGTTCGCTTTGGCGACAATAAGACCTACTACGAGCATCATTACAATCACGAACATCACGACCACATGATCTGCACGGAATGCGGCAAGGTGATCGAGTTCTTTTCGCCGGATATCGAAGCTCTTCAGGATCAGATGGCTGATAACTTTGGATTCAAACCGACCCATCATAGTTTGAGGTTATGGGGTATTTGCTCTGAATGTCAGAAAGTCGAGCGTGAACTGCACACAACCGCGCCGCCGGGAGCACAGCCGCGAGTGAAGGTGCGTACCGCGATGCGGTGATAATGAACATTTGTTGGGAAAAGGGCGTAGAAAGATGTGAAAGGTCAGCCGATACGGCAAAACTACTAACCCGGGAGAAATATTCATCATGACAGACGACAAAAAAGAGGAACCGAAAAAACAGGCGAAGAAGAAGGACAAATTTCAGGAAGAATTTAAGGTACTGCCGCTCGAAGAAAAGATCAAGACCCTGCTGAAGATGGAGGCCGTCACACTCCAGGAAACGTTTAATTACGGACTAAGTGAATCGATGAAAGCGGCGGACAGGCTAGGTGAAGTTCTCGCCGATTTCGGGAGAAAGATAGAGGCGGAATTTAAGAAGGCGACGCATACCGGACAGACAGCTTCGTCAGGGTCAAAGGCTGGCACTTCAGAGAAGTAGTACAGCCATGAATGCTCAAATTCCTAAACTCATAGGTAAGAATGTGAAAGAAACCGCGTTGGAAAAAAAACTACCGACTGCATTGAGAGAAAAAGGGCAATATGCTCTGGTATTTGGTGTGATCGCGCTGATGCTTTTTGCGGCAGGTTTTCCGATCTTCATACTATTGTTCTTTGGCGTATTGACGTTTTTTATCTGGAAGGTGTTTTCGTCTGATGGCCGAAATGAAACGCGATGCATCTTTGAATTTTATCTTTCGGCAAACGAGATACTCCGCGAAGACGAGCGTCGCTGGTATGGTTTTGAGATACAGGAAACGATCAAACGCGGCGAGAGTATTTTGCATTCAATGAGCGCTGCTCCTCCGCTTGTTTCTTTTGCTCTTGGAGCTCTCTATCAAAAACTAGATGATCACAGCTCGGCGGTAAAGCATCTATCACACGTGGTTGAGGAAGATTCAACTGATGAAACTGCGATCGTGTTTCCGACAAAAGAACTTCGGGAGTATGTCCAAATGTTAAGAAAGATCGAACGAGCGCCTGCGGAAGCTCCTTTGACCTCGGCCGCTGTCCGCTCGCTCGAACGCCTACGCAAAAATAAAGGAAAAGCACTCCTCGAAAAAAGTCGCGGTCATCTTACAAATACTCCACCGCAACTTGCACATGGTGAGCAGGCTCGTGAATCCGTGATCGATATGGCAACCTATCGTGAAGCCGATGAAACGCACATTCGTGAACCGGCAACGTTTCGCGAGACTGACGACCAGTCGAATGAGCAGCCTCTCAGGTTTGTAAGTGCGGTCAACCCAAAAAGAGCAGCCGTAGCCTCATTAAAATCTGAACGGAAATCTATCTCAGAAGTTCTGCACGATATTTACGACAAGAATATCCAGTAGGGCCTAACGCAAGCCAAAGAACTTTCTGATCGAACCCATTACCCCTTTGCTTAGTTGCAAAGATTCTTCGAGGACGGACTGTTCAAGTGAGGCGAGGAGTTCGCGTCGTTCTTCGATGAGTTCGACGATGGTTTTTACGAGGTCGGGGTTGTTTTCGAAGATCGGTTTGAGAGCCTCTTTTCTGATTTGGAGGACTTCGGTCTCTTCTTCTGCGATGACGGATGCCGAACGCGGTTCGCCGGTCAGCAGACTCAT
>JBGARA010000109.1:0-8997 GCA_044230475.1 Pyrinomonadaceae bacterium | reverse complement strand
TGGCATGTTCTCGTTCACCGAACAGGGAATGCAGGGAGCTCTTTATACGATGCTCGCACACGGCGTAACGACCGGGGCTTTGTTCCTGCTCGTCGGCTTTATTTACGAGCGGCGGCATACTCGCGAGATCACTCAATTCGGAGGGCTGTCGAATGTAATGCCGATCTATGCGACCATCTTTGTCATCACAACAATGGCGTCGATCGGTTTGCCGTTCCTGAATGGGTTCGTCGGCGAATTTCTGATAATGATCGGCATGTTCAAGTCACATGCGCTTGGCGTTTACGGCAATACAAATTGGAATATCATCGCGACGATGATCGCCGGAACGGGCGTGATCTTTGCAGCGGTTTATCTGCTGTGGATGGTTCAGCGGGTTTTCTTTGGCAAGGTCACGAACGACAAGAACAAGACACTTGCGGATCTGAGTTGGCGCGAGATCGGGCTGATAATTCCGCTTTTATTTTTGATGGTATACATGGGTGTTTACCCAAGGCCGATCCTGACCCGCAGTGAAAATGCGGTCAAGGCAATTCAAACACGCGTGATGGGACAGGCCGGCGGGAGTATCGAACACGCTGGCGGTGACACTCACTCGTCGGTTGAGATAGTCTCTGAGGGTTGCGGCTGTGATGCTTCGGCATCTGCTGAGGCGACGCACTAAAATGAGAGGGCCGCTTCTATTAGTATTTGCAATATTTGCGTTGGTATCGGGTCTTGCCGCGCAGACCTATTACGGATCGACCGATCTTAAGGTGTTCAGGGATGGCCGTGAGAAGGAGTTTCGTGACAAAAACGAATCGCCGTTGAAGGCGGAGGATTTTCCCACCTTCAAAGGATTGAATTATTATCCGGTCGATAATGATTTTCGTGTAACGGCTAACTTTACTCGAACGCCGAGCGAGAAATTGTTTCAGATGCCGACTTCGTCCGGGACAACAAAAAAGTTTGTGAAATTCGGCATCCTAAGATTCAAGATACACGGCAAGCCTCTGACATTGAGCGTTTACCAGATGGATCCTGAGATCACTGCAAAATTTCCTGAATATGCCGAGCTGTTGTTTGTCCCGTTCAAGGATATGACAAATCGTACAACAACTTATGGGGGCGGCAGGTATATCGACATAAAAACTCCCCAAAGTGACACGGTGATATTGGATTTCAACCTAGCTTACAATCCGAATTGTGCATACGGTGACGAAAAATGGAACTGTCCAGTACCGCCAAGCGAAAATTCGCTAAAGATCGAGATCGCTGCCGGTGAAAAGCGATTTGCGCATTCAGGCAAGGTTCATTAGAGAGTGATGAGTATTATGTTCGCAGCAGACTTGATAAAACCCGAAGCCAATATTGGGATCATTATTCCTGAAATGGTCGTGGCGTTGGCGGGAATTGTCATAATGGTTTTTGACAGTTTCTTTCCAAACAAAAGGACCGTTACGGGTCTGATAGCTCTGACCGGATTGGGTCTTTCGGGCGTTCTTCTTGGCTCAATGTGGACCGGCGACACAATATCATCCGGCTGGAATGGAATGATCGCGCACGACAGCCTACGATTGAGCTTCTCGTTCGTATTCTTATTCGTTACTGCGATGACGGTCCTGATCTCGACGATCTGGGTCGAGCGGGAGAATGTTCCTGCGGGCGAATATCATGCACTTCTGATGTTTGCGACCTTCGGGATGATGTTGATGGCAGCGGGCAACGATCTGGTCGTCATATTCCTTGGCCTCGAAACGCTGTCGATCGCGACATATGTCATGGCCGGACTTCGCAAGGGCGATCTTCGCTCTAACGAGTCCGCTATGAAGTATTTCATTCTCGGCTCCTTCGCATCGGCTTTCCTGCTTTACGGTATGGCACTTACTTATGGTGCAACCGGTTCGACGAACATCACTCAGATTGCAAGACTTCTCAATAGTGCCGATCTCGTCGTGAATTTTCCCGGCCTATTGCTTGTCGGTGCAGCGATGATGATCATCGGCTTTGGGTTCAAGATCGCGATGGCACCGTTCCATGTCTGGACGCCGGATGTTTATGAAGGTGCGCCGACACCGGTTACAGGCTTCATGGCCGCCGGGCCTAAGGCGGCAGCGTTCGCCTCGTTCCTACGTGTATTTGTTCTCGGATTTCCTTTTGTAGCGGGAGCTCAGGCGGCTGGTTATCTTCATCAGTCCTGGGTTACTGCGATCGCTGTTCTTGCCATGGCGACAATGTTTATCGGCAATGTTGCCGCGATCATGCAAACCAACGTCAAGCGAATGCTCGCGTATTCGTCAATCGCTCACGCGGGTTATGCACTGGTCGGATTTGTCGGAGCCGGAGTCGCAAGATCATATCAGGCTCGCGACGAAGCGGTTGCGTCGGTTGCGTTCTATCTGTTGACCTACGCCGTTACAAATCTCGGGGCGTTTGCCATCATTACGCTGTTGGCCCAAAAGAATGATCGCCGCAACGATTTTGAGGATTACAACGGCATAGGATTCAAATCACCCGCACTTTCATTTACACTTTCGCTACTTATGCTCTCGTTGTTGGGTTTGCCGCTCACCGCGGGCTTTATGGGCAAAGTGCTCGTGTTTCGTCCGGCGCTCGAGTCCGGCAGTCGCCTATTGATGATACTTGTTGTGGTTGCGGTTTTGAACACGGCGATCTCGGCATACTATTATCTGCGACTTATTGTGGTGATGTTCTTCCGCGAACGCACGAGCGATTGGCACGCACCAAAAATGCCCGTGGCCATGACTGCGGCACTGATGATTGCTGCCGTCGGCGTGTTCTATTTCGGTATCTTTAGCGACGGCGTCATACAGAAGTTTTCACAATCGCCGAGTGCCGTCATCAGAGCCGAGCGTTAATTAGCGAATGTTTACCGAAGTAGATATCGACGCGTGGCCCCGGCGAGCCACTTACGAGTTTTTCAAAAACTACGACGACCCCTTTTTTAATTTCACTGCACCGGTCGATGTAACCCATCTATATCGTTTCTGTAAAGAAAGTGAGCTTTCGTTTTCTCTGGCGGCGCTCTTTTGCTCGCAAAGCGCGGCGAATGAGATCCGTGAGTTTCGCATCAGGCTGTTTGAAGACCGCCTTGTCGAATTTGATCAAATACATGCGACTCACACAATATTGAATGAGGACGAGACCTTCTCATTCAGTTATTTTGAGATGCATAATGACGTGTTCGAATTCAATCGCGCCGGCCGAGCGGCCCTCGAAAAATACAAAGCCTTGAAGACCTTTGATGTAGAAAAGGACCGGGTCGATCTGATCTATTATTCAGCGATTCCCTGGGTGTCGTTTACTAGCTTCAAACACGCAACTCGGCTCGATAAAACACAGACAGTGCCGCGCATCGTTTTCGGGAAAATGTATGCAGAGGGAAATGGCAAAAAGATGCCGTTGTCCGTTGAGGCCAATCATACAATAATGGACGGTATCCATGTCGGAAAATTATTCAGCCGTTTTCAGGAGATCGCAGATTCGTTTTGAAGATCGAAGAAAAAATCCGTGAAGTTCTTGGCGACGATTGGTTACCCAGTCTTTACAAAACAAAGGTACGATCTCAACGGACACGTTCTGTGCATCTTTACATTGCCGCGCGTGAGAATAAAGCCGAGATACTCTACACACTTCTAGGTATCGAGCTAAAGGTTGGCAGACGACGCTTTTCATGCCCTGATCTTGCTACGGCAAGGTATTTACGTGTTTTTGCGCGCATTGGCTGCCGCGATTTTGCAATTCCGTATGACATTACGCAGATCTCACCGATAGCCGATGAACTGGAAACCTCATGGCAGCGTTCGCTCGTTCTTGTAGAAGGTAAGCCGGCCAATCGAACTGCATTGATCAAAAGCCTTCGCAACGAGATAAATGCCTACGGCCCGGGCGAGCCAATGCCTCTTTTTGATCGAGAAACCAAACAGCGAAGGTCATAAGATCAGATCTACGCTGAGAGGTAGTATCCGGGTTGCATGCGGTTAATTTGTATGTAACATTATAGAAGTCCAAAAACCTAAACTGACATTTTTCAAGGAGAATCGAGTAATGAAGCTTTTTAGTTTTTTTGTAGTGCTGTGTTGTGCAATTTTTATGACGGTTACGCAAATTTGTGCCCAGACCTCCCAGATTTCTTATCAGGGCACGCTCAACGCAAGTGGGTTTCCCGCAAACGGCAGCTACGACCTTCAATTTAAGCTGTTTGATGCTGTCACGTCGGGTTCTCAACAAGGGCCTACAAATACATTCAATGCCGTGACTGTATCAAACGGCTCCTTTACTGTATTGCTCGACTTTCAGAACGCAGCGTTTCCGGGATCCAACCGATTTCTTGAATTGTCCGTAAGGCAGGCCGGTAATGGTGCTTTTACTACACTCTTGCCTCGCACACAGTTCGTTAGTGTGCCTTATGCCATCAAAAGCGTAAACTCAGACACTGCTTCGAATGCTGACAATGCTTTTAATCTGAACGGTGTAGCGGCAAATCAATACGTTGTTACCAATGACCCTCGGCTCAGTGATCCGCGACAGCCGGCATCGGGCAGTGCTGCTTATATTCAAAATCAAAATGCCGCTCCACAAGCCAATGCAGATTTCAGTATCGACGGCACCGGCACAGCGACCAATTTTAATGCGTTCCAGTTTTACAAGATCAACGGAACCAGAATCCTGTCAGGGCAAGGGACTGATAATTTCTTTGCCGGAGCGAACGTCGGCCTTAATAACACCGGCTTCAACCTTGCTTTTTTCGGCAGTAACGCGGGCGCGTCAAATACCACGGGCAGCGGAAATTCATTTTTTGGACGACGGGCCGGATTTGCCAATACTACGGGACAGTCTAATGTGTTTGTCGGCAACAATTCGGGTGGGCAAAATGTTGACGGATCATTCAATGTTTACGTTGGGCAGCTCTCCGGACAAGCCAATCTTTCGGGCCTGGCAAACACGTTCGTAGGAACAACTGCGGGGGCAAGTTCTCCAACCGGTTCAAATAATGTCGCAATTGGGGCTGACGCTGGAAACGCTCCCGACATAGGCTCGAACAATACGTTTATAGGCAAGGGGGCAATACCAAATGCGGCGGGCTTAACCTTTGCGACCGCAATCGGTTCCGGAGCCGTTGTTGGTACGAGCAATACGATCTCACTCGGTAGGAGCAGCGACACGACGGTCGTGCGCGGCATCTTGCAGGTGGTCAATGGAGCTCCGGGCGCTTCTACCGCCATTTGTGTCAATGCCTCAAACCAATTAGGTGTGTGTTCATCGAGTCTTCGGTTTAAGTCGGATGTTGAATCCTACAAGGGAGGATTGAACATCGTGAGGCGTTTAAGACCGATCACATTTCATTGGAAGGACGGCGGAGCGTCAGATGTTGGTTTTGCGGCCGAAGAAGTCGACAAAATTGAACCTTTGCTTGCGTCTTTCAACCAGAATGGCGAGATACAGGGTGTGAAATATGGTCAGGTTACGACTGTTCTCGTTAATGCTGTAAAGGAACAGCAAGACCAGATCGAAAAACAGCAAAAGCAGATACAGCAGCAGCAAGCAGAGATCAGTGTGTTGAAAAGCCTCATTTGCCGCCGGTATTCTCGCTCTGCCGTATGTAAAGGAGCGCGGTAAATTGATGGTAATAAGCTGTGCTGACTTATGATAGAATTAGAAATTGCGTCGAACAGGCGTGTAATATAAATTCAACTCAACCATGTACGATGCAGTGACAAAGGTAGCCGAGGCCGAAAAACTTCCGTTTCCGTATAACAAGCAGACGTTCTGCCGTTACGAGCCGATCGAAAAACGGATCGACTATGCAAAGGTCTTGATCGTCAATGACCTGCTTCGATATGAATCCGATCTGTCCGAGCTTGCCTACAAGGACTGGAACAGCTCTATCAAGAACAAGCTTGAATTCGAACGCAAGGTTTCGGGGATGGCCTGCAACAACATTGCCAAGAACGTCCTGCGGCTCGTCAAGAATCCCAAGACGATGACGGTGCATCTGTCCGAGATCGCCGACGCGGCCGAGAAGTTTCGCCCCGATGCGATCGTGATGAGCGGAACTTTGGCGGACTTTGATTACTACAACCCCAAACAGATCGAGAGCTTTAAGAAATTTATACACGAAACAAAAATTCCCGTTCTTGCGATATGCGGTGCACATCAGCTTGTTGGGATGGCTTTCGGTGCAAATTTAAAGACGCTCGACGATCTCGAACTCGATAAAAAACGTACTGATCGTGTTCTCGAATATCAATATCGTTTTGTAAAGATCGTCGATAAGGCCGATCCGATCTTTGAGGGCAACGACGACGAGAAATCAGGCATTTGGCAGGACTACACGAAGGAAGACGACATACTCCGCGTTTGGCAAAACCACGGCGTACAGGTCGATGGGCTTCCTGCCGGCTTCAAACTGCTGGCTACTTCGTATCTTTGCAAAAACCAAATGATGGTCAGGAAGTCTGACGGTCAACTCATCTACTGTGTTCAGTTTCACCTCGAAAAATCCTTCGAAGACTGGTCAAAAAATCCTACCCGTTGGGAGCACCCAAACGAAAGTCGCGACGGTCGTATTTTGTTTGAGAATTTCCTAAGATTGGCCTTAAAACATAATGTTGCGGGTTAAGATTTTCTTCGCTGTTGTCTTTCTGGGATTCGGCTGCCAGTATGCCCTCGCGCAAAATAGCAATTCCTACTCTGCCCAAGGCTTTGGTTTCAAGCATTTAAATAATTGGAAATTGAGCGTCACCAGTTCTGGCAACTTGCAGCAGTATAGACTGCACTCTCCTGGAGGAAAAGGTGTAATAATCATTAGCTCCCCGAATGTCGAAGTGTCATCTTCAAATGACTTTGACCAAGTTCGACAGCAAATATCAGAACTTTTTTTCAACAAAATAGCTGCAAAATTCCTTGACGGAGGCACACCTAAATTTGAAGACAGATGTTTGTTATTAAATGATGCTATAGTGCCGGGACAGAGGCTTACTGGCACGTACGATAAAGTGCCAACCACAGCAGAATCTTATTATTTTAGTTCACACAAGCGTTTCTTTTCAGTAATTATTTTGGTTGAAAATAGTGAGATCCAATCGGCAGAGTCGGCAGAAAAGCTATTTGCTGAGTCGCTTACAGTTAATGGGAAGATTCCTAACTCCGATGATTTACGGATCAATGGGTTAAGTTTGGGGGTTTTGAATGGGAAAGCCCTAAAACTACCAAAGCCTAGGCAGCCATATGTCAAGAATCCATGGCACACCACGGTTGACGTTCGCGTACGTGTACAAATTGATGAGCTTGGCAATGTGGTTTCAGTAAAACTTGATGAAGGTGTGAGTTTTGAAGGAGGCGGGGAGTTTGTAACGGCCGCCTTTGATGCTGCAAAAGGGGCAAAGTTTTCCCCAACTCTTATATGCGGCAAGCCCGCTCGGGTAACAGGAATTATCCGATACACCTTTTCACGTTAGCCAGGCTTTTTCTTCAGTAGCTTTTCAAAATCATCAAATTTACGTGTCATCTGCTCGTGGATGTGGTCTACTTTTTCATGCAGGTGAGCGACTTCCATTTCGGCTTTGATGTTGACGTCGTATTCGATATCGGAGCGGATCTTGTCTTTTGCCGCCTGACGATTTTGCGAGATCAGGACGAAGCAGGATAGAAAGATCGCCTCGAGCGAAACGATCATCGTCAGCAATCCGAACGGAAACGGATCAAACTGTTTATCTGCGGGCGGCAGTGTATTCGCTCCTATCCATATCAGAAACCACAGTCCGTTGATTATCAGGAACTGCATACTGCCGGAAAACCAGGCGATCCAGTCGGCGATGCGCTGCAGCGTCGGCAACTTTTCTTCCATCTCGACATTTACATTTCGCGAGACACGTTTGCGGAGCAGCTTATCTGTTTCGCGCAGCATGTCGCCCATAGATGCGAGCATGTTTAGAGCTGCGTCAGGTTTTTTTTGGAATAACAGAAGCAGATCTTCGCGGTCGAGGACAAACAATTCTGTATCGGTCAATGCAACAGCAGTCGCCGAGCGCGGACGATTGTCGAGCATTGATATCTCGCCAAACAAGTCGTCTTCGCCGACGACCTTGAGCACGATCTTCTGGCCCGCGTCATCCTTTATCGAAAGCTCGACTTCGCCATAATTAACTATGAATAGGCAGTCGCCGAGTTCGCCGGCGCGAAATATGTTGTCACCGGCAGAAAATTTTTCAGAATCGATGACAGCGGCTAACTCCGTCAACTCGTCTTCGTCAAGAAGTTCAAAGAGTCGAACGGTTGCTAGGTCTTGGGCGTTACAGGGCATTGTTGTTAGAGCTTGCCGCGAGAGTGTTCCGATCAATCAAAACATTTGTCGGGAACATTTTCGAGCGTGTTCTTCATCAGCATGTCGACGACTGCGTTAAAATCGCCGCCGGTTTCTTCGTAGACACGAAGCTGCTCATCCGCAGATGTTCCGCGATCAAGCATTGTATGAATGTGCTCGATCTCGTGTCGCGAACCCAGCGGATCGAGAACCGGATCGACAAAATCAAGCAGCTCGCGGATCAGATCTTTAACCGGCACTTCTTTTTCCTTGCCGAGATCAAGCAGCTTGCCGTCGAGTCCATAGCGGATCGCTCGCCATTTATTTTCGAGAATTAGGCGGCGTTTGTAGATGCGGAAACCAAGATTTTTGTCGATCAATTGGTGCAACCGAGCGACGATCGCCTGAAACAGCGCCGCGACCGCGATCGTGTCGTCAACGCGCGTCGGAATGTCGCAAACACGAAATTCGAGGGTAGGGAATTTGTAATGCGGACGCACGTCCCACCAAATTTTAGAGCCATCCTGTATGCAGTGCATCTTGATAAGTAGATCTACGTAGGCTTGATACTGTGCATAGGACTCGAAATGATCTGGAATTTCGGTTCGCGGAAATTTCTTAAATACTTCCGAGCGATAAGATTTCAGGCCGGTGGTGTGACCGAGCCAAAACGGTGACGATGTCGTCATTGC
>JBGARA010000108.1:0-11172 GCA_044230475.1 Pyrinomonadaceae bacterium | reverse complement strand
GGCGTAACGCCGACACCTATAAGCCCAAATCAATCGCAAGTCAATGACCTTTATCCGACAGAGGGCGGTTCATTTTTTAACGGGCAGTAAATATGGCAGATTATCCGTTAGTCAGCATTAACACTTTTTATTTGACCGATGACGGGACAAATACCGGCTTGCCTTGCCGCGTGAATATCCCGATGCTCGATCAATTACAATTCGATTTTTCAGGGCAAACCGTTCAAGCGGCGGATGGCACTGTGCATCAGCATATCCTCGATTTTGCGAAAGTCGGGGCTTTGGTCGATGTAAATTGCTTCCAGCTTTTACAAGATGTTTACGAGGATATTCGAGACTCGATCGCAACGGCGGTAAGTGGCGACACGACAAGCAATCTGACAATTTCGAGTCCGTATGGCGATTTTGACCTTGAGGTGAAGCCTGTCTTGCCGAAGCCAATTGAGGGTCCTGGCACTTTTGTTGACGACAGACTCGATAACGTGACTTTTCATTTTATTATTGATAGCGTAAATTAAAGATATGGGCGTAAAGAGTAACGCATTTGCGGCGAAAGTTTTAGATTACGAGTTTGGGCTAGGTTCTGACGGACCTGCTTACACTGACTTTTACATCGCTCTGTTTAAGGGCGGCAGCGAAGTCACTGGCACGGGTTATGCTCGACAGCAAACCGACCCAACAACGGATTACAGCCGGACGGGGCAGATCGTTAGCAACGATGTCGATATTGATTTTGGAACGGCTGGCTCAGACTGGGCTTTAGCGGGCGACGAGATCGACGAAATCCGCATTTATGATGCCGTGAGCGGAGGCAATTTGATTATGAGCAAAACGCTTGCCGCTCCGCAGATCGTTGCTTCGGGCGCTCCAGTTATCATCTATACAGGTGCATTGCAGTTCACTGAAATCTAGTGATTCAAGTTCTCGAAAAAATCTATGACGGTCCTATACTTACTTCGCCGACCGCGAATCTGATATATTTTCGCCTGCCTTTCGATTGCGATATTTCGGACATTCGGTTAATTGGAACAGGGTTCAATTCGGGTCTAGGCAATTGGCTTTTTAATGTTTCGGTTGCCGGTGCAAATTTGTTTACCGGCTCTGGTCGCATAACTTTCAATTCATCGACAAACGATGTAACAAAATCATCGCTGGCAACTTCCGGCTTGCAGGGTGATATTGTTGTTCTAAACCTCGAACAAAACGGCGGCGGCTCGCTTCAATCGCCGATCACGCTGTTAATGACGGTCGATGACGGTCAGACTTCAGGCGGCGGCGGTGCCGTGCACTTGCCGGACATTGCTCCGGCATCGCCTAATGCTTTCGACGATGAATTTGATGGCAATACGCTCGATGCGAAGTGGACTAAATACGGTTCAAGCGATCTTGTTGAAACATTCGGCAATGGCTCGATAAACTTAGGGGCGTTGTCGAACTCAAACGGCTTCACGGGCATCTATCAAGCAATCCCGAGCGGTGACTGGGACTGGGTTACAAAAGTTCTATTTCCACAAAGTCCGATACCGAGCGGGCAGACTGACTTTTCGTTGGCGATATTTGATAACGCGGCAAGCACTGGGGCGGCGTTAGTCGTAGCCGCTACTGTGAACTTCAGCACGTAAAATTCTGACGCTCAACTTGCCGGCGTGTATCTCTTTTCCGACCGCGTTTCTTTTAGCTCGACAATCGAAAGTGCCGACCCGCAAGATGCCGTTGATTACTCCGTTCTGTATTTCCGTATCAAGAAAGTCGGAAATGCATACAGCTTCTATCGTAGTCGCAATGGCGTAACGTGGGAGGTCGTAGGCTCAGGAACGGGCATTGCGGACATTACGGCTTCGCCGACGTCATTCACGCCAAACCATATCGGCTTAGTTGTCCGAAACACAGGCGGCTCGACGCGAAATGTCGCCTTTTTATTGACTTCACTCGAATCTATACAGCATTTTGCCATCGTTTATGAGCGGCTAAATGCTTTTTTGCCAAGTATTTTGCATCGTAGCTCCGGCTCGACTTCTCGCTCCAACTCTCCAGCTCTAACGTGTTTCCGCAGATGGGCGTTAACTGCCATTTCAGCGTGACTCAACGATTCGGAGCAAATTGGACAAATGTGAATCCGCCCGGAATTGGGGTTTCCATCCTTGTGTCGCTTTATATCCATAATCAAAATAAAGCTATGATCTACAATGCTATACTATTTCCAGTAAATGCCGCTAATAAACTCACAATCCAGTCCGATACCGATTGCAGCGTTCGCAGGTCAAATGACCGTTGATGCTTGATTTGACGATTGTTCCTGTATTCGCTGCGACGTTTACGGGTGAAATGCTATTCACGGGCGGACCTGCGGGCTTCGGCGTTGAATTACTGACGGGCGAAATGCAGATAACAGCGGCTTTGTCCGTTGTCCCGTTATTCGAGAATATTGTCTTTACGGGCGAACTCGTATTCGCATCGCCGCTCTTGAGCGTGGTTCACGATGAATCTTGGACGCTCGAATTGATAATCGACATTGTGCCGACACTCACGCCGTCAACGTCGCATCGAGAGCGTCCGCGTTTTCGAGCCGATGGCGTTGACGTGCCGATTACGGATTTCAATTATACGGAGTCGCAGCAGATCGCGGGCGGTGAAGTTCAAGTCACATTGGCGGATATCGCGGATAAAGTGCTATTCGCACAAGATACGGTTATCGACTTTGGGTTTGGTTTGTTGACCGCTCCGGGCGTTTTTGATGATACGTCTATGGACTGGAAGATCTTAGGCGGTTCGTTTGTTGGCATTTCGCCGTCTTTGGGATGGGCGAACAATGCCCCAACCGACAAGGTGATCGTTAACGCTTCAAGCTCGGTTTATGACAAGCTGAATGTGACAGCCGAACGCGGCATTATTTTTTACGATACGCTTGTCGAAACTGTCGATATCAACAGAAAATTGAGCCGATATACGACGAAGCCGGAATCTCGTATTTACCGGAACTTGTCGGCATTCGAATCTATCGCTTTACGATGTGCTTGACCGCGTTCTTGTAACTGAGTGCGGCTTTAGCGGCTACGAAGCCCCGCCGGATTATCCATTAGCAAATGTTGACTGCCCTGTTGGACAAAGCCTTTTCGGTTCTGTTGGCGGGTATCTTGGAATGTATGACACTGAGGTCATTGTTGAAACGAATACGATCAAGATCATTGATACGACGCTCGTTTCGCCTGCGGGTTTTCCATTACCGAAGCAAGTTAAGGTCTCTGATTACGAAGTTTTAGGATATTCTGACCGGCCGCGAAATCTCGACGGGCTTATTGTCAATATCAACGAAAACAAACGCAACTATGATTACGTCACGCAGCGATTCGAGAATAAGACCGAATACGCCGACAATAGCAACGTAAGCACTCACACTGAGAGAGAATTTCGGGAGTATCGCAGATTTGCACATCCGTTCGTTGTTCTGCGTGATGAACTTGCAAGAGAAACAAAATCGACATTCGGGCTTTCGGGAACAATGAGCGATGCAGTTAACACGTTCACCTACAATTCCCGCGATCTTGTCAGCCAACGGCTCAAGACGGTTGAAAGCCTTTTGCCGGATCTGAATACAGGCACGTCAAGCCTGCAATCCGAACGCGAGGAACGCGAAACTTTCACCTATGCCGCACATCCGATAAAAGCCCGCTCGCAATATTTGCAGGAACATCGGCTTGAGGTTCGCGGCGTTGTCGTTCGTGATACCGAGAATCAGCAGTTAGGGCAAGATTTCATTCAGCCGTATTCAACGGCGACCCGTAGCGGCAACTTGCAAAGCGGACAAACGCTTGAAACGGACTTTCTGGTCAACGTGCAGCGTGAAACGTATGAGCCGCTTAGAAACGGGCAGGTTCGCGTCACAGAGTGGGAACTCGACGGCACGGCTAATAGCGGAAAGGGCATTGTCATTAAAGATGATACTCAGACGAAGCCCGGGGACATCGCTTTGAGCGATATTTCGCCCCATACGACGCAAATCATCGTGTTTGCAGAGGATAACCATACTCGCACTAAAAAACGGCTTGAGAGCGTCAATTATGGCGAATTGCCCGTTGATTTAGCATTGCCATTAGCTCGTCGAACGATGAAGCGGGCAACTGAAAAGTTCCGCAAAATGGATCTAACAGTTCCCGGCTACGATCCGCTATTGATCAAAGGCTTTGTAATCGACGCATTTGACCGTGATAATGTGAGTTTAGGAAACTTTCTGATACTCAGCTTGACCATTTCGGGCGATGCTAGGTCAATCAATACGCAGATAAATGGAATTGAGGTTTGATTAACTGTCTATTTGGGTATGACAGGATATAAAATAGCAGTTGGGTATAATTCAGAGTTTGCGGCTTCAGAAGTCTGGGAAACGCTAAAAACAGTCGGACTTGAAATTGCAAACAATCCCGAAGTTATTGCTTGCGAAGCCGCTTACTATGATGGCGATTATCTATTCGCAGAACTTCGAGAAGTGTCTGAACGGTTCAAGGTTCGAGATGATCTAACGATCAGATTTTTTGAGGGTTCAAAAGAGAATGAGTTTCGGCCACATATTTTGATGTATGCAAGCGGGGGCGGGCGATACAGGCTAATTAAAGAATCTACTCGGCGAGCATATTGTCGTTTGGTTTTGAAAGAAATGCACAAACGAAAAATGGAAATTGATATTTACGTTGGATAGATGATTCTTGACACAAACGACAATCCGATCACCAAGTTCGCTTACGCACAGCAAAAGGCGACGGTTAAGACTTTGTCAATCAAGGTCGATTGCAAAACAGGCTATCGGCTTTTCTGCGACCCAACGGCAAATCTGACCGTCGAGGGCAAACTGTCGAGCGATGTTTCATATACGTGATACCGATACCGGCACAGCATTTAGGCTCGGCTTACAATGACTTATTTGATTCGGTCTTAGTTGATGTGAGCGCCTTTCGCTACCGATCGCGGATTGACCTTGATTCGCCGTCAACGATTATTGAATACGTTTCCGGCAAACCGCCAGCCGATCCGACCGGCTATGCTAAGTTTTTACAGGCTTGCGAATATCAGAGCGGCTTAACTGAAATGGAATTATGGTTTACTGATAGTGCGACGTTTCCGACCGCTCCGTTCCAGTTTGTTAATCAATTTCCGACGACCGCCGCCGCGTTTGATGCGATACTGCAAGGGCGGACAGATTTTAATGACCGAAGCTATGCGAGTTGGTTTAGCAATAACTGGCACACCAATGACGGCGAGCCTGGATTGCTTTTAGCGATTGTCGGACAAGGGTCAAATTTATTCTATGTTTGGGGCACGGCTTAACTCATTCTACTACTTTTGGACTGACGGATTCTGATTCGGCAACTCGCCGTTCATATTCAGCTTGAGCCTCGTCGGGCGGTAGATGCTCGACTGAAATCGCAATTCGCTCTTTGGCTTCATCGCTTAGTTTTTCCATAGTCACCTCTTTGTCGCGGGTTCGGGTAATTCGCACCACGCGATTACAGTCCAATTAAGTGTTCTAATCTCGGTCATTTCCGATGTGTCATGATTCTCACAACACCAACCGTAATCACGGTCAAAGTGCAGTTGCAGGACAAAACACTTATCGCCAATGACAACTGTGCATTGATAGTCTCGGTCAGGTTTCGGCAACCCATCGCTCTCGATGTAGTTCCACGGATCAGCGTCACCTCCGGCGTCGAAAACATTTTGTAATTGTTCACGGATAGCCTTTTCGGTCTTGGCAGGCTGCATCATTTGACCGTTACCAAGAAAAAAATGGGACTTATATATTTCACTCCCTTTTCTCCTTTGGTTTTTCATGCTTCTTTCGTTTTCGAGGCTTCTTTTTCTTGTCTTTCGGTCGATATTTCAGAACGACATCCGTAATCTTGTCCAGCACTTCCGGCACGTCTTTCTCTTTCATACGGTTAGCTCCTTGTAGGTCAGCCGCTTGCCCGTAGATGCCGCGATAAAGGCGTCCAGACGTTCGATTGTGTGAAACTTCACGTTGCCGAAATTCAGACGAAACGTGAATTCGTTGACGTATCGGTTAAGGTGCTTTTTGCTTGTGTGATGATAGACGCCCGTAATGCCGCGTTTCAGTAAAGCCCAAACGCTTTCAATCGAATTAGTGTGAGCAAATCCCTGTCGGTATTGCCCTATCGAATGATTTACCGTTTCGTGAGCAAAGAACAAGCCACCGATACCGCTGTAAGCCTTGTGTTCGTCGGTGCAAAGCACAGAGCCAACGGCAACGTGGTCGTGAATCGCTTGTTGAATAGTCGGTAACTCGGAGTTCGGAATGTGCATCGCTTTGGTCTGACCGCCACGCTCACGCATACCGAGAACGGCTTGCTTGCCAACAGACCCGCGACCGCGATTGAGTTTCTTGATTTCGTGTTTGTTGCTTTCTTTGCCGCCAACGTGGGTTTCGTCTATCTCCACCATTCCGCGTAGCTTGTCGATCTTAGAGCCACAGGCTTCGCGTAATCGTTGGAGCATAAACCAAGCTGACTTCTGCGTCACGCCGATCTCTTTAGCCAGTTGGAGCGACGAAATACCCTTTCGAGCGGTAACAAGCAGATACATCGCATAGAGCCATTTGTGAAGCGGGATATGTGAACGCTCGAATATCGTTCCCGTTCGCACGGTAAAGTCCAACTGACAGGCGTTACAGCGATAGTAACCGCCTTTCCGCGTCGTTATCCGTTCGCCTTTCTGTTCAGACGTTCGATTGTAGTGAAACTTCAATCGAATTAGTGTGAGCAAATCCTGTCGGTCAGTTCTACTGAATGATTTACCGTTTCGTGAGCAAAGAACAAGCCACCGATACCGCTGTAAGCCTTGTGTTCGTCGGTGCAAAGCACAGAGCCAACGGCAACGGGTCGTGACGCTTGTTGAATAGTCTTGTCGATCTTAAGAATACAGAACGGCTTCGCGTAATTTCGTTGGAACGTGGGTTCGCCCATTTCCAAACCGATCTTAGAGCTTGCGTAATCGTTGGAGCATAAACCAAGCGTCACGCCGATCTCTTTAGCCAGTTGGAGCGACGAAATACCCTTTCGAGCGGTGACAAGCAGATACATCGCATAGAGCCATTTGTGAAGCGGGATATGCGAACGCTCGAATATCGTTCCCGTTCGCACGGTAAAGTCCAACTGACAGGCGTTACAGCGATAGTAACCGCCTTTCCGCGTCGTTATCCGTTCGCCTTTGCGACAAGTCGGACACGTTACGCCGTCCGGCCACAAGCGAGACTCCAGATAGAGCCGCGCGGATTCTTGGTCAGGGAACATCTGGAACAGTTCAAAGGTCGATATGGTGCTTTTGCTCATACAAAATTCTCCTCTGCATATTGCAAAATTTCCGACCGTATCCAGTCGCCGTAAACGTCATAAAATGTGTCGTCGTGCAATTCGTGTCCGTTTTCGCTGTCACGAGCCGTCCATTGAACCCCATCGTGATCTGGATAGTCGGGGCCGATCTCAAAGTCCACATCAAATGTGCCACCGTTGGCTCGATATGCGAGGGTCATTGTGCCGGTATAGGTCATCGCTCCCCCTTTGCGGCTTTTTCTGCCCGCTCAATCGCACTGCGCAACGTGTCGATAATGCCGTTCCACGCTCCGTTGGCACTTTGGTAACGATTATCCGTTTGCACAGTCATCGAATCCTTACCATTCCGAAGCGTGATATTTCCATACCACAGATTTGATGTGACGCTATTTTCACGTTCGACTGAGAAATCAATTTGCATAGTGTTCTCCTTCGATCAATCGAATGGCGTCACGCTTTGCCGCCTCAACGCCTTTAAGGAACCAATGATCTACCCCGTGGGCTTTCAGCTTGGAATCTTGCTCCTTAACCGTCCATAATCCCTTCATTTCACCGTCAATTTCTCGGCGGATACGGAATACCCGATTGCCGAAAGTGACTTCATAGCCGCTGTTGATTTTTTGAACCTTACTTTTCATCGTTTCTCCTTATATTTATTGGCTTTTTCTCAACCAATGATAAAAGGATAGCATAATTATTTGCGGGGGTCAAGTATATAATTCCCAAAAAAATTAACCGCATCATCGAACGCCTGTCAGCCCATACGTTCGCATACGTCACAAGCAAATACTCCGATGTCTTCACGCCCATTATGCTATTTTCTGCTGTCTTTTCCATTCTTTTTCAAGTGAAGCGGTCAAGCCTGCTTCTGTCAGCCACCCACCATCTATGACGGTGCCATAGTCATACCAGCCCTTCTTCTGCCACTTACGTAGCAGGGCATGGGCACGCTTTTCTGCTAAGATGTGGGCACTGGTAGCGATAATATCACGCGGTGATTCGCCTGTATCGGCACCTTCTGCCCGGCAGCGCTGCTGCATCAGCATCAGAAATGTGATTTCATCTACCTTAATCATTTGTCTTTCACAAAATCATCTTCTACACCGCGTTCATTCCATGCCCGGCTAGCGTTACCGCTATGCGTCTTAGGGCACGCACGCAGATTATGCTGCCTGCTGCCACAATAACTACACCGCATAGCTGCACGGTTAGATTGTCCACCCCATGTTTTAGGGCAGTTTTCCACTGTATGCAAGTTACTACCGCAATAACTACACCACATATAGTACCTACCTTTCTTCAATCGGTGGCAGCCAGTCACGCAGGCTAGCCAGCACTGTATCAATGCCCTTACCCATAGTAGTGGCACCCTTGTCAAGTGTTCGGTGCACCTTAGTAAGTCTGATTACCCTGTCCACAGGTGCAGGCTGACCGGGGTGGGCATCGCGCCACTTACGCAGTGCCCGTGGCAGGGCTACGCCTTCTATAACCCAGCTACCTGCCGCGTCAAGCCATGTAGCCACTTCTGCACTGGCTTCTGACCAGTCTAGGTTCATGTCAAGTGTTTCATCAGTAGACCTGTATGGCAGGCCTAGTTCAGCGGCTATCTTCTTGCCCAGCGTGGTCTTACCCGTGCCCGGCCAGCCTATGATGATAGTGCGCAGCCGCTTCTTAGTGACGGTACGCGGCACCGCTGACGGTACATGTCATCAGCGCTAGAAGCATAAGACCTGCGAATACATCAGGGTCTGTCAGAAAGAATTGGGAATCGCTTTTGAGGCTGTTCACTGAGTCTCTCAAACCGCGATTTCTTTCCACGTCGGATAGTGTCTGTATCAACATAGCCGATAAGCTCAATGTCCAATTCGTGTTGTTCAAAATATTCTCGCGCCGGCTTCACTTTCAATTCCCGTGAACAGGGCGACAATGTCGGGTGCGGTATCATTTTCTGTTCAATAAAATACGCATTAACTGAATTACGAGTCACTTTCCATTTCACTAACGGAAAAGTTCTTTTCGCGTAACGAATCAAAGCTAAAACAAAGGATAATGTTCCTGGCGAATGCTCCTTGAAATGCGAAGCATATAGATGAAGCTCACAAGGCCAACGCTCCGGCGATACCTCGCGCCCAAGAGCACACAACAACGCCCCAGAATTAATGCCCCCTGATAACGGCAACATCACTCTTAAACCGCTATAATCCAGTTGCCTTAATTCCATTTGAGCAAATAGGTTCATTCCCCTTCCCCTTCGCCTGATAGCTTTTTAATATAGTCACAAAATGGGCATTGCCCATTACAGGCGATATAGCCATGATATTTCCAAAGCTCCTTCGCAATCCTCGCCCGTTCGCTCCTCTGCCCTGCCTCAAAAGACAGAGCGGCGGTTAGGTCGGTGTTCTGCATGGCGATTTCAATCCCTTTTTTGCAGCCGTCTTTCCACATCTTTTCGTGAGCATAAGGACAGTCTTTGTAGTCCCATGCTCCGAGCAGGTTGGTCGTTCGCTTAACTTCGGCAAACGCCGTCTCTATATCACGGTCAAGCAACTCGCCCTCCTGCGTGGCGAGAACGGCGGCAGGGCGGTATTGCGGACAGGTATTACAGCCTAAACAGTAACTATCAACAACGTGCCCTGTTTTTAGATGCCCGCACTCGCAAACCTCGCTCTCGGCGGGTTGAGCGGCTTTCTGTGTTTGGGCGATGTGGAAGTCTGCCATCAGCCATCGAATCCAAACATACTTCTCGAATACATCTTTACCCGTTCGCGTAACAAGATACGAACGTCCAAATTCTCTCGCCGCCTCTATCACGGCATCGCGGTCAAGTGCGGGCTTATTAGCAAGTCCGTGAGCCGCTGCCATTTCCGCTAGATACTCCAGTGCCACAAGTCCTGCCATTCGAGCCATGCCTGCTTCAGAAACACAATTTGAGTTTTGAATGTATCGCTGAAAGGCTACCGACCGCTGACCAATCTCAGTAGCTTTTTGTAAAAAGGCTTCATTATCCGCCGCCTCGTTTGTTTTGTGTTCGCTCATATTTTGACGAAATTCCTATTCGGCGGAAATTTCCGCGAATTAAATCTATGATACATTCGGAGCGTTTGCAATGCAAGCGTATTTTTGCTAAAGTCTTTTGCGTATGACTATCACAGAAACAGAGCTTCGTGGAAAAATTGTTGCGGCCTGCAAAGCCGCTTCACAGTCTAGCGTTGCCCGCGATCTTGACATCTCAAGGGCATATATGAGCGATATTGTAACTGGAAAACGGCGGATTTCGACAAAAATCGCCAAACACTTCGGCTATGAAGTCGCATATCAGCAAATGAAGGTTGACCGAAACTACCGTAAAATCAAGGGTAAAAAATAATTGTGTTTTGTTAGCAAAAAAGTGTTGACACATAGAACCAATTAGGTGTATCTTTGAAATACGGCAATAAGCCGTGAGGTAAAACTTATGACAAACCAAAAAGGCATTTCACATCTAACTAAATTCAACAAGCCGCTTTATGCGACGAAACAGGAATTCTGCGAAACTCGACCGATACTCAAAAAATATCAAGTCGTTTTACGCGATGCGAATATGAAGGTTGTATTCAGCGGCATTCTCGAAGCATCAAACATGGACGACGCTGTCCGATTTGCAAGACAGGAGGTTGACTGCAAAACAGTCGCAGAGTCCCGCCTTGTCACAAAAACCCGCGAGGTCTCGGCCTGCTGCAAAGCCGACTTCTACGATGACAGGGAATTTTGCGTTGAGTGTCTCAAGCCCGCCGATGCAATCGAGATACCGATTGAAACGCCGGTCGCAAAATGGTCTGATGGCTCGCCGGTTCTG
>JBGARA010000107.1:0-10826 GCA_044230475.1 Pyrinomonadaceae bacterium | reverse complement strand
GGCGTCGAACCGCGTTACGATTTTCCGGTCAACGAAGGCCGATTGTGTCCCAAGGGAGTGACGGCGTATCTGCAGACCCATCATCCCGACCGGCTTGAATACCCGCTGATAAAGCGAAACGGTAATTTTGAGCGGGCGAGCTGGGACGAGGCACTCGATCTGATCGTTGCGAAATTTAAAGGGCTGCAGGAAAAATACGGAAAAGACTCGATCGCTGTTTATTCGGGCTCGTCGCTAACGACTGAAAAGACATATCTTGTCGGTAAGTTTGCCCGTCTTGGTTTGCAGACCAGATATATCGATTACAACGGCCGGCTATGTATGGCTTCAGCCGCAGGTGGCAACAACAAGGCGTTCGGCATCGACCGGGCGGCAAATCCGTGGAGCGACATTCCTCATGCCGAAGTTCTTATCATCGCCGGAGCAAATTGTGCTGAGACGTTTCCGATCCTTAACGGATTTTTGTGGAAACAACGCGACAACGGCGGTGTGTGGATCGTCATCGATCCGCGTGAAACCCCGACGGCTCGGCAAGGTGATTTGCATTTACAACTCAAACCGGGAACGGACGTTGCGGTCGCGAACGGTATCTTGAACGTACTGATCAGCGAAAACCTCATCGATCAGGCCTTTATCGATAGCCGTACAAATGATTGGGAGGCTGCGAAAGCGGCTGCATTGAATTATCCGCCCGACGTCGCATCCGAAATATCCGGTGTTCCGGCGGAAAAGATCATTCAAGCCGCACGGCTTTACGGCAGAGCTAAAACTGGAATGATCATGCATGCTCGCGGCATCGAGCATCATTCGAATGGTACGGAGAACGTGCTGAGTTACATCAATATCGCACTTGCGACCGGTAAGATCGGCTCGGAAGGCCGCGGTTACGGCACTATCACCGGTCAGGGCAACGGCCAGGGCGGCCGTGAGCATGGACAGAAGGCTGATCAACTTCCCGGATATCGGTCGATGCTCAATCCGGAACATCGGAAATACATCGCTGAAGTATGGGGCATCGACGAATCTGAATTACCTCAACCAGGCGTGTCGGCGGTCGAGTTATTCAACAAGATGCGTGAGGGCGAGATAAAAGGCCTGCTGTCGATTTGCAGCAACATGATGGTCTCTTTGCCGGATACTAATCAAGTTCGCAAGTCGCTCGAAGGACTTGAGTTTAACGTCTGCATCGATTTCTTTTTGTCCGAGAGTGCACGCTACGCCGATGTCGTCCTACCCGGCACGACATGGTCAGAGGACGAAGGCACAACAACCAGCGGCGAGGGTCGTGTGATAAAGATCAACAAGGCGATAGACCCGCCCGGAGAAGCCCGCCAGGATTGGCGAACACTTCAGGAGATCGCTCGCCGTATGGGACGCGGTAAGTACTTTCAATTTGAGTCTCCAAGAGAAATATTTGACGAACTACGCGTCGCGTCCAAAGGCGGTAAGGCGGATTATTTCGGCATTACCTACGAAAAGATCGACAAGCAAGACGGTGTATTCTGGCCGTGTCCGACCGAGGAGAGCACAGGGACGCCGCGTCTTTTTGAAGAGCGGTTCGCTCACGACGACGGGAAGGCCAAATTTCACGCGATCGAATACAAAGGAGCCGCCGAGTTACCGGATGAAGAGTATCCTCTGATTTTTACCAGCGGGCGCATTGTTCATCAATATTTGTCTGGAAATCAGACACGGCGTATCGGCTTTCTTGTTCAGCAGTGTCCGGAACCCTTCGTTGAGATCCATCCTGAAACAGCGATGAAATACAAGATCAACGACGGCGAGCGGGTCAAGGTGATCTCGCGTCGAGGTGAAGGTATTTTTCCCGCACTAGTGGTAAAGACCATTCGGCCTGACACAATCTTTATCCCGTATCACTGGGGCGAGGAACTCGCGGCAAATCAGATCACTAACGCAGAACTCGACCCGACGTCTAAAATACCGGAATTCAAGGCATGTGCTGCCCGATTAGAGAAAATACACACGAGAGAACTGCCGATACTAGGTGAAGTGCGAAAAGGGACGTCACAGAACGAAGTGCAGAGAGGAAAATAACGCATGAATGAAACCATGTTTATCGATCCGCAGCGATGTATAGGATGCAGATCCTGTGTCGCCGCTTGCCGCGAATGCTCAACGCATAAGGGCTACTCGATGATCTTTGTTGACTACATCGACCGTAGCGAGACAACGGCAACGATGCCAACCATCTGTATGCACTGTGAAGAGCCGACCTGTGCGATGGTTTGCCCGGCGGATGCGATCAAGCAAAATGAAGATGGCGTGGTCATGTCCGCTCTGAAACCACGTTGTCTCGATTGCCGAAATTGCGTGAACGCCTGTCCCTTCGGTGTTCCTAAATACAACTCGGCAATGCATCTGCAGATGAAGTGCGATATGTGCTACGACCGCACAAGCGAGGGGCTCAAGCCAATGTGTGCGAGCGTTTGTCCGACCGGAGCTTTGTCGTTCGGCACGTATGAGCAGATCGTTCCACTGCGTAGGACAAAGCCGGTCAACGCTCACGTTTTTGGCAATCAAAGTGTCAAGACAAAAGTCTATATGATGTTGCCGACGGATGCCGACGAAGTTAGCATCGACGGCTGCGGCGTTTTTGAGGGACATATCGCCCTCAATGGCTCACCCAAGAGTGAAGAATCGTGGATAGACACCCAAGTGGAGGAATCCGATAAGAGCAATGAATTCTAAAGCATTCGATCAAGAAATAGTTAAAAAGATCCTGGCCGCAGACAGCGAACTGTCGGACGAAAGCAACGTCCGCATGGCAACCGCTCCGTACCAGGCCGAGTTCCCTTACGAACGCGACAGCGAGGCACAGGTCACAAGGCGCGAGTTTTGCAACTTTCTCTTTTTGACTTCAAGTGCATTGTTCGTCGGTGCGGCCGGATTTGCAGGCAAAGCCGCATATGATGCCCGAACGCCAGCGAAGTTCACTCCGGCGAAGATCGACGGTGCTATGAGCATCGAACCTGGTTCAGCCCTCAATTTCTCTTACCCTGCCGCCGAGGATACAGCAATTTTGATTCGTGGTACCGATGGTAGCTACGCTGCATTTGGTCAGAAATGCACCCATCTGTCCTGTCCGGTCTTTTATTCACAGGAAAATGACCGCCTCGAATGCCCGTGTCACAACGGTGGTTTCAGTTCGAAGACCGGCGAGGTCTTATATGGCCCGCCGCCGCGTCCGCTCGATAGAATCGAGCTTGAAACAATAAACGGAGAGATCTTTGCAGTGAAAAGGGAGGTTCGCGGCCATGAAGGATAACTCGAAACCCACTAGGCCCCAGAGCCGTGGACTTGCCGCCGTTTGGCAGGCCCGGCAAGCGATGCTCGTAATGATCAATATTGCACAGCTATGGATACTTTCGGCGGCGGTTGAGGCTGGTCTCGCACATGAATACTCTCAGCTGGTACCGCTGGTCATTGCATCGGGGATATGTTGGCTGATCGCACTTAGCATAATCGTTTGGTGGAAGCCCTCTCCGCCTCGATGAGTCGACCCGGTTTTTCATTAAGCTCGTTGATTTATTTCCCTCGGTTCGTGGCCACAGGTATAAGACTTGAGGGGGACGTTGTTTAAGACGTATGGATACTAAGACATTTCAGCCTGGCTCCGCTCGGGCACTTTTTTTTTCGACAACTGCCTTTGCCGTTACGTTTGCCGTCTGGGGTCTTATCGCCGCACTCGCCCCCACCTTCACCGAGCTATACGGCCTTTCTGGCAAGGAAAAGAGCCTTTTGATCGCGATTCCTGTCCTGCTGGGCTCGATCGGCCGTCTTTTTGCGGGAATGCTGGCGGATAAATATGGCGGTCGACGTATCTTTGCGGCTCTTCTCATATTTTCAGCGGTACCTGCGATCGCTATAGGCTTTTCGCAAAGTTACACCCAATTGCTGATACTCGGCCTATTTCTCGGGCTCGCCGGAACATCCTTTCCGGTCGGCGTCGGCTTTACCTCAAAATGGTTCAGTCGTGAAAAGCAGGGGACCGCCCTTGGCATCTACGGAATGGGCAACATTGGACAGTCGATCGCTGTATTTTCCGCACCTGTCCTCGCGATCTACTTGGGTGACTGGCGTTATGTTTTCTTCATCTTTGCGGCCGTCACATTTAGCTGGGGACTAATGTTCTATTTTTCTGCTCAGGACGCTGCTGTAACGGCCGCTCCAAAAACACTGAAGCAGAATCTCAGCGTTCTGCGAACCTCCGGCTACGCCTGGATACTGTCATTATTCTATTTCCTTACATTCGGCGGTTTCGTCGCTCTCGCCCTTTATCTGCCCACCTTCCTGAAGGAAATATTTAGCTTAACCCCGACCGACGCCGGGGCCCGCACCGCGGGATTCGTCCTTGTAGCAACCGTCCTGCGACCAGTTGGCGGGATCTTGGCCGACAAGATCGGAGGCGGCAAGGTTCTACTCGGTGTCTTCGCGGCGATCGCTGTACTTGCACTTCTGTTGAGCTCCGTTTCTATCGTTCCTTTCACGATCGGAGCGCTTGGTTGCGCCGCTGCACTTGGCCTGGGTAACGGAGCCGTATTTAAGCTCGTTCCTCAGTATTTCCCGAACGAAACCGCCACAGTCACTGGACTTGTTGGGGCGTTTGGCGGGCTGGGAGGTTTTTTTCCACCACTGGAACTCGGCTTTGTTAAGGACGCCACCGGATCTTATACGCTCGGGTTTGTGTTTCTTTCTTTATTTTCCGTGATTTGTCTTGTGGTCAACTATTTTTCATTTATCAAGCCAACAATGAGGAGTTACGAGAGAACCGGAGAATCTTCTTAGAACGCAATGAGTTTGATCGATGGATTTATTTTGGCAGGCGGCCGAAGCCGACGCATGGGGCAAGATAAAGCGGCACTGTTGCTTGGAGGCAGGACGCTCATAGATCGGGCAGCCGGTGCCATGTTTTCGATCGCAAACACAGTTTATTTGGTCGGCAATTCAAATGACGCAATTACTTCGCTTCCGATAATTCAAGATCATCCCATTATGGGAGACGCCCGCGGAGCAATCGTGGGATTATATACAGCGCTTGTGAGAGCTAAGACCGAGTGGATAGCCGTACTCGCGTGCGATCTGCCATTTGTCACTGGCGAATTAATGACTCGGATGGTAGACATTTTGGGGCACTGCCTGGACTCGGAAATGAATCATATTGATGCCATCTTCGCCGAACAGCCAGATGGACGCAATCAGCCGCTTTGTGGGCTGTACCGGCGGGACTCGTGCCTTCCCAAGGTCGAAACAATGTTGTCCGATGGTGAATGGCGAATACAACGATTGCGTGAACGACTCCAGGTACGGGTAATTGGGTTTTCCGAGATCAAAGATATTCAAGGCTCCGAATTCTTGTTCTTAAACTTGAACACACCCGAGGAATATCGAGCAGCAGTCGAAATTGAAAAGATGCGACCCAAACCGGCCCTTTCTGAACCCGAGATAATTCGACCGCGATACCCGGCCATGGAAAGATCCGTTATCAGTCCGACCCTCTCGTCCTAAGGAATTGGAAACCGTTCTGATTGCTAAGTAATGCAAAATTACTGCACCTCACCATTGTCGATTTCGTCAAGCCGCTTGACCGCCTCCAACAAGAGTTTGTCATCAGTTTGAGCGTAGACCGTTGTGATGCTCATGTCAGAGTGGGCAAACAGATTCTGGACTATCAGCGGATTCGTGTTCCGCCGGATCAGCTCGCTCGCGAAGTAGCTTCGAAGATCGTGGAAGTGATAGTTCTCCTCCCTCGTTCCACCTTTCTTGTTTATCCCTGCGTTTCTGAGCGCAGTGTGCCATCGCTTACGAAAGTCTTTAACGGGAAACGGCAACTGGTGATCCTCAATCATCGCTTTCAGGATTTTTGTCGCGGTTGCGTTGAGCGGAACTAGGCGTGGAGGTCTTCCCTTCGAACCGATCACAAAAACATGTTCGTTTTCAAAGTCGATAACATCTTCCGTGATCGCGACAAGTTGTCCGCGACGTAATGGAAGATTCACTGCGAGGACTATCAGTCGATAAAGTAGCGTATCCATCTCCAACTCCGTCCAAAGGGCATCCTTTTGTTTCGGATTTAGCAGCCGTCTTCGAGGGGGCGGTTCCGGTAGAGCCTTCACGTACTGCATCGGGTTGCGTTCCAGAATTCCCTCTTCACACGCTAAGCTGAAGATCTTCGACAACGTGGACATGATCCGGTTGATCGACGCCGATGAGAGTGCGCTTTCTTTCTTACGTTTGTTTTGGCGAGTCTGTAGTTTGTTTCGACAGTTCCGACAATCCTGAGGACTGATGCTGGACAGTGTTTGCTTCTTGAAGTGACCAAGTAGAAGCCTTATGTAGAGTTCCTTAGCTCCTTTGTTGACGTTGTTCTGCTGGACATAGGGCCGATATTTCTCATCAATGAACGAGGCAAGAGTGGTGGTGGTATCTGTAACGTTATAGCTATGATCAAAGGACGCTTTAATGATCTGCCGCTCGGCCAATTCAGCCTCTTGTTTCGTCTTCGCTTCGGGCACACTCTGATGAATGACCTTCCCTTTCAGCCGCTTATAGATCCACCATCGAGCCTTCGAGTAGTCAGGATGGGAGGATGAGACTCGCTTACCGTTGTATCGTTTGTAAACAGACATATTCTTCGTGAATAGATTTGCGTTGGTTCGTAATCGAGGGCATGACAACCCGGTGCCTCTCGCGTAGCCATTCGCAAGTTCTATTCCGCTGACTGTTAGCCGCTTATTTGCTGGGAATTGGTATAAAAAGGTGGAATTTGGAACGCCGGAGCATCAGTTGGTTTTCCTCGCACCGTGGTTGGTGCGTCTGTTCACCAAAACGGCTCTAATCTGAACGTGCAGAAAGTTGGTTGCAAAATGGAGGCGCTTTTTGTGACGGGTCGGGCTTCGTAAATGTGGCAATCAGGAGACTTAGCAATCCGCCCTCTCGTGGCCTTTTGGAAACCACGAAAAATGGGACTCTCGAAATTAATCGAAAGCCCCATGTTTATTGGTCGGGACGGCGAGATTTGAACTCACGACCTCTCGCACCCCAAGCGATTTGGGTAGGTTTGTATAAATTGTCAAAACTGCTCAAAACCTCTTAGAATCAACAGCTTACGGCTGCACAGATTCATCGTTAATTAGCCATGATCAGGAACGCTGCAACCAACCTGCAACCAAGTCACCTGATAGAATTCAAAGCATCCATTCACACTCAGTTCAAAAGGAACACCTTTCGCTTCGATTCTTTCAAAGAAGAATAACATATCTTAGCGACTGTCATCCGCTATTTTTTTCATAAAACGTATCAGCCTTTGCGGTCCTCCAAGACTCTTCAGGGTCGGCCTTCGACACAGTTCTTTGAGGATGTTTGGAACTATTTTGAGCCGTCAACCGGCTGCTCTTATTGATAACCTTTGGGCATTAACCTATTCTGAATTGTAATGGCTTGTTGTGAAGATGATTGTGCGATAGAGGCTTTGCGGGAGAGGCAGAGTTCGACGTTGAAGATCGTGCTTGGGATAAACGTCGCGATGTTTGCGGCGGGGATCGGTGCGGGCATTTACGCTGGGTCGAGCGCGTTGTTGTCGGATTCGCTGGACAATCTTGGCGATGCGATGACGTACGGACTGAGCCTTTATGTTGTGTATAAATCATCTCAGGCTAAGGCAAAGGTCGCTTTATTCAAGGGCGGTTTGATCCTTTTAGCGGCTCTGGTTGTGCTTGGACAGGTGATCTACAAGCTGATGGTTCCGACGGTTCCTATTTTTGAAATAATGGGCGTTGTTAGCTTGCTGGCACTCGTCGGAAACTCCGTATGTCTCTATCTGCTTACGCGACACAAGACGGACGATGTAAATATGAGTTCGGTGTGGGAATGTTCGCGTAATGATATTGCGTCGAATATCTCGGTCTTTGTCGCAGCGGGTGCGGTTTGGTTCTTTCAGTCGGGCTGGCCGGACATCATTATCGCCCTCGCATTGGTTTGCCTTTTCTTACGCTCCGCTTTCCGCGTCTTTTCAGGTGCAAAACGCGAACTGCGGACTGCATAGATAGAGCTTTCTACACTCAAACCTAAACGCCGTGTTTCGTACGGATATTTCGCCTCTGCCAAATTAAAAACTCACTTTGATTCCCGTTTGCACGAGACGCGGGCCTGAGGGCAGCAATCCACGCGTACGATCAACGATGTATATCCGGTCGAGCAAGTTCTTGCCAGTAACGAAAAATGTCGTCCTCCACTTCTCGACGCGGTAGTTTGCCGTCGCGTTCCAGTACGTTTGGCTTGGTATCGCTCCAAGTTGGCCATTCGAGTTCGGGTTAACCGCGTTCAAATCGTCGCCGAACTGGCGCCCGATGTAAACGTTTTCCACAAAAGCGTCGAAACCGCGTGGATGCGAATAACCGATGCTTGTCGTCATAAGGACACGCGGTGCATACGGAAGGCGATTCTCTGTAATCGAACAACTGGTGGCCGACACCCGCTTGGTGGTCGGGCAGTACACATTAAGTGTTGCCGAACTGGTGATAGAGCTTAAACGGACGCCGCGGAACTCCGCCGTCGGCAAATAAGTATAGGCGGTTCGTAAGTAAACACTATGGGGGCTACGAAAAACAGAGCCGGAATCGATCTGCCCTGTAAATTCAAACCCCTGCTGTAGTGTGGCTCCGCCGTTTGTAAAGGCCGCCCCGCCAGCGATCGAAGCCGCTACAATCTGATTCTGATAATCGTTGCGGAAAAATGCGGCGGACAATTCGGTTCCTCTGAGTGGCCGGGTACGCACTCCGACCTCATAGTTCCAACTCAATTCCGAATCAAGCTCGATCACGCCGCCAGAATTTGTTACGACATCCTCTGCCCTCGGCGGGGAGAACCCGCGATGAACGCCGGCAAATAGCGTAGTGTTCTTAACACCCGAGTAGGCAATGCCAAAACCCGGAATGATCTCGGTCACGGTTGTTTCACCGGTCGCCCCCGCTCCGTTGTTAGCGAGACGATTCGTTCGGCTAAATACGACGCGCTCAAAACGTACGCCCGGCGTCAATGCGAGGTTCTTCCATGTAAAGCGATGTTGAATAAATCCGGATTGAGCGAAAGCTTTACGCTCGTTGTTTTCAGCAATAGTGCCGTCGCGCGATGTTGGAAGGTCGCCATTTCGCTGAATCCGTTCCTGATCCTCGCCATGAATTCGAAAACCGACGACAAGTTCATTCGCAACTGATCCGAAATTGAAGTTTGTGGTCAGCCGCGTCTCGACGCCCTGAGTAAGATAATCGCGAAGCCTTCCTTCGTTGCCGCAGGTGGTGTTCAATGCAGCCAGGCTGAGGCAATCGGGATCGACATTCAAACGATTTGGACGTTGGCTCGAATTGGATGACTGACGCCACCAGTCGCGCGAAAAGTAGTTAGAGTAAAAGCTAGTCGTCAGATTGATTTTAGAGGTCAGAACTGCCGCGTGCTGCAACGAGAAACCGGACCTACGGCCATAAAAGAAGTCGTTCTTAAATATGTTGCCTCGGGGGTCTTCGGCGAATTCCGCCTCGGTCGCACCTGTGTAGGTTAGATTCGAATCCTCACGAAAGAATGTAAATTTTCCAGTCAGGGCGTTGCGAGCGTTTAACTGCAAAACCGATTTATTCGAAAAATCATATAACTTAGAACTTGTGTTCTCTCTCGACCCGTTACCCTGCTTATGATTGAAATTGAAAATCGTGCCAAGTTTACCAAACGTGCCGCCAAAACCTGCTCCGCCGTTGACCTTGTGCCGCCTTCTAGTTTGGGGGTAAGTGGTTTATCGGGCGGATTGGGTGTCAGATAGTTGATTAGGCCCGCGATCGTTTGTGGGCCATAAGCAATCTGACCCGATCCCTTGAGAACCTCGATCGACTCGTATCTCTCCACCGGAGGATGGTAGTAAGACGCATTATCTCCGTAGGGCGCATAAGACAACGGAAGTCCATCTTCAAGCAGCAACACCTTGGTTGAGCGCGTCGGATTGGTGCCGCGAATGCCGATGTTGGGCCGCAAACCAAACCCCTCCTCATCCCTTACATTCACACCGGATACTTTCCTAAGCACTTCGGAGAAATTGAACGCGCGGCTGTTTTCCAGTGTTTGCCTATCGATCCGTTCGATAGAACCCGGAATTTCCGAAAGGCTTTCCGGGGTTCCAGCGAGAAAGCTTGACGTAACGGAAACGTCCACTGCAATGCCTCCGGGTGTTATGGTAAAGACGACTAGCTGCGTCGACGGGATCGTCATTTCACTGCGTAGTGTCGCAAAACCTATGGCACCGATCGTGACGTCATACTTACCCTCTGACATATTTGTAAGCGAGTACCGGCCTTCGCCGTCTGTTACGGCTTTTGCAACCAACCGGACATCCTGGTGCCGAACGGTCAGCGTTGCTCCCGCAACTACGTCGCCGTTACTATCAACGATTCGCCCCTCCACGCCGTTACGCTCCTGTGAATAACCGATTACGGCAAAAATGGAAAAGGCTAAACTAAAAGCAACGGATCTCACAGCAATACTCTTCATAAAAACACCAGTTAGATTACGAGCCATTAAAAACAAGGAATCTTATTGAAATCGATTTTCAATTTCATATTAATAAAAGTACAAGACCCTGTCGGCAGTGTCAAACAACATATTGCAGTAGCAAATGAAGGAGACGTTATTTCTGATTGATGATTTGAGGCTGACACGACAGGTCCGCGTGGTTCTCCATTTGCGGGATTTATTTAACTGACCCGTACGTTGGGTAGAAGTTGCACCAATACGTCCAATCCACTATTAACAATTACGACGTGGTT
>JBGARA010000106.1:0-9181 GCA_044230475.1 Pyrinomonadaceae bacterium | reverse complement strand
TTTCCGGATATGAGCGAGGTTTATGACCGTGAGTTTCAACAGATAGCTCACGAGGAAGCCACCGCTATTGCCAAAGAACGCTTTGAAAATGGCAAGGACAAAGAGTTGACTGATTTTCTGAATCGTGGTGTTTATTGTGCCCTGTCTGGGCCAACATATGAGACGCCCGCAGAAATAAGAATGTATCGACAATTTGGAGCGGACGCAGTTGGCATGTCGACCGTGCCTGAAGCGATAGCCGCGCGGCATCAAGGAATGCGTGTACTTGGAATTTCATGCATAACTAATCTTGCGGCCGGGATGAGCGATGAGCCGATAAATCATGAAGAAGTAATGGAAACTGGAGCACGGGTTGCTGAGGTTTTCAAAGAATTGCTGCGACGAATAATTAACAGGATATGATCATAGGCATTTGCGGCGGGACGGGTTCGGGGAAAACGACGATCGCGAGAGCGATCGTTGAAGCGGTCGGCGCAGAAAATGTCGTGCTCGTCGAGCAGGATTCATATTACCGAAACCTCGCCGACATGCCGCTCGACGAACGTCATCAGGCGAACTTCGATCATCCTGATTCAATTGACAGCGATATGCTGGTCAATCATCTGCTGCGACTGAAACAGGGCTTGCAGGTCGAGATGCCGCTGTATGATTTTAAGACACACACACGCAGCAACAGGATAGAAATAATTGAGCCAAGGCAGGTTGTAATAGTCGAAGGCATACTGATCTTTGCAGAAACCCGCGTTCTAGACTTGCTGGATGTTCGCGTATTCGTTGATACGCCTGACGATATCCGATTTATCCGACGGCTTCAACGCGATATTAAGGAACGCGGCCGAACGGTTGAATCGGTCATCGGACAGTATTATCGTACAGTCAGGCCAATGCATCATGAATTTGTAGAGCCATCGAAACGGTATGCTGACATTATTATTCCCGAGGGAGCTCAGACGGGCGTGAGCCTAGAGTTTCTTTGCAGCCTTGTGCGTGAGAAACTAAAAGAAGAAAAAGAAGCAGTAATAAATTGATGGAACACACAGAAAAAGAACTTGTAGAAGCAGCGAGGCGCGTGCGTGAAAACGCCTACGCTCCATTTTCGGAATTTAAGGTCGGAGCGGCGCTTGAGACAGACGACGGACAGATCATTGTCGGAAGCAATGTGGAATCAGCTAGCTACGGGCTGACAGTTTGTGCGGAGCGCGTTGCCGTTTGGAACGCGATCTCGCAAGGCAAAAGAAAAATTACAAAAATCGCCGTTGTCGCCGACACAGAAGATCTAACGCCGCCATGCGGCGTTTGCCGACAGATCATTTGGGAATTTGGCGGCGACATACCGGTGATCTTTGCGAATCTTACGGGCAAAGTTGAGACGGTCCAGATGAAAGACCTTTTGCCACGCGCTTTTGATACGAAATTTCTTAAGTAGTTATTGCAAAATAGCCACGACGTTTTCTGACACGCTGTGGACAGAGAATAGCAAGTCTTCATTTGAAGCGAGGAATATTACTACCGAAAGCGAGAGAATAAGGCAGAGCCAGAATGAAGTTTGGGATTTGAACAGAGAGATCTTTTTGACTGCACCAGCCCTCTCCGAAAGTTCCAGCAGCCGGCGTATGCGGCGTTTCAAATCGCCTTCGTTCGATCCCATCATAAACGATGCAAGAGGCATTGCGGGCCTGGTATTTTCCGGGACAATTCGAGCAACTTTTATCAAAGCCTCGGCAAGATCGAGTGCCATCGAATTACCGCCGACCGAAGCAGCATATTCGTCCGCAGCAGCTTCGGTATTATCCGACCATGCACGGTCGAGGTCTTTTCCAATAGGAAAAATTAGAATGTCTCGGCAAAATCTCAGAAAGGCTCGCTTGAAATTATCGTGTGCCGTGAGGTGGCCGTATTCGTGAGCGATCGCTGCGCGAAATTCGCTGGCTGAAAGCGACTCGAATATTTGCTCCGCCACAAACATTCGCGGACGCAGCATTCCAACTACCGCAACAACCGGAAAAGGATGCTGCATCCGATAGACAGGAATACTGACTTCGTCAAGAGCGATCGGTTGAGAGTGTTTCAACCAATCTGCGGTCAACTGTTGTGTCGCCAGCCATGTTCGGAAAACTCGGAAAGATGCAATGCCGATGCCGATGAGGCAAACGAGAGAAATAATGGCTAGCTTTGCGCTCACCGTTTCACCGGAAACTTCGGGTTCAAACAAAAGGTATGCAGGGAGCATGAACGCCAAAACAAAAACCAGCGCGGCCCCGACCGGAAAGGCACGAAGCCCGAAAATGATCTGTTCCTGTTTGCGTGAAGAAAGTTTTTTTGCGGGCCTTGAAATGACTCGCCAAAGTAGCGAGGCGGAGAAGGACGCAAGAATATTTAGCGTCAGGAGAAAAGCAAAGACAAGGCAAATTCCCAACAAAAAATACATCGTTTATTATTTTCGGGATTCCAGTTCGCGTCGTTTTTCATGGACGAGGCGTTCAAGCTCATCCAAATAGTTTCGGTCGCTTTCGCTCACGGCATCCACGATACAAGCCAGAACCGGTTCTACACGATCCATGCTGGTCGTTTCAAATAGAGCGCTGATCACATCCTGCGCGACGCCGTGTTCCATTTCGGCAACTGAATATTTTGCCGAATAATAAAAAGCACGGCTGACCTTACGTCTAGTCAGCAAGCCCTTTTTAAAGAGCCTGTCGAGCGTCGTCATTATGGTCGTGTAGGCCATCTTTTCGCCGCCGTTTTGCCATATTTGCCGCACGCTCATTTCACCATTCTGACGAATTTCGGTAAGCATTTGACGTTCGAGCGTTCCAAGCGAATCTACTACTGCATCGGACAAACGTCGCGATCCCTGCAATCTGAATTTTGGCATTAGCATACCTGTGAGTATAGAAGATTTTGCTGTCGTGTCAAAGGAAAAATAATCATCCTGAGCGGCTTTTTTTGTTATAATATAGTTCTTAAATGCAAGCCAAAAAAGACATTCCCGAATTCCGTCTGGATAAGTCTAAGATACGAGTCATGTCGTTTGAGGAGGCGGAAGCCGAAGAGATCGAGTGGTATCGCAATTCGACTTTGACGGAAAGGCTGCAGCATATTGAAAGACTTAGAAGATTGAATTATGGAGTTCGAGCTACCGGACACATTCAAAGAGTTATTAGAGTCGTTAAACAAGCACAGAGTTAGATACCTGTTGATCGGCGGATATGCCGTGGGAATGCACGGTTATTCGCGCTCGACCGAGGACATCGATTTTTTTGTTGACCGCGAAGAGGATAATGCGAAACGGATCGTGGAAGCTCTGACTGAATTCGGACTCGCCGGGCCCGAGCTGAAAACCGATATTTTTACTCGTGAAAATAGCCTCGTTATAATGGGTGTCGCTCCGTTCGCCGTCGACATACTTAACTATCTTAAAGAAATCGATTTCAATACAGCGTTCGAAAAACGAAAGATCGTAATTTGCGAAGGTATTGAAATAAATGTGATCGGTTTTGATGACCTCATAAAAAATAAGATCGCCGTCGGGCGCTACAAAGATCTGTCCGACGTTGACTATTTGAATCGTATTAACGCGGGTTGATAATATTGCCAGCTATGAACTATCTCAAAGTTTTTATCACATCTTTTTTATTACTCTCCGTTTCATTCCCTTTAACCGCGCAAAAGCGCCCCAAGCTTCCGCCAATTCAAACGGTAAAAGATACAAGCTCGCTAGGCGATATTCTCATACTGGGTGGGACTATTGTAACGATGGACGCCAATCGTCGAGTTATCGAGAATGGTGGAATCGCCATTCAGAAGGGGGTGATCGTCGAAGTCGGAAAGGCTGCTGAATTAAAGGGCAAATATAACTTGAACCGGATATATGCTGACGGCAAGGTGATCATTCCCGGTCTTATCAACACACACACTCATGTGCCGATGGTTCTGTTTCGCGGTATTTCGGATGATCTCGATCTGAACGACTGGCTGACGAAGTATATCTTTCCTGCTGAAGCGAAAAATGTCGACGAGCAGTTTGTTCGTGCAGGCACGAGGCTTGGTTTGGCTGAGATGATACGCGGTGGGACGACGACTTACTGCGACATGTACTATTTCGAAGACGCCATTGCTGACGAGACGAAGAAGGCCGGTGTTCGCGGTGTGCTTGGCGAGACGATAATCGATTTCCCGGTTGCGGATAACAAAACAAATGCAGAGGCAATGGCCTATACCGAACGTTTTCTTAAGAAATGGCAGAATGATGATCTGATCGTTCCGGCATTGGCTCCGCATGCTCCTTACACGGTTTCGACGGAACATCTTAAAGCTATCCGTGCGATGTCAGATAAATACAACGCTGCGGTAGTCACTCATATTGCCGAGACTAAAAAAGAACGCGACGACATCAAAAAACAATACGGCGACACGCCGGTGGATTATCTTGGCAAGATCGGTTTCTTGACGGGCCGCGTCATCGCCGCACACACGGTTTGGATCACCGACGAAGAGATCGACCTGATGAATATCCTGGGGGTCGGTTCGGCACATAATCCGCAGTCGAATATGAAACTTGCATCCGGCGTTGCACCGGTGCCCGCGATGCTTGCAAAAAATCTGGCTGTGGGACTTGGAACCGATGGTGCGGCGTCGAACAACGACCTCAACATGTGGGAAGAGATGGACACCGCTGCAAAGCTGCACAAGCAATTCTCCGGCGACCCAAAAACGCTTCCTGCCGAACAGGCTTTCGAGATGGCGACGATCCGCGGAGCACGCGCTTTGCATATCGATAAGATCACCGGCTCGCTTGAGGCGGGCAAACGCGCAGACATCGCGATCGTCGATATGGACGACCTAAATCAGACGCCGTATTTCAACATTTACTCGTCGTTGGTTTACTCGACAAAGGCAAACGACGTTCGCACGGTGATCATAAATGGCCGCATCGTGATGCTCGACCGGCGGTTGCTCACACTAAATGAAAATGCTATAAAAAGAGATGCAAACGCATACCGCGATAAAATCATCAAGAGTTTAGGTAAATGATTTAGCGGGCCACAGAAAAGGCTCGAATCGCGATATTTTGGAATTGTTTTTTCGCACGTCAGGTCGTTAAAGTGAGCCTTCTTAAGTAGTTCGCTTGGCCTTTACGGAAAATTTAAGTCAGACCAAAGGAGGACTCTAAATGCCGTTAAATGTCAGAAGGTTATACACTTCGCTTTTTTTGGTTTTATTCGCATTTTTTCTCGCCGCAGGAGCGCAAACTCCGCCGCAAACCGCACCACAACCGCAGCAAACAGCAGCACCGACATCGGGCGATGTAATGCGTGATCGCATCGCGAAGGCAAAGGCATACATCGCGGTTCGCAATTACAGTGCAGCCATCTATGAGCTTGAGAATATTCGCCGCGAATCGAACGACACCGCATTGAAAAGCGTCGTCAACGTCCTCTTGATGAACAGCTATCTCGAACAGGGCGACTACACGCGGGCGCAAGGTTTCCTCACAGAGTTTTACAACGCACAAAAAACTACTAAGCCGAATTCGTCGGCGTATTATATGTCTGTCGCGGCACAGATCGTAAAAGGAGCACGAGACCGTGTCGAACGCTATCGAGCGTTGGGGTTGAATGTTTCCGACCGTACATTGCCGCTCGAGGCCGCGAACGATCTCGAAAAAATGCGCGAGACGCTCGAACTTGTCATCACGCAATCGAAGGAGATCGGCAAGGACAAAGTTAAATCGCACGACGCAATGGCATTGCTCGAAGAGGCGAGCAATTCCCGCGGCATGCTGGCTCGCGACGATTACGACGCACGCCGCTGGAACGACGAGGTAGCCGACGCTCGCGAAGAGCTTGCAAACCCCGGCCGTGTCGTGATGGATGCGACCGGCAACACGCCGCCTGATACGTCGAACGGTGCAATGGTTGCGACAAACACAAAGCCAACCGAAAAACCGTTGCTCAAGCCACCCGGAAACGACAACTCAACCGGAAGTGAACTAGGAGACCCAAAAGCCTACCAGACGAGGGAAACACTCCCGCCGGGTGTCGTATTTAAGAAAGAATCGTCTAACAACAACGTAGCGGCGAACGACAAACCTTCGTATGTTCCAATGCCACCGCCAGTCGTAAAAGAACCTAAAAAAGAAGAAACAAAACCACAGCCTCCGCCTCAGACTGAGCCACCTGCAACGACGGTCGCGAAAAACGACGGCCCGATCGATGTTGGAGCCGATCTGAAACAGTACGCCACGAGCCAGCCTTCGCCTGTTTACCCGTCGATGGCAAAGGCCACACGAACGACCGGCGTTGTAAAAGTAGAAGTGACTGTCAGCGAGACCGGCGAAGTCGCCGCCGTCGATAAAACGACCGGCCCGGGAATGCTACAAGGCGCCGCAAAAGACGCGATAAAGAAATGGCGATTCAAACCCTTCGTCCGCGACGGCCAACCGGTCAAGGCGACCGGAACTGTTAGTTTCAACTTCGCCCTTTAAGAAATCTAGCCACAGAGACCACAGAGTACACAGAGAGGATTTTTTTGTTTTATCAGTGTTCTCTGTGCTCTCTGTGGCAAATTCTTGTTCGCAGCAAGCAACTGAAACACTACTGAAATACTCAAATGTAAAGTACCATTCCATATATGCGAGTCTTTCTGTTGATCTGTCTTTTTGCTTCAGCGATTGCTGCGCAGACCATGCCGGCCATTGAGCCGGGCGTTTCGCAGGAATTGGCGAAGTGGCGTGCCTCGCAATACTCGAACATCAGCTACAAACTCAACCTGACGATCGAAAAGATGTCGCCGGTGCTCCGCGGCAGTATGGAAATACACGTCACGCAAGCCGCTTATGCCTGCGCCGAGCCAAATTGCCCGCCGATGGCGATCATTCTCGACTGGCGGAAGATTTCCGGCCATGAAAATGACTCGACGATTTCAAATGTCACGATTAACGGAAAATCGGCCGTATCCCTTTGGTCGCGAATGACAATCGAGATTCGTGGGATGAATCCCGATAAGACGCCGGAGCCTCTATCGCCGACTCCAACGCCAAACGGTGACGTAACTTATGATGAACGCGACGATCATCTGATCTTCCGCGACGGCGTGAAGATGGGCGAGAACGTGATCAAGCTCGATTTCACGTCGCCGATACTGACCTCAGGCTCCGCGATAACGCGGTACGTCGATAAAGAGGACGGCGCGGAATACATCTATTCGCTCTTCGTCCCGTCCGACGCCAGCACGGCGTTCCCCGTCTTCGACCAGCCTGATCTGAAGGCGAGGTTTTCGTTGGATTTGTATGTTCCAAATTCTGACTGGAAAGCAGTTTCAAACAGTAACGGTCGATCTTGGATCGAAAACTGTAGTGGCTGTTCACCAAATCGTTACGTATACAGTTTTGAAGAAACCAAACCCATCAGCACCTACGTCTTCGCCTTCGCCGCCGGGCCTTTTGGCTACAGCACCCAATATGATGTAAGCCTTCCCAACGAGCTGTTGTCCTTGTACTTCAGGAAGTCCCAGGCAAAGAAAATTGAACCTCATATATCTGAAATATTTCGCCTTAATCTCGAAGCCATCAAATATCTCGAAACCTATTTCGACTATAAATTCCCGTTTCCTAAGTACGATCTTGTGCTGATCCCCGAATTTCCGTTTGGCGGGATGGAGCATGCCGGGGCGACGTTTCTTAGGGAGCAGTCGGTTATCTTTCCGCAGGAGCCTACCCGTAACGACATCATCTCGCGCGCCCTGCTGATCTTTCACGAGGCGGCGCATCAGTGGTTTGGCGACACCGTCACGATGAAATGGTTTGACGACCTGTGGCTGAAAGAGGGCTTTGCCGAGTTTATGGCGTACAAGACGCTCGAAAAGGTAATGCCCGACGCCAACGCCTGGAAGGTCTTTTACGAACGCAACAAACGCGCCGCCTACGCCACCGACAGCACAAAAGGCACAACGCCCATCTACCAGCCGATAGCCAATCTCAACTCCGCCAAAAGCGCCTACGGCAACATCGTCTATCGCAAAGCCCCTTCGTTCCTCCGCCAAGCCGAGTTCTACCTCGGCGAAGACAAATTCCAAACCGCCGTCCGCGCGTTTTTGAAGAAACACGAGTATGGAAATGCAGGTTGGGAAGATCTGGTGGATGAGTTCGGCAGCGTATCGTGGCAACAGTTTAGCGGTGTTTACAACGTCAACACTACTTTCGAAACTAATCCTGACGGTTCGAGAACTTTTACGAAGTCGTATGAGGAACCTCACAAGCTTTCATCGAAGGAACGTGCAAAAGCCGAAGAAAAGGGAAGAAAAAATCTCCAGGAATGGGCAAGCAATTGGGTAAACACGCGTGGGCTTTCGATCGTGCGATACCGTGAAGGAACTAGGTATGTAGTCGGTGGAGGGCTTACGGTAAAACAATCAAATGCCTTGGATGAGAACCGATTGTCCGACCTGCAATTCGAGGTACTTGTTAGGAATGGGAGTTTTGACAATATATTGACGCTTGGCCTTCGACGCGATGAAAAACAAGCGGAATTGAAGATCGACACCTTTCTGCCTATGCCTAACGGTCGCAACGGTGTGAGGTTGGAACCTGTGTCACCAACATCGCGATTTATCTTTGCAAACTACCGAGATTATGATTACGGCATCTTTCTGCTTGACGACAAGAGCCGCGATTACGTTCTAAAGAACATCCTAAACGAAAAAGATGATTTTCTCCGCACAATGATGTGGGGCAGCCTCTGGGACAGCGTCCGCGAAGCCGAACTCGACCCAAAGGACTATGTCGAACTCGTTATCAAGAATATCGGCCTCGAAAAGGACGAAGGCACGATCCAAACGCTGTTGTCACGGGTTACGACGGCGATGAATTACTACACGTCTAGCGATGCGGGGCTAAGGACACGGCTCGAAGACCTGTTGGTCGATAAGATCCAAAACGCCTCGACACAGGGCCAGCGAATCACTTATTACCGGGCGTTCCTTAATATCGCTTCGACCGACAAGTCCCGCGGCGTCCTCAAGGAGATACTAAAAGCCGGTTCCGGCACTGCAAAGTCATCCAACCAGATGACTCTCAAAACAAAGGACAAATTCGACATCGTCACGCGGCTCATTATCCTTGGCGATCAGGAGGCTCCCGCATTGCTTGCCGCACTTGAGAAAACCGAAACATCCGACGACG
>JBGARA010000105.1:0-9270 GCA_044230475.1 Pyrinomonadaceae bacterium | reverse complement strand
CACAGTAAAGATCGACGGCCTCGACATCTTTTACCGCGAGGCCGGAGACAAGTCGAAACCGACACTTTTGCTGCTTCACGGGTTTCCCACATCATCTTTTATGTTCCGAAACCTAATACCGCAACTTGCCGATCGATATCATTTGGTAGCACCTGATTACCCGGCTTTTGGGCAAAGCTCTATGCCAAAGGTTAACGAATTTGAATATTCGTTTAAGAATCTAACCGATCTGATCGACAAATTCACGCAACAGTTGGGCCTTACAAAATACAGTATATATGTGCAGGATTATGGTTCGCCGATAGGTTTTCGGCTCGCGGTCAAGCACCCCGAGCGAATACAGGCGATAATCGTGCAAAACGGCAACGCTTACGAGAATGGCCTGTCGAAAGACGCTGCCCCGCTAAAGACTTATGGCGAAACAGGTGATGAAAAGGTCGGGGACGCTCTAAAAGGCTTTCTCAAACTTGATATCACCAAATTTCAGTATCTCCACGGGGCAAAAGATCCCAGTCTGGTATCACCCGACGGTTGGACGCTCGACCAGTCGCTGCTCGACCGCGAAGGCAATCAGGCCATCCAGCTTGCTCTCTTTAAAGACTATGTGACGAACATACGTCAGTATGATGAATGGCACGCCTACTTTCGCAAATGTCAGCCGCCGACACTTGTTGTTTGGGGTACGAACGATCCTTTTTTCACAGTTGACGGCGTTGAGAACGGATTCAAGAAAGACCTCAAGACCATTGAGGTACATTACTTTGACGGCGGACACTTTGCGCTTGAGGAATATTCAAACGAAATCGCCTCCTATATTCGAGGATTCTTGACTAAACAGAAAATAAAATAACCTCTGAACAAATGGAAAGGGAAAATCGGCACTGGTCTGATTTTCCCTTTCTCGAATCCGGTGTTTGCCAGGCATAAAAGGACAAAAGTCATGACATCACTGATCATCAAACCACCCTTCACAATAGAAACCGCTCTTGCCAAAGTTCAGATCGCCGAGGACCTTTGGAACATGCGAGACCCTAAACGCGTTGCTTTGGCCTACAGCGAAAATTCAGAATGGCGTAATCGCACCGACTTCATAAAGGGCAGGGCCGAGATCGAAGCTTTCCTAACAAAAAAATGGCAAAAAGAGCTTGATTACCGGCTAAAGAAGGAATTATGGGGTTTCCGAAACAACCGCATGGCGGTCAAATTCGAGTATGAATGGCACGATGCTGACGGAAACTGGTTTCGCAGCTACGGTAACGAGCTTTGGGAATTTGACGACGACGGACTGATGCGTCGCCGCGAAGCTTCGATCAACGATCTGCCAATCGCTGAATCAGACCGACACATATAATCATGTCAAACCCATTCACCGAGATCGCATTTACTGACAGCGTTAAAAAAGCGCAGGAGCATTACGGTGTGCGTCGGGCAAACGAGCGGCATGAGAACATTGATCGTCTCGACGAACTGACGCAAAACGAAGCGCTCTTCATCAGCGAACGCGATGGATTTTACATGGCGACGGTCAACGAAGACGCCCATCCGTATGTGCAGTTTCGCGGCGGCCCGAAAGGCTTCTTAAAAGTGCTTGACGAGAAAACGCTCGGTTATGCGGACTTTCGCGGCAATCTGCAGTACATCTCGGTCGGCAATCTCGCGGCAAATAACAAAGCGGCTTTGTTTCTGATGGATTACCCACATCAAGTGCGGCTCAAGATCTTTGCCGAGATCGAGGTCATCGACGCTGCCGACGATCCCGCTTTGATCGAACGTCTCACAATGCCCGACTACAAAGCCAAGATCGAACGCGCAATGATCCTCCACGTCACCGCCTACGACTGGAACTGCCCCCAACACATCACCCCACGCTTCACCTTGGCCGAGATCGAAGAGGGTACAGCACCTTTGCGTCAACGGATCCGTGAGCTCGAAGCGGAAATAGCGGCACTGAACGTCGCAAAAAACACCAACAACGTGTAAAATAAAGGTTTTCGTAATTCTAAAATGGAGACCTTATTAAATGTCATTAACAGTAGTTGGCTCGGTCGCGTTTGACGCTCTGGAAACCCCGTTTGGCAAGCGTGACAAGATTCTTGGAGGCGCTGCGACGCATTTTGGTTTGAGCGCGAGTTTTTTTACTAAGGTTAATGCCGTCGGCGTAGTCGGTGGTGATTTCAGCGAGGCCGAATGGGACGTTTTTAAGCGTCATTCGATCAATACCGACGACATCGAGGTCGTTCCCGACGGCAAGACGTTCTTCTGGAGCGGCCGTTACGAGTACGACATGAACACTGCTCACACGCTCGATACTCAGTTGAACGTGTTCGAAACCTTTCAGCCGAAGCTGTCGGAGAATTCGAAAAGCTCCAAACTACTCTTTCTCGCAAATATTTTGCCGATGCTCCAAAAACAGGTGCGTGAGCAATGTCCAAATGCAGAATTCGTAGCGATGGACACAATGAATTTCTGGATCTCGTCGATGAAGGGCGCCGTGATCGACACGATCAAAGTTTGCGACTGCATCATCATCAACGACGCAGAGGCTCGGCAGTTGACTGACGAACCGAACATTCACAAAGCTGCGCGAAAGATACTTGATTTTGGCCTGCGAGCATTGGTAATAAAACGCGGCGAGTACGGCGCGACACTCTTTACAAAGGACGGCTTCTTTGCTGCTCCGGCGTATCCGCTCGAGAGCGTTTTCGATCCGACAGGCGCGGGTGACACGTTTGCCGGCGGCTTTATGGGCTATCTCGCGGCTCAAAATGAGATAACGGACGATACACACTCTTTACAAAGGACGGCTTCTTTGCTGCTCCGGCGTATCCGCTCGAGAGCGTTTTCGATCCGACAGGCGCGGGTGACACGTTTGCCGGCGGCTTTATGGGCTATCTCGCGGCTCAAAATGAGATAACGGACGATACGTTGCGCAGAGCTTGTATTTACGGTTCGGTGATGGCTTCGTTCAACGTCGAAAAGTTTGGCACCGAGCGTGTCGATGCACTCGATTACCCAGAGATCAACGAGCGTTTCAAAGCGTTCAAGACGATGACGCATTTTGACGATATTCCGTTCGAGAGAGCCACGACCGCTTAGTCTTTATAGCCGATGGACAAAAACGGCAAAAATCCGCTTGCCCGACTTGATAGGCAAAATACCAACTATCCGCTAGTGACCGCTGCCGCAGTGTTGGGAGTTGTGCTGTTTGTCGGGTTTGTTTTGTCGTTGAGATCCTGGAACCCGGCAGCCGCGTTCCTGTTCTTTCTCGCCGGGGCAGTATTTGTTGCACTCGTACTGATCGACATCGCTGAAAAACGCCGCCTGAACGCGATCGACGACCGAAAGTTCCTTGACTGGAACGCCGAGATGCCTGAGATTCAGCGGCAGAACGCGAACCTTGAGATCCGCGAACTGGCACGCCTCCTAAAGGCCGACAAGGATCAGCATTCCGAACTGCTGTCGGCTTATGTAATTGCCTGCGACCTCGCTTTGCGTCAGGTACAACACGAAGAAAACCGTCCGCTGATGCGTCATATCAGTCTCGGCAAAACGCCCTTTGACGGGCTGCTCGTAGATCAGGATATGGTCACGTGTATCGAGGTCACATTTCTGGTCACACCCTCATTGCGGCAGGAACGACTCGAAGCGATGCTCAAAAAGATAGGCCGAGCCAAAAAGAACCTTGCCGGCGTTAAGAGCCGCCTCCGTTTGGGGTTGATGCTCGTACTGGTGACGCAGCTGACCGAAGATGAAGAGGAAGTGCTTCGCAGCACACTTGGCGAAAAACGGTTCAAGGATATGCCGATCGACGACATTGAGATCCGCTTTTATGATTTTGAAATGCTGCAGAAACTGTATCTGAGTGAATAGTATGTTCTTAGAAAACAAAATTGGAATGATATTCGGCGTGGCTAACAAGCGTTCGATCGCTTGGGCATGTGCCGCAGCCTGTGCCGAACGCGGCGCAAAGATGGCGTTCACATACCAAGGTGAGCGTCTGAAAGAGAACGTCGAGGAACTGGCAGGCGGGCTAAATGATTCGCTCGTAGTCCCGTGTGACGTGACCGATCAGGCGAGCGTCGATGCGGCGTTCGAAGCCGTGAAGCAAAAATACGGCAGGCTTGATTTCGTGGTACACTCGATAGCCTTTGCTCCTAAAGAAGCGCTCGAAGGTGAGTTTGTCGCAACCACTCGCGAAGCGTTTCGCACGGCGCTTGAGATCAGTGCGTTCTCGCTGACGCAGGTCGCGCTTGCGGCTTCGCCACTGATGACAGACGGCGGGAGCATTGTGACGATGAGCTATTACGGTGCCGAAAAGGTCGTGTCGAACTACAACGTCATGGGCGTCGCAAAAGCGGCACTCGAAGCCTCGACGCGTTACCTGGCGGCCGACCTCGGCAAGAACAACATCCGCGTCAACGCGATCAGCGCCGGGCCGATCAACACGCTGTCGGCACGCGGCGTCAAGAATATGGGCTCGATGCTCACCTATGTTGCCGAAAAGGCTCCGCTGAAACGCAACGTCCAGGCAAGCGAAGTCGGCAACGCCGCACTCTTTCTCGTCAGCGACCTTGCCTCGGGGATCACCGGCGAAACGATCTACGTCGATTGCGGCTACAACATTATGGGAATCTAATAGAACATGGCTGATACAAAAGGAAACAAACCCAAAACGAATAGCAAAAAGAAAGCTTCTGAGCCGACAACGGTTGCCGAGGCAAAACGACGCGAAGAAGAGCCCGGTTATTGGCACCTGACCGATGACGAAGTATTGCTTCGCTCGCCTGAACTGGAAGACGAGTACAAAACATCAGACTCGTGGCGCGTTTTCCGCATCATGGGCGAATTCGTCAACGGATTTGATCATCTGGGCACGATCACACGCGGAGTGTCGATCTTCGGCTCGGCTAGAACGAGCGAGAAGGACCAATATTACAAAGCCGCACGTCAGACCGCCAAACTGCTGGGCAAGGCCGGTTTTGAGATCATCACCGGCGGAGGCCCCGGCATTATGGAAGCCTCAAATCGCGGTGCGCACGACGCCGGCGCAACCTCGGTCGGCTGCAACATCGAACTGCCGTTCGAACAAATCCCTAACCCGTATCTGACCAAATCGCTGTCGTTCAAATACTTCTTCGTCCGCAAGACGATGTTCATCAAATACAGCAACGCCTACGTCATCTTCCCCGGCGGATTCGGCACGATGGACGAGCTATTCGAGGCATTAACACTGATCCAGACACGCAAGATACGAAACTTCCCTGTCGTTCTTTTCGGTTCGCAGTACTGGCGCGGATTGCTTTCGTGGCTGACCTCGACGATGCTCAACGAAAAGATGATCAACCCCGAAGACCTAAGTCTGATCCACTTAACGGACTCGCCAAAAGATGCCGTTGATTTTATTGTCAAGACGTGCAACGCGGGCATCGATAATGGAAAGTAAGTGAAAATTTCTTGCTCAAACATCGGATTTAAGGCATCATAATGTGTACTCACTGTGTCAATACATTGTGAGCACAAAAAGAATCATGATTACGACAACAAAAACAGCGAAAATTAAAGAAGATCGGCTGAACATTCGTACGACCAGTGAAAAAAAGGCAATTATTGCAAAGGCCGCCGACAAGGAAAATAAGAATATAAGCGATTTTGTTCTCGAAAATGCATTGTTTGCAGCGGAAGCGGTGTTGGCTGACGACGCCAATTTCAGCCTCGATAAGGATAAATGGCGGCAGTTTCTTGAGGCGCTTGATGCACCGCCGCGAAAGATTCCGGCCTTGAGAAAACTCCTTGCCCGCCGAACAGTCTTCGATGCCAAATAAGGTCTCATATAGTAGGCCGGAGCTGTTAACCGCCAATCATAACGTATCAACATTTGCCTGCGGTGAAGCGGAATTGAATCGTTTTATTAAGCGCTATGCCCTGATCAATCAGACGAATGAGATATCGCGAACGTACGTTACAACCCGGGATGGTTATGTTGCGGGTTTTTACACGCTGGCATTTGGCTCGATCTCGCACGATGCCGCAACACCGAAGATCAAAGCCGAATTGCCGGGATATCCCATACCGATAATTTTGCTTGCGAGACTGGCGGTCGATTTGAGAGAGAAAGGTAAAGGCCTCGGTAAATCGCTGTTAAATGATGCTCTGCTTCGGACGGTTCAGGCCGCAGATATAGCTGGATTAAGAGCTGTGCTTACCCATGCAAAAAACGATACGGCCAAGTCGTTCTATGAGAAATTTGGGTTTGAGGCATCACCTACCGATCCCCTTCATTTGATGCTGAGTATCGAGCAGATACGGGAAAATCTATTCTGACAATAAGTTTGTCTCAAGCCATGTCAGATAAGCCTCAGATGTCTTTACGCCATCGATCGCGACGACCTCAGGAACCTCGTAGCTGTGGTTTGCGGTTATGAAATCTCGCAGTTCTTCCCATTTTTCAGGCAGAGTTTTGATGAGCATTAGGTGTTCATTCTCTTTCTGCACCTTGCCCTCCCAGACGTAAACCGACGTCATTTTCGGCAGTATCTGCACGCACGCGGCAAGTCTCGCCTCGATGATCTTTCCGGCAAGCGTCTCGGCCTCGTCAACGGTCGGCGTTGTTGTCAAGACGATCATCATAAGATGAACTTCTACTTCTTCTCCATGAGTTCCTTATACTGTCCGGTTTCGACCCATTCGAGGACTTCGGCGACACGCCAGATGGGGAACGGATGCGACAGGCCGGAGTTCATCACGTCTGCCCAGAAACGGTCGAGGCGATTTGCGTCGTAGTTCTTTTTGAAATCCCGCCCCTGTTCGAGGAAAAGTTCGTAGTCTATTCTCGACGCGAAAGTACCGCCGGCGAGCTTCATCATCGTGCGGCCGATGACATGCTCGTCTTGTGTCACCAACAAGGCAGCGCGGTCACAGCTCAATTCCGCTTTTCGTGCCCATGCCAGCAGAGCACTGGCGATGCCCATCGAGATAATGAGCTTTATGATCTCTGAACCGGGGATCAGGCGAGCGGCCGAAACATTTATCAGAGCTTCTATCAACCTTGCCGCGGTCAGATAAAGCACATGTTCGGCGTGAATGTGGCCGACCTCGTGAGCGATCACAGCAAGAGTTTCTTCGTCACTGAGCCGTTCTATCAGTGCCGAATGAAGTACTATGATCGGTTTTTCAACTCCGCCCGTGAATGCGTTGACCTGCGGATTTTGCTGCAGGAACATGTCCGGCATTTCGACGCCGAGCGTCGTGCAGGCGATCTCCAATTTCGCATAAAGATCGGGACACTGCTTTGGCGTAACTTTTACGGCGCTCGCCATAAAGGCGACGCGAATGGCGGACTCGCCGGTCCATGCGAGAAATTTCTTAAGTGCCGAATCGACGCCCGGAATAGCTTTCAACGCCGCGAGGGCCTTGGCGTCAGAGGGATGTATGTAGTCATTTTTGTGCAGAGCGACAAATTTCTTGTGAGATTGATTTGAAAGCGGCAGCTTACAGCGTCCGCAGTTGGCATCGTTGTTTTCGTAATCAGGCTTGACCGCATTCTTTTGCCCGCAGTAGCGGCATCGAACAGAATGGCTCTTGGTGATATCGGTTGATGGCTCTTCGGATTCGGATTTCTTTTTCGGCATAAGTAAAAGTCTATTTTAGAGAACGAAAAGCGGCAAATTAAGTTGCAGCGTTTCTATTGCAGAAGCCCGCGCGTGAGCAAGGGCGTAACATACAAGTTGCGTATTAAGCCCTTTCTGCAACAAGGCGAACAACTGTCTCGACGTGATGCGTCTGCGGAAACATATCAAGCGCCGTCATCTTTTCGATCTTGTAACCCGCGTCGAGCAAAATTCGCAGATCGCGGGCAAGCATCGATGGTTCACATGAAACATACGAAATATGCAGAGGTTTCAGCGCGGCGATCGCGGAGATCACTTCCTTTTTTGCACCTGATCTCGGCGGATCGATCAATACAAAGTTGGGCTTCGATGTTTTGTTTTCAGCTAAAAACTTGCCGACATCTTTTGCGATGCTTTTTACATTATTAAGCTGTGCGTTCTCGACGTTCTTCTTTGCAAAGGCAACCGCCAGTGGACTCTCTTCGACTGCGATCACATTTGCAAACTGTCCGGCGAGCGGCAATGCGAATAGCCCGACGCCGCAATAGAGATCGAGTGCAGTTTCGCCGGTCGCATCTCCGACTGCCGCTTCGATCAAGGCGCTGATCAAAAACTTGTTTGCCTGAAAAAAGGTTTCTGCCGAGTATTTGTATTTTGTACCGTTTGTTGTGCACGTGAGTTCTACCGGCGGATCGGCCATCTCCGATGAAAGGATCGAAACACCATTCTCATCGCCAACTGCAACCTCAATTTCTGCCCCGTCATCCCACAGCATTTCCCACGCAGTGGTTTGACGCAGATTTTCCAGTGACGAATTGAGTTCCGGTGTTAGTATCGGGCACGAATCGATGTCGATAACATCGTGCGAGTCACGGGCAAAATAACCGATCGCTTTCTCAATTCGATCGACATGCCAGCGCGCTCGCGAGCGATAGCCAAATTGCTGTGGGCTGGGAATGACGCCTATTTCGCCGTCATATTTTATCTTCCCGATACGATGCAGACAGTCACGAATTATGCCCAGCTTTGCCTCAAGCTGGGCAGCATAATTAAGCTGCTGAAAATCGCAGCCGCCGCAGGTCCCGAAATATTTGCATGGCGGCGCTGTGCGTTCCTCACCTGCCTGCACAACCTCGATCATCTCAGCAAAAGCGATCTTGTTTTTGATCTCGCGAAGGCGAACTCGAAGGTTGTCACCCGGGACGCTAAGCGGCACAAATATGGTCAAACCATCCACAAACGCAATTCCGAGCCCGCGCGGGACGATCTTTTCGACCCTCACTTCCAGAACATCACCGATCTTGTAAGGTCCGCTCATTTGAGAAAAAAATTACCGTTATCGAGTACCCGCCTAAATGTATCGAGATCGTCGAACTGACTGTAGGACAGCGTAAGGAGCACGGCAAAACCATTTCGCACTGATACATACATGCGTCTCTTACCGGCGTCGGATGAAACATCCAGATAACCGAACTGATGGCCGCCGAGCGTTTCCGCTTCTGTATCGGAATATGTAAAGTCAGGCGGTGGTTTCAACGACTTATACATAGTGCGGATCGCATCAAGATAATCAGCCGCGTTCTTGATCTGGGGGTTTTGTTTCAGGTCCTCCGCCGATATTCGAACGATCGCATTGTCGGCAGAGCCGGGCATCGAACGATAC
>JBGARA010000006.1:3438-72331 GCA_044230475.1 Pyrinomonadaceae bacterium | reverse complement strand
GGGATCCCGGTTGGTGTGTTCGTCGGTGTCGATGTCCTTGTCGGAGTCGATGTAGGTGTGCTTGTTCGCGTTGGTGTGTTTGTTGCCGTTGCCGTCGCTGTATTTGTCGGTGTAAACGTTGCGGTGCGCGTAGGAGTTGCAGTGGGCGTTCTTGTGGGGGTCGATGTAGCGGTTCTTGTTGGAGTTGAGGTTGGCGTGTTTGTCGGAGTCATAGTTGCTGTTGGCGTTGATGTGTTCGTAGGCGTACCTGCGCTAAAGAGCGCCCGTGCGGCGGGAATAGGTATGTCCGTTCCAAGCCCAAACGAATAAGCGACATATGCGCCATTGCTGCTGTTCAAACGATGCCATATTCCATCAAAAGGACGAAAAACCGAAATGTCCGTTTTTCCGTCCCCGTCATAATCAGCGGGAACGGGAATGTCGTTCGTCAATCCAAACGTCGAGTACACCGGATTTGAATTTGAACTCTGCAGAATGTACCAGGTACAGGTGGATGACCGCCAAACCGCAATATCTGCCTTGCCATCCCCGTCAAAATCCCCCTCCAGCGGAACATCGCCAGCTTGCCCAAACGGCGTTGCAACAAACTGTCCGTTTGAACTGTTAAGTCGATACCAGAAACCGTTCGACGGACGAAACACATTTATGTCTGCCTTTCCGTCACCGTCGTAATCTTTTGGAATCGGTATGTCTCCGTTGAGTCCAAATTGAATGGCAGAAGCTCCGGCGTTGCTGCTGTTCATCCAATACCAAGTGCCCGACGATGGCCTGAAAACTGCAATATCTGCACGGCCATCGCCGTCAATCAGAGCAGGTACAGGAAAGTCATCATAGAGTCCAAATTGAACAGAATCGACGGTATTCGTCGAGCTCAACAGCCTCCACCAAACCCCGGCACGATAGATCGCTATGTCGGATTTGCCGTCCCCATCGTAATCGGCAGGAACAGGTTCATCTTTGTCCAGGCCAAACTGCAAGGATCTCAGGCCGGCGGTGCTATTCGCAAAATACCAAAACCCATTTGACCCGCGGAAAACAGAAATATCGGCTTTTCTATCGCCGTCAAAGTCAAACAGAGAAGTACTGCCCATTGCACTTAAGCAAAGAACCGATGCGAGAACGACGGCGCTAAGAATGGGGAAAGTGGTAAATATAGACGCAAATTTTTGCGAACGGAAGCATGCCATTTCTGTGAAACCTCATAGCAAAGCTTTGATTTTGTTGGACTAGCGAGAATTTTGTCGGATGTATTTCTCGTCGGGACGCGAAGTCCGTAGCAGGTCGTTTTTACTCCACAGGGTCAAACCATTCTGCCTGAAGCGATAGCTTTCAAATTATTGAAGCAGCGGGAAGTGAAATTGTGGACAGCAATGCAAAAAGTAAATGCACCACTATCTTACTAGTTTAGAGGGAGACGAGCTCAAAATGCAACATTTTTATGTTGTTTTGGCGGAACCGTGTAGTGCGAGGTACGGTGAAGAGTTGCTAATGCGATCAAAGAAGGTCAAAGGAGAGTTTACATCGACGCAGTTTTGGGTTGTATTGTATCGAAACGCTCGACAACAATATCCTGCTTTCTTCGTAGCTTGCCAGGTTTGATATTAATTTGAGCTTCGGGCAGTGATGCGGCCAAAAACTTTCTGATGCTAAGATCATCTTCATCCCTGCAAAGTTCGGGTATCTTGTTTGTAATTTCCTGAACGGCTGAAGTTGGGTATGGTGCGATCCTGCTGACAAAGATCTTAGAATGGCTTGTTTTCAACAATTTTTCATCGTTTGTTTCGAGGATCTCCGTAAGTTTTTCACCAGGACGCATTCCGGTGAACTTGATATGAATATCCACATTAGGCCGTAATCCGGACAGCCGAATTGTCTGTCTTGCCAGATCGAGAATCTTCACAGGTTCGCCCATATCCAGTACGAGGATATCCCCACCTTTGCCGATAGCCCCGGCTTGCAACACTAACTGAGTTGCCTCAGGTATAGTCATAAAGTAGCGAGTCATTTCAGGATGCGTCACAGTGACGGGTCCACCGCGTTTGATCTGATCTCGGAATGTAGGTATTACAGATCCGTTCGAGCCTATGACATTGCCAAAACGAACTGCGAGAAAACGCGTGTCATATTCGCGATCGAGATCCTGAATAACCAATTCCGCCATGCGTTTTGTCGCTCCCATGACAGAGGTCGGCGAAACGGCTTTGTCAGTAGAGATCAAAACGAAAGCATCGGCGGCATATTGGCCCGCCAACTCACCCACTAATTTCGTCCCTAACACATTGTTTTTCAGAGCTTCGGATGCATTGGTTTCCATGAGAGGAACATGCTTGTGCGCCGCGGCGTGAAACACTACATTTGGTCGAAAACGGAAGAAGATATTTTCCATTCTCTCGGAATCACATATATCGGCAATAACCGGGGTGATGTCTGCATCCGGAAGCTTGGCGGTGATTTCTTGCTGTATCTGAAACAAGGCGTACTCCGACCGTTCAACGAGGACTAACTTTTTGATCTTACTGTTTACAAGCTGTCGGACCAACTCGGCGCCGATAGAACCCCCAGCACCCGTTACAAGCGCGATCTTATCCTTGAGGAATTTATTGATGCTGTTATGGTCCAGTTCAACGGGTTCACGGCCTAAGAGATCTTCAACCTCAATGTCGCGAATGCGGCTAACCGTTACGTTGCCCTGCAAAAGCTCATACAATCCTGGGATCGTGCGAACTTTGATGGGTATTTCCTGACAAACTTTGAGTAATTTCTGAAATTCTTCGCGGCTGGCCTGCGCGATAGTTATGATCACGTGGTCGGCACCCAATTTCTTGACAAGTGCAGGTAACGTGCTGACATCGCCGTGAACTTTTACGCCGTTAATAACCGCTCCGTGCTTTGCGGGGTCGTCGTCGACAAATGCTTTTACGTCGATATCGAGATCGCCTCGCCTTTTTATTTCGGCGAGCGTGAGAACTCCAGCCTGTCCGGCACCGACAAGAATGACCGGCTTTTTGAGTGATTTGTCCGCGGTCATCCTGTTCGAGCGTTCGTACATTTCACGCCGGACCATTCTAACGCCCAAAACACCAATAAAGGCGAGGAAGAAATCGAGAAGCGAGATCGAGATAGGGACGAATACCGCCGTGTTAAGTACCGAGGAAAAAGATCTGGCCGCAAGCAAAAGGAGTAAAACCCCCGCTAGCGTTTTTGCGATAGTCGCAGCGTCGCGAGTGCTTGTATAGCGCCAAATAAACCTATGCGCTCCGAATATCCTCAGCGCGATCACCTGTAAAACAACAACGACCGGTAATTGAACAAGAAGGTTAAATTGCTCTGAATCCGGGATCGAGAAATCGAAACGTAAGAGATAGGCTAAAACAAAAGCGCCGATGAGACATAGTATCTCAACAGAGGATTGGATTACCCTAAATGCATAGTGCCGTCTCTGGAGTTGACGTGTCCTTAGGCGTGCTTGTTTTAATGTATCTACCAAAAGCATTTTATACTCGATCGTTTTGCAAAATGATCTGCCCCCGGGCCGTGCATCTGTTGACACTTCAGTCTTTAACGATGGCTACAGATACACTTGCAGCCATTCAGACCAAATCTACACTAAGGGTACAATCTAAATTTTAGGCTTGTCCGGTGCCTTATCGCATCAGGGTGAACGATAGTTTTCATAAGCGTCATGTGCTACGTTTCCTCACTCAGTTGTGTTACCAGCAATGCCATGGTCTATGGCATAAATCAATAGGTGGCTCCACGATATTTACAACTATAGAACAGTTTAATACTAGAGTAATAGCTTATGTGCCTGTCTCTTAGTGCCATATGAGACGTCAAGAATGGGAAATTGACGTAACTTAGGCATTTACTGAGATTTGCAACTCGATCGAAACTTGATCCTGTACCCAAGCGAGTAACCGTTTCTTTATGAGACAATGTTTCCGGATCTGCGATAAACTCGTCATAAAGGTGATATAACAGTACTTTGAGCCATAAACGAGCGGCTGATCCATCGATTGATTTTTGGCCGATCGGCTTCATAATTATGACTAGCAAAACATCAAATAACCCATCTATTTCAGAAAAAGCCGGCAATCCAACCGACACAAATGTGCCTTTTTTTAAGCCGCACCTCTCAGAAAAAGAGATCGAAGCTGTAGCCGAAACCCTCCGCTCGGGCTGGCTGACGAGCGGCCCGCAAGTCAAGGAATTTGAGCTGGAGTTTGCCAAAGCCGTTAAGGCTGACTTTGCAATTGCCCTGAACTCGTGTACGGCGGCGTTGCATCTGGCGGTCGAAGCACTTGGCCTTCAAGAACATCAGGCTGTTCTCGTTCCTGCAATGACGTTTGCCGCTACCGCCGAGATAGTGCTGTATAAGAATGCGGTACCTGTGCTGGTTGATTGCGATCCCGTTACTGGAAATATGGATATTGCGGATGCAGAAGATAAGATCGCAAGGCTGAAGCAGGGCGATCTGCCTGTAAACAAAGGACATGAAACAAAACTCGTCGGAATTATTCCAGTTCACGTAGGCGGATATATGCTGAATGTTGGGGAGATCAGGGAATTTGCATCGAAGCATGGCCTTTGGGTCGTCGAGGATGCGGCACACGCATTTCCCGCTGCATGGCGACAGGATGGCGACAGTCCTTGGCAAATTTGCGGTGAAAATACCGCAGATGTTACTTGCTATTCGTTCTATGCAAATAAGACAATGACGACCGGCGAGGGCGGAATGGCCGTCACGAATGATCCCGAGCTTGCCGACCGTATGCGCCTGATGTCGCTTCATGGACTGTCACACGATGCCTGGGGAAGATATTCCGGCGGTGCATGGGATTACAGGATCGTAGCACCGGGATACAAGTACAATCTCACGGACATTGCAGCCGCGCTCGGACGTGGTCAGCTTGCCAGAGCCGAGGAGATGCGGCAGCAGCGTGAGGCGATCGCGTCATTTTATTTTGATTCGTTCGCCGGGGGCGAGATCGAGCTGCCGCCGGTTAGCGATGATCGACTTCATTCGTGGCATCTGTTTCCGATCAGGCTCAACCTCGAGTCGCTAACGATAGATCGGGACCAGTTTATGGAAGAGTTAAAAGCTCGAGGCGTCGGATGTTCTGTGCATTGGCGCCCCCTGCACCTTCATCCGCTATACGAAGGGCTCGGTTGGAAGGAAAACGATCTGCCCGCCGCTACGAAGGTATGGAAACGACTGATTAGCCTCCCGATATCCTCTTCGATGAGTATGGATCAGGCAATCAAGGTCGTCGATACTGTAAAGCAAATTTGCAGTGAGTATTCGACAGGGAAACATTCGACCGGAGCGTAGATGCGAAACGGTGTGAGTAAGGGAATTCCAAGAACTGTTGAGGTTATCCTATCAATATTTGGCCTGGTGATCTCTTCACCGGTTCTGATCCTAACTGCTGTTTTGATAAAGCTTACCTCACCAGGCCCGATTCTGTTTCGTCAGGTCAGAATGGGACGCGGCGGGCGCGAATTCACGCTGTTAAAATTTCGTTCAATGCGGGTATCCGAAAAAGGAGCTCTCGTTACGGCCGCTGGGGACGATCGCATTTCAAAGGTAGGTAAGTTGATCCGTCGGACGAAGATAGACGAGCTTCCCGAGCTTTGGAACATTGTGCGCGGCGAGATGAGTATCGTCGGCCCGCGTCCCGAAGTGCCGCAACTTGTTGATCTCTCAGATCCATTATGGAATGAGATCCTAAGGGTGAGTCCGGGATTGACCGACCCTGTCACACTACAGCTGCGCAATGAAGAAGATTTGCTTGCGCAGGCGACCGATCGGGAAGCTTTCTATAAGAATATTCTCCAGCCTTACAAATTGCGCGGATATGCTCATTTTGTGAGGAACCGCACATGGAAAAGAGATGTTGAGATCATTTTTCGGACCATGAAGGCCATAGTTTTTCCGAGAAGCGTAAATCAGCCGACCGTCGAAGAAATGCGATGGTCCGTCGCAGAATAGAACCGTTTACAGATGAAGTTTCCTAGAAAATCAGGCGTCCTTCTGCATCCGACATCGCTGCCAAGCAATTTTGGTATTGGCGATCTTGGTCCCGAGGCGTATTCGTTCGTCGATTTTCTCGCAAAGGCAGGACAGGCTTATTGGCAGATCTTACCACTCGGGCCGACGGGTTACGGCGATTCACCTTACCAGTGTTTTTCTGCGTGGGCGGGCAACACTCTATTGATCTCACCTGAAAAGCTTATTGAAGACGGATTTGTTGCCGCTGATGACATCGCCGACAAACCTGAAATGCCGGCTGACAAAATTGATTTTGGTAAGGTCTATAAATGGAAAAGCGATCTGCTTCTAAAGACGCTTCCGGCATTTCACAATAACGCAGACATCGAACTTCGGAATGAGTTCAATTTGTTTTGCCGCGAAAAGAGTTGGTGGCTCGATGACTATGCGCTTTTTCGAACGATAAAGAATCACCATGGTCAAAAGCCATGGGTTGAATGGCCGGAAGAACTAAAAACTCGCGACTCGCTGGCTCTGCGTACTGCGTCGGACCTATATTCAGAAGACGTCGAATCTGAAAAATTTTTTCAGTTTCTCTTTTTCAAGCAATGGCAAGCACTAAAAAAATACGCTAATGAAAATAGTGTAAAGATCATTGGTGACATACCGATCTTTGTCGCGCAGGACTCGTCTGATGTTTGGTGCAATCAGGATAAATTTAAACTCAATTCTGACGGCACACCAAAGGTCGTCTCCGGCGTTCCGCCAGATTATTTTTCCAAAACCGGGCAACTCTGGGGCAATCCGATCTACGACTGGGACGTGATGCGTAAGGACGGTTTCAGATGGTGGATCGCTCGGGTTGCTTCGACGTTGGAAATGGTGGACATTATCCGGATCGATCATTTTCGAGGATTTGCCTCGGCTTGGGAAGTTCCGGGCTGCGACAAAACTGCGGAGAATGGCCAATGGGTTGGCGTTCCTGGCAGGGAGTTTTTTACGGTCCTAAAAAGTTCACTCGGTGACATTCCGATAGTCGTAGAAGATCTTGGTTTTGTTACTCCTGAGGTTGAGGAGTTGCGTGATTCGTTCGGATTTCCAGGAATGCGAATTCTACAAAACGCCTTTGGCGGCGATGCCAAGAATCTCGATTTGCCGCACAACTATATTCGCAACTGTGTCGCCTACACGGGCACGCACGACAACGACACAACTGTCGGATGGTTCGATTCACTGGAAACCATAGACTCGAAAAAGAAAGGATCTGTTAGCCCCGCGCGCGAGCATTGCTTGCAATATCTGAATTCAGATGGGGCTGAGATTCACTGGGATTTTGTCCGCGCAGTTTGGGCTTCAGTCGCCGATACGGCGATAACTCCGCTGCAGGATCTGCTAGGACTCGGAGCGGAAGCAAGGATGAATGTTCCGGCTACTACGGCGGGCAATTGGCAGTGGCGAATACCTGCCGAGTCAATAACGAAACAAATAACGACACGATTAAAAAAACTTACAGCAACTTACGGGAGAATCTAGGCTTGATCATCGGAAAACCACTGCGGCGCTCGACGTAATAAATTGAAAAAGGACGCAATTTTCGCGTCCTTTTCTAATATTGGCTCCGCAGGTAAGACTCGAACTTACAACCCTTCGGTTAACAGAAGGATAATTTCATTATTATGGAGTGCCAAAGAGTGCCACTAAACATAAAAGATAGAATGGTTTAACGGTAAAAAATACACTCGATGACATTCAGTGGTTTTGTGTCATTTTCAATGCAGTTTCGATTAGTTATGACACAATTCATGTCACAATACGTCCCGGCGGATGAATAAAGGTTTTGCAGTTCATAATTAGCCTAAGTCACTGAATGTCACTCAGTATCACGAGCCCATATTTACTGGACTATAGCCAGTCAGTTCCCACTCGGTGATACTCGGTGTGAGCGGGTGGCTACTACAATTCCTACTACATTCACTTTCGTGAGCCGTAGGCACAGCTACCCTTATTATATTTGCACATTTGGGCAACGTGCTTTAGGACAGGAGGACCAGTAGAACTCCCAAAATCATCGTCAAAGCTGAAGCGTGCGCCGATATAGGTAGTTCGCGCATCGTGTCAAATTTACGAATTGCAAACTCCGAATGCAGTTCACGAGCACTTAGCATTTCCCGGTATGAGGGGTGTGGTCTGTCTATGCGTAGAAAAGTTCTTTTTGAAACAACAAAAGCGGACATATGATGTGGTATTAGTACCAGGGATATAGCTTGCAATACGACAAAATCAAAATATTCACAGTATGACTGGGCTTTGCACAAAAATTGGCAAAAGCAGGTCTATTTTTGTGCAGGATGTTAACTTACACAAATATCCCGTTCATTGGCCAATGGCGGGCAATTGACAGGAAGATCGGCCATGGAAAACAAAGAAGGGCGGGGAATGATCCCCGCCCTTTTGCCATTCGATTGCCGGATGATTTATTGTCCGGCGATCATATCAACGTTAACAGTCTCGCCTGTTACGCTGACCGTTAATGGTGTAAACGTATAACGTCGCGAATCGACACTAATCGTGTAGGTCTGACCAACCTGAAGCCTGCCGAACCGGTAAACACCAAATCCATTCGATAGAATGGTGCGACTTTGGCCTGCCAAGTCCGTCAATGTGACACGAGCTTTAGGAACACCGTGTCCCATTGAGTTGAGCAGCCGTCCGCTGATCTCGGCCTGGTTTGGTGCCGCGGTTGATAGCTCGATCTGACCGTCCGTGGCAAGGGTCTCCGGGTCACCTTCGTTGAACAACAGGCGATCCCATGTAAGCGGTGAAACGGATCCCGGCGCTCCGACTGCGGTGAACCTCAGGTTCAGAAGAACGCCGCTGGCGTCAATAGGCGTCGGTCCATAAACGACTACTCTCAGCAGGCCGCGTGATTCGGCGTTAGCCACCGCGAGGAGGCCGCTGCTGACGGTTCCGGCGATCTCGACAGGATCGGCCTGCGGCTGGATGACCGCCGGGTCGTATCTCAAGTCGAACTCATAAGAGATAATTCCCTTATTCGCGGCGCTTGCAACGCTTACGGGCACGATGACCTCGTAATCCGCCGGCGTCACCATGCGAGGTGCCGCGACGGCAGCGCTTCTTTCCGGTCCAGTCATGCGAGCCGGTCGCGGGCTCAAATTCGTCCAGTTGCCCGAGACCTCACCCATCAATAATGCGGAATAGTCTTCGCCCGTAATGTCGCCCGTTATCGACGGGTGAGTAATGCTTGCGGGGCTGAATATCCAACTACCCGTCGAGCCGGTTCCTGGGCTGGCAACGGCATATTTCGCGACCAAGCCAGCGTCGAACGACGAAATTCCTCCGGCGCCGCTAACGTCCGCTACAGTTTGCTGAGCAGCTGTGAAACTTATGTTGCCCGTTGCGTATTGGGAAATTCTCGCGGCGTCAAACGAACTGATCGAAGCATTCTGTCCGCCAGACTTTGAAGGCGTGATCGTGTAAGAGCCCGATCCAAATCCGGTAAGTGAATATGTGCCTTCGCCCGGTCCAGGCTCGCCGGTTGTGGCAAAAACATTAAGCGAACCTGCTCCGTTGATGTTTACGTTTGAAACAAAACGCGTCGCAGGAGCACCAACCGCGTTGCCATAAATGACCGACCCGGATATCACCGGAGCCGCCGTAGGCGTGAAAGTCGGGGTACTCGTTGCCGTATTTGTCGGTGTATTCGTCGCCGTATCAGTCGGCGTAAATGTTTCTGTTGCCGTCGGCGTAGATGTATTTGTAGCTGTCGCTGTTGGAGTAAATGTGTTGGTCGCTGTGGCCGTTGGCGTATCAGTTGGCGTATTTGTCGGGGTGTTTGTTGGTGTATTCGTTGGACTCGCCACAGCGGGCGATGTAGTAAAGCTCCATACTGATCCCACGGTCGTGTCGATCCCGTCACTTACGGTCGCGTACCATTCATATTCCGTACCGGCTGTCAAACCCGGCCAGTTAACGGACGTCATCGTGCCGGACGGCACATTCGTGTTTGTCCCGATCACCGCGAACGGCGCGGCAGTTCCTGCCATGTCATAACTAAGCGTGAACTGACTATCCGCATCAATCTCAAATTGCCCGAGCGTCGGGGAATAGGTCTTTACCGATATCGTGTTATTCGCGGGCGAAAACGTCATTATCCGCAGCCATCCGTCGCCGCCATTGGCTCGGCTCTGGTAATCCGACAGCAGGGAATAAACGGTTTTCCCGCCAAACGTGTCCTGTCTGCGGCCCTCGCCGGGCACGTGGCCGCCCAGCAACAAAAAGAGGTTCGGCCTATCCTTCAGCTCATTGTAGATCGCCGCTCCCTGGGCGCTAAAACTGCCGGGATTGCCGGTGCCGAGCATATTGTGGGTCACGGCAATGGCGCGCCGGCCTGGATAGGTTTGCAGCAGGCCGTCAGCCCACGTCAAAAGCGCCGGATCCGGAGTAGTGTCATATTCAAAATGAATGATGATGAAATCCATACCGCCGGCACTGAACAACTCGTAATTGTTGTCGTTATCCGAACCAAAGTGACCGCCGTAATAGCCGCGGCCGTTAAAACGCGATATTCCAAAGTACTGGTTGTACTTGGCAGTATCAGCCGTATCGCCCCCGCCGAGCGGGGATTCGTCGTGGTTGCCCAAAGCAAGTCCGTAGGGGACACCATCTAGCAGCCCGGTCGTCGTCGGGTTTTCAATCGTAGTGTAGGCGGTATTGGCGATCTGCCATTCCGAGTCGAAGGCATTGCCGTTTTCCACGATATCGCCTAGGCCGGTGACAAACTTAATGTTGAGAGCATCTTTGTTAGCGACGATCCATTGGGTCTGTGCATAGAATTTGGCGGCATTAGCCCCGCCGTTGTCGGTGTAGTGCTGAGTGTCGGGCATCGCAATAACGGTGAAATCCAAACCGGGCGCAGTTGCCCCGACAGGGCGGCCATAATAAGTGACCGTCAGGGCGTCGTTATTCGGATCAGACGCGAGAACCTGAAGATCCGGAGATGTCGAGACACCCGTTGCATTATCCGCAGGCGAAACAAGCACGGGCTGGTCCGGGGCGACATTGGGCGCAGGTGTGTTGTTATATACGAGTGTCAGTTTCGGGCGATGGTCGACGGTGGCGTGCTCCCTCGAGCGTAATTGCTGGCCGTCATCCGCGTTGGTTGCGATCATCAGCCAGCCATTATTGGCCACTGTACCGTCAACCCAGGCCTGAACCGTTGAGGCCGGAACAGTAACCGTAATGAACCCCACATAAGTGTCGGCTCCCGGCCAGCTAGCATTTACTGAAGACACTGCATCAATGTCATCTGCCAGAAAATGCCTGTTGCCTATCGACGCAAAGGTCGTCGTTGCCTCGTCCCAGGGCACCTTCATGCGGTACATATTGAATCCCTGGCCTTCCTGATCGACATAAAATCGAAGCTCGGCCGAGACGATCGTGGCGCTCGACGGAATCGAGGATAGGTCGAATCGCAGTAATGATTTGCGTTCATCAGGCGGGACGTTTCCAGGATTCTTATCCTGGACTATTGTGCTTTCGGTACCGCGTACGGCCGTTGGATCGACGTCATAGGTATAGGTATCCCTCGTTCCCGTGTAACCGTTCACGCCATCCTGCAAAGATACCGATATATTAGCGGCATCGTGCACTGTGCCGGTGCCCGAATCGGTAAAGGTGCTGCCGGCGATGGGGAAGAATTTCCAGTCGTAGGTCGTCGGGTGCAGGGTCAACTTGAAGATGCCAAAGTCCGTAACGTTCCGGACCTCGCTAGTTGGAAGTATCGTGCTCAAGGAATGATGCGCCTCTCCGCCCATCCCGACAGTGAACTGACGGATCCCGAACGACGGATCCGCCACAGGCGGGTCGGACAGAGTCGCGCCCGACTTCATCGGCGCAAATCGCTCGTAAATATGGTCGTGGCCATCCAATAGGATGTCGACCCCGGCTTCGTACATTGCGTCCCACAACGGTTGAAGCGTTTGGAGGTTCGTCGCACCCGAGCTGTAACGCGGCTTGTGAATAAGGGCAATTACATTTTTCGTGCTGTTTGCTGCAAGATCGGCCTTTAGCCAGACCTCTTGGGGCGAACCAACTCCGCAGCCGCCGACAAGAGCGCACTCGGTGTCGAGGTTGACCACATGCCAATAGCTGTCGATATCGTAACTGTAGTAACTGGTACCGCCCTGATTGGCGTTATCGCCGTAATTGCCAAAGTAGCCGTCGAGATTATTAGTTACCCCCAGGCCCCAATCGTGATTGCCCGGGATCGGACGAGTGCGCGACAGGACCGATGGACTGCCCCACGGCGTCGTCGTGTAGCAGTTTGCGAAATCAGCGGCAGTACCGTTTGGATAAACATTGTCCCCGGTTGTAAAGATCGTTCCTTCGATACCGGATATAAGTTCGCCCGTCGCAGTATCAGTCGTGACGCTGCATGATGCGATGTCGCCGACGCCCACAAAAACGGGGTCGGCGCTGGCGAGGGTGTTGAAAGTCCAGGTCGGACCGGTGGTCGTCGTCGTGCCATCGCTGACCGTTACGTACCATTCGAACTTCTGGCCCTGATCGAGACTCGTCCACGACTTCGTGGTGCTGGAACCGGATGCAACACCGGTATTCTGTCCAATCTGCGCGAACAGGCCGCTGGCATACGGCCGGCCGTAAAAGGTGACGGTCAGCACGCCGCCATCCGGATCGGAAAGGCCAACATCGAGGGTGGTTGACGTGCCAACGCCAGTTGAATTGTTCGCCGGCGCGTTAACGGTCGGAGCGTTCGGCGGATTCGAAGGTACGATGTTGAAAGGGGCGCCCGGGGTGACCCACACCGGACTGTTGGTCAATGTACCCGGGAATGTGCCGACTGAACTATTTGCGGTCAGGCCGATGCCTTCATTCAATCCCCATCGAGCGATCAGACCTGTACCGGAGGTTAGTTCCGAATTGACCGTACTTAATATCTCCGACTGGCTACGTGCCAAATTCCACACGCGTGCTTCGTCAATCGTTCCCGCGAAAAAGCCGGCAGCGAGTTGTCCGGTTGAACCAATTCCCGCCGCAAGACCAGCATGTTGAATACTCGTGAACTCCGGCGTCGCATTTGGACACTGGGTTGCTGCACCATTAAGAGTGTCAGGCGACCCATCTACAAAAAGTGCCCAGCAGCTACCAGTGTAGGTTGCAGCGATGTGATGCCACTCACCGACAGGAATCGTTGTACTGCCTCCGGTGGACATGGCCGCACCACCCGCGCTACGCTTGACCCACGCCTCAAGAGTGAATGCCGTTGCGTTCAGATTCGGCCCGAAAGTGACGTAATCATTCGTGCCGTCGAATTGAAGAGCTCCGGGAACAACAGCTGGGGTTGCGTTCACTTCGTTTGACGCACCGGACTGGTTGGTGCTCGTATCGACGGCGGTGATCACATAGTAGTAGATCTGCCCGTTGGTGCGGCCCGTGTCATTGTATATTGTGCCGGTAACAAGCGTCCCGCCATTTATTGGGCTAGTCAGCGGAACCGATGGCGAAGTGCTGCGATAGACGTTGTAACCCGCCAGATCGCCCTCCGAGTTCGCTGTCCAGGATAACGACACAGCCGAGTTTCCCGCTGTTGCAGTCAATCCAGACGGTGCCGCGGGTGGAATTGCATCCGGTATCGGAAAACCGCCAACCCAAGTCGGACTTGCGACGGCGGCTCCGTTGATTGCGTTGCCCGAACTGTCCCCTAAGCTAGTGCCAGAGCCTTGGTTGAGATTCCAAACGCCGAGCAAGCCGGACTGACCGCTTGTAATTTCGATATCTTTTGTGGACTGAATTTGTGACTGGCTGCGCGCAAAATTCCAAATCCGGACCTCGTCAACCACGCCTGCAAAGAAGCCGGCGGCCGCGTTCGCGGTCGTGAGGGCCGAACCAACCGATGTCAAAGAATTTGTTTGGGCATTTGCAGCTCTACTTACGGCAAGTGTCGCGTCGAGATTACCGTCAAGATATAGTTTCCATGTCGTTCCGTCGTACGTTGCAGCGCCGTGGTGCCAGGTGCTGTCGGCTGCGATCACGGCGGTCCCAGTGACTGGATGATTGAGGCTCGGGGACGTGCCACCCTGTGCTACTTGCGCCTCCTCAAAATCAGCAACAAGTCTGCCGCTTGTGGCGTCGATCCCGAAAAGATAATTGATGTCGGCAGCGGTGGTCTCTGCCTCGGCGCGCCCCTTGGCGATCAGCGGGATGGCGCTCGCGATGCCACCCGTTCCGGTGCTAGTTCCGACACCGGCACCTGTCCGTTTGAACCACAACTCGACCGTAAACGTTGCACTTCGGAGTTGGCTCGCGGTGCCAAGAGTGGCGTATTGGCTCGAACCATTGAACTGCAACGCCGTCCCGGCTAACAGGCTGTCAAATGGGCTAGGTTGGAGGATCTTCGTAAAGTCAAATTCCTTACCCGCAAGCCATTGAGACACGCCCCGTTCGTTCGCGTAATTCACAGTCCGCACGTCCGACGCCGTCGGCACGGAGATAAAGGCGCTATTCGGCTCAATCGGAGCGCTAGTCGCCACAGTTGCCCTATTCGCAAAGCCAAAGAACGATGCTAGTGAATCAACAAAAGCATAACCGCCGCCCGTTGAAGCATTTGCGGTCAGAACGAGAGCTAGTCCGACAATAACCGTAAGAGAAGCATTTCGGACGAATGAAAGGCGGGACGATTGTTTGCTACTGAACATAAATTTTAACACTTCAGCTAATTTTGAGTTGGCATTCAAAGCTGAATAACAGCTCTGAAAGCGTCGGCAAATATAACGGAAATACAGCTTTACTTTCTGAAATTCACCTTAAATCTGTCATGAAAACCTGTTAAATCTGTAGAAACTGCGTATTTTTACAAAAATCAACAAGGAAACACTCCCAATCAAGACATTCTTCCAATAAATTGGGCTTCCTTCGAGTTGCCCAAAGAGCAAGACGTGATCTCTTATGAGTTTAATCTCAGATACGATCCTTCGGTGATTCAGCCTTTTGCCAAGCCGGTCGAGGTAAAGGGTACGGTCAGCCGTGGGCTCACTGCTGTAGCAAACGCAACCGAGCCAGGGCTGCTGAGAGTTGTCGTATACGGAGCGATGCCCATTGATGAAGATGGTGTCCTTCTGAATCTCAGATTCACTGCTGTCGAAAAGACAGGTTCGGTTTCACCACTGACGTTTGAGCGGATAGTGTTCAACGAGGGAGACCTGGGCATTATGGTCACTGACGGACAGGTTGAATTGCTTATGAAACCTTGATGTGAATACGGATCAGGACCGTTAACAAAATTTAGTTTTCTGACAAACCGAGTATCTAAACCACAAAAAGAGCATAGTCGCCGAAATTATCGCTGCATTGAAAAATTAGGGCTTTAGCGAAAATAACTAATGCCTTAATAAACTGGAGCCGGTGAACGTGTTTGAACCGCCGACCTGATAATTACAAATTCTTTTCAGGCAAAACGCACCGAGAGTCACTAAGTGTTATTAAGGCATATTCACTGGACTTGGTCACATTGGTTTTCGCTCAGTGACATTCCATATGCGCACTTGGTCGCTACATTTCTCGCTACACTCTGCATCTGGATTTGTCGAACCTCAATAGCAGGTCATAAATGCCGTTCAACAGGATGTAACCCTGCGAACCGAGAGTAGCGACGGGGACAAAACCCCGCCTCTTATTTGATGTTTGATAGATGTCTATCGATATAGGTCAAAATGAGTATGAGGCTCCGAGATTAACGTGGTTTGCACTCTGGCGGTTACTGTAGAAATAGTTAGTTTGAAATCGTCTGAACTCCGCCCCGATGGAGAATTGCGGCGTGAATTTGTAAACCACGTCGCCAGCGATAGCCAGATTTCGTGTTCGCCAGTCACGCTGCGATAAGCTGACTAGGTCAGTGTTGACAGGGTCGTCGATACCGACTGATCCGTAAAAGCCCAGACGGTTTTTTAGGACCGGCGGTGTAAATCCAATCTGTGTCCAACCGCCGACCGTGCTGATCGCCCGTACACCGCCTGCGACGAGCGAGCTGCCGACGCGATAGGCGAAATCACTGTTATAGCTCTGAAATGCTCCACCCTGAAATCCGCCGAGGTTACGGCCGAAAAAGGCTTCGCCAGCGACGGTAATCCGTTCAACTAACGGGAAGTTCCAGTCGAGCGCGACGCCTACAGATTCAATGTCGTTTCGGACATTTGCGGCTCCCGTGAAAACCCTCGATTGGCCAAACTGGCCTGAGAGGCCAATGCTGCCCGCCTTTTTTGTGCCGAACCAATTTTTGTCCGAGTATGCTATGCGGCTTTGAAGAAATGGAACACGTGAGGCATCGCCACTGGTGGGCTGGACGACAAATGAAGCGTTTGTCGGAAAATCACCGGTTTGTGATTCGAGCATCGCTGCCTGCCATGTGACATGATCGCCAAACTTATGGTCAAGCCGAACTTGGGGCAAACGGGCCCAGTTGTTACCTGATGCCGCCATCTGCGGATTACCGGCCGCAGCCATTGATACTGGGTTTACAGGGGCGAAAACCATCCAGTCTTGGCCGACAGTTACAGAAGTGCGTTCCCAATCGAGCTTTGCATAGGCGAGACGAATACGAAAGACGCCAAAGTTTTCCCCAATATTAATCGACGGAAAACCGCCGAAAAAGTCGCCCTCAACTACGGCCCCGATCCGGGCTTTTCCGACTTTCGCTCCATCGAGCTTTATACCCAATCGGGTCTGCCGCACACTCGCACTAACGTTGCCGCTACCGGTCGGCGTTGCGAAGATTGGTACGTCTGCGTTATTTGTGCCTCCACTGTTTCCAAAAGCGTTGAAGAAGATCGTTCCGTAAGGTGTGATACGGACACCATTAGCCAGATCGACTCCAATCGGTCGTTTGTCAGAGTCACCCTTTTTTTCCGGCTTTGCATCAGGTTTTGTTTCTGTTTTTGCAGTTTCCGCTTTGGCGACTGGAGCAGGAAGTTCAGTTGCCTTTTTCAATTTCTCCAATTCCGCCTGCATTTGTTTGAGTTGGGTCTCAAGTTGCTTGATCTTGTTCTGCACATCATCTTGGGCAGCCTGACCAAATACGCCGGAGGCAAAGAACAGTACGATAGAAATGATAATTACCTTTTTCATAATTGTTGAATAGAATGTCGACATCATTTTTCCTGTACTGAACTCAGGACAATGCCGGTATATGCCAGCTGAATCCCCGGCAATCCAACTAATTGCCTGGCAATTTGTTTTGCGGCGGTTGATAAGGGTGAACCGGTTTTACTCCGCTCAAACTCATAAGCCCCAACCGCGAAAAATTCATTGATTCGCCTAAAATTCTGACTGCCTCCTGCGGTGCGTGAAAACCCATCGAGTTCTCAGCTTCGATGAAATCAAGATAAAACTGAGCCTTTCGCTGATATTCACGGGCCTCGGCCAAATCGGCATCGGTCTTTCCAGCTTCTTTCGCCGACTTAATTTGACCAATGAGGTCCATCAGAGCGTCCATCGCCAAATTGCGTGCGTTATAGGTTCTCGTTTGAATAGTCTCTGCTCGCGCCTTCATTTCATTTGCATCAGCTGTCTTATGACAAGCAAGGCACGATTGGGACACCATCAACAACGGACTGCGAACGTGATGATCTGTAATTCTTGCCGGACCTTCTTTTTTCGGCATATGGCAATCCGCACAGGCAACTCCTGCCCGTGCGTGCGAGCCTTGATTAAATAGTTCAAACTCAGGATGTTGTGCTTTTAATACGGGTGCTCCGGTTTGTTTGTGAGTCCAATCCTTGTGTTTTTGGTCATCGTAATATGCCACAATATTTTCAATCTTCAGGCCTTTCTCCCACGGGAAGGTCAGCGTTTTGTTTTCGCCTTTGAAGTAATACTCAACGTGGCATTGCCCGCAAACGAAAGACCTCATTTCCTGACGGGTAGCGTCGCGGTTGACATCATAGTCCGCAACTCCCTGCGAAGCCTTAAGTGCTTTGATACCGATCATGAACGCAGGTTTTGAAATACGCAGTTTCAGGGTTTTTGAATCGTGGCAATCAATGCACGTAACCGGATGGCTAACCTCTTTTCGGGCATCCGCAAAAGGCATCTTATTAAGAACATCAAAGCCTTTCATAATGTCGCCGCCGCCCAGCCTCTTATAAGCCAGATACGTTGACGCGTGGCAATTAATGCATGAACCTGGCTGTTTGACGACCTTTTGCCGCTCGGTATAAGTTTGATCGTCCAGCATAAACGCATGTCCGCGTTCTTCCCGAAAATCAACTGCAAAAGCGTAACCGTCCCACATTGTTTTCAGCCGCGGATCTTCTTCCAGACGTGATTGGGAAACGACCGAACGCGGATCAACTTCATTTGGAGTTCTTTGCATTGATTCGCTTCCGCCGAATCGCGTTCGAACCTGATCCACCGTTTTCAAATAATCGGCATAGTGCACGGGAAACCGTTTGCCCCAAACCGCCGGATCGTCGGTCTCGTCCGTTTGAAATAATGGAGTTCTATTTTCATTTTCAGTACTAACATTTTTCAACTCACCTTCGGCCTGTAACTTACTTTCCACTTTGTTTGAAAACAAACTGACACCTAAGAAAAACAAGATAAATACTGAGAAGAACGCAAAACATGCTTTCTTTAACATGTTATTTCTGGTCTGAAATCCTCTATTCATTTACTTATCCACCTCCGTTTCCCTGGCAATTAACTCATAGCAACTGCTATTGCCTATTCATCTTTATTTTAGTGACATCGCACGCCCCGAAATTATGACTAAGATCATATTTCGGTGAAATGGTTCTGATCCTTTAGCTCGGCCTTTCACAACCTTTCTTCGTGTAAAACCACCAATTAACAAAAGTTGCGAAGACACAAAATACGACCAATCCAATGAAAAACGGATTGACTGTTCCGGTTGCTGATATCGCCAAGCTGATCAGCATCGAAAAAATAAAAGGTCCGTACGCAGCAATTGCTGCGGTCCATCCGATGACGCCGGCTGCTTGTCTTGGGTTTGCTCCGAAAATAATCGGAAATTGTCTAAACGTGGCCGCATTGCCCATTCCTGTAAAGAAAAAAAGCGTTAGCATCAAGGTGACAAACATCCCGAATTGATCAACCGAGGTAGGCGAAAAGAGCCCTAAAATGATCATCGAGATCGTTCCGAGAATTAAAGCTAGTCCGCAAATCGTCGTCAGGATCGCTCCGCCAACTTTGTCTGCCACAAATCCAAATAGCACCCGGCTTGCCGAACCGATGAGTGGTCCGTAAAAGGCATACTTCAAAGGATCGGGCGGATTGGGAAAACCTCCGTAAAGTGTCTTGATAAGCAGAGGAAACGCGGCCGCAAGGCCGGAAAAGCCGCCAAACGTCATAAAATATGTGATCGTACAGAACCAAGTGTGCTTGTCCTTAAAAATATCGAGCTGTTCGGTAAATGAGGCCTTGATCGGCACACTCCTGAGCATTACCCACGACAAAACGCCAAAAATGATCAGCAATGGCACATACCAAAAGGCAGCATTTTGCAGGAAAATCGTGCTTGATCCGATTACTTCTTTGGTGTTTGGGTTGATCTGTTGGAACGTTTGCGAACCGCCGATCATAGCAAATGTAATGATCAGAGGCGTTACGAATTGGGCAAGGCTCACGCCGAAGTTTCCGATTCCAGCTTGAATTCCAAGTGCCGTACCAAGCAAGCTTTTCGGAAAAAAAACACTCGTGCTGGGCATATACGACGAAAAATCACCGCCACCAAACCCGGCCGCGAGGGCCAAAACCATGAACAGCCAAAAAGGCGTGTCGGGATTCATGATCGCCAAACCAATTCCGATACAAGGAATCAGTTTCAGCAAGGTGGCAACTGTAACAATGTGCCTTGTTCCGTAAATCGGCAATAAGAACGTGTGAACGATTCGCAAAGTTCCACCCGCGAGCCCCGGCATTGCGGCCAGCCAAAAGAGCTGCGATGTCGTGAATTTAAAACCGATTCCCGGAAGTTTTACGACAATGGCACTCATCATAAACCATGTCGCAAAAGAAATCGTGAGGGTTGCTGTCGTAACGATTAGCGTTCGCCACGCTATCTTGCTTCCCGTAGCCTGCCAGAAATCGGCGTCTTCGGGGGTCCATTTTTCTATCCAGGTTGTCATATAGTTGTTGTTTTTGTCAGGCGCTTTTCAGTTAACGAGTCTTGCGTATCAAAACTCGCTTAGCCGCCGCTTTTCTTCTAATTCTCAATTTTCTTCATCAAATTCGGGTGCTTTTCGTGCATCATCTTTTGAATTACCCGATGCATCCACCAATAACAAATTACCGATAACGCAAACATAAACATCCAAGAACTGGTCCAGAGCCCTGTGCTGTCGAGCAAATAGCCAAAGATGATCGGGCTCAAAAAACCGCCCAGACCACCCAATACTCCGACCATGCCGCCGACGACGCCTACTTCCTCCGGGAAATATTCAGGTATGTGTTTATAAACCGCGGCCTTTCCGATACCCCACATTGTGCCGAGAAGAATTACCAAACCCGCAAAGACCCAGACATTTGCTTGAAAAAAGATCTTAGTGACACCTTTGGCGAGAAGCTCTTTGCGCTTAACCGACTGGCCAACTTCAACAATAGGTTCTTGCCACGTTTCTTTAGAAGGAAATACAAGGACTTGATCATCAGGATTTTTCTTCAACTCGGACCTTGTTTTGAATGGATAGACCCTCTCGCCGACCGTAATACTGTCGGAATCAACGCTGGCCACTATTCCATCAAGTTCAGCAGCGACGCCTTTTCCGGGGGAGGATATTTCCATTTTTGGAATGACCAATAATCCGGAAAGCGCGATGGATGCTCCCAAAACGGCATACATTACCTTTCGTCCGCCAAACTTATCGCTTAGCCACCCGCCAAAGGCTCGTATGACTCCTGAGGGAAAACTAAACAATGCCGCCAAAAAGCCCGCGGTGACCAAAGGTAGGTAATACACGTTGACGAAGTACGGGACCAGCCATTGTGAAAACGCGACGAAGCATCCGAAAACCAAAAAGTAGTAGAGCCCAAATCGCCAGACACGAACATCCCTGAGTGGATCAAGCTGTTGTGCAAATGACTTTCCGCTCGAAAGAGGCTTTTTATTGGTTGTTGCAAAAAAGAAAACTATGCCGGTAAACACCAGGAGTATTGCGTACGCGACGGGCAGTCTCCGCCATCCATCGACGTTTGTTCCATTTGTTGTGAATGAATTCAGAAGGGTCGGTGCGATGAGCGTTGTCAGTGCCGACCCAGCATTTCCTGCGCCAAAAATGCCGAGAGCGAGACCTTGCTTCGACTTTGGGAACCACACTGATGTGTACGCGATGCCGATCGAAAAGCTAACACCGACAATGCCAAACCCAAAACTGCAAAGTGCAAAGCCCGTAAACGAATCAACCTTTGACAGCAGGAACATCGGGATAGAACAAAGTAACAATGCTGCCGTCATGATCGGTTTGCCCCCAAACCTATCAGTAAGCATCCCCGCTGGAAGTCTAAATATCGACCCGGTCAGAACCGGGATGCCCATTAACCAACCGATCTCGGTGGCGCTCCATTTATAGACCTGATTGACCGTGAGAAAAGTGACTAGAACACCATTTAACATCCAGGCGGCAAAACAGACCGTAAAGGCCAGGGTGTTCATGAGGAGCATTCTGCCTGCTCCGGCTGGTGTTGTGTCTTCCATAATTACAAATCAAATCGCGCAAATGGGATCGAAATTCGTTTGTTTTTGATCCTGTCGGATCATTGATAAAAAACGGAAACGCATTAATGGTGTCCGAGATCCCTCTTCTTGACGACTAATCTTGTTTTGCTGACGGCCGCCACCATAAAATAATCGTCAATGCGATCAACCAGCAGATCCCGGATGAAATGATAAGCGGAACGAGCTGATGGCGAGCCTGGGCAAGCACGGCCTCGACAGTCGCGGACAAGATCCAAAGCTGGGCCACATTTACCATTACAAGTAGGACAAGACGAGCCTGCCACACGGCGGTGCGACCGACGCTCTGGGGCCTTCGGGGTTGAGGACTAACCTTCATTTCCTCGCACCTCTCTTCTGATCGCGAAAAGCTCACCATTCTTCGACACTAATGTGATCTTGTCTAACGGCCGTGGTGGCGGGCCGTACAATACCTCGCCTGTTTTTGAGCTAAATCCGCCCTCGTGACACGGGCATTCAAGCCGGTCGTTTGTTTTGGAATAGTGCACCGGACACGACAGATGGGTACATTTCTGGCCAAATGCAACATATTGGCCATCGCTGCCGCGTATCAGGATCGCACTGTCCTCTTCGGCGGGATAGGAAAAGTTCAACGCTGTGCCGGGCTCCAGGTTCGCTGCACCGTCGATCTTTACCGGAGCAAAGGTCTTTGGCGATTGAGAATCATAAGCCGCTTTGGCTGCAAATCCAGTGGCACCAAGGAACAATGCACTCGACGTCAAAAACAGAAAATTACAGAACTCGCGTCTTGTAACCTGAGCTTCGCTGTCACGTTCGTAAGGAAACTCAGCCTGAAACGGAGCACTCGCAGTACGGACATTGCTCTCGTCCGAAAGTTCATTATTATCCGCCAATATCTTATTGACCGTATCTTGATTCAACACTTTAGAATTCATTGCTCTTATCCGATTCCTCAACTTGGGTGTCTATCCAGGAGCCTCCGCCGACAGTAGCCCCTTCGACAGCAACTTGTCCCTCAAAAACGCCGCAACCATCGATCCTGATCTCATCAGCGTCAGTCGGGAGCATCATGTAGACCTTCGTCTTTACGCTTTGATTACCAAAAACGTGAGCATTGACCGGCTTTGTCCGGCGCAGCAGGACGATTTGCTCATAGGTGCCAAACGACAAAGCTCCGGTCGGACAAACGCTCGCGCACATTGGTTTTAGTCCCTCACTTGTGCGGTCATAACACATGTCGCATTTCATCTGGAGATGCATCGCAGAATTGTATTTTGGTACTCCGAACGGACATGCATTCACGCAGTTGCGACAATCAAGGCACCGCGGTTTAAGTGCGGACATGACCACGCCATCTTCATTTTGTTTGATCGCGTCCGCCGGGCAGACCATTGCACAGGTAGGCTCTTCGCAGTGCATGCAGACGGTGGGCATCGTTGCGGTCGTCTCGCTGCGGTCAATGTAATCGACAAAGATCATGGAATAACCTTTATGCGTCGAGCACTCGCGGCATGCGGCTACACAGGAACGGCAACCTATGCATCGTTGCGGATCGATAAACATTGTTTCGTTCATGCGCCTATTTTCCTCGTTGGACCTCGTTTCGCGACGTCCCCATTCTTTCTTTTCCAAGTATCGGTAACTCACGCGAATGGATCTTCTCGATACGTGCCGCACAAGCCTTGAACTCCGGTATTCTGGAGGTCGGGTCAAGGGCAGCGTTTGTGATCTGGTTTGCCGCCAGCTCCTCACCCCAGTGATAGGGGATGAAGATGGTGTCGGGCCGGATTGTCTTGACGACCAGTGCTGGGAATATGCCCTCGCCGCGCCGAGAAATGACCTTAACGCGTTCGCCGTCGTTGATCTTGTATTTCATCGCCGTCCCTGGATGGATCTCGACGAACGGCTCCGGACATTGCTGTACCAGAAAACCGATGCGCCGCGTCTGATTGCCGGACAAATACTGATGAACAATCCGTCCGGTCGTATAGATCAGCGGGTATTCCTCATCGGGCTTCTCGGCGGCTCCCTTGTATTCAACTGCGTGAAATTTTGCCTTACCGTCATCGTGCGCAAAACGCTCCTCAAAAAGTCGTGGCGTTCCGGTGCTTTCCTCGCTGGGACATGGCCAGAAGACACCGTCTTGTTTGTCGATCTTTTCGTACGTAATACCAAAGTAGTCTGCCTTTCCGCCTTTTGATGCGACGCGCAGTTCATCAAATATTTCCCGCGGCGATTCAAATTCAAAATATTTGCCACGGCCCATGCGGCGGGCGATCTCTTGCAGAGTTTTCCAATCTTGACGAGCTTCGCCAGGCGGGTCGATGGCTTTATTGATCTTGATCACGCGGCCCTCCCCGCTTGTCGTTGTGCCTTCGTCCTCCGACCACGTCGTTCCCGGCAGGACAACATCTGCGTACCGGGAACTCTCGGACAAAAAGAAATCGATGCAGACGTTAAATTCGAGTCCCTCGAGCGATTCACGGACCTTGTTCGTGTCTGGCAGTGAGACCATCATGTTGCTGCAGATAGAGAGCAGTCCCTTTATTTCACCCTCGCGCATTTTGTTAAAGAGCTCGACCGCCGATACGCCCGGCTCCGGCAACTCCGATTCGTCGATCCCCCATACGTCGGCGATGTACTTTCGATGTTCGGGATTTAGTATCGATCGATATCCAGGTAACTGGTCTGCTTTCTGACCATGTTCGCGTCCGCCCTGTCCGTTGCCCTGACCGGTTATGGTGCCATAGCCCCGGCCTTGCGAGCCGATCTTACCGGTCGCAAGGGCGATGTTGATGTAGCTCAGGACATTTTCAGTTCCGTTAGAATGATGCTCAATGCCGCGGGCGTGCATAATCATGCCTGTCTTAGCACGACCGTAAAGTCGTGCGGCCTGGATTATCTTTTCTGCGGGCACGCCTGATATATCCGCCGCAACGTCGGGTGGGTAATTTAATGCGGCTGCTTTCGCTGCTTCCCAGTCATTCGTGCGGCTGTCGATGAATGCTTGGTCGATCAGGTTTTCGGTTATGAGGACATTTAAAATTCCGTTCGCGACGGCGACATCGGTTCCGGGTCTTAGTTGCAGGTGTAGGTCCCCTTGGCGAGCGGTAGCCGTCTCACGGGGATCGATGACGATCCAGGCACCACCATTGTCACGCTGTTTCCACAGAAATCCGTTCAGTATCGGAAACGTCTCGGCACAATTTGCCCCAGCAATGATCAAAACCTCAGCATGCGGTATGTCGCTCCATGGATTTGCCGCCCGGTCGACGCCAAATGCCTTGTTATTACCGCCAGCCGCCGATGCCATGCAAAGGCGACCGTTATAATCGATATATCGTGTCTGCAATCCAACACGGGCAAATTTGCCGACGAGATATGTTTTTTCGGTGGTTAGCGATGAGCCCGAATAGACAGCGATCGAATCCTTGCCATATTTCCCCTGCAGTCCCTCAAACTTTGAAACTATCAGGTCGAGAGCCTCATCCCAGCTTGCCCGTTCAAAATCGCCGTTTCGCTTTATTAGCGGATACATCAGGCGGTCCGGATGATGCGTTTGCAAGTAAGCGGTTACGCCCTTCGGGCACAGACGGCCCTCATTAACCGGGAAATCGTAGCGCGGTTCGACGCCGACAACGTGGTTATTTTGAACCAACAGGTTCATGCCGCATTGCATACCGCAATACGGGCAGTGAGTCGGCACCATTTTTTCTATCTTGCGTTCGGCACTCCATCCACCAATTGGCTCATCGTGAAGATGAGGTCCAAAGCGGTCAATGATGCTGGCCAGATTTTCTACTTTTGACATTTTACCTATTGATCGTCGGCACGTGAGCCGTGAAACACTTTGTCCGGGCGGTCAGAAAGGCCCGAATATGCGAGCCCACGCATTACGCGTTTGCAACGGGGACAATAGTCCTGTAATTTTTCGCCGTTCTCCATCGTGTAATCGAATCCCACTTTTTCGACGACGCTCTTAAGATCACCAAGCCACATAACCGAGGCAAATTCGACACTGCATCGCAAACATTTTGCCTGCTCCATCTCTTTTGCACGCTGCTGATAAAGCTCTACCCCAATTGACGCCGGTCGCTGGACAATGTGAAACAGTTTGCCGAACGGCAAAAAGAACAGGGTCATTATCACTACCGCCTGATGGGTCAGTGCGATGAACGAATACATATACCCGCCAAAATAAAGGCTCGATGCCGTCAGCATCAGCCCCGAAACGCAAATCGCTATCAATAGGAGGTGCGGCACAAAATCAATCAGAAATCTCTGTACCGCGATCGCCCCGCGGTCATTGAGCCTACGGTGGATGGCAACAGCACAGCCGACCAGCACCATCAGCGCCGAAAAATCAAGAGTGTGAAACGTGACCCGCGCGATCAGACTGCGGCCTTCCATCAACTGGCCGGCAAAACCAAAAATGTACGCCCGATAGCCCATATCGCTTTCTAGTTCGAAGTGAACCCAGCCGAAAACGAGTGGAAATGTAACCGCGGCCGAGATAATACAGCCCCACATGATCAGAAAATGCATCACCCAGCGCGAGAATTCGCGTCGGAAGATAAATCGCTGTGCGATCAGATTCGTTGCGACCGTTGCGGAAGCGTCGAACGTGTTTCGGGCAAACTTTTTTCGTTGGAAAAATAACCGTAACCCGCGCATAAAATATGCTCGGGTGGCGGGCCGCTGGAGCCACAGGGCATACCGAAAAAATATCGCCCCGAACGCGACAATACTTGCGATCAGATATCCAAATAGTGCCGAGTCGAAATGCTCCAGATTGCGCGACCCAATGATAACCAGTGCGGTAAGAACAGCGGATGCCGCAATACCGATCAGTGCCGGGTCACGGTAGTTTACGGCTTGCGCAGAATTTGAAGGGTTCATCGCCATTTTGTTCTGATGTCGTCCGTTCGGCATTTAGTAATCGGCTAAATGTAAGTCAAGTTAATCACTAAGCCATCGTCATGAATATGATTCGAATCATATTTCCTTTTTTCATTGCGTAGGCCTCATGTTTGTTTCGAGACACGAGCTCTTCGACTCGGGTCAAAGCAATGAGACGGAAAGCCTCGCGACTGTGATTCCATTAGTCGAGCAGAAATAATATGATTGTGAAGTCCAAACAAAGTCCGCGTCGAAGATAATGATTATGGATACATGCGTTAGTCGGTTGTCTAGAGATTTTAGTCAGGAGTTGATCGCGACCATTTTGAAGGCAGGCACGAGAAAGCCGCTGGTGTCAGGCGAACACTTGTTTTTCCAGGGCGACGATGCCGCATTTTTGCCGATCGTCATTCTCGGGATGATCAAGATGGTGCGCTACCCCGAGGCAGGAAAGGAGATTATTATCGGGACCTTTCAGCCCGGCGAGCTTTTTGCGATCCCGCCGGCCCTCGACGGAAAACGATTTCCGGCGACGGCAGTCGCGATGGTGGATAGCGAGGTTTTGTTGTTGCCGCGAAAGGACTTTCTTGCCTTAATGGAGGCTTCAAGTGAGTTCTCTTCTGTTGTTATGGGCCGCATGTGCGGCATACTTCGTGACCGGACGGATACGGTGCAGATCATGGCGACGCCATCGGCTGAGCAGCGCGTCGCAAACGTGCTTCTCCTGTTGGCGGGCGAAGTGAATGGCGGGGATGTCAAAAAGATAACGCATCGACGGAAAGATATCGCGGAAATGGCGGGACTCTCGCTTGAGACCACAATTCGGGTGGTGCGTAAACTGACCACGAAAGGCTGCTTTAAGATCGTCAGGGGACGGATCATCGTAGAATCAGCTGAACCGTTGCGAAAATTGGTCAGGTGAACTCGAACCAAGACAGCGCCAATCGTGATCTGGATCATATTTTCACGGTCGCAGTTACGATATATTTTTGTCGGAGGAGTTGGGTTTAGAGCCAGATCATGAAAATCAGGATCAGAGGAAACACATTGCGGTTTCGGTTGGGTATAACTGAGGTAGCAAGCCTAGCCCAGAAAGGGTTTATCGAAGAGACTGTTAGCTTCGGCCCGGGCAGTCAGAGTAATTTCTATTACGCGCTTAAAAAGGCACCAGGCGATATATTCTCCGGCTCGTTTTCGGCGGGACGGATCACCGTATCGGTGCCGGCCTCGATAATCGACGTATGGGCCGCAGGCAACCAGATAAGTATCGAAGGTAAGCAGAATATTGATGAGCATACCGATTTGAAATTCCTGATCGAAAAGGACTTCGTTTGCCTAAACGCTCATAATGATGAAGACCAGTCCGACCGTTATCCGCACCCAGGAGCCGGTATTGCCTGCTAAATCCACCTATTTTCACTTAACATGACCCAGATCATATATTCTCTCGGATAAAATGACGATGATCGTTTCGAAGTCTTGATTTGGAGGAGTTTACAAATGATCAACGTTCAAGGAAAAACAGTCCGGGAAATAGCTATTGAGGTGCCGGTATCAACAAGGGTTTTCGAAGAGTTCAAGATCGACTATTGCTGTCACGGGAATATACCGTTTGACGACGCATGTCGAAATGTCGGGGCCAGTCCGGAAACCGTATTGCAAAAGATCGACGGTGTTTTGGACATATCACCAGGCAGCGATCACGGACAATTCTCCGAAATGGAGCTGAGCGATCTCATCGACCATATCTTGGAAAAACACCATGTTTATACTAAGAATGAGATGCAACATTTGACCCCTCTAATGGACAAGGTCGCAAGCCGTCACGGTGAGCACAATCAATATCTTTTTGAATTAAAAGATACGTTTCAATCGGTCTGCAATGATCTTGATCCACATATGATGAAAGAGGAAATGGTGTTGTTTCCGTACATAAAGCAACTTGATTACAGTTATTCAAATAATCTGACTCCATCGTTCCCGCCATTCGGATCTGTCCAGAACCCGATTGCTATGATGAACGCCGAACACGAGGAGGTCGGTGAGTTGCTGTCGAAAATGCGTTCCTTAACGAACGACTACACATTGCCTGACGGCGCATGTCCCAGTTTTACTGCGCTCTATTCCAGGCTAGGCGAATTTGAACGCGATCTTCACCAGCACATTCACCTGGAAACCAACCTGCTCTTCCCGCGCGCTGTCGAGCTGGAGCAAAATGTGTCTTCACCCGCCATCCATTGATGTAAATGTTATTGGAAACAACTTCGATCGACCAATACCCCCGAAATACATGCCAAAAGTCGTCGCATTTCCGGTTGAACACTGATATTGGGTCGGTGTCACCGCGTACTTGTGAGGCGAACGAAAACTTAAATCGCTTTCAATTGTCTCAGACCTATCTGTCTTGGCGGCGACTGATTATTCGCGACTTCGTGGAAACATCAATGAGCTTGTCGATGGGATCACGGAGAAATGGATTGCCGCTCATCCAAGAGCCTTTGACGATTTAGCGGATTACCTAAACGCTGATGACTCGAAACCGGGCGAGGAAGCGGCAGTTGAAATCGAAGGTGAGTCAGATATGGATGAAGCGTCTAGTGATGAAAACGCTCCCGGGCTAGATCCACGCCTTAAAGCTAGAAATCGAATTCGACGCACGATCGTTAGTCACTCCGAGTCAATCGCGACAGGAACTCGTTTTAGAGACAAGGTTGGTGTTTTCGTATTGGACCACCTGCGTTCGGAGGGCCTAGACGAAACAGACATGACGCTAATCGGTCATTTAAATCTCGCACTCAAGCCGTCCGTGTTTCGTCTGAACAATTTCAACGCCTATCTACGGGCAGTACCGAGATCTTTTGACAGTTTTCGCAAAGCAGAATTTCGGCATGCGGGAAGGCAAATTTACTCGCCAGAGGCTGAAGAAGCAATAAAAACCAAAAAAATCGATGTTTCGGAAGCAGATATTCTCATTTTCACGATGCTTCGACTTGTCGGAAGCATCATAAGATTTCCTGGTAGGAGGCTCGAACAGGATTTAAACCGTGAGATTTTGAGAAAGGTTATGGATCAATATAGAACGCAGATCGCAGTTGACGAGGCAACGGATTTCTCAGCAGTTCAGTTGGCATCGATTTACTATCTGACCGATCCAGAGTTTCGCTCCGCCACATTTTCGGGGGACCTAATGCAACGGGTCACAACTAAGGGATTGACATCCTGGCTGGAGCTAGAGGAGCTTATTCCCTCAATTGAAACGTACGAGCTTGTTGCATCGTACAGACAGACACCTACTTTATTGAACGTGGCCAAGAAGCTTTACGAGACGATTATTGGTGAGAAACCTTCGTTCGATTCGAAATACTCAAGTAATGGAACGTTTCCACAGCCGCTGAAATATCATGGAGAATTCAACGCAGCATCCGCAGATTGGATGGCAGAAAGGATTTTTGAGATATATCGAATTAACGGTGACAAACTTCCATCCATTGCCGTCTTTGTTCCCACTGAGAATCATATTGATCAGGCACAAGAACTTCTCAGCGAGGCACTTAACAAACACTCAATTGATGTCGAGCCCTGTAGAAAGGGCCAAGTTCTTGGCACTGGTAGCAACGTTAGAATCTTCAGCATCGAATACATTAAAGGACTCGAGTTTGAAGGAGTGTTTTATGTTGACATTGACAAGGTTTATCAAAACAACCCCAACCTTGTGGACAAATATTTGTACGTAGGATTGACGCGCGCGACGACGTTTTTGGGCGTTACACATTCCGATGCCTTTCCGTTCGAATTTCTCAGCGATGACTTCCGTTCCGGCAATTGGTCAGACTTCTTATAATCATCTGAATAACTTCGGCACCCACCGTACATGAAAGTTAAGGTGTCAAAAAACCCATTGAAGGACACGCAGTTGGGCACCCCAATTTCATTGAACCAATCTGATTCAAAAACAGATGTCATAAAACTGTAGTTTATCGACATACTGTCTGCGTCAAAATGCGGCCCATCGAATTACGCAAAGTCCATCCGTTAATTTAGGGCTCGGTCTTGTGAAGCAGCCAACAACTCAACTTGTCCGTCCGTGGCGAGCGTTCCCGGATAGCCTTCGTTGAACATCATTCGTTCGAAGATGAGCGGCGAAACCGAACCGGCTAGGCCGACCGCTGTGAATCTGAGTTTCAAAAGCACGCCATCCTCATCTATTGGAATTGGGCCATATACGACAATCCTCAAAAGCCCCGGCTCATTCGAATTCGTTACAGCCGAAAGCCCGCGGCTCGCCGTGTCCTTCAGATCGACCACATCACCAATGGGCTGAATCACGAGAGGATCATATTTGAGGGCAAACTCATACGAGATCACACCTCTGTTCGCAATGCCCACAACTTTCACAGGCACAACGATCTCTTTCCCGACCGTTACAGTCAGATCCTGCAGTTCAACCGCAATGCCCATCTCCGGACCCGCCGGAAGGCGGGCATCCCTGCCAGCACTGCCTTCTGGCAATTGCTTACTGCCATCCGGCCTCGCAGCGCTGGGTGTCCAATTTCCCGTGACTTCGCCGCCAAGAATACCAATGTAATCATCGCCGGTGATGTTGCTCGATACCGAGGCATACATCCGGCTCGTTGCCGACGCTCCTAACGGGAACGTCGGGTTCGGCACGAAGAACCTCCATGTTCCTGATAGGTTTGGTGCTTGAAGCGGGAGCCCGGCAACGTACTGTGCGATCTTTGCCGCGTCAAACGAATTTATAACCCCGTTATTCGTCACATCCGCCGATATCCTCTGCACATTCGTGGTAAAAGGCCCCGGCCCGGTCCCCGCCACATGCTGAGCTACCCTTGCCGCATCAAACGAATTGATGCCATTCACACCCGTCGTCTTTGAAAGAGAGACGGTATAAGAACCCGCTCTAAATCCCGACAGAATGTACTGCCCCGCATATACGCCGGGAGGCTCAGTCGTCGTCGCTACATTCGGAGAACCTGTTCCCGTAACTGTCACATTGGAAATATACTTTGGCGGCGAAGCCGCGTTGCCATAAGTCACCGTGCCGCTAACGGAAGCAGATACGCACGGAGAGTCTATTCTTATACCGGGAGCGGCATTTCCGTGGTCGGTGCCCAGTAGCCATTTTAGCCGCACGCTCTGACCGTTAGCGGCCGTTGGCAAAATAACTGCGGTAGTTATGTATCCTAACGAATTGCCCGTCCATGCCATGCGCCCAGAGAGCGGATTTCCATAGTTTGATGAGAGCGTGTTATTGTATCCGCCGGTCACAAAGGAACCGCCTGCAGATATGATGTCCGTGAACGCTCCACCGTTTATGCTGATCTCCAACACCATGCCGTCATATCCTATTATGTTTCCGCCGGCGTACTCTGTGTCATAGGAATTTCGGAAAGTCACCATTCCTCCTCCTGAGGGCACGGCAACCTCGGGCGCCAACAATTCTGTGAGGCCGATCTCGTTCACGTTTGGTGCAAAAGCGGTGTTCGGTGCGGTATCGGGACTCGTCGTTGATGTGACCCAAGGAAATCCGGCGCCCGATGCCGTTGTTGACCATCCGTCTGGCAGTGCCGGTGCCGTTACCGAGTCGAAGTTGTCGCCGCAGATTCCGCCGAATGGAAGCGGTGTAGCCGTCGGCGTGCTTGTTGCAGTATTCGTTGCGGTACCTGTGTTCGTCGGTGTATTTGTCGGCGTGTTAGGTGCAGACATGCACAACGTATCTATTTGAATACCGGGGCTTGCGTTGCCTTGATCGACGCACAACCGCCATCTCAGCTGAACGCTCTGACCATTCGCGGCTGCAGGCAATACGACGGAACTAGTTATAAATCCGGCGGAATTGCCCGACCACGCCATTCGTCCTCCAAGCGGGTTTCCATAGTTGGATGTTATCGTCAGGTTATAGCCGCCGCTCAAAAATGAGCCGCCTGCGGTGATAATGTCGGCAAACGCTCCGCCATTTATGCTGATCTCGAGCACCGCACCGTCATAGCCTCTTATGCTATCGGCTTCTAAAACATAGTCATTCTTAAAAGTAACCATTGCTCCGCCTGACGACACGGAGAATACCGGAGAAAACAATGATGTTTCACCGAGCGCGCTTGAGCCTGCTCCAAGCGCACCGTTAGGCGCGGTGTTAGGCGCATTCGTAGATGTAACCCAGGGAACCTCGCCACCCGAAGCTGCAGTTGTCCATCCCGCCGGAAGTGTCGGAGCCGTTACAGAATCGAAATTCTCACATAGCCCTCCAAAAGGCGTCGCCGTCGGCGTAGTTGTTGCAGTATTAGTTGCGGTTGGCGCAAACGTACTCGTCGACGTCGCAGTGGCCGTCTCTGTCGGCGTTAGACACATTCGGAGAAACACGTAAGATGAACCTGTATCCGGGGCGGTCGTGTTGTCATACGGCGCACCGACGACGATCGTGTCACCGTCAACCGCAACAGACTCTCCAAAGGTGTCGCCGGTATTTCCATCAGAGGCGGTTACCTTTTGCTCCTGCGTCCAGGAACTTCCGCGTCTGAAAACATACGCAGTGCCGGCATCGGTGTTAGCTCCTACGTCACCGTAATAAGTACCGATGACCATGTTGTCGCCACTTACAGAGACCGATGTGCCGAACTCATCACCGCTGACCGCATCCGAAGCCTCCAAACGCTGCTGCTCGGTCCAAACGGTCCCGCTGCGCGTGAAAACATATACAGATCCTGCGTTCGATCCCGCTTCAGTGTCATCGGCGGACGCACCGATCGCGATCGTATCTCCGTCAATCGAAGGCACTCCGAAAAAATCGTTGGCGGCCCCGTCACTCGCCGTTAATTTTTGCTGCTGCGACCACACCGTCCCGTTTCGGGTAAAGACATAGGCAGAGCCCGCATTGGATCCGGCAGGAGTATCATCGCGGACTGCACCTGCGACCACGGAATCACCGCTGATCGCTACAGGAGAGCCAAAGAAATCATCAGTCGCTGGGTCCGATGCAGTTAGTTTTTGTTGCTCCGACCACACGGTGCCGCTTCGTGTAAATACATAAGCAGCTCCAGCATTGACCCCGCCAGCATTGTCATCGCTGCCGGCTCCGGCAACGACTGTATCTCCACTTATGGAAACAGAAACACCAAATCTATCGAAGGTATCTCCATCAGAAGCCGTTATTTTCTGTTGCTGTGACCAGACAGTGCCGCTGCGCATAAAAATATACGCCGATCCCTTAGCATCATCGTCGCCATAAGAACCCACAATGATCGTATCGCCGCTGATAGAGACCGCTATTCCAAAGTTGTCAGCCGCAGCCGCGTCCGAGGCTGTCAGCTTTTGCTGCTGTGTCCAAGTTCCGCCGCTCCCTACAAAAACATAAGCCGCGCCGGCGTCGCTGCCGCCTGCATTATCGTCACCATAAGCACCGGCAACCATGGTGTCGCCGCTTATTGCGACCGAATAGCCCAAAAAGTCATCCGCGCCACCATCTGAAGCTATCGGATGTGCCTGCTCACCCCATGAGCCGGTACAGGGCGTAGGAGTTGCCGTTGCTGTCGGCGTGTTCGTATGCGTATTTGTGGCTGTCGATGTGGGCGTATTCGTAGATGTCGCAGTATTTGTCGCCGTCGGCGTCGGCGTAATTGTATTCGTTGCCGTGGCGGTGGGGGCGAATGTGTTAGTCGCAGTCACAGTCGGTGTAAACGTACTGGTCCCCGTGACTGTCGGTGTAAGTGTATTCGTTGCCGTTGCCGTTGAAGAACTTGTAGGTGTTGCCGTGGTTGTTGGGGTAGAACATACGGAAGAAGTCGTTGTAATGTTAAGCTCCCATCCGTTCGCGATACTGCCCAAGCCCGCAGCCGTGTCGTTAACTATATAGAGCGACCACGTTCCGTTAGGCGAACTGCCAGCAAGGGCGGAAAGTGCTGAGCCTCCTGATGGTACTGGTGCAGGTGCCGGGAAGGCGTCACCCCCGCCCATATTAGTTGGCTGAAATGTTCCGGTTACTGTCGGACCATTGTCGGGAATATTTGGTGCTGCATCGTCATCGAGCGTCAAAGTCACGTTTGTTATAGAGGTAGATCCTCCAACATCCGACATAATAATTGCATTTTGACCGCCCGGCCCCACGAGCAGCATGTCAAGGTCGTCAGGCAGTGTATGACTCAAACCATTGAGCTTCACAGTTACCTTGGCAACATTACCACTTAGACCCGCAACAGAAATAGTCGAAGGATAGGGCGTGGCCGACGAGCCGGGATTTATTGTGATCGTTGCCGGATTAGCATAGTTTAACGGCGGACACTGCGGTGTTGGCGTCGCTGTCGGAGTCGGAGTCGCCGTATTCGTATCCGTCGCTGTCGGAATCGACGTTGGAGTGGATGTCGGCGCTGGCCCCTGCTGGATGCAGTAGAGATGATTGGGTTCAGTACACGGTCGAACATTGTCAACAAGCCACTGGGTGTCTGTCGCCGTCAAAAGACCGGCGATTGTCTGGAAGGACGTAGTCGACCAGTCGGACCCGATGTTGTTGCAGTTTTGGCCAAAGTACGTGAAACTTGCCGTCGTTGCCGTCCATACCTTGATATTGGCTGACCCGGAGAGGTCGTTGCCCGCTTCGTCAAGAGAGATCGGAGCCGCCAATGTACCGTCAGTCAAGTCCGTCCAGTCGTTCGCGACGATAACGCCGTCACTCCGCTTATACGGAAAACTGCTGTGCACGTGTCGATCGCCAGCGTTGAGCGCCGTTGCGGAAAGGAAGGCCTTATATGTACCCGGCACGCCCGCCGCGACGGCACGCACCTGGCAGATAGCATCCGCACCTGCTAGCCCACCAAGGTTTCCGTTGTGAGTTGTGCTTGTGACAAAAATGATGTTGTCGCTCGATAACCCCAGCGACATTGGCAACGACGTCCGAGAAGTTGCTAAAGCCGCTATTGTGAAGGCGAGTGCAAGCACGAGAAGCGCGGCAATACCTGTCGTCTGCGCAACTGTAGAGCGGGAAACTCGATTTGATTTAGGCAGAAAGGAAGTTTTCCCTTTGCTGATGCGTTTTCTGAACGACAACACGAGTGCAAGTTTCTTCATAATTCTTGAACCTCCGACGGCTGTATAAGGTGCGTCTTTATATGGATAAGACAAATCCGGAAAAACATTTCATACAAATTTTGTTAACGACCGGATAGGCACAAAAAAGAGATCAAAGGCGTCCGGGTTTCGAAACGCCTTTGTGATCACGATCCTCAAATCTACGCTAATGATGGTGTTAGTTGAGTTCTATTCGCCCATCGGATGACATTACTTGCGGCTCGCCCTCGTTGAACATTATTCGCTCGAATATGAGCGTCGTCGCCGAACCATATGATCCGACAGTTGTAAATCTCAAGTTCAATAGAACGCCGTCTTCATCGATCGGCATTGCGCCATATACGACAACTCGCAAAAGCCCAGGCTCGTAAGGATTAACAACGACCGAAAGAGCGCGGCTTACGGAATTTGCAAGATCGACCGTATTTTCCATTGGCTGTATCACCGTTGGATCGTATCTTAAGTCAAACTCATAAGAGATGATTTCCTTATTCACCAATCCGCGAGCGGTCACCGGTATGACGACCTCATTTTCCGAAGTTGTGTAACTGCCAACAGCCACCGCTAAGAGCCGTCTGTCATCGTCTTGTCTGTCGCTTCCCATCTCAAGTCTCGCGTCTGTGGGCCGCGGATGAACTGCGGGATTCCAGTTGCCCGATACCTCGCCGAGCAGCAACCCTACATAATCCTCGCCCGCCAGATCTCCAACAACGGATGAATACGTTCTGCTGTCATCGTAGGTCTGCGGCGGTGTGGGCAGCGGAGAAGGCGCTCCTGTGACGAAGAACTTCCACTGGCCCGTGTTTCCCGAACCGCCAAGCCCGGCCGCGAACCGCGCGATCAACGCAGCGTCATTGGACGAAACCTGGCCGTTACCGCTCACGTCAGCGGCAAACCTTTGGTTCTGCGAAACAAACGGCACCGAATTGGTCACGCCTTGCGCGACCCTCGCTGCGTCATTTGATGTGATCGCGGTATTCGAGCCACCTGACTTCGTTGGTCTGATCGTATATGGACCGGATCCAAAACCCTGCAGCGTGTACCCTCCCGAATTGCCCGTGAGCCACGGCCCGACCGGTGGCGATCCCGCAGTGCTTGCAACCGAAACGTCCTTAACTCCTCGCGGTGCAGGTGGATTTCCGATAGCGTTTCCGTACAGGATAAATCCATTGATAGAAGAAGGTTGAAACGGTGTCGCTGTTGGCGTGTTAGTTGCCGTGTTGGTCGCCGTCGCGGTGGATGTGGCCGTATTCGCTGGCGTATTGGTCGATGTTGGCGTCGCAGTGTTCGTCGCGGTAATGGTCGCCGTCGGAGTGCTTGTCTGTGTAGTCGTCGCTGTGGGAACAGGACAGCCGGTTTGGTTATACACTACCACCGCAAAATCGTAATTTGAACCGTTATGGCTGTAACCGGCAACAACTATTCTTCCATTTGTCTGGATGGCTACCGACGAGGCGAGGTCGTCACTGCTTCCGACTCCCGTTAGAACTCTGCCGGTAGCATTGAATGTTGTGTCGAGTGTTCCGTTAGTGTTCAATCTGACCGTTGCAAAGTCTACAGTGCCGATGTTAAAAGCTTGGCCCGTTGCCAGGAGCTTGCCATCAGCCTGAATGCCGATACCGTAAGCGGTGTCACCAGGTCCGCCGGTCGTGAACTTGCCTGTTCCGTTGAAGGTGGTGTCGAGCGTTCCATCGTCGTTGTATCTAACTATCGCAAAACCATTGGCTGACGCAGTACCAGCCGCCACGATCCTGCCGTCGGTTTGAATCGCCACCGCGTGAGCCAGATCGGAGCCGCTTCCAATCGGAGTAGTTACTTTTCCTGTGCCGTTGAATGTGGTGTCGAGTGTGCCGTCGGTATTGTACCTGACGACCGCGAAGTCATGAGAGCTGCCAACGCTAGTGTAGCCCGCGGCTACTATCTTGCCGCCTTGAATTGCTACACCTTGAGCCAGATCGGAGCCGCTTCCGATAGGCGTCGTAACCTTGCCGGTGCCGTTGAATGTTGTGTCAAGCGTGCCGTTAGAGTTATAGCGGACAAGGGCAAAGTTCTCTTTTGCCCCGTCGTATGAGTAGCCCGCCGCAACAATTTTTCCATCGCTTTGAATGGCGACCGAGTAAGGCTGATCATCAAAGCCTGCAAATGCAGTTGTAACCTTGCCGGTACCATTGAATGTTGTGTCGAGGGTTCCGTCACTGTTATATCTAACGACCGCAAAGTCTAACGAAGAACCGATGAGTGCGTAGCCGGCCACGACAATTTTGCCATCGGTTTGAAGGGCGACCGAATACGCTTGATCGCTAGAGGTTCCTACAGGTGTAGTGACCTTGCCCGTGCCGTTAAATGTTGTGTCGAGTGTTCCATTCGTGTTGTACCTTGTGACCGCAAAGTCATTGTTGGCAATCCGGGCATAGCCGGCAACAACCGTCTTGCCGTCCGGCTGCATGGCGACCGAAGTAGCCAGATCATCATTGCTTCCGATCGGCGTCGTGACCTTGCCGGTCCCGTTAAATGTAGTGTCCAAACTCCCCGGCGTTCCGCAAATTGTCGGCGTCGGCGTACTGGTTGAGTTCGGAGTATTTGTTGCCGTCGCGGTCGAGGTATTGGTTGCCGTGTTGGTCGGAGTATTGGTCGCTGTATTCGTTGGCGTCGGCGTATATGTTGCAGTATTTGTCGGCGTGAACGTATTAGTTGCCGTCGCCGTTGGTGTAAACGTATTAGTCGCGGCCGGCGTTGGCGTAAAGGTGCTAGTCGACGTTAGCGTGGCCGTATTTGTGGGGGTATTTGTCGCTGTGTTGGTCACCGTAGCGGTAGGCGTTTCGGCGGCGAGATAGGCGTTCCGGACGGCTTCAATAACGCTCTCGGAGTGATTTCGATTACCGCCGTTGTAAACGCCACGAGCCCGTATGTAGAGGTTTTGCTGGACTGAAAGATTTAGCCCAGAAAGGGTCCAGTCGTTTGCGACCAAGCTGCCATTACCCAGAAAATTGTAATTTACTCCATCGGTCGAATCTTCAAATGTTACGTTTCGCAGCTGTGGGCTCGCCCCACCTCGTTTCCATGTAACAGAGTTCGTCGTTACCAAAATAGATTGAGTCGCAATGATATCGCTGGTCACGCGAGCAAAAAGCGCACGGGCCTGTCCACCAATATTCTGCAGAGTCTGGCCTCCAACCAGGATTTTTCCATCAGCCTGAACAGCCATCGCAGTGATGCTAGCGTCCGCATTCGGCGCAAATGAATCGGCAAGACCTGTCACTGCATCAAGGCGCGCGACTCGATTTCGCGGTTGACCCCCGATGTTAGTAAACGACCCGCTTGCCAAGATCCTGCCACCTCCTAATTGAACCATCGATTCAACGGTAGAGTCAGGATTTGGGTCAAAGGAATCAGCCAGTCCGGACACAGGATCGAGTCTGGCAACAAAGTTACGGTTCTGCCCGCCGATGCTGTTTGTTCCGTTGAAGCCGCCGTAGACCAGTATCTTGCCATCTCCCTGAATTGTCAGCAGATTGATTCCCCCGTTGGGGTTTGGGTTGAATGAGTCGCTGGCGCCCGCTCCACTGTCGAGCCGCGCAAGATAGTTTCGTGGCTGGCCGCCAATAGATGTAAAGCTGCCTCCAGCTAGAACCTTTCCGTCAGGCTGAATAGCTAAGGCAAAGACGGAATTGTTTGGATTTGGGTTGAAGGCATCGGCGGCGCCTGTTAGTGCATCAAGACGAGCAATATTATTTCGGGATTGTCCTCCGATAGAAGTGAAAGAACCCCCAGCGATCACCTTGCCGTCGGTCTGCACCGCTAGCGAGTGCACTGTACTGTTTGGGTTTGGATTGAACGAATCCGCCAGCCCTGTCACGGGATCAAGGCGCGCAACCCGATTTCGCGTCTGGCCGCCGATGCTGCTAAAGACCCCTATCACGAGTATTTTGCCATCGGTCTGTAATACGATGCTATCGACCTCATTATTTGCAGTGGGATTGAATCCTATATCCAACGACCCGTCCGCATTCAACCGAGCGATTCTATCTCGCGCCACGCCCAACACACTGCTAAAACGCCCTCCGATGATTATTTTGCCATCTGATTGAACAGCGATGGCGTTTAAGTGTGGTATCCCTATTTGGTTCACGAGATTAATATCAAGCGTTTTGTCGAGCAGTCCGTTGGCTTCAACCCTCGCAATTCGGTTGCGGGCATACCCAGCGCCGTTTGGCGAAAGCGCAACAAAATCGCCGGCCAACAAAACCTTGCCGTCCTGCTGGACCACGATCGACTGAATGGTGCTGGCTGAGTTCGCAGACGGGTCGAACACATCGGCCAACCCAGTCGGTGGATCCAGTCTTGCGATCTTATAACGTGTTTGTCCGCCAATATTGATAAATGCGCCACCCGCCAGGATCTTTCCGTCCGGTTGCACCGCAATTGATGAAACGGGTCCGTCAGCGTTTGGGTTAAACGAATCAGCCACGCCCGTCGTCGCATCGAGGCGTGCTATACGGTTGCGCGCCTGCCCACCGATATTTGTAAATAATCCACCAACCAGTATCTTTCCGTCTGCCTGTATCGCAATGCTAAAGATATTGGAATTAACATTGGGACCAAATGAATCAGCTAGTCCAGTAACGGGGTTGAGCCGTGCAATGCTAGTTCGGGGTTGTCCGCCGATCGTCGTAAAACCGCCGCACGCGAGGATCATGCCGTTAGCCTGGACAAGAATACGGTAAACAAAAAAGTCGGCATTTGGGTTGAATGAGTCAGCCACTCCGGTTGTGGCGTCGAGTCGTGCGATCTTACTACGTACCTGTCCGCCAATGTTGTTGAAATCGCCGCCCGTCAATATCTTTCCATCCGACTGTATGACAATTGAAAGAACAAAACTGTCTGAGTTGGGGTTGAATGAGTCAGCGAGGCCGGTTGCGGTATCGAGACGGGCGATGCGATTTCGTGACTGTCCGCCGATGATCGTGAAATCACCGCCCGCCAATATCTTGCCGTCGGCCTGTACAGCTATCGAATACACAGTACTGTTTGCGTTCGGGTTGAAACCAGTATCGAGTGTGCCGTCCGGATTTAACCTCGCAATACGGTTACGCGTGACTGTTGCTCCCCCGTTTGGCGAAAGCGTTGTAAAATCACCGCCGATCAGTATCTTGCCGTCAGGTTGGACAACGACAACGCTGACCGTGCCATTCGCATTCGGATCAAACCCATCAAGCGCCGACTGCGCGAGTATGGCAGTCTTAGTAAAAATGGTTATCCCAAGAAGCAGGATGCAAAACAAGATAGCGTGTGCCAGTTTCGTCATAATCTTTGAACCTCCGACGCCTGAATACGGTGCGTCTTTATATGGATAAGACAGATCCGGCAAAACATTTCACACGAATTTTTTTGACGGTCAGATGGGCACAAAAATCAAAAGGCGTTCGGGTTTTCGAACGCCGTTCTTGGTTTTTTCTGAGGTTTCTTGGACTAGCGGTTGCCGTCGAGGTTTGCCCATTCGCCCGACTGGATGAAACTTGCCCAGTAGAATGGATGCCGGCGGTTGGGGCGTTTGATCATCTCGAGTTGGACCTGTCTTAAAGCCTCGCCGCGGCCCATGCCTTTTTTGAGATTCGTGTAGTAGTTCGTCATCAACTCGCGCGTAACATAATCGCTTACCGGCCACATGCTCATGACGATCGATTCGGCCCCGGCGAGTACGAACGACCGGCGCAGTCCGTAAACCCCCTCGCCATTGCGGATCTCCCCGAGTCCGGTGTCACATGCCGAAAGAACAACCAGCTTCGTGCCCCAAAGATTCAAACCCGACGCCTCAAGCGCCGTCAGTATCCCATCGTCCTTGACGCCGCTGCGACGATTTGCGCCGGCAAACGCGAGTCCTGACCGAAGCAGCGGATTTTCTATCTTCGTTTTATCCGGCTTGGCGTTTCCTGCATTTTCAAGGAAGAATCCATGCGTAGCCAAATGCAATGTACGGGGAGCGTTCAATTCCTTAACTGAAGTTTCATTAGCGTCTCGGCCGGTCAGCATCTTTGTATCTGGAAACAAGGTCTTGATCGCGTTCGCTTCCTGCGCAGTACCTCGCAGCGGCGCAAAATACGTTTCCGACAGATTCCGTGTGTTTGTAACGCTGCGTTTTTTCGAACTGCGCGACGCATGCGTTTGAACGCCGTCGTCAAAGCCGGATTCGCCAAATGCAGGGTCCGCAATAACTACCGAACTGGTCTTGCTGTCGCGCTCAACACTCAAACGGGCGAGATCGCGACCGTTGGTAACATAGGTGATTGCGTAGTCTTCGATCAATGGCCGCTGCCGTTCATCAATGAGAGCTTCGAACGGTATCAAATTCAACTCGCCGTCGGGCGAAATCAGCAAATGTGTTGAATCCGCTAAAAACTGTCTAATAGGAGCCATGATCTTCAAGTTGGCGTTACGCGCGAGCTTCCATACATCTGTCCGTTTCGGATCGCGTAACGCGGAGCGAAACTGCTGGAGCGCGGCTTCGATCTCTTTCGCCGGTCCCAAGTCAGCAGAGCCGGTCACACCTGAATTACGAATTACGTAAGCTACATATCTTGGCTCCCCGAGTTTCGAGCCTATGGTGACCGCCGTCTTTACCAGTGGCCGATAGATCGCGAATTCTACAAGAGCCGTGTCTTTGGGAATCATTGCTTGAATTTTTTCAAGCGTGACCGGCTGCGCATGACCATAAAATCCTCGGCTGCGATTTCCTATCTCTTTCTCCATCCTTTCTTTTTTGGACTTTAGACCCTCGATCAATTTTGTGTAGGCCTCCGGTGACAGTGCACTCGGTGGGTTGAGAGTATTTTCCGCAAGATCACGATTTATGTCGCCGAGGTCATCGAATATAAGCTGGTCCTCAGGGTTCAGGCGTTGTCTGAGAGCAGCAATGCTTGCAGCGGTCACGTCCAAGACTCGGCCCTTTCGCTGGATCAGCTCTGTTGCCGCCAGCATACTAGCATTTCCATTGTTCTTTGCCGGCCCCGCGCTCAATGCAAGAGTTTGATTCAGGTCGTCGGATATTAACTTCATGTACGACAGTTTTTGGTGTTCCGGTCCGACCGAGAGATTTAGTTCGATCGATCTTTCGTAGACGCGGGCAGAGCATTGCTGATGCTTAAGCGCCTGATCGATGTCGCCCTTTAGCGTGTACATCTCCGCAAGTGCTGTGCATACACGGCCTACATAATAGCTGTCTGGGCCTGATATCCTTTCCCGTAATTCAAGCGATCGTTTCAAATGCGATTCCGCGTTTGGATAGTCGTGCTGCAATGTAAGAACCTTACCCATTTCGAGAAGCAACCCTGAAAAGTCGCCCGGGTCTTGTCCCGGGCTCTTTTCTGAGATCTGGATCGCACGATCCAAAGCAGCTTTTGCGTTTGGAATGTCATCTCGCGCAAGATAGATCTGTCCAAGAACTTGCTGTGCATCGGCAATATGGATATTGTCGGGGGCGAAGCGTTTTTCATAGATCTGCAACGCTCGGCGAACAAATTGTTCCGCCTCATCGAGTTTTCCGGTTTCGATAGAGGTGCTGGCGAGGTCTTCGAGCGTACTAGCCACCAGAGGATGGTCCGGTCCCAGGTTCTTCTCCCGGATCGCAAGAACCCGCTGATCAAGTTTAGCTGCTCCCTCATAATCGCCAATGTAAAAACGCAAAGCTGCATAGTTCTGAAGCACCGCGGCCACATCTGAATGATCCGGGCCAAGTGCCCGTTCGCGAATGGCTAAAGCTCGATCGTACGTTGCCTCGGCGCTCATGTGATCGCCCCGCCGGCGGTACAATATTCCGAGATTGTTCAAATTCGTCGCGATCGAAAGATGATTGGGGCCAAGTGCATGCTCTTTGATCGCCACGACTCTTATGAACATCTTTTCGGCTTCGAGAAGTTCTCCTCTAACGCGAGCAAGCACTCCCAGATTATTTGTCACTTCGCCGACGAGAAGATGATCGGGTCCAAGTCGGGCCTCGTAGATCGCAAGCGCTCGCTTGTCGAATGCTTCGGATTTGGCGTAGTCGCCGAGGAGAAAGTGTTGAGTACCGATCCTGATCAGTGCGATACCGACCTCAACGTCGTCAGGTCCCAGGATCCGTTCCCGAATTTCCAGGACCCGTTCGGCCAAAGCAAGAGACTCTTTGTATTTTCCTTCGCGTTCGAGCGCACGCTGGTCCCGCAAGAGAATGCGAGCCTGTTGCAGCGACTTATCGTTTTCGGTCGCCGTCCGTTTTTCCAGCCATTCGAGTACGTACTGTCCGGCAGGTGCGTCCTTGTATCTAGGCTCGACCTCTACCCGAAATGCACCATTCTTGAGAGCTACGCCCTCGGCCTTTTCGGTTCCTCGCATCCGGCTTTCGGAATCGAACTCAGCGACTAGTTTTCCCTCATTGTCCAAAAAACGAATGATCACATCCACGTCCGACTGATCCAGTGTGAACGACACAAAATCCCCTTCCGTGAGGTCAATTTGATAAAGATGTTTCTGCCCGCCCGCGATCGAACGTTCGACAGGCTTCCTGATCTCGAGCGTGTTCGGAAGCGGAGGTAATTCTACTGGAGATTGGCACAAAAAAGCCTTCGGCAAGGAGAAGAACAAGCAAAATAACGCTACAACCAGAAATTGCGCGTTTAGGCTCGGACGGCATCTCGAAACAGTTGGCATATTTCACCTGCGAGAATTTCTAAATGTATGCTTGCGACGATTATCGCACAACCGTGAATGAATAGTCACCAACTATTTCCGCATTCCCGTTAACCGGGAGGCCAGAGACGGTCACGGTGTAGATCGCAGAATTTAATAGGCGTGCCGGGATCGAGACGGCGAGCCGCCGCGCATTCGCCGGCCCGGTCGGTTTTACGGTCTTGCTTTGCCAGATTACTCGGTTCGAAGTTTGTTCGCGCAACACTACGCCGTAAGATCGGAAATCACCGGACTCCAATTCGAGTCGTGCGGAAAACTGATCGGTTCCAGCGGGCACTTCAACTTTTTGCGGCGCGGCGGATGACCGCAATTGTGGCGTCAGAACAACGGCAACAATTCGAGGTGCCGTAGGGCGATCGTCCTTAGGCGTTTCTTTGGCCTTCTCTTTCTCCTTTTCTCTAGAGTCATTTGAGGGCAACTCGATCTGCGTATTTTCGGCGTTGTTTGTTGGTATTGCGAGATTTACGGGATTGTCGTGCACAGCGGCCTTTTCATTTACGTTTTGCGCAGATCTTGAAAAGTAAAACCACCCGCCAACGATTACTAGCAGAAGTGCGGCCGCTGCCGCCGCCAAACCGAATTGGAAAAAGCGATTAGTCCACCCGAACAAACCACCGCCTGTAGCCACAGCGGGACTTGCTGATACACGAGACGACGCATACTCCTGTAGTGCCTTCGCAAAGACGACCCGATTGCGTTGACCACCCGATCGCATATAGTTTTGTTCAAACTTTTCGCGATCGGCTGCCGAAAGTTCGCCGTTGACATACGAGTCTATCAGGTCCATTTCCGCAGCTTCTAAGCCTTCGGCAAATTCGTCATCAGTGATGGACAATTCGTCCAGGCGCTCGACATCCTCCGCTCGGGCCTGGCCCAGCAGATATGCCCTAAGATCTTGTGGTTTTGGCATGATGACGTCGCTCATGAAAGTTGTGCGAGGGTATTTCCCATTACATTGATAAGACAATTCCGCGAAATCATTTCATACTCACATCTTGCCTGCGCATTTCTCGACGCACGATTCGAGCGTTCGGCGTATGCGGCATGCCCTGATGCTGAGCGCGTTGAGCGAAATGCCCAGCCGCTCGGCCATTGACGATCGATTCCGTATCCTGACGCCTTCGTTTCCAAAATAATATCCGAGTATTAGATCACGATTGCGCGTCTCCAACTTGGATGTGCATTCGTCGAGGCACTCAAGCATTTTTTCCTGTTTTTCCAATTCATCGGTGTCCGATGTTGGCAGTGCGTGGCGGTCGGTAGTTAATTTCGCTTCGTCGACGGCGATATTATTTGAGCTGGCGGCTCTCGTCTGTTCGAGGAACACGAATCGTGCGGTTATATAACAGTAATGGGCAGGCGTATCGATATCGATCGAGCCCTCTTCATCCAATCGCCGTGACACTCTGTTCAGCGTCTCGTCCGCCAATTCCTCGCATCCCGTACAACCCTTACGAGCGAAATAGCCGGCCAACCTCCGCTGCATCTCGATATACGAAGCGCCGTTCGTCTCGATCCCGTTGTCGAGAAATGCGAGGAATCGCCGGAATGAATCAGCGGTCGGACGCCACGCCGATTTCGACGCCTGCTTGACAGAGATTTCAGCCACATCCCGCAGAATAACAGCAAGCTGGATTATTGACAAACAAGTTTTTTGAGAGGGGTTTTAGGATTCGCACACGCAAGTGTTGATTTGCGCACGCAATTTTTGTGCAAATTTGCGTCTTGCACAAAAATAGGTCGATTTTAGTTAATTTTGTGCAAAGCCGTTCCGACTGACAAAGAGGTTATTCTGCCTGTCAAGATCCACGGCGCAGAGAATAAAGAGGTCATCTCATACGAGTTTGATCTGAGATACGATCCGTCGGTGATACAGCCGCTTGCGGATGCTTTTGAGGTGAAAGGAACCGTGAGCGTTGGGCTTTCGGTTGTGACGAACGCCATGGAACCGGGGTTATTGCGGGTCGTCGTTTACGGCGTGAAGCCGATCGAAAACGATTGTGTGCTGCTGAATCTCAGATTCACGGCGGTCGGAAAGCCGGGTGCGGTCTCGCCACTTTCCTTTGAGCGGATAATGTTCAACGAAGGCGAGCCGGGAACGATCGTCACGGAAGGGCGAGTCGAGTTATTGGCTGCCACATCGAACCGACCCTAATTTAACGCACGGAACTCGGCTTGATCCAGCAGGCCCCAGTTTCCATGCCTTCGGTGTGTCAATAAACTATACCTTTTCGACACCCCACGATGTTGTGCTGTAGATATTCCGTCGGAAAGTCAGTAAATTGTTGTCGTGTGAATGCGATGGGATGTCCAAGTAGACAGGCTCCCGGCTGCTACAAGGGCCTAGGCTTAGCCCTTCTCGGAGCAGGATTGGCAAATCGTAGACGGCTCCGTGTGTTCGCCTTCCGCGTTCGGGCGCGGAGATGTAGGAACTCGCCGGCCGCTAAACTCAGATCCGCACATCTGACATTTCACGGTCAGCATTGATTTCTTCTTCTTTTGATCTGCTCCGATTTGTCTAAGGGCAAGTTCCAGCATCTTTGAGGGGATTGCCATTTCGCCAAGTTCCCACCGCGAAACTGTATTTAAGGCGACTCCGACCTTTTCGGCCAGCTCACCTTGGTTTAATCCCAGTTCTTTTCGCTTCTCTCGGAGTTCACTTCCAGTCATTAAGACAATTCTACCCACCGTAGAAAACAATTACAATAGGCATTGACACAATATTCAACGTAGCGTAGAATTTGAATAGACCGGCCAAAGGTGCACCTTCGACAGGCCTCCCTAGTCAAGGATTCCGGAAATAATTATGAGAGTAGGAATATACGCACGCGTTTCAACAACCGATCAGCAAACCCTTCCGATGCAATTAGATCAAATGAAGGATTACATCAAGAATCGCAACTGGACCTTAAAAGCTGAAGTGCAAGAAGTAGGATCCGGAGCGAAGACAAGGCCAAAGAGGGAAGAGCTTCTCAAGCTGGCCCGCCGCCGTGAGATTGATGCCATCCTTGTATGGAAGCTAGATCGTTTTGGGCGAAGCCTGGCAGATCTCGTTACGACGTTGGAAGAACTTCGAAATCTTAATGTGATTTTTGTATCGCTTACGGAGTCACTTGATTTTTCGACGCCATCCGGCCGAGCTATGGCGGGTATGCTATCGACATTTGCCGAGTTTGAACGCGATATGATTCGCGAAAGAGTAATCGCGGGGATTGCAAATGCGCGAGCACGAGGTCAGCGCCATGGTCGGCCAAAAACGGCGGCACTCAAAATTGACAAGATCAAAGCGTTACGAGCGGAAGGTCTTAACAACTCTCAGATAGCGAAGAAACTCAAAATATCACGAGCATCGGTGATTGGGCTACTTAAAGAACGGGTGATGGCCTAGTTCGGATAAGGTTTCGCCGACCGAAACCGTTTTTATGTTGAATGCGACAAATCTGTTTCATCATCGATCAGATCATCAACGTGAATATTGAACACACGAGCATAACGAAGTAAGATAACCAGTGCGGGTACCCTCTTTCCAAGCTCAAAAGCTGAGATTTCAGCTTGAGTGAGCCGATCCTCAAGACCAAGCTTCTGAATTAACTGATTTTGTGACAGCCCTTGATTGTTTCTGAGTAAGAGCAACTTCTTGGCTAGATTTCGTGGCCGTTCGATTCGCGCTCGTCCCATTTTAAGGAAACCTCCTTAAATGGGGTGCCTCCGCATTGCGGCTAAGACTATTTAGTCTTAATATGTAACTGGCTTGTGTTACCGCGAAGACCAACAACTCTTGGTCCAGGACGGCGTTCATTAGCCTGCTATGTTAGGGATTGAAAGCACTTTTCAAAAAGCCAATGAATACACAATAGCAGAAAACTGTCTTAACATTCTACGAACGACGTATGAGCATTGAGACGTGGTCAGTACTTCCGCACCTTGGATTCGAACCCGATCCGAGCGGTTGGGCGGCTGATCGAGTCAGCATTCAACTGGGTCCCGTCAAACTTACGGCCTGTCGTGGTGTCAACCGTTATTATCGGGAAGCGATCATGTTTGATGGCATTTTGTCGACGCCGCGGTCGATCGGGGACATCAGCTTCGAGTTGCCGATCTATCTTGCTTCCTATGGCCACGCCGTCGCCTTTATTTCATATTATCTTCGTCGTTATTTTGGTGAGGACATCGCAACAACACCTCAACTCGACTGGTTAGGAGTTGGTCTAGAACTGAATCATCTATTGCCTTGGGAGATTGCGGCGGAGGAGAGCAGGGTGGAAACGGAGCGATACGCTAAACGCCCACAATGTCGTGTCGAGCGCCCATGGATGAAGTTGGCTATTAAGGACCTATGGAGAGTTTTGGGGAGTCTCACCGAGCCTGAAATGTTGAGCTTGAGTTTCGATGGTCACGTTCTCACGATGACACTGGGAAAGTGGGTAATTGCGATGCCAGCAAACGGCACAGCATGGGATTCTATATATGAAATTTCTAGCAAAGAGATTCTCAACTTGCCACGCCGCCTCATGAGTGCCTCGGTTGAAATCTCCTTCTATAGGGGTAAACTTCTAATTGATAGATCTAGATATGATGGGGTTGAAAAAAAACGGGTTGACGGTAGACGAAGCCGTATCGACGGAGCGATAGAGAAAGGCCCGTTATGATCGCATCCGTAGCAAGAGACGGTTCATTAAGGGCTTCGGTCGTATCCGATTCGCCGCGTAGATCGTTCTTACGTTCTTCCGACGGTGTTTGGGAAGAGGGTAAGGTGTTGGGTCCTGAAGACGAAGACGACTTCCAATTGGTCCAAGATCCTGACGAAGCCGCGGCTTTGTTAAAAGAAGCCCTTGCCTCGTTCAAATCGGCAAATCCCGCGTCCCTGGGCAGGGGTTCTATAGTTGTAGCAGCGGTATCGCGAGATCCTTCTTCATCGGCAGCCTTCGTTATGTCCGACGATTCGCCCAGACGCGTCTTTTCACGGTCAGAGGACGGCGTTTGGTCCTCACCTTCCACGTTGTCCAGCGCTGAGATCAACGAACTACGCTCTGTCCGCGACCCTAAAGAAGCTGCGGCTTTGCTCGAAGAGGCTCTAGAATTCGTTATGAAGCCAGGCGGGACATTGAAGAAGGCGGCCTTAGAACCGAAGGCAAAAATCTTAGTCGGCATTCGCCGTAATTCATCGGAGGCTTTTGCTTTCACGGGTGACCCTGGGGCGCCGGTGTTGCGGCGTTCAGAAGATGGTTTTTGGTCTGTCGGTATTCCCTCGGCATATGAAATGGAAGACGATTTCGTGGCTGTTCGGGATCCCGTAAAAGCCAAGGCAATTGTCGCTGAGGCGCTGAAAAGCTATAAATCAAAGAACGCGACTATTTCTGTTACGCGATCTACGACGTTAGTTCTAAAGGACCCTGATACTTCATCTATTTTTCTTATCTTCGACGAACCTCTGTCCTGTATGCGTCGAGTAAACGGCTTGTGGTCTGAAGGAGCATTTCCTGGAGCCGAACTCGCAGAATTCTACCGTGTAACAGATATCGAAGAACGCGACGCCTTGATTGATGAAGCTTGCGCTGCCGTCTCTGCGACCAAAGGGTCGTTATAGAATCATGAGTACTTTAGAAAAGGCCATTGCGATCGCGGCGACAGCTCACGCCGGACAAATAGACAAAGCTGGGGTACCCTACATCATGCACCCCTTGCGACTGATGATGAAGATGCAAACAGAAGCAGAAATGCAGGTTGCGGTCCTGCATGATGTGGTGGAGGATAGCCGAGCGAAAGAGAACGAAGTCGATCGCTGGACGTTCGAGAAACTTCGACAACTAGGTTTTTCCGAAGACGTTCTTCAGGCGCTCGATTGCGTAACCGATCGCGAGGGCGAGGGTTATGATGAGTTCATCAAACGAGCGGCCTCAAACCCGATCGCTCGACGGGTCAAGATTGCAGATCTCGAAGATAACATGAATATGCTACGAATTAATGAAATAACCGCAAACACCCTCACACGGCTCGAAAAATACCATAAGGCATGGCACTACCTAACAAGGAAAATATAGAGATCGGTGGTGCCTACGCGACTCTTTAGGTTATAAGTTTCTCAAGATTCGTTCTGATTTCCGGGAGTAATCTGTCTGCAAAAAAGTCTAAGTAGTTTTTTAGTTCCTCTTGGAATGAAATACCCTTTTGTCGCGCTCGCTCTTCGATCACAGCTTTCAGCTCGCTAGCCGTTTTGTCTGCATAATCTTGAGCCTCCTCCTTTTCTAAACGGTCACGCTCGCTCCAGCCACGCCTTCTTCCTTTGGTCTTTAGTCCAAAAATCACCGCCGCCGGATCGAGTTTCTGTACAAGCTGCGTATGGGCGGCCTCAAGCATATCTAGATGGCGCTCCTCGGGTTTAATAAGTTTGAGAGCCTCTCGGAATTTTACGTTTATCCGAGAATCCGATTCCATCCAGCGATAAAAAGTCCGCCGCCCAATGCCGGCAGCTCGGCATGCTGCCGATACATTGCCGAAATTGTCCTCATAAGCCTGTAAGAAGATGCGTCTGGCAACCGAGTTAAGCGCCGACCGCGGACGCCCATTTCTTAACGAGGGTATTTTAGCAAAAACATCTTGTTGTCGAGTTGTGATAAGTGAAGATTGGGCCATGGATTACGTCCTCGCGTATAAAAACAGGGTGAGTTTCATGTAACCCCCCGTCCCTTTTTATGGGCTGGAGTGTGCCACCGTGACCTTATATCATAGTCGCACCAACGCAAATCAAATGTCGGATTTCAAAGTTGTCTCGGATTGTTGGTAACGAATTAAGTAATCCGCGAGATCGAACCCCTGCTCCTTCTCATGTTTTGTCGCAAACTGCTCAACTACTTCAGAGACTTTGACATTCAATCCCAGCCCACGAGCCCTAACAGCGGTTTCGCTCCATTTGTCGAATCCGTCGGCGTCTGGAAAGAGAATAGTACGGCGTTCGATGCCCAGCCTTTCGAGGCGCGGAGCCTTTAACCACTGCTTCGATCCAGTTGCGATCCAAACAAATTTCGGAAAGAAGATCGAAGCTAGCACTGCAGTCTTTTCGGCTTCCACAACTCCGACCGGCAGGTTAGGACATTGCATAGTTATGTGTTCACCAAAGAAAACATCCTTATCTGTGTCGAAATCGTTGACTAGCTTATTCGCCCGCTTTAAGTGTGCTTCGAGTGACGAAATCGCATATGTATTTTTCAGACGTTTACCGGTTTCGACATTGAATTTCATAAGCTTCCCCTTGCAAAGCAAACCTGCATTGTTGATCGTTGGGAAAACCGTAAAACCTTGAAGAGTGCCAATGCCGTATTTCTGGACAGCTTTCCAAACGGCGGGATTTTCAGCCGGCAGAAGATTCAAAAGGAATTGAACAAAAGTGTTTTGAGGATAGTTGCGCAAGGTTGCATACAGATGCTCCATGCCTAAATATGCTCTTTTAGAGTTGCTATGTCGCGATACGGACCTCCCGATAGTCGTCTCTCCAATTTTGTTATCGAGACCTCCACCAATACTGGGATTTTCGCGAAAATACTGAGCCCAGGTGTATTCGTACCCACAGTTGTTTACCCGATCGCATACGCCAACCTCAAACGGCAAGTAATTACTGGTATATGAGTCAATCACTCTACGATAACGTTTTGCCCCACCACACTGGGGACAGGTAAATTTGCGCGGCCCTTTCTCTAGCTGGTATCTGAAGTTCGCCATAACCCTCCAATATTTTTCTTCGTACCGTCATTTATGGCATTTCGTCACTGGCAAACCCAACACAATGATGAAAATGACGATAATGACGTTCAATACCAATTCTATTTTTCTATGTATATGACCTTCCCGGCGGTTTTCTTCCCAGTTGAGAAACCAAGAGCCTCCAAACGTTTCATGAAGTTCTTCGAGTTGAATGCTCTATATCCATTCTCCATGCACCAGGCTTTATACGTTGGGTACAGCGACGTCCTGTACATAAAATTAGAGTCGGACTTTCTGTAATTCTCGTCATCAATAAACATCGCAGCTGAGTCACTTTCACGTCGAAAGGATTCGAGCATTTGATCTACAGCGTCGCTTTGCGAAAAGCCATTTTGTTCGAGCAATCGTTGTAAGCCAGCAAGCACCCAATTAAAGACCCCTGATAATTCTGATTCAATTATCGAGTTTGCTAGATTAGGATCTCGCTCTTCGGGGGGAATCGTGACATCAAACGGAAGAATAATATATCGCCGAAAATATGCTTCCGTATGTTCAATATCATTCGGCAATTCGTTGCAATTGAAGGCAAGACGAGCATAGTTCGTTAGACACATTGGCTGTCCATACGGCAGACGCGCTTCAATTGGCTCACCGCTAGCCATCTGCTTAAACTTATCGGCTTCGAGCCGACCGGAAATTTCAGACGAATAATTCAGAAGTTTGTTTCCCAGTGTTGATCGATGATAGTCACTCTTGCAGAGTGATTCTAGGGAGACATTAGATATGTTGGTAGGTCCAATCATCGCACTTATGACGTGAAAAACCACGGATTTTCCGTTAGCCCCAGAACCGTAAAGAATCAGGACTTTCTCAAATTGCAGGTGCTGCGCCAAAACATACCCAAAAAACTCGGCCAGCAAGTTTTGTTTGGCGTGATCGGGAACAGTTTTCCCGCTTTCATTGTGTTTTACCAGGACCCGATCCAGAAATTTCTGCCAGTTTGGACAAGTTGCACCTTCATCGTAACCAAACGGAAGTTGGTATTTTAGAAAATCACTTCTATCAAACGGGGTACACCGGCCCCCGTCTACAGTAACTTCGTAAGTGCAATCACGAAGGTTTATCAATACTCTACTCTTGTCAATAGATGGCGTGGGTAGATAAGCATCTGCGAGGAATTGATTGTAGAGTTCCTTTTTGTAGCGGTGATATTTGGCAGTGACAAAATGCACGCCCGCCTTTTTGGCCGCTTTTCCTAGAAAATCTTCGAAGGCATTCTTATCAAGTAGTTTCCAGTATTCACCGTTATACACATAAATGAAGTCATAGTTTCGACATAGCCCACAATTCAATTCGCGGGCAACTTGCAGCACCGCCTGAACGGTTAGAACGATCTGGATTTTTTGACTGACTTTTTCATCGGGGTTGAGTTCCGCAATCGATCGAAAATCGATTTCCTCAATATTGTCCAGTATCTCCTGTAACACATTGACGTGTTCGCGGTGCGGGCCTGGGTTTGTTAAGGCCCCTATTTCCGCATTAAAACCCTGGAATATGTTTAAGTCATGTTGCAAGGACATAGTCTTGTCCTCCAAATGAATGTAATTGGAAATCAACATCGAAACCCATGGTGAAAGGAGATCGTCGGCGAAAAATTCTGTCTCCGAACTGGGCCATTTCCTTATTTCGAATCATGGCAACACCTCCAACTCGTTGGGATTGCGCGAACACAGATATAACTCGAGATCCGCTCTCAGTACCAAGACGCGCCTTCCGCACCGAGTTGCCTTGAGTCGTTTCTTCTTGATCTCGTTTCTCAAAAATGACTTAGATAGCGTTGTCTCTTCTGAAATTTGCTCAATTGAATATGCAATTCTTTTGTCTGTCATTAAATCTCTCTGCATATATTTTCTCCCATAATAAGATGTGGTTCCCCATCTTCTTCTCAACGTGCTATACTTAAGCGTACAGTATTAGATAGCTACCTCAAGGCACTAGAGGCTAAATGGAAAAAAAGATAGTTCACTATTTTGGCAAATTATCTCTTATTTAATGAAATACAAAAAAATAGCTGAAACTCCCAACGGTTTGGAAGAGTTGCTTCTCTTGCTAAATCAATTGCCCAAAAGTGTTGGTGAACTTGAGCGGCTAGCGAGCGATCTTGTTGGTATTTCAGAACAGTTGAATTCAGCTATACTCGAACTCTGGGGAACTCAATGCGAACACCCGGGTAAGTTTGATCATTCCGCGTTTGCTCGCGCCTCGTTGCGTTTAAGAAAAAGAGCAATCTCAAAAATAACGTCACAAATTGGCCATGATTTGGCAGTAGGATTGAACCTAGGGTCTCAGTCCCATCCATATTATGATGCGCCGTTTTATGTTCGAACTTTGGTTCAAAAAAAGCTGGCCCTTTTACATATTCTCCAATGTTTCGAAATGCGAAACAATGATGCGGTTCGCTATGCGGAATTGAGGCGTAAGATAACATTTCACTTTGTGCAGCCGCCCACATGGTTTCAATTCAACACGGATACAACAATTGAAATTACTGAATTCGATATTTTTGATTACTTAAGTAAGAATCGAATTCCTATGGATCGTGTTCGCTTGTGCCCTGTCTGTAATGAGATTTATTGGGTCAAGCGAAAGGGTGCCCCAGTGTGTAAATCGAGGAAGTGTTCAAATGCGTTTCACCAAAGAGTAGCACGCCGGAAAGTTGTAATGGAGCAGCTTGACGACGAATTAAGAAAATTGAAAAGTATTAAAGCCCATTTAGGGGAGACCAGCAATAGTAATTTGATTCACGAATGCGAAATGAGAATTGAATCTATTCAGGCGAAAATTATTAGCATGAAGTAGCTAACTCACGCAAACTTTTAGGGCTAAGAACTGACGACGGACATCGAAAAGAATCAAAGGGGAACTATAATGGCACTTTACAAACGACGAAATACGTACTGGATGCATGTAGTGATTAACGGAACCAGATTTCGGGAATCACTAGGGACTTCTGATAGCCGAAAAGCTCCCGCATTAGAGCGGGAACGTATAGCCCAGATTCAGAGTAAGGCTCCCGATCCGACGACTAAGAGCAGACAAATCGGAGCTCTCACGATTGAAAATGCGTTAGAGCAATACGTTTTGGATAGATCGGCACAAGTTTCACCCAGAATGGTGGGTTATTGGCGTGAGCAGGCGAGACCCTTGGTGAAAGCCCAGGCGTTCTCAAACATAAAACTCAACCGTATACGAGTGTCGGATATCGCTGCCTACCAGACCGAGCGCCTTGGAGCTGGCCGTGCTCCGAAAACCATCAACGGTGAAATATCGGTACTGAGACAATTGCTAAAGCACGCCAGGCTTTGGTATCGATTTGTTGACGACTACAAGCCTATCCCTAATACAAAGCCTTCTGTCGGCCGAGCCTTAACTTCTGAGGAAAGTTCGCATTTAATTGCCGTCGCGTCGACTAGGCCCGACTGGACCTATGCGTACACTGCGGCGAATTTGGCGTTCTATTGCGGGATGAGAGCTTGCGAGATCAAAGGACTCAAGTGGAGAGATATTGATTGGAGCAATTCTAAGGTTGAAATTCGTCGTTCAAAGACCCCTGCGGGTTGGAGAACTCCTTCCCTCAATCAAACATGTTTTGGAGTGTTACGGAGTTTGTACCAACGGGCATCAATTTTAGGGTACGTGGAGCCCGAGCATTATGTCTTTCCATGGCACGGACGAGAGCAGAAGATAGATCCAACAAGACCTATGACTTCTTGGCGTTCTGCTTGGCGATCAATCCTAAAGGCCGCCGGCCTTGAGGGTGTTCGTTTTCACGATGGCAGACACACTGTTGTAACTACTCTTGCAGAAAAAGGGGTTCCAGACTGGGTGATTCAGGCACAGGTCGGTCACGTCGATCCGCAGATGATGAAAACTTACAGTCATATTCGACGACGGGCCCTCGATGAGGCGGCTGCAGCGCTTGAACCTGAGAAATTTTCCGTCACGTCTGCGGGGAGTGGAATGATACCCCTCTAATCGGTTAATCAAATACCATGCCAAAAGGTTATGACACAATCCATGACACAAGACACAAAAACGGGCATCCAAGATGCCCGTAACTTGTTGATTTGATTGGCTCCGCAGGTAAGACTCGAACTTACAACCCTTCGGTTAACAGCCGAATGCTCTGCCATTGAGCTACTGCGGAATAGGGTTCGTCATAAAAGACGAACTTAAAGAGTAGAAATTTCGCCTTCGGTTGTCAAGTTTATTAGCGTATGTGTCGTGGTCTGATCTTATTTCAGAAGTTAAATCCTTAAGTCGTTCTCCATGTTGTGATCGCAGTTTTTTGGAAATTTTTTAGCAAAATTAATATGTTCGAAAAATTGTATTAATTTTAAATGTGACACGTGCCACATTTTGGCTTTTTTCGTGCAAAACTAGGGGTTTTGCCTGCTTCTATCAGCTGAAAAGTCGATAAAAAATCGAAGTAATAAAGCCATCCGAGGTGGTAAAAAGGGCGCTTTTGAGGGGTAAAGGGTGCTTTTTAGACCGCCAACGACCATTTTTTTTGACGCAAATGTGGCCGTATTTTCCAGAAATTTCCAGTCAGTCTCGTGCGTTCTCTTCGTTGCCATTTTCCAGTCATTCTCGTCGATGTTGTCAGTCGCTTCAATGGAATCCGGTACTTCAATTACTGCAAACCCGCTCAACTACACTTAACTTGCTTTTAGCGAGCGGAAAAGTCGGTTAGAATCGGAAAAATGGCAAAGGCAGAAATACAGACGAGGCAGACCGACGCTAGTGTGGAAGATTTTTTGAACAGCGTCGAGAACGAAGAACGGCGCAATGACGGGTTTCGTCTGCTCGAGATGTACAAGCGCGTAACCGGCGAAGAACCAAAAATGTGGGGGCCGGCGATCATCGGTTTTGGCAACCGCAAGTACAAATACCCTGACGGCCGCGAGATGGACTGGATGGTTGCAGCCTTTTCCCCGCGAAAACAGAACCTGACCCTATACGTAATTTGCGCCTCGCCAAAACAGCCCGCACTGCTCGCAAAACTTGGCAAGCACACAACTAGCAATAGCTGTCTCTACATAAAACGCTTATCCGATGTTGACGAAAAGGTGCTAGAAAAGATCATCAAAGACTCGGCCAAGTATGTTGAAAAAAATTAGTAACTGATGAAACTATCTGTCCCAAAACGCGTCCAATTATCTGCTTTTCTATTTGTAGTGGCGGGAATATTAGCTTTCATTTGCTGCGAGCTGAAACAAGAACATGTTGCCGACTTTTATAATGTTAATTCGCAAATCTCATTCATTGAAGTGCATAATGCAGACCTTTTTCAACAGAAGATGGCATCAGTAAATGTTGAAGAGCGACCGATGGTTACTTCTGAATTTGCTGGCACTGTACAAGCTAAAAATGCCGCGATCCGATTTGAAAAAGATCTCGAAACATCCATTTCAAAACAAGATTTGCCGACAATGCGTCTTATATTCTCAACGACCTCTGGAGAAGTACAGAGTGCTGATTTGGTTTTAGCGGCGCGGGACGCATTGTCGAAAACTTGGAAAACCACCTTACAATTGTGTCAAAAAAACACTTCTGTCATGGATTACGAATCGAGATTGGACATTCAGCAGTCGTACATTAACAGTAATGCTATAGCGATACAGCGTTTGGAAAATCTGACGATAACTACTCCTTTTGGAATCAGAAAAATTTCTGAATATGAAGCGTCTGAAATTATAAAGACTTTGAATAAACTAGCTATTCGAAGATTTCAGGAGTTGTCGTCAATGAATGGCTCTCTATACGAAACAAACTTACAGAACCCGTTCAGTACTGACGCCGACCACACCAGCAGCAAACTGCCTCTACATAAAACGTCTCTAGAACGTGGGCGAGAAAGTGTTGGAGAAGTTCATCAAAGACTCGGCCAATTATGTTGAGAATAGATGCACCACTACTTGGACTCACGAAAATTGATCAATCAGGATGTGGAAGTCGATGAAAATTGAAAAGGTGATTGTTATTGTTGTACCTTCAGTTTTTCTTTTGTCGGGAGTGATATGGCTATTGGGGTATCTGAACTTAGTTCCGCAAGGGAGATTTTATGCGGGTGTAATCCTCATAAGCTCTCTCTGCCTTCTCGTTTCATTGCCACTTATTGCCCTAATGATGCGGATAGTATTTTCCATTTCTGATCTATTTCGTAAATAGTGAAAATGTTATTTTTGTTGGATCAATATCCCGAGTTAAGAGAGGATGTCGCCATACTTCAAAAACTGCAAATCTTGAGTTATTTGTCTTTATTTTTTTCGAAGTGCACATGTTTATATGTATTTTGGCTGAGTAATCGCTGTCGAAATGCCACACAGGAAACTGGGTCGAAATCGGGTAAGACCTGCATATCATTTCGGTGTATGAGATAGTTGCAAAACCTTAGGCCGGATCCCAGATATGAGCTCGATATAAGTCTCGTGGGAATCAAACCAACTGGTGGTTTTCGGGCATTAGGACGACTTCTGCCATTACACCTTCGCCGGGTTGGGTTGCGGCGAAGAATGCGGCGTTGGCGGCGGCCTCGATGGTTAGCATTTTGTCTCGTTGAACCTTCATGGTGATGTCGATCCAGAAGTCGGAATCGACGCCTCCGAGGTGCATTAAAGTAAACCGAATACCAAAGCGTTTGTATTCCTGAGCGAGACATTTCACCATTCCGCTTAAGCCATACTTTGCCGCGCAGTAGGCGCTTGCCTGCATCATCGGAGCTTTGCCCAAAATGCCGGGAAATGCCACAACCCGTCCAAATTTCTGTTCCTGCATAACCGGCAAAACTGCATGAAAGGCATTGAAGGCGGTGCGCAGATTCGCTCCTAAAAGAACATCCAGATCGGCCAATTGCAATTCGTTGAACGGCTTCAAAATGCCGGCACCTGCTGAATGGATCAAATAATCTATCGAACCAAACCTTTGCATGGTTTGATCGACAACTTTTTGCATATCACTTTCCAGTTGGGCATCGGCCTCGATCGCCAGAATATTCGTGTGGCCTTCGACATTTAATTTGTATTCCAGTTCCGCAAGTTCAGCGTGGGACCTCGAAACAATAACAACATTTGCGCCGGCCTGAGCAAATAGTTCGGCAACTGCCCGGCCGATCCCTCTGCCTGCACCAATTATCAAAGCGGTTTTCGTCTCTAAATTCATATGTTTGTGTTCACGTTTGTTGATTTTAGTAAGTCACTGATCGTCTATCGTAGATTCGCAAGATACCTTTCAGCACTTTCGATGTGCGAAGATCGTTTTTCACTCGGCATTTTGTCAAAGGTCCTAACGAGCATTCCGAGTCGCGGATTTTTTTGGAAAAAATCACGATGCACGTCCATAAAACGCCAAAAAAGTCCGTCCCATATCGGCTGCCAACTGCCTTTTGGAAAGTCGCTCATTTTCATCAAATAATTGCTGCCGCTGATGTATGGTTTGGTCGCCATCAGTCCGCCGTCAGCAAATTGGCTCATCCCGTAAACATTGGTAACCATTACCCAATCGTATGCGTCGATAAATAGTTCCATAAACCAGCGGTAAACTTCGTCCGGGTCAAATTCGCACAAAAGCATAAAATTTCCCAGTACCATCAGGCGCTCGATGTGATGACAGTAGCCGGTCTCAAGGACTTTTTTGATGACAATATCAACCGGTTCAATGCCCGTTGATCCAGTCCAGAATGATTTGGGAATCTTGCGTTTGAAATTCCAGAAATTCGTCGTCCTTTCACGCGAACCCGCGATCTCATAAACTCCGCGAATAAACTCGCGCCAGCCAATAATTTGCCGAACAAAACCTTCGGCGGAGTTAAGAGGAATGTTATTTTCTTCCGCAAATCGAAGCGTTGTGTCTATGACCTCCTGCGGAGTGAGCAGTCCGACGTTCATCATCGGCGTCAGCAGGCTGTGATGCAAGATGCTCTCGTTTGTGACCATTGCGTCTTCGTAATCACCGAATTCGCGAAAACGATCTCTCAGAAACTGATCGAGCCATTTACGACTTTCTTTGTATGTTATCGGGTAAATAATATCGCTCTCTAGTTCGCCATAGTTGCTATTGAAATTATTTTTGACGTAATCGTCAGCTTCTTTCGCAAATTCATTTACTGCTGGAAATTCGACCTTTGGAGGTACTCTTCCTTTTGGATATTTCAAGCGGTTCTCAGCATCGAATGACCATTTTCCGCCGACAGGATCGAGGTCCGGATCCAGTAATATTTTCCGTATCCTGCGTTGATGAATATAAAAATCCGTTTGAAAATAGTGTTTTTTCGTTTCGAAATAAGCGTTCAACTCATCCTTTGAATTTAAGAACATCGGCGTCTGATATTCCACGAGTTTGATCTGATCGGCGTATTTCCTGATGCGCTTTTCGAGCCAATTATCCACCACATCGCAAAAGTGAATTTCTGAAAATCCCCTGTCTATCAAATCGGGAATTAGATTTCTGATATCGGAATTTTCTTTTGATGACTCGACATAGTTGACCGTCAAGCCTTTTTCAAGCAAATAGCTGTGACAGAACTTCATCGTTGCCCGATGATATTTCAGTTTTTGACGGTGAAAATTGTATTGTTTGAAAAAAAGAAATTCTTCGACCAGATAGACTTCCGAACCGTGAAAGATCGCCGGATTGTGCTCAAAAAGCTGATGCGGAAATACTATTGTTGCTGCTTTCATTTGCCCTTGCTGAGCCGACATTTATCGCTGCAATATTTGACCTCGTTCCAAACGTTTTCCCACTTTTTACGCCATGAAAAAGGCCTTCCGCAGGTTTTGCATATCTTAGTCGGCAGATCACTCTTTTTGACCATTTTCATAAAACGCATTTGCGAGTTTCTACTTGCAAATCTCAATTAAACTCCGACTTCAAAAAGGGTTCGCACTTTTTCCAATAGGCGAAAAATGATGGGAAATAGCCGCTAATTTCGGGAAACATCCAATCTCTCCGGTCCTGCGTTCCCACGTAATGTGCATTGGTCGGATGCTCTTTGAAATAGATCTCGGACATATTGAATTCCGTTTTGAATTCATCGAATTCACCAACATAAATTTGTATCCGGTCAATGTTATCTGCGAGTTTCATCACAAAATCTATTGTCTTGTCCGACACTGGATATTTTCTAAAATGCGAGGGCTCTAAGAGAAGTACGCGGTTCGCCTTTAAGTTATTTCTCCAAAATGGATCGAGATTGTAGAAATCATAAACGAGTGTGGGCAAAGAAGTATCGATCTCGATCACTTCCTTTTTTGGCAAGTTGGTTTGCAAGACCGGTATTTCAGTATCTTGCAGAACCTGTGGAATTTGGAGATCGGCGAATTCGGAATACTCGTGATCGAGAAAAGTACCGTGTTGATCCGTTCCGCAGTATCTGTTGATATTTTCCTGATTGGCGTAATATTTCTTGCTGCTGAAGGCCCCACAAACCCATTGCCAACTACACGCGTTACTCGCCCAATCCGCGTCCAGAAGGTGAAAATAAAACCATTGAGCAGGTATTTTCCAGTGATTTCTGGCGAGGTTCGTAACGACCGAAGCGATGTACATTCGTTGATGGTTATGAACATAGCCCGTTTCGTAAAGATCGTTCACACCGCTGTCGATCCCATCGATGCCAGTCGCAGCATTTAGCACAGCTTTTGGCATTGAAAAGCTATTAACAGCGGTTTGCGGGTGTTTGATCTCATCGTCAATATTCGTCGTAAGCCAAACATTTTGAAAATAATCGCGCCAGGCAAGTTCCATCAGAAACTTTTCAATCTCGTAATATTTGAACCTTCGTGTCAGTATCTCTTTCAGCACGAATCTGGTCGAGATAACGCCGCGGCTGATATACGGCGAAAGCCTGGTGACGTCACCGTTCAAAAAATTGCGCGTTTTCCCGTATCTCACAGGATCTATCTGACCTACTTTTTCGATTATTTTTTCCAGGCTTGTTTCAAACATCGACTTCGCAGTTGTAACGCCAAGGGTGATAGATCGTCTGCGTGGCAGTAGTAGATTCAGGGTTGATAATATGTTGAAAGCCTAGTTGTTCCGAAAGAATGAACGCGAGATCGCATTGCCGATTTTCAGATGCCGATATGCTCGTATATCCTAAAATGGACATAGTTTTTGACTATACTTTGTCGAATTTTTTTATGACGTGGAGATCTTAACCTGCAGCACGAAACAATAATAATTCTCGATTTTGGCTCTCAGTACACGCAGCTTATTGCTCGGCGGGTGCGGGAGCAGGGGGTTTATTGCGAGATACATCCGTTTCATTTTTCGGTGGATGAGATCGTCGCACGAAAGCCTAAGGGCGTCATACTTTCGGGCGGGCCTTCGAGTGTGACGGATGAGGATGCTCCGCGCGTGGCGGCGGATTTTTACGAGAAGATCGATGTTCCGATCTTAGGTATTTGTTATGGGATGCAGTTGGTCGCGGTCGATCTTGGCGGGGCGAGTGAGCCTGCGGCGAGGCGGGAATATGGCCATGCTCAATTGAAAGTGTTGAGCGGCAAGACCGCTTTATTTAACGAGCTTCCATTTGAGCTCGATGTCTGGATGAGCCACGGCGATCATGTGACGCGGCTGCCGGACGGATTTGAGACGACCGCGACAACGGGCGATGTCGTTACTGCAATTGAGAACCCGGAACACGGTATTTACTGCGTTCAGTTTCACCCAGAGGTGTCGCACACACCGTTGGGCAAAGAGGTGCTTCGAAATTTCCTGTTCGAGATCTGTCATTGCAAAGGCGACTGGACACCGGCCCAGTTTATTGCGGAGGAGATCGAAAAGATCCGTGAGATCGTCGGACCGACGGGCAATGTTGTCTGCGGGCTGTCGGGCGGCGTTGATTCGACGGTTGCGGCTGTGCTTGTTCACAGGGCGATCGGTGAGCGGCAAACTTGTATATTCGTCAATAACGGGCTGCTGCGACAAAACGAATTTGAAGACACCCTGCAATTGTATAAGGACAATTTGCACTTGAATGTTCGCGGCGTCGATGCCTCAAGTGAGTTTTACGCCGCGCTTGATGGAGTCGTCGATCCCGAACAAAAGCGCAAGATCATCGGCGGCAAGTTTATCGACGTTTTCGACGCTGAGGCAAAAAAGATCGGTGATGTGAAATGGCTTGTCCAGGGCACACTCTATCCGGACGTGATCGAGTCGGTTTCGATCCGCGGAGCGTCGGTTACGATCAAGTCACACCACAACGTCGGCGGCCTGCCCGAAAAGATGAACTTAAAACTCATCGAGCCGCTCCGCGAACTGTTCAAAGACGAAGTGCGGCTGATCGGGAAAGATCTCGGCATCCCTGACGAAATTCTACAGCGCCATCCTTTTCCCGGCCCCGGCCTCGGCGTGCGTATCCTTGGCGACATTACCGTAGAAAAGGTTGAGCTGCTTCAAAAGGCCGATCTCGTTTTGCGTGAAGAGCTGAAGAATTTTGGTATATACAACGACGTGTGGCAGGCCTTCGCCGTGCTGCTGCCGATACAATCGGTCGGCGTGATGGGCGATTTTCGCACATATGAAAAAACGGTTGCTTTGCGGGCAGTTACCTCGACTGACGGCATGACCGCGGACTGGGCACGTTTGCCAGACGATTTTCTTGCAAAAGTTTCTTCGCGTATCACGTCTGAGGTACGCGGCGTCAATCGAGTCGTTTACGACATCTCTTCAAAGCCGCCGAGCACCATTGAATGGGAATGAAGCAAATACGGATCTGTGACGAGAAAAAGAGTTGGCAAATTGCAGGATATAAGCCAAAATATCGGTATGACTGACGAACAGGCTTTGATTGCTGAGATACATAATCTGCCCAAGAGCAAACAGACGGAAGCCATAGATGCGGCGCTTCGTTTGATAAAAAATCTGGCGAAGCAGCACAGCGAAGAATCAATGCCACGATATCGTAAGGCAGGTAGTCATCCAGGAATGTTTACCATCGGTCCTGATTTTGACGACCCCATCGAAGGTTTTGAGGAGTACATGTAAATGCGTGTCCTGATCGATACGCATGTATTTCTTTGGTTTGTCAGTGAACCGACACGACTGAGTACGGCTGCTCGTGACATGATCGAGGTCAAATTTTCTGCCGTACAGGTCAGCATAGCGAGCATTTGGGAAATATCGATCAAGTCATCGATGGGAAATCTCAATGTTGCCGGAGGATTTGCGTCCGTCGAACAAGTTCTTCGAGAGAACAACATCGAAATTCTACCAATTAACTTTTCTCATACTTTAATCAATCATAGTCTTCCATTCCACCACAAAGACCCGTTCGACCGGATGATCGCGGCTCAGGCGATCGTCGAAGGCATCGATCTTATGAGCGTCGACGACACTTTCGATTCCTATTTTGCCGGCACTGAGGTAAAACGGATTTGGTAGATAGAGTGGAAATTGTCGAATTTCGCAGTGTCGGATATTCGATCGGCGGTAGTAAGATTCTTTACGATCTAGATTTTACCGTTTCAAAAGGTGAGGTGCTTGTTCTGCTTGGCGAATCGGGCTGCGGCAAGACTACAACGCTGAAACTCATCAACCGCCTGATCGAACCGACGAGCGGCGAAGTTCTGGTTGAAGGAAAACCGACTACGGATTGGGACGCGATCGCGCTGCGGCGGCATATCGGTTATGTGCTTCAGGACGGCGGGCTGTTTCCGCATTTTACGGTGGCCGAAAATGTCGCTGTTGTTCTGGGCCTGGTGAATTGGGATGGCGGCCGTAAGCAAAAACGCATCACGGAAATGCTCGATCTCGTCGGACTCGATTCTGCGAGATTTGCCGACCGCTATCCACACGAACTTTCCGGCGGCCAGCGTCAACGCGTCGGCGTCGCACGCGCATTGGCATCTGACCCCGAACTACTTTTGCTCGACGAACCATTCGGCGCTCTCGACGCAATTACACGGACCAATCTGCAAAAAGAGTTTGCCCGGCTTGTACGTGAACTAGGCAAAACTGCCGTGTTTGTAACCCACGACCTGCACGAAGCAATGCTCCTCGGCACTCGGATCGCTTTGATGGATAAAGGAAAGATCGTGCTGATGGACGAGTCGGAGAACTTTAGAACTTCTGAACTCCCGTTGGCAAGAGCTTATCTTGAGACTGTAATGTTGTGAGTTTTTTGGATTTCATCAGACAGAACTGGCCTGAATTGCTCACGTTGACGCGCGAGCATATCGTTCTTGTTCTGTTATCGACGGGTGCGGCGATCGTGGTCGGTGTTCCGCTTGGAATTTTGCTGACACGTATTAGATCGCTTCAGACGCCGATACTTGGGGTTGCCAACATAATGCAGACCGTGCCGAGCCTGGCTCTGTTCGGGTTGCTTATCCCCATTCCGTTTATCGGCGGCATCGGGGCGAGGACGGCAATAATTGCACTCGCCTTGTATGCTCTGCTTCCCGTGATCCGCAACACTGTGACCGGAATTTTGGGGATCGATCCGAAGATAAGCGAAGCGGCGGTCGCGATGGGCATGACCGATTGGCAGCGGTTGAAGTTGGTTGAGTTGCCGCTTGCGATGCCGGTGATGCTGACGGGAATTCGCGTAGCGGTTGTTATTTCGGTCGGTGTCGCAACGGTTGCGGCGGCAGTTGGGGCGGGTGGACTCGGAACGTATATTTTTCGCGGGCTTCGTCAAAATGACAATAATTTGCTGATCGCGGGAGCGTTGGCGTCAGCTTCGCTCGCTCTGCTTTGCGATTTTGCGTTGGGGATATTTGAGAGATCGTATGCGATAGGCGAACGATCATCGCCTCGAAGAAAATTCATTGGTTTTGGCGTTGTTGCTTTGTTGCTTGCGATTGTAGCGGCCGGTTCGTTTTCAAATTTCAGATCTGAGATCTCAAATCCCCAGATTACAAACCAGAATAAAAAGATCGTTGTCGGCTCAAAGGACTTTACCGAGTCGATAATTCTTGCCGAGATACTCGCACAGATGCTGGAGAAAAACGGTTTTGCGGTGACGCGCCAATTTGAGCTGGGCGGCAATCTCGCACACGACAGCCTGCTCTCAAAGCAGATCGACGTCTATCCCGAATACACGGGTACGGCTTACACTGCGATACTAAAACACAAGCCGATCACCGATCCGCAGGCGGTTTACGACCAGACAAAAGCTGAATATTCTGACAAATTCGGACTTGCGGTCAGCCCGCCGCTTGCGTTTTCAAATGATTTTGCGATCCTTGTTCGCGGCGATGTGGCGAGAAAAAACAACCTGAAAACAATTTCCGACGCCGTTCCGATGGCTAAGGATTGGCAAGCGGGATTTGGGCAGGATTTTATGTCGCGAGCAGATGGTTACGCCGGATTTGCGAAGGCTTATGGATTTAGTTTCGCCAAACAACCGCGCGAAATGGACCTATCGCTTACTTATCGTGCCCTGCAGTCCGGCGAACTAGACATCATAGCCGGCAACTCGACCGACGGCCTGATCGCGTCCCTGGATCTTTTTCAATTAGCCGACGACAAGCACTATTTTCCGCCGTATCAGGCCGTTTTCATTGCACGGCAGGATGTTTTAGAAGGTTTGAATGATACATTCGAAAAATTAAGAAATGCGATCTCGACCGACGAAATGCGACTTCTCAATTACGAGGTTGACGGCAATAAGCGGACCTCGAAAGATGTTGCGGCCGAATGGCTTCGAAAAATAAAACTTGCTAATTAATCAGAAACCTGTAATATAAGAGTTTGATAATTCCGTATCTCATTCATCGACGGTAAACTCGCCTATATGTTTAGGCGTCATAGATAGTTCGAGAGACGGTTCGTTAATAAACTGTTAGAAGCGGTTTCTTAGAAATAAGGTAACCACTCGAACGTAGGTCCTTCCTTGCTACCGTTACACTGAAGATCACTCCTCGTTAGTACTTCTTATTACATCCCGAAGAAATGTTCGGCGGCTGGTGCTGTGTGTGCTTAAAGCGCTCACGGCAAAGGCTTTAGGTGAACTATTGGTTGGCCTGGGATCAGCGCAGAATGCATCTTCAGTAGATAGAGAATTTTAATTACAAAAATGACTTTTAAAGATCTAGGCCTCACGTCCGTTTTCGCGGACAAGTGTGCCGCATTGGGTTTCACAACGCCTACACCCATTCAAAAACAGGCAATTCCCGTCGTTTTAGAGGGCGGAGACATTATCGCTTGCGCCGAGACCGGCACGGGAAAAACGGCTGCTTTTCTGCTGCCAATACTTCAATTGCTGGGCCAAAACAAAGGAAAACCGGGAACTAAGGTCCTCGTCCTTTCGCCAACACGCGAGCTTGCTAATCAAACTGAGGCGGCTTGCCGGCAATTTGCCCCAAAGGGCATTACATGCACGGCGATCATTGGCGGATCGGGTTACAAACGCCAAATAGACAGCCTAAAACGCGGCGCAAATATCATTATTGCGACACCCGGCCGCCTGATCGATTTTATGGATCAGGGGCTGATAAATTTCAGCGGCCTTACGCATCTCGTTTTGGACGAAGCAGACCGTATGCTCGATATGGGCTTTTTGCCGTCGATCAAGCGGATCTCTAAGGTTATCCCGGCAAAGCGTCAGACGCTCTTTTTCTCGGCGACAATGTCACCCGAGATCGAGCATATCGCCTATTCGATGCTGAAAGACCCTGCATTTATTGAAGTTAGCAAGCGTGGCAGTGCAGCTATACTTGTCGAACAAACAGCTTATCCGGTAGCTCAGCAATCAAAAATGCCGCTTTTGCTCGATCTGCTGGAAAAGGAAACCTTTGACCGCGTGCTCGTATTTGCCCGTACAAAACGCGGCGCCGACCGTATTGCCCACATTTTAGAGAAACGAGAGCATAAATCGAACCGTATCCACGGCGACCGTTCGCAGTCGCAGCGAGAGGCAGCACTTCGCAGCTTTAAGTCCGGTCATACCAATGTTTTAGTGGCGACGGACGTCGCGGCCCGCGGAATTGATATTGATTCCGTATCACATGTGATAAACTATGATATACCCGAGGCACCAGAGGATTATGTCCACCGAATCGGTCGTACAGGCCGCGCGGGTAACAAGGGACGGGCGATCACGCTGTTTACGATCGCTGAAGAACATTCGATGCGTGCCATTGAAAAATTAACGGGCCAAAAGGTCGAGCGAGTCGTGCTTCCCGACTTTGGGGGACATACGTTCGCGGTTCCCGCTCCGAAAAAGAACTTTGGAGCGCGGCCGGGAAAGAGTTATCGCTCCTTCGGGCCGCGACGAGGCAGGTAATGGTCTCCGTGAATGCGAAGACCTTACTCGAAGAAACGAAGAGGAAAATATATGGCAGCTAAAGCGGAAGTTTATACGGTAGACCAATCGGTCGAAATGATGTGCTCGGCATGTGACGTCGAACAAAATCATAAGGTTCAAAGTGTTACCAAGCAAGGCAAGATAACCAGTGCGATCTGTGAAGTATGCGAAACGGTCAGCAAATTCACTCGCGGGGTGAAAACCTCGATCGCAAGGGGAAACGCAGAAGATTCCTTGCCCTACGACCGTATGCGTAAATATCGCAAGGGTCAGGCTATGACGCATAGCACGTTCGGGCACGGTGAAGTAACCGCTGTTATCGAACCGCAAAAGATCGATGTACTCTTCGGTGATCAAACACGCCGCTTGATCCACGATCAGGTATAGAAAGCAGAAAGATGAACAAAAAAGCGACTCGAATGTTCGAGTCGCGGTTTTTTTTTTTTTTTTT
>JBGARA010000006.1:0-3424 GCA_044230475.1 Pyrinomonadaceae bacterium | reverse complement strand
AACGCGACTCGAATGTTCGAGTCGCTTTTTCTTTTTTGATTTGTGTTCGTGTTCTATTTTCTCCCGCCGCGAAGGATCAGGCCCAGAACTAACCCGACTGCCGCAGAGATAAGGATCGTCTGCCCCGGCTTTTGACGTGCAAACTCTTTCGCATCCTCGACTAACTCTTTCGGATCCTTGTCCTGAAATTCTTTCAGCTTATCTCCGGCTTGCGTGAACTTTTCGTTCGCAAAATCGCGGGCCTTTGTGGCCGCGTCCTGAATTTTCTGACCGTATTCCTGTGCGTGCATCTTTATGTCTCCCAAAAATTCGTCATCCGCTATCTTGTCCGTGATCGGGACGAGGCTTTGTTCCAATTCCGTTTCCGCTTTTTTCACTTCTGCTGTAAATTCCGACATCTCTGTTCCTCCTTAAAAAATGTTAGGTTAATCAGATGATAACCGCCACTCATTAGTTGTAACGAATATCCCCGCCGTTAGGTTCGACGAATTTACAAATATGTGACCCGCATCACAAATCGGGTTGACAACCTTCCGTCCAAAATGTCACACTACTCGGAAAGTAAGTGCTTACTAACTTATTTCAGGAGAGATTTTGATTAACGATCTGGCAAACTGTGACCCTACCGGGCGAATGAAAGGCGATAAACGCCGTGAGCAAATACTGCAAACGGCTGTCAACCTCTTCTCGCAGCGAGGGTTCAAAGGAACAACGACAAAAGAGATCGCTCGGGCCTCAGGCGTGTCTGAGGCTATGGTCTTTCGTCATTTTGCCACTAAGGACGAGCTTTACGGAGCGATACTCGACAACAAAGCGTGTGCCGATGGGGTCCATCGCTTTCCCTGGGAAGCGAATGAAAAACTGCAGAAAGCGATAAAACAAAAAAATGATTTTGCCGTATTTTACAACATAGCTTTTGATGCGCTTAACAAGCATCAGTCCGACGTCGGATTTATGCGGCTGTTGTTTTATTCGGCGCTTGAGGAGCATGAGCTGGCAGATCGTTTTTTTCACGAATTTGTCGAACGGATCTATGAATTCATCGGCGGTTATGTAGCTGAGAGGCAGAAAGATAAAGTTTTTAGAAAAATGAACCCTCGTATCGTGGTCCGAGCTTTCTTGGGAATGCTGATACATCACTCGCTGAACAATATTCTGTGGGACAAACAACGGGTCATTCTAAATATCTCAAACGAAGAAGCAGCAAAAAATTTTGCCGAGATCTTGTTGAGGGGCATTCGCGCCGATGATGCGAAAAAACAGTTAACATGAAGAGAGATCAACGAATATTTTCTCCATTGGCCGCGATCGCTTTGCTGGCGATGCTAATAAATTCGGGCTGCGGCTCGCGTTCCAACACGGCAAATGCGAATACAGCGAACGCGCAGCCGACCATAGTCGATGTGACGACCACGCAAGCGATCGTGAAACCTATACCTACGTATTTTGAAGCAACGGGCAATTTGGCAAGTGACGAATCGACTGACGTTGCGCCTGCCGTCGCAGGAAAGATAGTTTCGGTAAATTTTGACGTCGGCAGTTTTGTTGCGAAGGGTAGCGTGCTTGTAAAACTGGACCCGCGCGATGCTCAAATTCGCCTCGAACAAGCCGAAGCACAAGTCGAACAGCAGAGATCAGCAGTCGAACAGGCCGTGGCAGCACTTAGACAGGCTCAGGTAAGGCTGGGCGTGAAAGACGGGGAAACGTTCGACATCAATACCTTTTCGCAGGTCAAATCGATCACGGCTCAGCTTGTTCTGGCAGAAAAAGAACTTGCGCGCGCCGAAAAGCTTTTCGCATCGGGCGACCTTTCAAAATCCACCCTCGATCAGCGCCGTTCGCAGCGTGATGCATTGCTGGGTCAGCTTGACGAAGCTCGTTCGACGGCAGCAGTTGCCGTTAGAGCTATTAATTCGGCCGAGGCCGCTGTTGCTACTGCAAAATCGGGAGTTGCGACAGCCGAAACTCAGGTAGACCAGGCAAAGAAGGCTCTTGCCGACACCTCGATTTATGCCCCGATTAGCGGGTATGTTTCCGAACGCGTGGCCGATCCGGGCGAGTACATTTCCCCAAGTGCACCAAATACCAAGATCGCGACAATATTACGCACGTCGCCTTTGCGATTAAAGATCGACGTTCCCGAACAGTCGATCGGCAAGGTCGCAGTCGGTCAGGGCATTTCGTTACAAACCAGCGCGTATCCCGACCGCAATTTTGCCGGCCGCGTCGCACGCATATTGCCAAATCTTAACGCATCTGCGCGAACGCTCACCGTCGAGGCGGAAGTCCCGAACTCCGACGGACTTCTCAAACCGGGGCAGTTTGCTACGGTACGCATTACGCAATCAAAACCCGAAAACGCTGTGATGGTGCCTGCGTCGGCGGTTAAGGCGGAGGGTGATACCAACTACATTTTCGTTGTTAAGGATGGAGCGGCGCATCAACAGTTTGTGCAATTGGGTCTACTTGAAAACGACATGATCCAGATCAAAGCGGGTGTGTCCGAGGGCGACATGATAGCTACAAGCAATCTTAACGCTTTGTCTGACGGCATTCTTGTCAGACAGTCGAACTAGAGGTGAAGAAACATGCAATGGCTTGCTGAAGTTTGTGTAAAGCGTCCCGTTTTCGCCACGATGCTGATCCTCTCGCTCGTGGTGGTCGGAGCATTTTCGTTTTTTAGCCTCGGCGTCGATCTTTTTCCGAAGATAGATTTTCCGACGATCACGATTACGGTACAAAACCCGGGAGCTTCCCCGCAGGAGATCGAAACCGAGATAACGGAAAAGATCGAGGAAGCGGTCAACACGATTTCGGGCATCGACGAATTGCGTTCAAGTTCGATCGAAGGCGTTTCACAGGTTTTTGTTCAGTTTATCCTGGAAAAAGATGTTAATGTTGCGTCGCAGGAGGTCGAGAACCGCGTTCAGACCGTCATTCCAAAGCTTCCGGAAACAGCCAAGCAGCCTACCGTTCAAAAACTCGATACGGACGCAGCTCCGGTTTTGCGCATCTCGCTTTCGGCTCCGGCACCCAGCACGCTTCGTGATGTAACCGAGATCGCAAAAAATCGGGTCAAAGAGAAGATCGAATCGGTAAACGGCGTTGGGCAGATCACGATCATAGGTGGTCAGGAACGCCAGATCAACATCTGGGTCGATCCAGACAAGATGCGTTCCTATAACGTTACGCCTGCCGAAGTTTCAGGTGCGCTCAAGATCCAGAACATGGAATTTCCGAGCGGCCGCATCGATGAAGGTCAAAAGGAAACAGCGGTTCGCACGGTCGGGAAAATTCAAAAGCCGGAAGAGTTTAATGATGTAGTTGTCGCGACACGCGGCGGCTATCAGGTAAAGGTAAAAGACCTTGGCTATACGGAAGACGGTGGTGAGGAAATCAGATCCGAAGCCCGCCTTAACGGCCA
>JBGARA010000104.1:0-10416 GCA_044230475.1 Pyrinomonadaceae bacterium | reverse complement strand
GTAATCGGCCAATGGAGCGACTCGTTTCTAGTACTTTCTAACGACTAAGCTATCTTTCTGATAACCATCAGGCCATCGCGGATCGGCAAAAGCACATTTTCGACACGCTCATCTGCCAAGACCATTCCGTTAAAGTCAGCAAGTGCCCGTGTGTTCTCATCTTTTTCTTCGTCGAGGACTTTGCCGCTCCAGAGGACATTGTCGGCGATGATGAAACTGCCGGGACGGAGTTTGTCGAAAACGAGGTTGTAATAGTTGGAATAATTGGGCTTATCGGCGTCGATAAATACCAGATCAAGCATCAGATCGAGCTTCGGAATGATCTCAGTGGCAAACCCTAGGTGAAAATCGATTTTTTCCGCGTATTTTGTCTTTGCGACAAAGGAACGAGCCACCTTATTTGTGTCTTCTTGTATATCCAATGTAATTACCTTTCCGCCATTGGCGAGACCTTCCGCCAGGCAAAGTGCCGAATAACCAAGATAAGTGCCTATTTCAAGGACAACTTTAGGCTGGATCATATGCGAAAGCATCGACAAGACACGGCCTTGAAAAAAGCCTGACAGCATCGACGAATCTTCATGATGTGCGTAACAGTGCTCGCGAAGTTCCGCCAGCACGTCACTTTCGTCCGAAGTATGGGCCTCAGCATAGTCGGTCAGGGCATTTTTTATCTCATTCATAGGTCAACCCTTACTAGTCCTCTCTTAATAGCGGTCGTCGCTGCCGAGGTGCGGTCGGAAACGCCGATCTTACCAAAAATATTCTGAACGTGTGTTTTTACGGTATTTTCGGAGATATCGAGAGCAAAGCCGATCTCTTTGTTCGACATACCGCCGACGATCTTTCCCAGCACATCGACCTCGGTCGGCGTCAGGTCCTCCTGGCCGAGATGTTCACTCAATACTTGAGCGATCTCGTCCGGAATATACTTTCGCCCACTGGCGACCTTTCGGATCGCGGTCACGAGTTCTGATGGCGAAATATCTTTGCAGATATACCCTGCGGCACCTTTTTTCAATGCCTTGCTTATCTCAGCATCGCCTGCGTGTTCCGCAAGAACAATGATCTTCGCCTTTGGCCGCTCGGCAAAGTAATGGTCAAGATCATCTATCGAACAGGAATCGGGAAATCGCAATCCGAGAATCGTAACGTCAGGATTTGTTTCTCGAAACAGCTTGAAGCCCTCTTTGGCATTGTCGGTTTCAGACGACAGCGTGATATCCACTTCGCCATCGAGCACGGCGCGAATGCCGAGCCGCGTGAGAGGCTGGTTTTCGATGAGAAGAACAGTGATCCCGGACTTCATAACTTCAACCGGATGCATTAAGACTAGCGGCAAATTCTACAAGCGGCTTTATCAGATCGGTATCATAATTTGTTTTTACATGCTGCATTACGGCGGTTATGCGTTCGAGGCCCATGCCCGTATCGACCGACGGAGCAGGCAGCGGCGTTAGCTTAAACGTGCCGTCAGCCTCCAGCGTGCGGTTGTACTGCATAAAGACGAGGTTCCATATTTCCATGGTCGTATCGCCTTCGCCATTGACCCACTTCGGATGATTCTTCTCAGGATCTTCGGGATCGTCGCCCATGTAATAATGTATCTCGGAACATGGTCCGCACGGCCCTGTGTCGCCCATCTGCCAAAAATTATCCTTGCGGCCAAAACCTAGAATACGTTCTGGCGGCGCACCGACCTTTTCCCAAAGCGAGCGAGCCTCATCATCCGGTTCGACCTCGTCATCACCCTCGAAAACGGAGAACCACAATCGAGATTTTTCGAGCTTTAACTCATTGACCAAAAAATCCCACGCAAATTCAATCGCCTCTTTTTTGAAATAATCTCCAAACGAGAAATTGCCGAGCATCTCAAAAAAAGTGTGATGTCGTGCGGTTTTGCCGACCTCGTCAAGGTCGTTATGCTTACCGCCCGCACGGATGCACTTTTGCGAAGAAACAGCACGCTTGTAGTCGCGCTTTTCCAGCCCCAGAAAAACATCCTTGAACTGATTCATCCCCGCATTTGTAAACAAAAGGGTCGGGTCATTTGCTGGAAGCAGCGGCGACGAATGCACGATCTTGTGTCCGTGACGCTCAAAATACTCGAGGAATTTGCTTCTGATCTCGTTTCCGGTCATAACAGCAACTTTAGCATATGTGGCTTTCGACAAAAAAAGCCGGGAGCTTTTGGCACCCGGCGAGTTTTGTGCAGGATAGCACAGGAGAAATCAATTGGTCTCTCTGAACTTCAGCGCGATTGAGTTCATACAATAGCGAAGTCCTGTGGGTTGGGGACCGTCGTCAAAGACATGGCCGAGATGCGCGTGACAGCGTGCGCATTCTACCTCGGTCCTCACCTCTCCGAGGCTTTTGTCTTCTTTCTCGATCAAATTTTTCTTGAACAAAACCTCATAAAAACTAGGCCAGCCTGTACCGGATTCAAACTTTGCCTCAGAGCGGAACAAAGCAAGGCCACAAGCTCCGCAATAGTAAATTCCATGTTTGTGATTCTTGGTTAATGTTCCTGTGTAGGGAGCCTCGGTTCCCTCCTGCCGCATGACATTGTACTCTTCAGCCGTCAGCAGTTTTTTCCATTCGTCGTCTGTCTTGACGATCTCTTTCCCGTCAAATTCGCCTTCGGTAAATCTAAAATTCGGATCAGTATTTGACTTGGCAATTTTGCCTGCCGGAGTGGGCAAAACATCCACGGCCTGACTTTTTACCGAGGCCTTGGTCGCACAGCCCGCGGGACCGATCAACAATGTTACAATTCCAATCGCAATCGCTACGACGGATAAAGTTATTAAAGCGTTTCTCATGTTATAGACTTTTGATGCAAAAGGGGCCATTTTTGTATTGCCGGCACCTATGTAGAAAATCGCCCGATGATCGAAGGTCTTTCCCTCGGCGACAAGTAACCCCTCCAGACAACCTGCCACCGAAAACCTTGAACTTGCCTTCGACCATCGGACGAAACCGTAAAACTAGTTCGGCATCAGGACAGTATCAATAACGTGAATGACGCCGTTCGATTGGCGAACGTCAGCGATCGTAACGATCGACTTGCCACCCTTTTCATCCATAATGACGACGTTTTTACCGTCCAACATTGCGGTAAGTTTGCCGCCCGCGACTGTCGTCAGCTCAGCCTTTCCACGTCCATCTTTAATAGCCTTGACGACTGCCTTTGAATCAATATTTCCCGCAACGACGTGATACTTTAAGATGCCCGCAAGCATCGCTTTATTTTCCGGCTTGAGCAGTGTATCGACCGTTCCCGCAGGCAGCTTGTCAAATGCACTATTGACCGGAGCAAACACAGTGAACGGCCCAGCACTCATCAAAGTGTCAACCAAACCCGCAGCCTTGACCGCCGCGACAAGCGTCGTGTGATCCTTCGAATTTACAGCGTTTTCGACGATGTTTTTGGTCTTGTACATTGCCGCTCCGCCGACCATCGGATTGCCCGAATTCTTGTCCATCATCTGAGCCGAAGCCCCAACCGTAACGCTAAGCGTCAAAACAACTAATGCAAAAAATGATTTCATTTACAATCTCTCCCTTTTATAAGTATTTGAAAAAGGATATTTATTCCTTTGGGAGATATTTCGGTGGACACGTTGTTTTGGATTCAGAAGTCTTGCAAAGAAAATGAGACGAGCTTGCTAAAGGTCGTCATCGTGGTCGGAGGCATTCGCCAGCTTCACAAAGTTCGACATCTTATCGCGTATCAGATCGAAGCCAAATCCTTGACGCAAGAGATGATCGTAGAACTTTTTCATCTCCTCGCGGGTTTCGGGTTTACCTTTTAGACGCAGACGTTTTTCTATTGCGGCTTCGATCAATTTGTCTTCTGGAAGCTTTTCAAAAGCCTTTTCTATGGCAGCGTCCCGGGTTTCCTTATCGAGCTTTTTCTGAGACATCGACTGTCGCAGCTTGTATTTGCCTTGCGGCTTTTGGCGTAGTTTTGAAACTGCCAGATCGCTGGCGTACTGCTCGTCGTCCAGGTATTTGTACTCTTTGAGTTTTTCGATCACGGCATCGACGATCGCCTCATCGGTCCAAAGTTTTTCCAGCAGACGCTCCCGCAGTTCGCCTATCGAACGCGGTTTTGCGGTGAGCAGCTTTACGGCGCGGTTCATCGTTTTCTCACGTGAACGATCGATATCTTTGACGACCCGCTCTGCGTCTTCGGTCTTTTTATAACGCTTTCGCCACATAACTGCTAAAATTCAGATTCGCCAATATTATGAACGGCATTCTTATCATCGACAAACCCGCGGGGATCACGTCACATGATGTTGTTTCACGGGTTCGTCGTATTTTGAAAACAAAACGCGTCGGACATACAGGAACGCTCGACCCATTTGCCACCGGTGTGATGGTGATTTTGGTAGGCCAAGCAACAAGGCTGGCGCAGTTTCTGGACAAGGACGAAAAGGAATACGAAGCGGTCATGCAGTTCGGTTTTGAAACCGATACTCGCGACAGAACAGGAGTTCAGATTGCGGAGCCCGGAATGCAAAGTGAAGAAATTGCTCAGCGTGTCGCATCCGCTAATTGGAATGAGATTCTCGAAGGCTTTCGCGGCCAGATCGAACAAGTGCCGCCGATGTTTTCGGCCAAGAAGGTCGATGGAAAAAAACTTTACGAACACGCCCGCAAAGGTGAATCAATTGAGAGAAAACCCATTCAAATAGTGATACATTCACTCGATCGACTTGAATCCACGATCTTAGTTCCTAAATCTGAGATCACGATCCGAGTAGTTTGCTCTGCGGGCACATACATCCGAACTCTTGCCCGGGACATTGGTCGCAAGGCCGGTTTGCCTGCACATCTTGCAGAGCTTCGCAGGACTCGTGCCGGGAAATTTGCTATCAACCAAAGTCTGACACTTTATGATTTAGAAAAACTCGACGATCCCACAAGTGCATTAGTCCCGATGACAGAAGCGGTTTCGCATTTACGTGTAATAGTGTTGGCAGAAGATCGTATTGAAAAAACCCAAAACGGGCTCTCCACTCGTATTCTCGACACCGAATTCAATGATGGCGAGGCATTGCAAATGCAAAATGCTGACGGCGATCTGATCGCAGTCGGTTTTTACAACGAGGCGGAGAAAAGTGTTCAGCCAAAAGTGGTTTTAGTATAGAATTGGGACCTAAGCTGGTTATGAAAAAACGTGATCTTGCATTGATGTTTGGTGGAGCGGTCGGAGCGGCTGTGGCCGTCAAAATGCTGACACGAGCGCCGACAGTTCGCTGGGATGATGTCGCAGGCCAGATCGCACATGCCGATCATTCTCATTTTGTAAATGTCGATGGGATCAAGATGCACTATCAAGAATTTGGCGATGCTACGAGTCCGCCGATGATCTTGATACATGGCTTCACGGCATCAGTGTATGTCTGGAAAAATGTCGCACCGATGCTCGCTGACAATGGCTTCCGCGTCATTGCTGTCGATCTCGTCGGATTTGGTTGGTCGGAAAAGCCGAAGTGGTTTGAGTATTCGATCCAGGCGCAGGCACGAATGATCTCGCGATTAATGAATAGCCTCGGCATTGGCCGAGCAACGATCGTCGGCAGCTCCTACGGAGGAGCTATCGCGCTGAATTTGACACTTGATTATCCCGAAATGGTCGAGAAACTGGTGCTTGTCGATGCGGTAATGAATGACGAGCCCAAAAATCATCCGGTGCTAAAACTCGTCGAGATACCCGGACTTGGAGAAATGCTGACGCCGTTCGTTGCTGATTCCAAGATATTCCTGCGCGCGCGAATGCATAACACTCTCGCGCCGGCTAATCATCATTTGATAACTGAAGAAAGAATGAACGCGATCCGCCGACCGTTGCTTGCGAAAGATGGTCATCACAGTTTGCTCGCCACATCGCGAAACTGGCACGCAAACCGGCTAGAGAATGATGTCCATCTAATAAACCAGCCGACGCTCATCGTCTGGGGCGATCAGGATAAAGTTATCCCGATCAAATGCGGTTATAAGCTTCACGAAGAAATTCTAAATTCGCGTTTTGTTGTCTTAAAAGATTGCGGCCACGTCGCTCCGGAAGAAAAGAGTGAGTTATTTACTGAGCTTGTCACTGAGTTTTGTCGTGATTCTAAAGGATTCAAAAATATCGATAGTGCCCGATGATCTTCCAGTCAAATAACCTGTCTTCAGCCTTGGCTCCGCTGCCGATGTTGTGAATTATCAGGTAGCGGTCTGCAGACTCGTTCCAATAATTTGAAACGATGCCTATATGCGTCATGCCGTGTCCGTTTAGGTCCCACGCCACAACGTCACCGGGTTGATAGTCTCTATTATTAGCCGTGATCGGCAATGATTTTCCTTTGCGTGTAAAAAATGTTTGCAGATTTGGGACACGGCGGTGATCGATGTTTGTATCGGTCTTTGCCTGTCCCCACTTCTGCGGATATGCAGAGAAATTTGTCGCCATATCCTCATGAATTTCCTTTTGCAGATCGACTCCGGCCTTGCGAAACGCCCGAACGACAACATCCACGCACGCACCTGTTTCCGCGGGAACATCGCCGCCAGGGTATGAAATATTGTAATAGTCCTGCGTGTAACCGGTCGTAGTCTTTGTCTGCTCACGAGCACTTTCAAGTGCCATGCGAATCGGCTGCGAAGCGATCTCTTGCAGAACCGGCTTCTCTACTGTTGTGAAATGAGATAGAGGCTGATTCGTCGCGCATGCCGCAAAAACTGAGACCAATAAAAACAGAATGAATGCCAAAAATTTCATCGAGCAAAGCAAGTAGCTGTCGATAATATACGCCGAAGCGTGTGCGAAGTTCCTTTTTTTGATTTGTATTTTCTGTTCGCAGCTTCATAATCAAATCGTGCACGAATACCTCTTTTTCGACGGTAAAATAATGCCTGTTTCGCAAGGCTCGCTCTCGCCGTTTACGAGCGCCGCTCTTTTCGGCAAAGGCATTTTTACGACGGTTTCAATCTACGACCGCAACCATTTTCTCTGGGAAAAACACTGGCATCGATTGTGTGATAACGCTGAGCGAGCAACAATCGATCTTTCCGCTCATCCCGAAGAAACTACACGTAAGGCCCTTAATGAAATTATAGAGAAAAATACTGTGACAAATGGCCGGGCACGTCTTACTTTTTTTGATGAGTCGGCGAGTAAGATATGGCCCAACGATGTGCAACAAAAAGCGACTCTACTTATCACAACCGGCGAGACGCATGCGGGAAAGCAGGATTTTCGGCTCACGATTTCGCCTTTTCAAGTTAATACGCACTCACCATTGGCAGGCGTTAAATCCTGCAACTATCTAGATAAAATATTGGCGCTCGATGAAGCAAAATCACGAGGTTTTGATGAAGCGATCCAAGTTAATGAGCAAGGTAAGATCACCTCGGCCGCAATGGCGAATGTGTTTTGGTTGAAAGACAACGGGCTCTTCACGCCGAGCCTTAAAACGGGCTGTCTTGCGGGAACAACCCGTGAATTTATTTTAGAGAATATTGGATGTAGAGAGGTTGAAACGGGAATCGATGAACTGCATTCCGCGGATGCGATCTTTCTTACATCGGCGGGGTTAAATGTTGTGCAGGTTGCCGAATTCGGATCAACGAAGTTTGATCCTGTAGACCATCCGATCCTCGGTCTGCTGCCAAAAAAAACTTAAACACAAAAATACACGAAACCCCACGAAAATAATTCGTGAAAGTTTCGTGTCGTTTCGTGGCTAAATCTTTTAACCTGCCGTTTCGAAGAGTGCGAGGATCTGCTTGCCCTCGATCGAACGCGGATCAATGGTCCTCAGGTGCTTTTGGCCCTGCATTTCCCATATCGCGGTTACAACGCCTTCTTTTTCAACTGTATGAAACGACACGTCTTCGGTCGTTTCTTTTCCTTCCTGAGCACCGCTTTGAACGTTTGTCGTTTCGGCGGGCTGTACTGCTTCATCTGACATCTAGATCTATATTCTCCTAAAAAATAACTGTTGCAGAATAGGGAATTCTCACACATTCCTGCATTATTGTCGAGCCTAAAGTGTCACTTTGCCCTTTTCAGATCAAGCTCATAGAACCAAAAATCGTTATTGGGCTGGTCGATCTTTAATTGGTCGGTCTTGCCGTCTTTGTCGATGGTAAAGGTAACAAAGCCGCGCGGAAAATTGTAATGGACACTCGGACGCCAATGTATCTGAAACGTGTCTAAGTGCCAATGCTCAAGATCGGCAACAAAATTGGGAGCTGGGACGAGACGCATAACCAATTTTCCATCTTCTAAAGCAATAGTTACATCACCATACATTTGGCTGTTGTATGTGCCTGCATAATTTTTTAGGTCGAGTGACGGTTTTGTATTCGGTATACGCGCTTCGTCGATTTTTTTGGCCTCCGCGGCATCGTCGGCGTTGCCTTTTTCTATCTGGGTCTTTATTTCCGAGTTCCAGTCGCGTTTGGGAGCGTTTACAAAAACGTCGCGGATCTTGGCCATCATTATTTGATATGAAGGCGACTCGTTGTTGGTCAGGACGACAAAACCAACATTTTCCTCCGGTATCAGCACCGTGTATGAGAGCATTCCATCGAGTCCGCCGCTGTGATTGATGATCTTGCGGCCGTAGTAATCGTACATTCCCCAACCCATTCCGTACGCACTGAAATGCCGCGTCGGATTGGTCTTTGAGGCCGCTTCGGAGATCGGCTGCAGAGTGTTTGGCGACCACATTTGCCAGCTTTGAGCCGAACTGAAGATCTGCTTGCCCTCGAATGTCCCGCGGCCAAGCTGCAAGCGTATCCATTTCGAGAGGTCAGCCACCGAAGCGTTCAACCGCACTGCGCCGATCGCGTCATCAAGAAAACCGACCGGCAAGGCCCGCAGCGTGCCGCCAGATTCGTTGTGCGGCATCGCAAAATTGTCCTTCATATCTCGGACGCTGGTCGTTGTTCTGTTCATGCCAAGCGGCGTCAAAATGCGTTCTCTGACGAATTCCGCCCACGGTTTGCCTGAAACCTTTTCGATAATGCGGCCTGCCGCGATGTACATCAGATTTTGATAACCGTAACGGCTGCGAAAACTCGAAACAGGCTTTAGATATCGAACCCGCCGCAGTATTTCATCAGTCGAATAGGTCGTGTCATACCACAGCAGATCGCCGCTAAATGTATCAAGGCCAACACGATGGCTGACGATATCGCGGATCGTCAGTTCATTTGTAACCCAGGGGTCGTACATCTGAAAATCAGGCAGGTATTTCGAGACTTTATCGTTCCAGGCGATCTTTTTCTCATCGACAAGAATGGCAAGGCTTGCTGTCGTAAAAGCTTTTGTGTTCGATGCGATAGCAAATAGCGTATTTTCATCAATCTTTTCGGGCTTTCCAAGCTCACGGACGCCATAGCCTTTTGCCATGACGACCCTGTCGTCCTTTACGATGGCGATAGCCATTCCGGGCCCTTTCCAGGTCGTCATGACCGTGTTTGCGTAATCATCGATCTCTTTGAGCTTTTCGTCGAGCGTCTGGGCGTAGACAAACAGAGGGAAAACGAGAATGAAAATAAAAAGGCTTAAGGATTTCTTCATAATTTTTTATTGTAGTATCCAATTTTGCCACAAAATAGCCAATACGGCACCCCTTGTATCGCCACACAACCGCTACCTTCGTGACGCGGCCGCATTTTTTCGTTTTTTGCCATTGGATAAAGGTGAATAATTGCAATAAGGCCGAATGTCATAGACGAGAATGTGGATAGATGGCGAGAAACGTTTCTAAATGGAAAAAGGGCCCGTTTTCCCTGCTAAACGTATTATCTGCAATGGTTTACGCCGATGGTGCGAAATAAAGCCGTCAGAAAAATACGTATAAGCGGTCAAAAGGTACGTGTACCGGTCCGATCTGAGGGTAAAAGGTGCTTTTTTAAGGTGTCTGTTTTTGGCAATTTTGCTCGGGACCTTCGTCAACGATCCACATCGTCGTCGATGACATTTTCTCCGCGCTGTTGCCATCCTCAGCGTTTCTGACCTTCTTTAACCGCGCCGAGACAACCTAGTCGCTGACGTTTTGGATTCCGCTGGAGTTAACCTCGTCAACCGATTCGGCTTGATCTGCGGAATCGGTTTCCTCAGCCGCTGGCATTATCTTCTGGACGAAGAAAGAGTCAAAAGATCACCCAAACCCATCTCACCCCATACGCGTCCAGGCCAACCATCTTGCCATCGTGATCCCGATTATTGCTAAAGAAAGTCGTCATGATATGATTTCGTTGTAATTCACCAACTGAATAACCCATGTCAGACGAACAGAAGAAAAAGCTGGAGCAGCAGCTCTGGAATATTGCCAATACTTTGCGCGGAAAGATGGATGCGGACGAGTTTCGCGACTATATTCTGGGCTTTATTTTCTTTAAGTATCT
>JBGARA010000005.1:0-79361 GCA_044230475.1 Pyrinomonadaceae bacterium | reverse complement strand
GGAAACGCTCATTTTGCTACGCCGACAAAACGGGCCCCAAAATATCATTACAACGGACGTCCGGGCGAGGAGAAGGAGCTTCAGCTGGAGCTGAAACTGATCGCCGATGTAGGCTTGGTTGGCTTTCCAAACGCGGGAAAGTCGACCTTGATATCGGTGATATCAGCCGCCAAGCCCAAGATCGCCGATTACCCTTTCACGACGCTCGAACCAAATCTCGGCGTCGTCGATATGGGCGATTTTCGCACCTTTGTCGTTGCCGATATTCCAGGCCTTATCGAAGGAGCTTCGGAAGGTGCAGGTTTAGGACATCGATTCCTGCGGCACGTCGAACGCACAAAGCTGATCTTGCATCTTGTCGATGTGTCTTCGCTTTCGGGACGCGATCCGGTCTCAGACTACGAGATCATTAATCGCGAGCTTGCAAACTATGACGCCGATCTCGCCTCACGGCCGCAGATCGTTGTCGCAACGAAGATCGACGCTCTCGATGAGCCGGAAAGACTCGAAAACTTGAAAAAACGCGCAAAGAAAGATAGAAAACAGTTCTTTGCGATCTCGTCGGTCGCAAATCAGGGCGTTAAGGAATTGGTTTCTGCTCTCTCAAAAGCACTGGCCACAGAGAACACCGAGTTCACCGAGAAAAAAAGCCCTGATATTTGATTTGTTATCTCTGAGTTCTCTGTGTTCTCTGTGGCATAAAATATGAAACGCATCGCATTTTATGGAGGTTCGTTCGACCCGGTTCATCGCGGGCATCTCGCTATTGCACACGCGTTGCTCGATCAGTTCAAACTCGACGAGTTTGTCTTTGTTCCGGCGTTTCATGCTCCGCATAAGCAGCGTTCGGAACCGACTTCGGCCTATGACCGATATGCAATGCTTTGCCTCGTTACGCGAAATGAGCCTGACATCAGCGTTTCAAAAATGGAGATCGAAATGCCGGAGCGTCCATATTCGGTTGAAACATTGTCGAGGTTAAATGCTGAGCTGCCCAACGATGAGATCTTTTTCGTTATGGGAGCCGATTCGTGGATGGACATCACATCTTGGCGTGAGTGGGAAACGGTTTTGTCGCTCTCGAATCACATTGTTGTGACGCGTCCGGGTAGCAAGATCGGTGTTTCGCATGTGACCGATGAGATCAGATCAAGGATTGCCGATCTACGGTCAGCACCAGGAGCGATTGCTACTGATTCTACTAAACGGTCGATATACATCACCGATGCGGTTAATCTGGACATTTCCGCGACAGAAATAAGACAGAAAGTTCGCGACGGTGTTACATCCTGGAGTGCAGATGTGCCGCCCGAAGTTGCAAATTATATTGAAAAATATCAGATTTATAAATGATGGAAGAAACACAGGAAAGATCGCTTCAGCGCGAAGCGGTCAAAATTGAGATCGCCGAAACGCCCACGCCTTTCGAAGAACTTGACCAGGAATTACAACTCGCTATCCATTGCGCTGCTGAAAAAAAGGCAGTTGATATGATCGCTCTCGATCTGCGCTCTATTGCGAGTTTTACGGAATTCTTTGTTATTGCCACGGGTTCGAACCAGCGGCAGGTCCAGGCCATCGCCGACGAGATAAATGAGCAATTGAAAAAACAGCTTCAGCGTCGCCCTGTACGTGTCGAAGGCTACAACTCCGCCGAATGGGTACTGCTCGATTACGGCGATTTCATTTTTCATATTTTCAACGGGGAGGCACGCGAGTTTTACGACTTGGCGAGACTTTGGCGCGATGCTCGTAAGGTTGAGCTTCCGGCCGACCTATAGACGCATGAAGTTTCGTTTTATCTGGATCGGCAAGACCAGAGACAAGAATTATCGGGCGCTGCAGGACGAATATCTGCAGCGTCTTTCGCATTTTGTTAAATGCGAGGTTGTTGAGATCAAAGACTCCGCCGCTCACGAGACCAAAGAGATTGAAGGCAACCGAATTATCGAGAAACTGAATCAAAGCTCTCTTGTCTGTCTGCTCGACGTCGAAGGCCGCGGTTTGTCGTCGCCAAACCTAGCCAGAGAAGTTGAAAAATGGCAGAACAGAGGCCTCAAAGACGTGACATTTGTTATTGGCGGGGCCGATGGCGTATCTTCAGAGGTTGCGCGGCACGCTAATGATAGGTTATCCTTATCGTTTCTTACTTTTACACACGAGATGGCTCGTGTCGTGCTGCTAGAACAGTTATACCGGGCATACACAATACTTAAGGGCTTTCCATACCAGAAATGACAAAAACCAAAACCGCACTAGATAAAAAAGCTTTGAAAGAAATAAAAGATAAACTCCTGAGTGAACGTTCCTTGTTGATCGAGAAACTTAAGGGTAATGATCTTTCTGTTGACGACTCTGAAACGCCCGATCCCGTCGATCTGGCCGTGAGAAATTACTCCAAAAATGTGATGCTTGCCGTGTCAGAAAACGAAAGCAAACAGCTTGCGCTTATCGACGAAGCCCTGATGCGTATCGACGACAAGGAATACGGCCCTTGCCAAAACTGTGAAAAAGAGATCAATGCCAAACGCCTCGCGGCGATCCCCTGGGCACGCTATTGTCTCGATTGCCAGGAACTGCTCGAACAAGGACTGCTCGACGACGAATAAGGAATGTTACGGACGCTCCCCAATTCCCTACTTTCATTAATTTATCCGCAAGAATGTCGTGTCTGTTCCGGCCATGTAAAAGATCACGACGACGGCGTTGCGTGTCATGAATGCTGGAAAGCAACCAGGATATTCAACGGTACCGAAATGCTCTGCAATAAATGCGGAGCTTTTTTTGGCGAAAAGGCTGCCCTCACCCCGGTCTACTGCCGTCAATGCGACGATCATTTTTACGACAAAGCCGTTGCTTTAGGCATTTATGAGAAAGCTCTCGCGGCATCTATCCTGCAATTAAAGAAAGTTCCTTCTCTGCCCAAGCATCTTAAGACTGCTGTTGCGTCAAAAAATCTTGAAGCCCTCAACAACATCGGCCTGATAGTTCCGATCCCGCTTTCGCGCCTCAGACGTATTGAACGTGGATTTAATCAGGCGGAAATCGTCGCGAAAATAGTCTCACGATCCATTAACGTGCCGGTAGATAATCACAGTCTGACACGCAAGCTGCACACGCCGATGCATCGAATTGGGATGGATAAAAAAGCCCGCGAACTAACTGTTAAGAATGCTTTTGAAATAACGCGTCCCAAGTTGATCGAAGGAAAAAACGTGTTGCTTGTGGATGATGTATTCACGTCGGGTGCAACTGCGTCATCATGCGCAAAAGTACTGAAGAAAAATGGAGCGGTCGGCGTCCAGGTATTTACGTTGGCTCGTGCTGTTATGAATTGACAATTAAAGACGATAATGAACCTTTCGCTTTTTCAGATCAGCGTCTTCGTTCTCGAGGTTTTGTAGCCGCATTGTGATGTCGGCAGTCATCCGTAAGTCTGCTCTGTCGCCGTTTTTTAGATGGAAATATCCGGCAGCAGCGATCATTGCAGCATTGTCTGTCGAGAGATGTTTTGAGGGGAAATATACAGGCAAGTTGAGTCGATTTGCTGCTTCTTCGGCGGCGTTTTTGAGTGCCAGATTACATGCCACTCCGCCGGCAACGATCAGTGTTTGCGGTCGAAGGTCGAGTGCAAGTTTCTCCAAGGTTCCTACGAGAGCATTTATGACCGCAGACTGAAAGCCAGCGGCCAGATCTTTGACAATTTGCGTTGGTTTTTCGCCGTTTTCGAGCGGAGAAATGGAATTCTCACGGATGTATCGTGCCACTGCTGTTTTCAACCCGCTGAAACTCAGATCTGGGCGCCCATCGGAGATCTTTGCTTTTGGAAACCTGACTTTTCTGGCATCGCCTTCGAGAGCTAGTTTCTCGATGATCGGCCCGCCGGGATAACCAAGCCCGAGCATTTTGGCGACCTTATCAAATGCTTCGCCGGCAGCGTCATCGCGTGTCCGTGAAACGACCTTGTACTGTCCTTCTGTTGGCATATGAAAGATATTCGTATGGCCGCCGGAAACTATCAAGGCAAGTGCCGGATATTCTATCGGAGGATTTTCGAACGCGACCGAATACACATGTCCTTCGATATGGTTTACACCGACAAATGGAATGCCGAGTGAATATGCGAGCGATTTCGCATAGCAGACGCCTACGAGCAGCGAGCCGACCAGGCCTGGACCTTGAGTGACTGCAATGGCGTCGATGTCGTGTATAGCTACCTTTGCTTGTTCTAGTGCCTCAGCGACGATCGGTTCGATCTTTTCGAGGTGTTCGCGCGAGGCCAGCTCTGGCACGACGCCGCCCCATGGTTTATGCATTTCAATCTGTGACGCGATCACAGACGACAATATTTCGCGGCCATCACGAACAACCGCCGCGGCCGTTTCATCGCAAGAGCTTTCGATTCCGAGTAAAAGCATTCATTAAGACTATCAAACCGAACGACTCAACTGCCGGGAAAAAGAGCAATTATTTCCAGATTTTGCCTGGACAACTCGATTCCCTCAGGAAAATGCTTAAGGAAATCCGCTCTAAGACTCTCAGCGTCGTTTGCAAGGTAGGCCTCGAGATTTTGCTGCGTTTCACAATGATACCCGATACGGTATTTATCGCCATTATTTGCAAAAACCGCGCCACAGAAAAATCCTGTCGCAAGTACGTCCGGAATATGCCGATCGGCCATGTATCTTTCAAATTCGGAGGCAAGAGCGCTTTCAACTGTTGCGCTAACTTCGTAGATTAGCATTATCGTTCTCCTGTAAACAGCGTTGTTTCATCGACAAAGCACAACCCATTGCCAAACGGATCGCGTGCGTAGAAAGACCGCTCGCCCCATGGACGAACATTTATCTGACCCGAAGGCGAACCGTGAACATCGTCCTTCTCGAGACAATCGAGTTCCATCGCCCTTGCAAAAACGGCGTCGAGATCGGGCACGGAAAAATAAACATGATCGGCAATGGGCGGCCCGTTATTTTCGATCACGGCAAATATCACAGGACCGCAATAAAAATAATGCCGCCCATGATGTATCGACCGGCCTTCGGCATCGAAAAGACACTTGTAAAAAACCAACGCTGCATCAAAATCAGACACGGGCACAAATATTCTGAATATTGAGGGTGTATTTTCGCTCACCGAAATGCCTCCAAATGATTTATTTCCAACTTAGGCGTAAAATAACACGAACAGAAACGAGAAGAAAATGCAGCCTAAAACAAAAATGGAATATCGTCTCACCAAAACCGCTTATCTCAACTTTCTAAAATGCGCCCCCGAATTTTGGCTCGAATATCATCAACCGCTTTTGTCTGCACCTGAGATCACGCTTGAATACGAACATCTTCGCCAGCAGGGTTATGCTGTCGAGCAACTTGTAAAAGAACTGTCGCGGTTTCGCTCCTCCGACGATGTTGCAGTCGATTTTCAGAGGACTTTTCAAACCGCTGAACTCGCCGCACGCAGCGACATTGTCGTTACCGATAAGAACACCGGCGAGATCGAGATTTTTGAGATCAAGTCGTCTGGATCTGTGAAAGAGGATCATTACGACGACGTTGCCTTTCAAAAAGTCGTCGCAGAACGGACAGGTGCTCGCGTTCGCAGAGCACATGTCATCACCTTGAACGGAGAATATGTTCGTCATGGTGAGATCGACGCCGAACAACTATTTACCGTCACCGATGTCTCGGATATTGTCGATCAAAGGCTTGCCCAAACCGAATTACAGATCCAACAGGCGTTTGAATATCTGGCATCGGCTCCGGTTCCGTCGCTTGTCGATTATTGTATTGATAAAAAACTCGACTGCCGGTTTATCAAGCTGAATTTTCCAGGCCTGCCGGAATACACTGTTTTTGATATTTCGTTTCTCAAGCATGACAAGCGCCGTCAACTGCTTGCTGAAGGCATAATCGACATTGTTGACGTTCCTGATGATTTCCCGTTATCGCCAAAGCAGCGCGCGCAGGTTCAAGCAGCTAAATCAGGTGAAACCATCATTAAACGTGATGAGATCATCAAGAAGATGGACGAATGGAAATATCCGCTGCATTTTCTCGATTACGAGACATTTGCATACGCGATCCCTCAGTTCGACGGCATCAGGCCTTTTCAACAGATGTGTTTTCAGTACTCGCTGCACACCATAGATCGACCTGGTGCCGAACTGCGGCACAGCGAATATCTATCACGCGGGAACGATGGGCCGCCACGTTGTGTTGCCGAACACCTGCGTGATGCGATGTCTGGAGGCATCGGCACTGTCTTCGTCTGGTACGAAGCATTTGAAAAGAGCCGCAATACTGAAATGGCTGAGATGTTTCCGGACCTTGCGGATTTCTTTAACGAGGTAAATGAAAAGACATACGACCTGATGAAGATATTTTCCGACAACCTTTATATTCATCCCGAATTTAAAGGTAAGACATCTATCAAGAAGGTCCTACCCGTGCTGGTTCCATCGCTCAACTACAAAGAACTTGGTATCAGCGATGGCCTTGCAGCAACTATAAAATGGTTTCGTGCCGCGACCTGGACGAGTATGAGCGACGCTGAACGCGTCAGCATTTTCAACGATCTGCTAGAATATTGTGAGCTAGATACAAAGGCAATGGTCGAGATATTTAACGTACTCGCTTCGCTTTAGACTATAAATCTAAGCGGGTATATACATAAGAAAAAGTCCGGGCCACCACCCGGACTTTTTCAAGCAACTGCGGTATGGAACCGCAATTTTTGACAAATTGAACGCTAGGCTAGTTACTAGAGCGGGAACACGCCAGCTTGGCCATCAACGCATTCAGCATATGTCAGCTGACTTCCTAACTGAGCAGGATCTGTTTCAGCTCTGATAACGCCTTCTGTTCGGATACAGAAATTTCGTGAACCTGTCTGTGTAATGCCGGAGGTCGTGGTCGGCACGGTGCTGAACGAAAACGCTGCCGGCTCCGTGGTTGTGCGGTCGATCGCGGTTACCTCAAATGTGTATCCCGCCTTGGTTGCCGAGCCCAACACAGAGTCGATCAGATTATTGGATTGCAGGTCCGCAAATGTACTTGCGTAGTTTCCGCCTCCGTATGTCGCGCCGTAAGTCATTTGAGCACCGTGCAATGTTCGCAGTGACGAAATTGCCGAGCCTTCATTTGACGCTCGACGCGATGCAAGCAGGTTGGGGATCGCGATAGCCGCTATTATTCCAATAATAACGACGACGATAAGAAGTTCGATAAGTGAAAAACCTTTTTGTTTGTTCATAGCAGCAATTCTCCTGATGTGATCTGTCGGATATCAGGACCGACATCGATGTTTGCCTACAACTGGCGTGCCCAACTAATAAATCCAACGAATGCAACGTTTGGATAAATACAAGCTTCATTAAGCTGACACATTTTGTCATTTTTTATTCTACCGGACTGACAAAAATAAGACCGAAACGACTTAATTTTAGTCTTAAGACATGATGAATTTTGTCCTTTACAAATCCGGACATTTTCTTGATAATTTTGAGCGGCTTAAGCCAATAGTATTTACATCTGAAAGGAGAATTGAATGTTAAAAAAAGTAGTCATCCTATCATCACTTTTGCTTATCTTTGCGGCCAGTGCAATTACGGTGTCGGCGCAAGGTTGGGAAAACCTCGGTTCAAAAGAGGTTAAAGATCGCAGTGAACAAGATACCTGGCATCTTAGTGGTGATGGCGAGTTTCGCAAGCTTAAGATCACCGTAGAACATCGAGCAGTAAGGTTTTACAAACTACTTGTCACATATGGCAATGGTGAAAAACAAGAATTTGAAATTCGCAATCTCATTCGCGCGGGAGGCGAGACACGTGCTCTCGATCTGAACGGAAAAGACCGCCATATCAAAAAAGTCGATATCTGGTACGAGGCCGCTACCGTACGGCGAGGTGTTCGGTCGCAGGTCACACTGTATGGTTTGAAATAGTTTACTGTAGATAACCACACAGATCGACAATGCCCATGTTTCCGCCGCAGAGGATCAGAACAACCTTGCTTTCAAGCTTGAAATTGGCACGCAACTGGTCCGCAGCGGCGAGCGTGCATGATGCAGCAGGTTCGGTCACGACTTTGAGTCGTTCGGCCATATACACCAAAGCCCCAATAGCATCTGTGTCTTTGACGAGAGTTACTGATTCGAGGTTTTGTTTTGCCAGCGCCAGGGTAGCATCTGACACATGCGGGGCACTAAGCGTCTTGGCGATCGAGGTGTTGGCCACTTCGACCGGATATCCGGCGGCAAGAGCTTGTGTCATTGCTTCGGCTCCCACGGTTTCGACACCCCAAATGTTTGCCTGCGGATTGATCGATTTGACTGCAGTCGAGACACCACCAGCCAATCCGCCGCCGCCGATGCTGACTATGACATCGGTCGCATCTGGGAGATCTTCCATGATCTCAAGCCCGACAGTTCCCTGTCCGGCCATTATCAGCGGATCGTCAAATGGATGTAAAAAAACACGGCCCTCCGCTTGATAGGCCTGGGACTTTTCAAATGCATCCGCAATGTTGGGCAGAAGCTCGACCGTCGCCCCGTAACCGCGAGTCGCGTCGACATATACTTGGGGAGTAGTTTGAGGCATAAGTATAACGGTATCGAGCCCCATACCTCTCGATGCATATGCTACAGCCTGAGCATGATTGCCGCCGCTGACAGCGACGACGCCGCCGGACAATTCGTCGGGGGACATTGACAACAACTTATTGAAGGCTCCCCTAGCTTTGAATGAACCGGTTTTTTGAAAAAGCTCGTATTTTACGAATGCATTGGTGCCAAGGCGGGCACTCAACGATGCGCTGTATTCGAGCGGCGTTCGTTTAATATGGGATGCAATTCGCCTTTGGGCAGATCTAATATCATTGATGTCCATTAATCACTAATATATCACGCTGTATTGATACATCTGTTCTTTGACAATTAAACTAGACTTAATGAACGAACATGAATTGATGACTGAGTCCGACGTTCACGCATTTGGCGTCGAGATCGTCTACAAACAACTGATCGAAGCCGGTTGGACCGTGGAATCAGCCGATGTTTATGCGAACCGCGAAGAGCATCCGCAGATCGTAGCGAGCAAAGACGGCGAATTTGCTTTCTTTGTCGTCCGAACTGCTATCTATCCGGGACGCGGCCGCATCGAAAGTGAAGAGGTTTTTCGGCATCAAGTGAAGCTAGCAAAAGATCATGGAGCCTCGTGCTATTTTGCCAGCGTTGGTATCGCCAATTCGGAAGGCAAGACGGAGGAAGAAATGACGGTTCCTGTGAAGGGCGTCGCGTATCACGTTGCGTTTGACGGTCTCGTCAAAATGGAGTTGCCGGAGGCGGACAAATGAACAAGACGCGCCTGGAAGCATTTTCGGACGCTGTGATTGCGATCATCATGACAATCATGGTACTGGAGATGAAGACACCGCACGGTACCGATCTCGAAGCACTCAAACCATTGTTGCCGACTTTTCTCGCTTATGTCTTGAGCTTCATCTACCTCGGCATTTACTGGAACAATCACCATCACATGCTTCAGGCAACACGCACGGTCAATGGGAAGGTACTTTGGGGCAATTTACTGCTGCTCTTTTGGCTCTCTATGGTCCCATTCGCAACCGCATGGATGGGCGAAAACCATTTTGCATCTCTGCCGACGGCGGTCTATGGCGTCGTGCTGCTTCTGTGTGCGATCTCATACACGCTTCTACAGAATAAACTCACAAGACATACGAGCGGTGCGAATGCGCTTCTTGCCGAAGCTGTCGGCAATGATCTAAAAGGCAAGGTATCGTTGGCGCTTTACATTGCTGCGATAATGCTTGCGTTTGTGGAATATCACATTTCTCACGTCATTTATGTGATAGTAGCGCTGATTTGGCTGGTTCCCGACCGCCGGATCGAGCGAGTGTTTCTTAAGAACACCAAAGCGTAGACGTGATCCGACGGCTGCAAATGAGCTTGTCTTCCTAGACCGCCGTACCGCCTTTTCCGAAGATCATTCGAACAACAAAAAGCAGAATTAACGCTCCAATTATCGACATGATCCACCCGGCTGCATAATTGTCTCGGAATAGCATTCCGCCAATAAACGTGCCTACAAAGGCTCCGCCTACACCGAGCAAAGCAGTCAAAACCCAACCGATCACACCATGTGGAAAAGCTTCTTTGCCTGGCATTATCAATCTTGCAAGAACACCTACTATCAATCCGCAAATCAATTGTCCGATCATCTGTGCCTCCTTTCTAAAACAAAATACTGATGCTAAACACCTTCGTTTTACTACAAGTACCCCTAAATCACAAACATCTGTGCTGTACAATATACGACGTCATCCAGCTCAATGTTCCGCTTTCGAACCGGTTCGTTCAGGTGGAAGCAGACGGATATACGCAAATGTGGCGGTCACTTCTTCGGCGGTGTTACACATGACCAAGCCGGCAAGAATAGATTCGGGATAATCGGAAACAAACTCACCTGCTTTTAGCCACTCATTACTTTTGACAGCTCGCCAATGGGCAGTAAATACTTGTCCATTACGCACGATACGCATCTCAGTTTCCCCCGAGTCAGTTTGAATTTCATTCGGAGTGACAAGCGATCGGTATTCGCCATTTTCCCGTACGTCGATACGCATCCCTTCGGCACCGCCTCCAAAACCCCCGTACGCGCGTTCAAACAGCATGTAGTTATTCTTGTCTACATAAATCAATAAACCTGCACCCTGATAATTTTCTTTTGGCAGAAATTTTATTCGAGTTTCTATTTGAAAATCGCCGGTGATCCCTTTGACATATCGCGGAGCATTTCGTCTTTCTCCTGACAAGTCCTTTCCTCCCGGGACAGTAACTCGCAAGACTCCTTTTTTAACGTCGTGCGGTGTAGGAGTATCCTTTTCATCCGGATCAACCCACTCCCAGCCTACCGGCCAGTCTTTCGAGTAGGTTGAAAAAATGACGTTGATCGGTTTATCTATTTTGACTGCATTTGTCGGAATTGGTTTTTTATACGGCGTTGGCGACGGTTCAGCTCTATTTACTGCGGACGACGAGCAGCACGAAAATACCAACACCGAAATCAAAATTAGTATCGACCAGCGTGATCTCATCAATTGTTTTTAAGCCTGCCAAATCCACTTCCACACTTCGGGAACCGTCGCCCGTTTGCCGTACATCAGCATTCCAACGCGATAGACCCGTGATGCAAGCCACACCATTCCGCTAATAGCGAGCAGGTTGAGCACTACCGAAAGACCTATCTGCCAAATCGGGGGCGTTTCCGCCAATATTCTCACTGGCATAGTAATGGGTGCGAGGAAGGGCGCGATGGAAACCCAAAACGAGAATGTCGAATTCGGATCACGGATGACGGCAAATCCACAGTAGAAACTTGCCAACATGGTCATTGTTATGGGCAAAGAAAACTGGCCACCTTCCTGAACCGTTGTTACCATTGAGGCGATAAGAGCAAAGAACGACGCGTAAAGGAAATAGCCAAGCAGAAAAAAGACAAGAAAATACCCAACCATCAGTGGGGTCAAATGCGGCAGGTCTTTGACGATCGGCGACAGGTCGGTTTGGACAGCCAAAAATCCGAGCAGAATCAAGATCGACAGCAGCCAAATGCCCATCTGCGTCAATCCCGCAAGTCCTACGCCAACCAGTTTGCCAAGCATCAACTCGAAAGGCCTTGCGGACGAAAAGAGTATTTCTGCTATGCGAGTTTCTTTTTCCTCTACTACCGCTCCCATTATGACCTGGCCGTAGATCGCCAACGTGATGTATATGACCAAACCGATCACAAAAGATGCGATCCATAAAAGCTCGCTGTTCTTTTCACGGCCGCTCTCATCGATCGACTTTGTATTGATAGTTATTGCCTTATTCGCGTTTTTCAGGGTTGTTTCGTCGATTTTTGCGTCTGCCAAACGCTGCGAATGGACGGCCTCTTTCAGAGCGTCTTTGAGAACATCGCCGGCGACGATATCTCCTGCCTTTCGAGAAAGAAAGTCATATTTGGCATCCGCGTCGCCGTAGTTTGCCGGTATCAATAGAAAAGCGTCGATCTCGTCCGCCGCAGCCTTTGCGTTTAGCTCAGAACGAATTTGTTCGGAGCTTTTTCCGCTTGAGTTGTAATCAACAAAAACAAACCCCTCGAGCGACTGTTTGCCAGCCTGTTTCATTCGCTCGTTTTGTGAAGTCGTGATGTCAAAATCTGTATCCTTTGCAGCTTGCTGGGTTTTTTCGGCGATCTTTTCGGCGGACAAATTTGACCTGAGCCTCGGAGCGATCTTGTTAGACGGATCGACGATCACAAGCCGCGTCGGCTCGCCCTTGATCGAAAATATCAGCGCCGGCACCAATGCAAAACACGCCATCATCACCGGAAAAAGTACTGTGCCAAGCAGAAAAGTCCATTTGACGACGATCTTTTTATATTCGTGTTTTACAACCGCGAGGAATTTTCTCATCTCTGGCCTCCGATCTGGTCGATGAAGATGTCGTTCAAAGTTGGCTCAACTTCTTCAAACTTTGATATTTCGGCTCCGCTGTCAACAAGCTTTTTCAGGAGCCTTTGCGAGTCAACACCCGCGGCTAATTCAATAAATCTCTCATCTGCGTGGTCGTCGATATTTTTCACGAGGCTGTTATCAGTCAGCACTGCCTCACCGCCTGTGCAACGCAGAGCGATCAGGTTCTTGCCGTAGCTCGCCTTTACCTCACGCAAACTGCCCGAAACGACCTTTCGCGATTTGTTTATAAGCAGTATGTCGTTGCAAAGGCGTTCGGCGGTTTCCATCAGGTGAGTGGAGAAAATGATCGTCTTGTCCTGCGTCTTTATTTCGTCGAGGACATCTATCAAAAACTCAACATTTATGGGATCGAGGCCCGAAAATGGCTCGTCAAGAATAAGCAAGTCGGGGTTGTGCAACACGGTCGAGATAAACTGTACTTTCTGCTGCATTCCTTTGGAAAGATCGGTCGTTTTTTTCTTTTTCCAGTCACCGAGGTTCATCCGATCGAGCCAAAAATCGATGCGTTTTTCTGCCACAGAACCCGGCACGTTCTTCAACGCGGCAAAGTACCGCAGCTGATCGACGATCTTCATTTTCTTGTACAGCCCGCGTTCCTCAGGAAGATAACCGATGCGGTCTTGCAGATGCGATGACATCTTCTCGCCAAAAAGCTCAACTTTGCCTTCGTCCGGCGCAGTGATGCCGACGATCATTCGAATGGTCGTAGTTTTTCCGGCCCCGTTTGGCCCGAGAAAGCCGAAAACACGGCCTGCGCGCACGTCGAAGCTCAGGTCCTCGACCGCAGTGAATGCGCCAAACCGTTTCGTTACGCCCGAAACCCGTAATGTCACACTTTCGCTCATAAAACGTGCTCCCGCTCTCAGCCATTGTAACCAAAAGTCGTGCGATTAGTATAACTTAGCGACACTGGCCTGTGGTGTAACCCGCAAAAAGAGTGCGGCGATGTGTCAAAAACGACGTATTAGACCTCAAAAAAGGCGTATGGAAGCTCCAACAAGACGTCAGTAGAACGCTTTTTTTCGGGCAGTTTTGCCATTTAGATCAAAATTTCGCCGACTTCGGCGCGTCCATAATGATTGCGTTCCTTGCCGCTCACGATCACGTCAACGATGCACCAAACTATACACCACGATAACCTCCATCGTGTAACTCAACAAACGAAGGCGATTTGAGTAAAAAATAGTTGTCGATCTTTTTTTGGAACTTTGTTCAAAACTCTTCGTATTATACTTGCAACAACCACTTGATTTTGATACGCTCAAACATTATGAAAAGACATTGGGAACAGATAGGACGCGACGAGCAGCCGAACCGCTGGTCGGCGTTCCACGTAACGATGAGTCCGGACGGCGTGATCGTGCTTGGCCGCTTCACGCTCGAAATGATGGACGAGCCGGAAGCCCTTCACGTGTTTTTCGACCGGTTAAACTCCACTATCGGCCTAAAGCCGACAAGGAAGGTGATGAAAGACGCCTATCCGACCGCAAAGCGCGGCAACTACGGAGCCCGCCTTATCCGCGCCTTTCGCCTCTGCCAGGAATGCAACATCCGCCTCCCCGCAACAATCCGCTTCGCCGATCCATACCTCGACGAAGACGGAATCCTAAACCTAGATCTCCGCAAAGTCCGCCACCTAAAAGGAAGAAAGAGAAAGGACAAAAATCAAACTTCGGAATCGTGACTCCGCATCCTCGATATTGAATCAAACTTTATTTCGCAACCCAAGATGGCGGGCGGGTGTAGGTGGTTGAGAATGTGTTGGGCAGGGCGAAGTCGCGTTTGATTGTTGTGGCGGGGTCGAAGAACCATTGGCCCAGGGGGGCTTTGCGGTCGTTGTTGCTGAACCAGGCCCAGGGTGGGCGGGCCATGTTGATGCCGCCGGTGGAGCCGAGGAATGCGGATGCCATTTTTCCGATGACGATCTTTTTCGGGACGGACTTTCCTTTTGCGTCGAGCACATTTATGGTTACCGATCCGTAATCGTTGAATGCTCCGTAGGTGATGTTCTTGTCGATCGCGCGGGCATCCGCTCTAGCTCTGGGCCAGAGGGTGGTTGCGATGGGGAGCAGGTCGTAGTCAACGGGGCCTTCAGTTCGTTTTTCGGGATCGCCGGCTTTGCCAGTGAATTTGTAAATCAAAAATTCCTTTCCGCCGGTCTGTTTCTCGTCGGCCGAGTACGCCTCGATGCCGTGGCCTTTGGGCTCAACGTACAGCAACACACTCTCGCCGTCTTTTTTGAATACGCCGGACACATTAGATCTCGATTCCGCCAGTGCATAAGGCGTGAACATATTGTGGTGAAGCGTTTCAACATACACGACTTTCGATCTGCTGAGGTCACTGCCTGATTTCTCGGCGACTACGAGCGCTCCTTCCATGTCGTTCTCATGTGCGGCGGTTGCTTCGGCAGCGAGTCCCGTTGGGTCGTTCTTGCCCGCGAGTTTGACACCTTCGCGGAGCAGGTCGCTCAGTAAAACGCCGCGTTTCTCGCCGCCCTTGTAATCGCGCGGATGAAAGACGGCGTAGTGAATAAAATAATGCGTCTGCGTCTCGCTGACCGCGTAATAGATGTAGCCAAGCAGCGCAAATTTCGGGTCGTCGGCATTTTTCCAGTTGTTGTCACCACGCCAGTCCCCGTCAAAATCGAAGCTGGTGATATAGTCGCTCCGACGCTTGTCGCCAAGAGCCTGGTAAAACACCGGAGCAAACCGCGCCGCGATCTCACGGTCGCCGGTTGCCTGTCCAAACATCGGACAAAACCCTGCGAGCATCAGAAAAATCGTAAACAGAACTTCGTGTCTCATAGTAATTTGAGTTAGAAAGTTCATTATCCCTGCCTTTGCGTGCCTTTTCTTAGCTCTCGTCGCCGAGGAGTTTGCCTTGCCAGAGTTTCTGCCCGGCGGTAGAAGTGTAAAAGCCATAAAGCAACAACACTATGATCAGCCCGAGAGTCCAAAACATATTATTCGCATACCATGCGGTGAAATTAGTGGTCAAGAGTGTTGATCGGAGCCAGGCGAAAACCACAAAGCCCACGATCGTGGCAACAAGACCTGCGCGAGTAACTACTAGGCTCCACAATGCTGCGATCACTAAGGAAAAGCTCACATAAACAAATGTTCGGGAGAACAGCAACAGCTCGATCGCTGATATCAGCACCATCAGGACGAACCATGCATACAGGCGCCGCCGAACCACCAGGAAGACAATGACAAAAAAACAAATGAACAAAAACCCCCAAGTTACATTTTGTCCGAGTACCGCCAATACCATTGCAAGCCAACTGTTCAGATTCGTGAATGCTTGAGACAAATAGAAAAGCTGAACGTCTCCATAGGCCAAACGTTCCGCAGAGATCCCCAGATAGATCAATGTGACATGTGCAATGCCCCAAAGCGTTCCGATCAAAATATCGCGTCCGACCAAAGGGTCCCGCAGATCCCCAGCAAGCATCCGATTCCAAGAAACGATCAAGTCGGGTAAGTTGCGCCGGATAATGGGCTCGAGCGCGACATAAAACACCCAAGTCCAAGCCGCAAAATACAAGCCGATTCGCATCGAATGTGAAAAACGGTCGAGTTCGGGGAAGAATGACGGGACGTGGTTCATACTGAGGAACCAGCCAGCGAAGAGCGAGGCCAGAACAAAAAATGCAATTTTCGATGCACCTTTTCGATCTCCCTTGCCAGACCTTAGATTATGCCAAGCCAGAAAACACGCGGCGAGCACTACTCCAATAACGATCGCGGCAAGAGTAAAAATTCCCACCCAATCTCGCGTCGTGAAAGAATCAGCTTCCGTCACATCGGGTTTTGTCCACGGATAGACGAGTTTGAAAAAAACGACCTTTCCTTGAAACCCGGCAGCTTCCACCCGCAAGCGTACATTTTCATCGTCGGGCAAGGCACCTTCCCAGGCCTTGCGTTCATCATACGCATACGGCGGAATCCATTCAGGCTGGAGTTCTCTGAATTTTGCAAGATCAAGCTCGGCAGCTTGAAAAGGCTCCGAGAAGTCAGTTTTGACCTCTGAACTGATCGGGTACTGCACCGGCACCGCGGAAAACTCCACTAGCCGTCCTCGCGTGTCAAGCGAAATTGTCCGCTCGCCACCTTTCGTTTGCGGCTGAAATTCCCAGCCTGTATCGCCTCTCAATACGATTTCAAAATTATTCGGGCTTTGTCTTTTGTCAAAGGTCACTACTAACGGTCGTCCGCTTTCGAGCCTCTCCCAATCCTCGGGTTTAGGATTCTCTGAAATAGAGTTCGCGTAAGCCGGCTCAAAACGAAGCCCACTCCATTCTTCAAAAGGCGGGTCTGTATAGCCTAGTTTGTCTATGATTTCATTTGCTTTTTCTGAAAGAAGCTCTAACGATTTGTTCAACGGAATGCGATTGTTCACACCAACCTTCATTGAGGCCACGAGGCAGATCAGCAACATCACAATCCCGCCAAACAAACAGCAAGAGGCAATTAAAGGTTTCAATGCGCCTTTCTTTGGCGATGCGGCCACCATCTCCGGACTCGGCGTTTGCCCTGCGTCGAGCGCGATCTGCATCGGGTTGCCGCCGGGCAGAGCCATTGCGACTTGCAGTGCGCTTTGGGGACGGTTCTTTGGATCTTTTTCGAGACACTGGGCGATGACGCTTTCGACGAGCGGGTCGATGCCTTTGACGATCTCGGATGGGTTGGTCTGCGTCGCCGTCTGATGCATTTTGATCAGTTCCATCACGTTGTCCGCGATGAACGCCTGCTTGCCGGTGAAGATCTCGTAAATGACCAATCCGAGCGCGTAAATGTCACTGCGAACCGTCACTTCTTTGCCCGTTATCTGTTCGGGCGACATATAGGCTGGCGTACCTGCACGTATGTTGTCGCCTTTCATCTCGGCTTCAATGCCGGCAATGCCAAAATCGGTAATGCGTGCGACGCCTTTGCTGTCGATGATGATGTTACCGGGTTTGAGATCGCGGTGGAGAATTCCAGCTTTGTGGATCGCTTCCATCCCGACGCAAAGTTGACGAGCGATCTCAACTGCGCGTTCCGACGTAAATCGTCCGACACGGGTCAGAAGCGCCGACAGGTCGTCACCGTCCACAAACTCCATCGACAAGAAATGTCGTCCGTCGATCTCGCCGATGTCAAAGACGCGGCACACGTTTACATGCGAGACCTGACGTGCGTTTCGAACCTCGCCGTGAAAACGCTCAAGAGCCGCACCGTCGTTTTGGTAGCTGTCAGGAAGGAATTTAAGAGCGACCATCTGTGACAGCTTGATGTCCTCGGCCTTATACACCTCGCCCATCCCGCCTTTGCCAATGAGGCCAATGATCCGGTATCGGCTCGCAAGCACAGTGCCCGCAACAAATTCGCCCGCTTTAGTGTCCGCAGTCGTGTTGGCTTTGATCTCCGTCTTGTTTTCGTTGCCGGAGCTCTCTAGTTTTGTCGGGTCTTCCATTTAATCGGCTTTCGTAACGCGCATCAACGCGAGATAGTCGATGATAACCTGAACAACCAAAATACCCGAACGCGGCCAGTTCCAGAATGTCCATTCGGACCAAGTGCGTCTTAGTAATTCCGTGTCTGAACTGAGCGGTTGGACGAACATTATGTCGTTACGCGGGAAGAAATAAGCGAAAGTGAAAAGGTCGCCGGATACCGCGAGAACGAGAGCGATCGCACAGTAGATTCGCACTCGTGAGCCGGCCCGCCAGCAGATGATCAGAGCCAGCATAGCGATCACCTGGCTCATCGGCGATACGGTGCGAAAAAATGTGCCGGGGTTGGCGACGCTCATGTATGCTCGAGCGGCCATTAACGAGCTGGGAATGTCGTGTCCCCAGTTTCTGGCATCAACCACAGATGTGTAAACATTTACGAAGAGCAGTCCTGATGCGAAGGTTATGGCGATGAGAAGGATGAGTTTTTGCATAGTAGAGAATTCACCACGGAGACACAGAGAGCACTGAGATTATCAATTTGCCATCCTCTTGATGCCGTTCTTCAGTAATTGCGTGTTGAAATTTATGATAAGTCCGAGTTTTCTGTTTGTAAGTTTCAGATATGTCAAAAGTTGTGCTTCATGAATCGGCATTATCCTTTCTACTGACTTCAGTTCGAGAATTACCGCATCTTCCACCACAACATCCAACTGATAACATGCATCGAGCGCGATACCATCATAAATTATCGGTACCGGAACTTGCTTCTCGACGCTCAAACCGGCTTTTCGCAATTCATGTACTAAACAAACTTCATCAGTGCTTTCAAGCAACCCCGGCCCTAACTCTCTGTGAACTTTAATTGCACAGCCGATTATTTTCTCCGTCAGTTCATTCAATTCCATAAGAGTTGGTTCACCACAGAGTCACAGAGGCCACTGAGAAAGACATATTAAATGTAAACCTTTTACACAAAAGCGACCGCTGTCAGATTAGATCATACCTAAAATTCTCTGCGCTCTCTGTGCCTCCGTGGTGAGTCTTTTCCCGACACTAGAGCCGGACTTGTTTCACCAAGATCACGGCGTCGATCTTTCGCAGCTGGTCCAGGACTTCTTCGGACAACGCGGAGTCGATCTCAACTACCGCAAGGGCTTCGCCGCCTTTTTCCTGGCGGCCGAGATAGAAGCGGCTGATGTTCACGCCCGCTCCACCAAGTGTCGTTCCCAACTGGCCGATCACGCCGGGGACATCGCGATTTTTTGCAACGAGCATAAAGCCCGACGGGACTGCTTCAACGGGAAACTTGCCGATGCTCGTGATGCGGCCTTCGCCATTGGCAAAAACAAGGCCGTCGATCGATTGCTCGCCGTCGGACGAAGTGACCACGGTCCGGATATCGGCGTTCGCACCGTGTGTTGAAGAAGTGTAAGAGGTCGTAATGCCGATCCCTCGTTCCTCGGCGATAAGCAATGCATTCACCACATTGACTCGTGCAGAAACGTCGCGCAAAAGGCCGGCAAGGAACGCTCGCGTAACAGGTGCTGCGTCTCGATCGGCAAGTTGGCCGGTAAACTCAATACGCACATTTGAAATTGCGCCACCGTCTAGTATCTGCGCCTGAAAGCGTCCGAGACGTTCGGCCAGGTCGATGAAAGGCTGGAGAGCCTCTACCTCAGCCGCTGCCATGGACGGAGCGTTGACTGCTCCGCGAAGCGTACCGTCCATCAAATAGTCGCGCATTTGTTCGGCAACTGTGAGAGCGACCCCTTCCTGAGCCTCGGTTGTTGAAGCTCCGAGATGGGGTGTCGTGATGATCTTAGGATTGCCGAGCAGCGGCGAATCAGCAGGCAGCGGTTCGGTCGAGAAAACATCGAGAGCCGCAGCGGCGACAGTGCCGTTTTCGATAGCTTTGATCAACGCATTTTCATCGATGAGGCCGCCTCGGGCGGCATTGACGATGCGAACGCCTTTCTTCATCTTGGCAAATGCATCCTCACCGATGATGCCGCGCGTCTCGTCAGTTACAGGCGTGTGAATGGTGATAAAATCCGCCCGTTTTAGCACATCGTCAAGTGTTCCGGTCTCGATGCCGAGTTCCTTTGCGTGGTCAGCGGACATGAAAGGATCGTACGCAACGATGTGCATCCCAAAGCCTCGTGCGACCTTGGCCACATGCTTGCCGATGCGGCCCAAACCGATCACGCCGAGCGTTTTGCCGTTCAACTCGACACCGACAAAACTCTTTTTATCCCATTCGCCGCCCTGCAATTTTGCGTGAGCCTGCGGAACATTGCGAGCCATCGAAACGAGCAGCGCAATGGTGTGTTCGGCGGTCGTTATTGTGTTGCCGTCGGGAGCGTTCATCACGACGATGCCGCGTTTAGTTGCAGCTTTAACGTCAATGTTGTCGACACCGACGCCCGCACGTCCGATGACTCGAAGGCGCTCGGCTTTGTCCATCAGATCGGCCGTGATCTTTGTCGCGCTGCGGACGATAACGCCATCGACATTTTTTATGCGTTCAGCAAGCGCGGCTTCGTCGAGCTTTGTTTCCTTAATAACTGTAATGCCGGCATCGCGCAGCGGAGCTAGCTTGTCTTCGTTAACGTCATCGGCAACGAAAACTTGTAGAATTGGTATAGCCATTTGTCAGTAGTATGCGGTCGTGGTAAAACTTGTGATGAAATCTTAGCATTTCAGGGTTGAGCGGACAATTATGGAAATATTCGTTTACAGAAAAGGCGCGGAAAAGGTCGAGGAAGGCTTTAAGCGCGAAGATCTGCCCGCCTTGATCGCCGACAAAACGAACGTAGTTTGGGTGGACTTTCTTGGCGAAAATGTCCCGCAGATCGAGGCCGCAGGCGATATTTTGCTCAATGATTTCAAGTTTCACCGCCTGACGATCGAGGATTGCATCGAGACCCGTAATCAACCAAAGGTCGAAGCGTTTGCCGAATATCTTTACTTTATCGTTCACGCGGTAAAGCCCGGCGTTACCAGTCCCGCTAACTTCACAACTAAGGAGCTTGATGGCTATTTGGGAGACAACTTTCTCGTTACATTTCATCTTGAGCGGTTCAGGAGCATTAAAAAACTTAAGCAGCAAATTCGTATCAATACCTTTGCCTGCCAACGCGGCCCCGCTTATCTTCTGCATCAGATACTTGATCACGTTGTCGATCTCTATATGCCGGTGATCGATGACTTTGAAGATGCGGTTAATAATTTCGAGGACCGGGTATTTTTGATGAGAAAGGCAGACAACAAGATACTCGAGGAGATCATGGACCTGCGTCGAAGCGTTGTTCGCCTAAAGAGAATTTCGGCACGGCAAATGGATGTTTTGCAGAGAATGTCTCACGGTGAGTTTCCACAAATACCGGCACAGATACTACCTTTTTATCGTGACCTTTATGATCATCTTTTGCGTATAAGCGATCTTTCGGAAAGCTACCGTGACCTTGTAAACAGCCTCTTCGACATTCATTTCAATGTAACGGCCAATCGAACCAACGACATTATGAAATTCCTGACGATCTTTTCGGCCATATGGCTGCCACTGTCGTTTATTGCAGGTGTTTACGGGATGAACTTCGAAAATATGCCTGAGCTAAAAAGCAGATATGGTTATTTTGCTACCTTAGGCTCTATGGCTCTCGTCACGATGGGTTTACTGGGTTATTTTTGGTACAAAGGTTGGATACTGAGGAACGAGACTGAGGTAATAAAAGAGGATACGAATATTCACGGTACACGAGTCAATGAGTGATCTCTTCCAGATTATTCTCGACGAGCTTCTTAACCTGAAGATCGCCGTAACCATATTCCCCCGCACGTCTTACGAACTCCGGAAATATATCTTCAAATTCCGTTTTGCCTTCAAATTGTATCTCGGCAACTATCTCAGCCGGACGCCTGTCCTTTTCGATGGCAGCCTCGCAAACCTCTTTTAGATATGGGAAACAGGCCGATTCTTTCGTGGAAAGCTCGGCCAGTATCGCGTGCTCGTTTGTTCGATACGCGTTCCAGAGATCTGCTCCCAGTGCGACATCTTCGGCGGAGAATTTTGTGCGAGCGTTAAAGCAAGCACTGAGATCGTCAGAGGTAAGATTGCCAAAGCCAAGCCAGCGGTCCTCTTTCGAACGAATGATCGGTTCGACCCGATAAGCCGTTGCTCCGGTCTCGCTCAAAAGCCAGAGACAAAACCACATATTCACACTGCAAAACAGTTCGTATTCGAACCAGAGATTTACTTCGTCGCCTTCTTCAAGGTCGAGAAGTTTGGCAAGTTGGTCGGCAACACGATCATGGTATTCGATCTCGTCCTCACCGTATTCCGACAGGATAAAATGCGCCCGCTGTTCCCAAAAGTCAGAAAGCGACTCGGCACCAACATCACCGACGGCAAGACACTCGCGACAAACGATCAGTTCGCCATCAATTTTTGTTTTCTTAAATTCTTCAACCTGAGCATCGCCCGGCAGAACGTGGTAGATCATATCGCCAACCAGATCGCATATCCCGCTGCGAGACAAATACCCGCGTACACGCCCGCAACAATATCATCGGCGCAAATACCAAGCCCACCCGGCAGCATTTCGAGCGTGCGGACAGGAAACGGCTTCCAAATATCAAACAGCCTAAACAACAAAAAACCCGCCAGAATGAACGGCCATGAAATGCCAAACGGAACAAATGTAAACGTGATCAGCTGTCCCATCACCTCGTCAACGACTGCTTCTGAAGGATCGGATTTGCCAAAGATCGGGATCGTACGGCCAGAGGCCCAAATCCCGATCAAACAAAACGCGGCGAGAAATACAACTATCAGTATTGAGGTTGCGGCACTATATGCTTCAAATTTAGGATCATGCGATGTTATCGTGCCTGCAAGGAATGTAAGCGACTTATAGATTCCTAAATAGATTGCGACCGCGACCGCGGATCCATATGTTCCCGTAGGTCCCGGAAGATAGCCGACGCCGAACGTGGTCAACGCAAGTGCGATGTAATCAACGATTCCTGAAGCCTTGCGTTTTTCAACGTCTTGTTTCATTAAAATTCAATTCCTTGCTGTGCATAAATGCCCGCATGAAATGGATGCTTGATCTCGCGCATTTCGGTCACGAGATCCGCTTCGTCGATCATTTTAGCAAGAGCATTATCGACATTGCGACCAGTGAGGATCAAATGGAGATGCGGCTGTTTTACACGAATTGCTCGTATCTCATTGATCACCGCATCAATGTCGAGAAAACCATAGCTCAATACATACAACAGCTCATCAAAAACCAAAAGGTCGTAATCGTCGCTGCGCATTTTTTCGACGCAAAGTGCCCAAGTTTCTTCCGAGGTTTTTATGTCCTGTGTTTTGTCGTTAGTGTCCCAGGTGAAGCCGTCCCCCATCGTGTGAACCTCGATACCGAGTTTTTCAAAGGATTCGTGCTCGCCGTAACGGTCAGTTTTAGACTTCATGAACTGGATCATGCAGCATCGCAATTCGCGTCCGGCCGCACGAACCATCACGCCAATTGCCGCCGTAGTTTTGCCTTTGCCGTCACCGGTATTGAGCATCAGCAAGCCTTTGGTGTTTTCACGGTAATCATCGCGCCGCCACTTGTAACGTTTCTCGTTCATAAGAATTTGCCCACGAAATACAAGAAAAACACGAAAAAGTCAGCGAACCTATTTTCGCATCATTTCGCGTGTTTCGCAGACAATGAATTTAGTATTACGCCATTTCGACGGCTTCAACAAGTGCCGCGACGATCTCAGCTTCTTTCTCGTCCCAGTCTCCTTCAATGCTCAGACCGGCCGCATTCTTGTGTCCACCGCCGCCAAATTTTTCCGCAACCTTGGCGACATTAATATCGCCTTTTGAACGCAAACTCGCGCGAAACTGATTAGTTCCGACCTCGCGCATATAAACGACGGCCAGCACATCTTTCGCTGCGAGCGGAATATTTACAAAACCATTATTGTCGCCATCGACCGCTCCTGCTGCGTCGTGCATTTCGATCGTCTGTCGCATGGACGCGACTTTTCCCGTTGGGTCACGTCTTACTGTTTCCAGCACTTGCCGCATTAACTCAATACGCGACCATGGATAATTATTGTAAACAGCTTCGCCGATCTTTGACGGTTTTGCACCGGCTTTGACAAGTTCAGATGCGACTTTTAATGTGCGATCTGAAGTGTTTGAAAAATGGAATGAACCCGTATCGGTGACCAGCGCCATATAGACGCATTCGGCAATGTCCTGTGTGATCTTGCCGCCGATCGCTTTGCAGAGGTTGTAGATCATTTCGCCGACAGCAGACGCGGTAGAGTCGATCCAGTTGATCGATCCGAAATGTTCGCTCGTGGAATGATGGTCGATGTTTACGGTGAAAGTATTTTCTAGTCCCGCAATACCGGGACGATCTATGTCGGAACACTCGATAACAAATACCGCATCATACTGGCCGTTGATCGAAGTTACATTGCGTATTTCTTCCGCTCCGGGCAAACTTCTGTAAGCCTGCGGGACATCACCATGAACAACCACCTCGGCATTCTTTCCTAAGGATCGTAGAAGCCAGCAAAGGCCGAGCGACGATCCTACGCCGTCGCCGTCGGGCTTAATATGCGTTGTTATTGCAAAATTATTCTTATTTTCAATTAACTCTACTACTTGACTTAACACTTCTTAGAGAGTGCAGAAAAGAAAGTGAAGAATGAAGAGTGAAAGGCTGTACCTTTCTACTCTTTACTCTCCACTATCAACCCTTCACTAATTCCTTCCTTTTTTATTTCGCCTTTCGCGGTAAGATCGTCTAGGATCTCACTAACCCGTGATGCGTTTTCTTCGGCGGTGTCGCGCACAAAGTGCACATGAGGTGCGTGCCGAAGGTCCAAATTTAATGCTACCTGCTGACGGACAAAGCCTTCAGCTTTATGGAGAGCTTTTAAAGCGCTGCTGATCTCGTCTTCGCTACCGCGAACAAGAACATAAACTTTTGCGTCTCTTAGATCGGCTGCAACCACAACATCAGTCACAGTGACCATCTCAAGTCTCGGATCGTCCAATTCGAATCCCACGACCTCTGCGATCTCTTCTTTTAACGCTTCAGCAAACCGTTCAGGCCGACGCATAACTTCAATTCGATTCAAACTTGGACTCGACGCCACGAAACGCCCTGAAAGCTAGATCATTCCCGATCCCATGAGTCCATCATACATTCTTACAACTCAGTTGCAGCAATTTTTTCGATAATGAATGCTTCGATCTCGTCTTCGATCTTGATATCGTTAAAGTTAACCAGGCTGATACCACATTCGAATCCATTCTTGACCTCATTTACATCATCCTTAAAGCGTTTAAGCGTCGCGATGTCGCCTGTCCATATGACGACAGAATCGCGAATAAGACGAGCCTTCGCCTGTCGGCGGATCATCCCGTCGATCACACGGCAGCCGGCAATTGTTCCGATCTTGGAGACCTTGAATGTTTCCTGGCCTGTCGGCGGATCATCCCGTCGATCACACGGCAGCCGGCAATTGTTCCGATCTTGGAGACCTTGAATGTTTCCTGCACGACCGCTTTACCGAGGATCGTCTCTTTCTCGATAGCGTCGAGCATGCCTATCATCGCGGCCTTGATCTCTTCTTCGACCTTATAGATGATCGAATGCAGGCGAATGTCAACGTCTTCTTGGCGAGCGATATCTGCAACTCGAGCTTCGGGACGAACGTTGAAACCGATAATGACTACCGCTGTTGAGACATCATCTGCTTGAGTCGCCGATGCCAAGAGCACGTCAGATTCCGCAATTGCACCGACGCCTGCACGAATGACACGAACTTTGACTTTTTCGGTGGAGAGTTTCTCTAGTGTTGCCTTTAAAACTTCAACGGAGCCCTGAACATCAGCTTTAAGGATGACCAAGAGTTCTTTGATTTCAACTTGGCCCAGTGATTCGATACCGCGTTTTGTCGTCTTGAGCATCGCAGTTTGCCGCGCATGCATCTGACGCTGTCCGGCGATAGTTTGTGCTCGCTCAACATCGGCAACAACCTGAAAAGTATCGCCCGCCTGTGGCACGCCCTGGAGGCCAAGTATCTCAACGGGTGTTGCAGGGGGAGCTTCGGTGACCGCTTCACCGCGATCCGACAGCATCGCGCGAACCTTACCTGAAAATTGGCCAACAATGAAAGGATCACCAATCCGCAAAGTTCCCTGCTGAACAAGAGCTGTCGCGACAGCACCGCGTCCCTTATCAAGTTTGGCTTCCAGAACAACGCCTGAAGCGCGGCGTGTCGGACTCGCCTTCAGTTCTAAAATGTCCGCCTGGAGTAAAACTGTATCGAGCAATGTATTAAGGTTCTCGCGCTTCTTCGCAGATACGGGAACCATCTCTACATCGCCACCCCAATCAACGGGCTGCAAGCCAAGTCCTGCAAGGCCTTGCTTTACCTTGTCCGGATTCGCATCCGGCTTATCTATCTTATTGATCGCAACAATGATGGGAACCCCTGCTGCTTTTGAGTGTTCGACAGCCTCGATCGTCTGCGGCATAACACCGTCGTCGGCAGCCACGACCAAAATAACGATATCTGTCGCCTTTGCTCCGCGAGCGCGCATCATAGTAAAGGCTTCGTGACCCGGAGTATCGAGAAACACTACTCGGCGCTCCTCGCCTGGTTTATCCGGGTTAGGAACATACACACTGTAGGCTCCGATGTGCTGAGTGATGCCGCCGGCCTCCCCCTCGGCTACATTTTCTGAGCGAATTGCATCGAGCAAAGATGTTTTGCCGTGATCGACGTGTCCCATAACAGTAACAACGGGTGCACGCGGCAATTCAATGTCGTCGGCATCGGCAGCGATAAGTTCCTCGAACTCCTGTTCGATGACCATTTCCTCAAAAGGAACAAAACTGACATCGTAACCAAAATCGAATCCCATTTCCTTCGCCATCTTTTCACCAATGGGTTGGTTGAGCGTGGCAAAAACACCTCGTTTTATGAGGAGCTGAACGATATCGCGTGGCGTAATTCCAAGAGCCTCGGCAAATTCTCGAACGGTTGCCCCCTCCGTAAGGCGCGCCGTTTTCATGTTATCGAGATCGACCGCGCCGACCTGATCCATCACGCGTTCTTCAATAGAACGTTTCTGCGGGGCATCTAGGTCACGCTCAGCCCATTTGGCCCCCTTATCATCCTTTCCTTTTCTACCACCGGACCGTCCGGGCCGTCGGCGATTATCCGCCGGAGGCGTGTAGGTCATTTGCGGAGCCGCATTTTCGCCTGGGGTGCCGCGAAACTCGGGACGACGATCTCCGGGACGCGGCCTATCGTTGACCAAGCTACCGGTTTTTGTCGGGGCATCTTTAACTAATCGGTCACCCGGCTTGATGCCCTGCTTAAGCGCGTCAGGACTAAGCGTCAGGCGTTTTACGGTTGTACCTGAAGGCCTTGTTACAGGCTCCGTTTCCGCGGGAGCAGCTTCAGTAATAGGCTGCTCGACAACCTCGGAAACCGCTTCCGGCGCGGGCTCAACTTCGGCCGCTTTAGTTTTTGACCTTGTCAGACGTTTGACGGTGGGAGCCTTTTCTGGCTCTTCCTCAACCGGTTTCTGCTCAGTCTTTTTGGCGAGTTTTCTGACTTTTGGAGTTGCCGGAACGTCGACTTCTTCGGTCGACTCGGCCGCCGGTTCCTTGGCGACGACCTTAACTTTTGACTTTGGCTTTATTTCCTCTTCGATCTCTTCGATCTCTTCGACGATCGGAAGTTCAACCTCAGTTGGTGCCGGTTCTTCTTTCGCCGCAGACTTTTTGATGACCTTAATCGCTCGTTTTGGCGTGGCCTCGGCTTTCTGAACGTATTTCTTTCGAATTTTTTCTGCGATCTCGTGACTGACGGAATTGGATGCGACACTAACATCCGCTCCTTCGCGGCGCACATCCTCCATTACACGCTTTGTGTCTTGTTTGACTTCACGTGCAAGATCGTAAATTCGAATGCTCTTACCAATCGGCATATTCAATAAGTTCTAACAATTACTAGCTGTTGGACAACCAACCCCCCGTTCCGGAAAAAGCAGTTTATGCTTTTTCATCAGTATTTTCCGACTCGATCATCTCATCGCCGGCAGTCTCAGAACTTTCGTCGGACGGTACAATCTCCGTCTCACTTGAAGAATCCGGACTTTCGCCTTCCTCCAGCGCAATTTCCGATTCGGGTTCAACCTGAGGCCGCTCGCTGTCTGTTTGGGCTGAGTCCTCGCCTTCACCTTCAGCTTCGTCGGCGTTTCGCATCTCGAGAATAATCCCTGCCGAAGAACGAATTGCCTCGGCTTCGTCAAGACTGACATCAAGATAGTCGACCAGATCGTCAACGGAAACTGCCGCGAGTTTTTCTACATCATCGATACCTTTTGTCGCAAGTATCTCAGCCTGAGACGAAGTGACACCCTCGAGAGCCGTAATTGGAACCGCTTCACCAGAGGCCATCATTTTGCCCATTTGACGGGCGATCTCTTTCTTCAGCAATTCTTCGCTGACGATCTTGATCTCCCAGCCGACAAGTCTTGTCGCGAGCCTGACATTCTGACCTTTTTTACCGATCGCGAGGCTTAATTGATCCTCACCGACGATCACCTCCATCTGGCGGTTGTTGATGTCGGTAATGCGGACCTGCGAAACCTTTGCTGGCGAAAGAGCGTTTGCGGCAAACACCGAAGGCTCATCCGACCACTCGATAATGTCGATCTTTTCGCCACGCAATTCCTTGATGATCGCCTGCACCCGCGAGCCTTTCATGCCGACGCACGCGCCAACCGGGTCGACGTCTTTTTCGGTTGACATGACGGCAATTTTGGCACGGTCGCCGGGTTCGCGAACGGCAGATTTAATAACGACCGTGCCGTCATAAATTTCAGGCACTTCCATCTCAAAGAGTCGTTTTAGAAGCTCTTCGGACGAACGCGAGCATTTTATCTGCTGACCTTTTTGTTCCTTAGAAACATCAACTATTACAACTCGTGTTCGTTCGCCCTGATTCCACATTTCGCCGCGCGACTGCTCGTATTTCGGAACGATCGCCTCAAGATTGTTGCCAAGATCAACGATCATGTCGCCACGTTCAAAACGCTTGACCATGCCGTTGACCAACTCGCCCTTGCGATCGACGTACTCTTCGTAAACTTTTTCGCGGATAGCCTCGCGCACCTTTTGAACAAGTATCTGCTTTGCAGTTTGAGCAGCGATACGGCCCATGTCTTCGCGGTTAAGCGGAATAAGAAGCATGTCGCCGATCTCGACCTCATCACCGGCCATTTCCTGGGCATCGGCTAAAGAAAGCTCGGTCAGAGGATCCTCAACATTCTCAACCACAGTTTTTTCGGCCGAAACTTCGAGGTCTTGTTCCTCAGCATTCCATTCGACCTGAACGCTGTCGCCGGTCTTAGCCTTAAACTGCTTGCGGGCGGCGGCGCGCACGGCATCCTTCATCGCCTCGATGACCATATCGCGGTCAAGTCCCTGCTCATTGCACAATATCTCTATGCTCTGTCCGATGGATGATAATGCTGATGCTGTCATAACTTCCCTGCACTCATTCGTTTATACATAATTTCTGATGCCGCAAAATCAACGGCCAAATTCTTTTGCAAGATCGATCTTCAGATTTGCCTTGCCGACGTCGGAATAACTAAAGCTCATGCTTCCTTTTGTGCGGTCGTCGATCGTTATTTTTTCACCGTCAACCGACGTTATTGTTCCGACAAAATTCTTCTGCCCGTCAATCTCCGTTTTCAATTTCACTTTGGCGAGATGGCCGGCGAACTTTACAAAATCGCTCAGCGAATAAAGCTCGCGTTCGATACCGGGTGAGGAAACCTCAAGAACATATTTTGAAGGAATAATGTCCTCAACATCGAGAACCGCTTCCATTGCCCGCGAAATACTAGAGCAATCGTCCAATGTAACGCCACCCTGTTTGTCAATGTAAACACGGACAACCACGTCGCGTTTCGTCCCTGCAATTTCAACATGAACGAGTTCGAAGCCTGCATTTGAGGCCGCATGAGCCGCAATTTTTGTAACTCGTTCGGTTATCAAACTTTTGTCCATTTCGTTTTCAGAGCAAATAAAAAAGTGGGTGCGAAACCCACTTCCCGTGTTTCTGCTCATCTCAGCAAGGAATCAGTATATTTGAAATTCAGTTTATTAGCAAGCCTAAGTGCGCCTAGTTAGCTTCGGAATGCCGAACTCGCCACACCGAGGATTCCGGCGTTGTCGCCGAGGGTTCCCAGCACGATCCGGACACGGTCGGCGGGTTCGTTAAAGGCACGGTACTTTAATTCTTCTGTCAGCGGCTCTATAAAGACATCCCACGCGGCGGCGGCCCCGCCGCCGATGACGATCATTTCGGGATTCAGCGCGTTTACAAGTCCACCGAGTGTGATGCCGAGGTAGCGGCCCATCTTTTGGAAGACGGCTCGAGCTTTTTCAGTATTTGACCCAGTCGCTATCGCTCCCCGTTGTGACCCGCCCGTTACGAGTTGATAGACATCGAATGCAGTTAATACGTTAAGGCCGGCTTCGTTTGCCATGCGTACGATCGCGGTTGCCGAAGCGTATTGTTCGATGCAGCCGTTGCTGCCGCAGCCGCACGGATGGCCTTCGGGCTCCACGCAAATGTGGCCGAGTTTTCCGGCAAGTCCGTCGATTCCACGCAGCGGCTCGTTATTAATAATGATTCCGCCGCCAACGCCGGTGCCGAGCGTGATCATGATAGAATCGCGAACATCCTTTGACGCACCCAGCCAATTTTCACCAATCGCCGCAGCAGTCGCATCGTTTTCCAACACGACAGGCAAGTTAAATTGCGAGGCGAGGTCAGATTTGAGATTCATTCCTTCAAGCGCAGAAAGGTTCGGAAGATTGTGCAAAACTCCCTCGGGCGAGATGTTCGCAGGAACGCCCGCACCGATGCCGATGATTTTTTGATCGGCGGTTAGAGCCGCTCGGCATGCATCGGCAAGAGTCGTCAGGCAGTTTAGCAAACTGGATGGCTGGCAAGCTTTTTCGGTTTCGATCTTAGCGTGGGAAAAGATCCTGCCGTCATGTCCTACGGCGGCCATTCGCAGGTTCGTCCCGCCAAGATCGACTGCTAGTACAACTTCGCTGCTCATGGGTGCAACCACTTATTTCTTGGGACGATCTGCCTCGGGCACGTTCTTATAGACATCCTCAAATTTTGCATAGCCATCCTTTATTACAGTGTCCATGAGATTTGTCTTATCGACGACTGTAACTTCAAGAAGCGTCGCTTGAATCTCTTTCTGGATAGCGTCATTCATAAAGGGCTTGGTGTCGAGCTTTTCTTTTCTTGCAAGTTTGATAGCAGCTTCGACCGCTGCATTTGCAAGCGGAATGATCGGTTTGTAAACCGTCATCGTCTGCCGTCCGGTCGCGATATTTTGAAGAGCTTCGAGTCCCGCGTCCTGTCCTGTAACAAGTATCTTTCCTGCAAGGCCACGCTTTTCAAGTGCCGAAATGACGCCGCCCGCCATGCCGTCATTCGACACGATGAACGCCTGTATGTTGTCTTTGTTTTGCGTTAACGCGTTCTCGGCAAAGTTAAGTGCGAGTTCCGGCCGCCAATCATCCGTAAAGTCTTCCGCAACGACCTTGATGTCACCTTTATCGATCAACGGCTGGAGCAGCGTGAGGTATTCCCTTTTCATGATGACGGCGTTGTTATCTTTAGAAGAGCCGTCAACGATCACATAATTCCCTTTCGGCACCTTTTGTATGGCATATTCTGCGATCTTGCGCCCGATGACCGGAACCTGATGCGAAATGTAGATGTCGATCTTGTCTGAATTGATCAAACGATCGTAGCTGATGACCGGAACACCCTGAGCTTTTGCCTTTTCAACCATCGAAGCTGCCTGCGTCGCGTCGTGTGGGGCGATGACAAGCACATCCACGCCTTTTGTAAGAAGATTATCAACGTCATTTGCCTGCTTGTCGGCCTTGTTATCGGCGACGGTGATCTGACAATCTACGTTCAGCTTTTTGCACTGGGCCTCAAATGCATCCTTGTCACGCTGCCAACGCTCCTCCTTTAGAGTGTCCATCGCAAAGCCTATCCGTATCTTCTTTTCCTTCGAGGCCTCCGAACAGGCCGCAGCCAAAGCCAACACACACAACACGAAAATCAATCTTGCTTTCATAAACTCGACCTACCCTTGAAGAGGTTGTTAACTTTGCCGATTAAATCAGAAAACCGGTCGCTCGGCAATGGTTCAGGCACACTCAGGCCGTGGAAATCGCAAAAGTTTTTCCGAGCCGCACCATAATTCTCTGACTAGCCTTTGATTAGATGTGAAATTGTGGTATAAATGGTTATCAAATCGAAGGTTAACAGTTTGTTTTGACCGGATTTGGTTATTTTCTCAAGATTACACGCTACGAGGGAGCCGATTTATTGACATCCCCTTGTAATTCGTGTAAAAAAAGAGTGTTAGGTTTTTTTAGATTCATTTGATATTGAAGCGATACAAGAGGAGAACTATGAATAGCAAATCGTTGTTTCATAAGGCACTTACCATGTGCCTGACTTTTGCATTAATTGCAACTTACTCGATGGTGGCATTGGCGAATGATGGCAAGGCTACCGGTGAGATCACGGTTACCGGCTCGGGCGACACTTCGACCGTTAGTGTAAACGGCGAGGTAGTTAAGAGCGGCCGTACTATATTTTCTTCGAGCACGATCAGCACGCAGGAAGGTGCGAAAGCTATTGTCAATCTCGGCAAGGCAGGCCGTCTTGAGATCGCTCCAAACACCACATTCACGCTATCTTTCGACAAAACAGATATTAGTGGCGACCTCGCTTCGGGAAGTGTTACGGTTCTCAGTGCTGCCAAAAGCGTCGCCGTGAAAACAGCCGCAGGGGAAACTGTTGTGCTAAATGCCGGTGATACAGCTTCGGCATCGTCAGGCAGTTCATCGAAGAGTGCTTCTTCGTCATCGCCAAATTGGGCAATGTTCGCCCTTATTTTCGGTGGAGCTATCGCGGGTATCGTTTTGGCAACATCTCAGGATAACGAGAACAGGTTTGGTTCGGGCACGACTGTCAGCCCGGTGAGCTAATCGCTTTTATTACTTTTTACAAGGTTTGATACAGGAGGAGTTTAAGTCACATGGGCAAAAATACATTTCATAAGTTTGTTACATTAACGACGATGGCGGCGGTATGGTGCGTTTACTCAATGGTCGCATTTGCCATGCCGGTCGATCAGACTGGAGAGATAACAGTTACCGGCCAGGTAACTGTTAATGGTCAGCAGGCGGTTTCCAGTTCAACCATTCTTTCCGGTGCGGTGATCGCTGCCGGTGCTAACTCAAATGCAGTCGTGAGCCTCGGCAAACTTGGCCGTGTAGAAGTGCTTGCCGACTCCAATGTGACATTGATCTTCTCTGCAGGCAGCATCGTTGCAACTTTGTCCGAAGGACAAACGCGAGTCTCAACATCGGCTGGCACATCGGCCACTGTGACAACAAAAGACGCAACAGTCATAGCTGACTCGTCACAAGCTGACAACTTTCTCGTTCAGGTTGAATGCTCGCATACACACGTTGATACGACCACCGGTCTTGTAACGATGAAAACGGGCACAAATGATAAGCAGGTGGTTGCCGGAACGTCCGCAACGGCAGGCAATCTTGTTCAGAAAGGCTGCACCCCCTGCCTCCGTCCTAATGCTTCGGTTGGCCCCGCAGTTGCAGGCTTGCCGTGGTTGCTCCTTCTCGCGGCTGGCGGTGCCGGTATCGGTATTTGGTTGGCGAACGGCGAAGACGACACTACCGGCGGTGGTGTTATTGTCATCAGCCGTAACAGTTGATCTAATTTTTTCTCTTGTACCAAAGTGCGGGTCATGTTGTTATGATATGACCCGCACAACTTTGTTTATAGTCAGGATTTGTGGAACGAGAGTTGTATTGCATTTATTTTAATAAGTTATGAATATTGCTGTAATTGGCACAGGGTATGTTGGTTTGGTAACGGGAGCCTGCTTTGCAGAGTTTGGGGTCGACGTGACATGCGTCGATGTCGATATTACCAAAGTCGAAAAACTGAACAAAGGTATCATTCCGATCTATGAGCCCGGTTTGGACACAATAGTTGAAAAAAACGCCGAGGCCGGACGGCTTCATTTTACGACTGATATTAAAAGCGCTGTTGAAAAGGCGCTTGTCGTTTTTCTCGCGGTAGGTACTCCGCCGCAGGAAGACGGCACGCCGGACATGAGCTACTATCGACAGGCCGCAAAGGATGTCGCCGAGGCGATGAATGGCTACAAGGTTCTTGTAACCAAATCTACCGTTCCCGTCGGAACCGGCAAGTGGCTTCGCGAATTTGTCTCAGAAAATATGGCAACTCCAACTGAGTTCGGCGTTGCATCCAATCCCGAGTTCCTGCGCGAAGGAGCGGCCATCACCGATTTCATGCGGCCTGACCGCGTCGTTATCGGCAGTAACGAGCAGCGGGCGATCGAGGTCATGAAGGATCTCTACAGACCGCTATATTTGATCGAAACGCCGATCATTATCACGTCGCTTGAAGCAGCGGAACTCATCAAGTATGCTGCCAATGCTTTTCTCGCCACAAAGATCACTTTCATCAACGAGGTTGCCAATCTGTGTGATGCGATCGGATGTGACGTACACGATGTGGCTCGCGGAATGGGAATGGACAATCGCATCGGACGTAAATTCCTTCATCCCGGCCCAGGATATGGCGGTTCATGTTTTCCAAAGGATACTCGGGCACTGACAACTGTTGCGGATCAATTTGGAGTTGAGACATTGATCGTCGATGCGGTGATCGAAGCAAACGAGAGACAGCGTCTTGCCATGATACCAAAGATCGAAAAACTCATCGGCGATCTCAACGGGAAAAAGATCGGTGTTCTCGGACTCTCATTCAAACCAGAGACCGATGATATGCGCGAATCACCGGCAACCGACATTATTAACGAACTGACAAGACGGGGAGCAACCATAAAAGCTTATGACCCGGTTGCCATGGATGAGGCAAAACATGTCTTGCCTGACATTGAGTACGCTGTCGATGAATACGATGCCATAAACGGCGCCGATATGATGTGCATCGTTACGGAATGGAACCAGTTTCGAGCTCTCGACATGGAAAAGGTCAAGCAACTTTTGAAAGCTCCGAAGATCGCCGATCTCCGAAACGTTTACGAGCCTGATGACATGCGTGAACTCGGTTTTGAGTATGTAGGAGTTGGTCGGTAAAATTCTAGACAGTAATGTCGTTTACCAGCAAAGTACTAGTCACCGGCGGTGCCGGATTCATCGGATCAAATCTTGCCGAAGAGTTGATCCGACAGGGTGCACGTGTAACGATCATTGATAATTTCACAACCGGCTTTCGTGAGAATCTCGAAGAGATCCGAGGTGATTTTGAATTTATCGAAGGCGACATCAATGACGAAACAGCTCTGACCAACGCCATAGAAGGCGTCGAAATTGTATTTCATGAAGCCGCTCTTCCGAGTGTTCCCCGTTCTGTAGAAGACCCGGCCGAAACGCACCGTGTATGTGTTGACGGAACATTCAACCTTCTCAACAAAGCAAAAGATGTTGGCGTGAGGCGCTTCATCTATGCTGCTTCGAGTTCGGCCTACGGTAACCAGCCCGTCCTTCCAAAAGTTGAGACGATGCGACCTGACCCGCTTTCCCCCTATGCTGTTGCAAAGCTAACCGGGGAATATTATTGCCGCGCGTTTCATCACGTTTACGGTATTGAGACAATGTCACTCAGGTATTTCAATGTATTTGGCCCGAGGCAAAATCCTGGGTCGATGTATTCGGGAGTGATCTCGCGTTTCATTGACGCCCTGATGACCGGCCAATCCCCTGTCATTTACGGCGACGGCGAACAGTCACGAGATTTTACCTACATTTCTAACGTCGTAAACGCTAATATCAAAGCCGCACAAACCACTCTCGGATTTGGAGAAACTATCAATGTGGCCAACGGCGACCGAATTACGCTGAATAGTCTTCTGGACATCCTGAAAACAATAACTAACTCGCCAAACACGATCGCCGACTACCAACCTCCTCGCAGCGGCGATGTCACACACTCACAAGCCGACAACGATCGAGCGATCGAGTGCCTCGACTATTCTGTTATCGTTGGATTAGAGGAAGGATTGCGGAAAACCATCGACTGGTGGAAATCAAGCCGGTTCGCGAAATAACTTTGTTTATTTCGGTATTACAAACAGACCATCATCGACCTGCGAATTTACTAAAATATCTTTCGTCTTAAAATTTGCGTAGGCCGTCATTTGGCCGAGATCGAACCGTTGTGAATATTTCTTGGGAACTATGACGCCTTCTACAGTCTGAAATTCATCGATCTCTACGGATGTCGTGACGAGGCGTCCGTCGACTTCATAGGCGGATTCGTAGCTTTTTAGTTGGTTGGTTTTTTCGTCAACGAAAAAGTCAGTGTAAAACCCTTCAGGGTTTGTAACGCGGAAACCTTTTTTATTTTTCTTTCCTTCGGGCAGCGCAGCGACCACGTACCCAGTTTGGCCAACCTTTTGAAACAGCGGAAAACCAAGGCTCGTTACCGGCGGCAGTTCATAACCGCTCGAAAAGGTCTGTTTTCCATCCGATATCTGCTTTAGCGGCTGAAACGGATTATTTAACTCGAAGACATATTTATCACCCGAAGTGACAAGCATGAAACTCGCCGGAATCACCATGCTGAATGCTCCGGTTATGTCTACGGAGCCACGCAAAACAAGCGATCTCATGTCTTTGAGTTTGTCACCGCCATGAGCCGTGATAGTCGCCTTTGCCTGATCAAGAGGGCTGTTATCCACGACCACTACAGGTTTTTCCGGAGCTTTTGTTTTTGGCCCCTTCTGGGCAAAAGAGCTCAGGGAGAACAGCAAGACCGCGAGCACAAGACCGTTAAGTATCTTCATAAGGATTTACAACCTGACATTATTGTAGCAAGTGACATCATTAGCTACCAGCTAAATCGCATCTGCAATTCTATGCGACGGTTCGCAGCGCTGACACCGCCAAAATTGCCGCCTCCAAATCCTCCAAAGCCTCCGGCCGTGGATACGGACTGGCCAAAACGATTGGAATTCAAGACGCCGACGGGAGCATTGAAATTTACATTATTGAAAAGGTTGGTAAAATTGAGACCAACATTTAGATTGTAGGGCTTTCGCATATCACCGCCGCCAAACATACCGCCGCCCGGCCCGCCTGGACGTCCGCCACCCATCATTCCACCACCCATCATGCCTCCACCCGGAGCGCCGCCGCCTTGTCTTCCACCGCCCGAATTGCCGCCACGAGTATTGCCGCCCTGATTACCTCCGCTTGTTCCCGCTTGCGATTGTGGTGAATGCCCAAAGCCAAATGTCCGGCCCACGCGCATATTCACGCTGAAATAGGACGGTCCCGTTCCATAATTTCTCGGAATTACGGCACTCGGATCGTGTGAGCCTATGTCACAAAATGATGCGGTCAGGTTAAGTTCGCTGCACCGGCTTTGTAACTGGCCAAACGTTGGGCGTTCAGTGAACAGAGCATCGCCATTTGCGTCAAATCCGCTTGTGATATTGAATGGCCTGCCGGACGTCGCAATGATAAACGGATTAAGGGTTACTTTCCAAGGCATCGTGATATTACCGCCAATGACGAAACTGTGCCTTATATCAAACAGGCTTCTGCCGTATTCACCGGTCAGGTCGTACGTGTAGGCCGGGAAACTTCCCGCTCCGTCCGTGTCGCCTTTGGCAAAGCCCAGACGGTAGTTGCCGAAGAGCGAATATTTCGTACTGAAATTCGATCTAAAATTTAGGATGAATTGATTTTGTTTTGTAATGCCAGTGGATTCGTATTCGTAAATGTTGCCAAGAGCGGCCTGCGGGCGCGATGCATTTAGACAACTGCCCACAGCCGGACAGACGGGAGCGTTTATATTTCGCGATCGTAACTGATGAAGAATTCGCGATGTAATAAAATAACTTGCAAGAGTCGTTTTACCCGGAAGCTGCCGTTCAACCCCTAACGCCGATTGCATTGTATAAGGAGCCTGCAGATCATAGGCCACCCGACGAATAGTGTTCGATTGCGGCAATGCGGCTTGGATCTGCGCAGCTGTCGGAACGTTCGTTACACCGCTGGTAGTAAAAACAGGCTGCGCAAGCAATGCAAGAGCGGCAGCACGGCGAATGGGGTCCGTCTCGTTAGCACTGACCACATAATTGAATTGTGTCGAACCGTCAAACCGCTCGGCCTGCAAAGTGAGATTTTCGCTGAAGCGGTCATAAAAAATGCCGGCCCCACCTCGAAAAACAGTTTTCGGTGCCTTCGCTCCGCCTGCACCCGGCGAATACGCGAAGCCAAACCTCGGCGCAAAGTTAAACTTGCTGCTGATATTTGTCTGATTCTCGTAACGTAATCCAAAACTCAGTGATAGTTCCGGACGAACCTTCCAATCGTCGCTCACATACAAACCTGCTTCATATTGCGAAACGGACGATAACGGATCTCCAGAGGTCAACGTAAATTGAGTCGGATTATATTGAGCACCTGCCGTCCCCATGACTTTGCAGCGGTATTGCTCGATCGATGAAACCACGCCGTCAGAATTGATGTCACATGCATCCGCGGCAAAGAAGCCGGGAAACACAAAGGTCCCGCCGAAATTATTCTCCGACCGATCATCAAGGGAAACATGACGCAGTTTGCCGCCTACTTTGAATGAATGCTGTGAATTTTTGCCGAAAGATGTCGATGTGTAATTATTCAGTTCCCAAGTTCGATTTTTGTTATAGCTTAGGCCGATCTGTGCTCCGCCACCCGTAAAGGCCGAGGCAACATTGATCGTCGGAATCGTGTTGTCGCCTTTTTGTTCGCGTTTTGCATCGCTGTATTCAAAACGGGTCTCATTAACTGTCTTGGGATTTACGATCATCGTTTCAGTCAAACGAATCTCATGTTCGCGGCTCGAAGTCTTATATGCTCGGGACGGTAATGAGGTATCGCCGATGCCTTGGTTACTTGCGCTCGTGTCTGTAAAGCTGTAACGAGCGACCAGTGTATTATTTGCGTTGATCGCATAATCCAGCCTCGGTGCAATGCTAAATCGTTTATTTGGCACGCGCAGGTCTTGCCTGAAGCTTGTTATATTGAATGCCGGATCAAGTATCTGCGCGTTTATGATCGAGTTGTTGTCGATATCGCGATTATTGATCTCAAGTGAAAACGACGATTTGCCTTTACTCAAGGGACCAGAAATATTTCCGCCGAAAAACCGTGTCTGGCTGGGTGCTCGGTTTACCGCAAATGGATTGCGCGAATTTAGGCTTTCGTCATTGAAGTTCATGAACGCCTGACCGCGCCACTTGTCCGAACCCGGCTTTGTCAGTATTTCGATGCGGCCAAATCCTAAACGATCGAATTCTGCCGAAAAAGGATTTTGATTAATGCGAATTTCGCGGATCGCATCCTTTGGAGGAAGCTGGCCGCCTGTAAATCCATCGATGTAGATCTGCCCGCCATTCGGACCGGCCGCCGCACCTGCCAAAGCTTGAAGAGCCGCCTGCAGTTCGTCCGGATCATCCGGCAAGGCATCGAGGTCTTTGTCTTTGATAACAGTCGCGTTGGCGTTATTATCGGAATCGGTCGTAACTTTGTTTTCATTCGAAACATCGACACTTTCTTCAAGGCCGGCCACCATCAATACAATGATCAACTCGTTGCGCTCGCCGGAAGTCACCGTCACATCCGTATTGTCGTAGAGCGCAAATTTCGGAGCGATAGCTTTGACCTCGTATTTGCCGGGAGCGAGACCACTGATCGTGTATTCACCACGGCCATTTGTTACTGCCTGCTTTTGCTTACCGTCAGCCGAAACCGTAGTAACCGTGGCGCCAACAACGATAGCGCCCAAAGTGTCGGTAACCTGTCCCGCGATGCTTCCTGCAGATTGCGAAAAAGCCGATATAGCTAAGACGGTTGTGATCAATGTCAACAAGAAAACCGATCTTGTGAATTTCATGATATTAGTCCTTTTATATAAAAACAGGGGCATTTAAAATAGCCCCAAAATCAATTCAAAAATAAAAACTATTAAAACCCGACTCCGTCGAGACCCGGAATGGAAAATCCGCTGGACACTCCCTGTCCGCGTTGAGGACCGCTTGTCGCCTGTGCCATCCGAAGGAAAGGCTCGACGCCAGCTAGGAGTTTTATCGCCTTAAAGCGGTCAACGCTGCCATTTTTGGTACTTGAAAAAGCGATCATGTCACCCGGTTTCAGATCGCCCGGAGTGATGGTCGGAAAACGATCAAGCATATCATCTATGCCGCCACGAGGGCCCGCGATGCCGCGTCCGGGTGCCTGTCCTTGGCCGGCAGCACCTGGCGTCACCTGAGCACCGCCTTGGCCAACAGGCCGAACGCCGCCGCCCATTTGCATACCAGCCATTCGCTGAGCCATTTCAGCAGGGAAATTTTTCAAAATAGAACTTTCGGTGACGATAACCGTGACCTCTTTCCCTGTTTGCAGATTTTTGATCAGGATCTCTTTTTTGACTGCGTCAACAGATTTCACTGTACCCGCGATGGTTTGAAAAGCACCCGTAATGATCTCTTCCGCCGCAAACGCAGCTCCGTCAGGACTACGGTCCCCCAAAGCCCGTATCATATCGCCCGCCTTAATGTCACCGAGAGTGCTTGCCTTTGCCTCATCGTAGCGGATCGAGTCTTCGGCATAACGGAGGAACTTCGCCTTATCTTTGGGCGTCATCGACAGTTTTGTGCTGCCCATTAGGCTTCGCATTTCAACATCGATCTGGCTGGTTTGCGGATTTACAGCAACGACCCGCCCGGTAATCCCTCGTTTTCGCCAGTCTTCATTTATCCTTGCATCTTTTGCCTCGATATCCGCCTTTGTCACGTAATAGACTGTACGAGCATTCATCGACTTACCGTCAGATGCCAAAAGTGCTGAAACAGTCACTTTGTCACCTACGCCAATATCCGTCAAAGCTCCGGGCGTGGCGGTTGATGGGCTAAAATTTTCCGCAGACGCTCGTTTATAGGCTGTCTTTTCGGTCAGCACAACCTCCGACCGACCTGTCTTAGACGTAATAACGAGCGACGTGGCACTGATCGACGCTACATCACCCGCGAAATAAGTGGGTTTAACAGCGGCTTCCGGGGTTTGGCCATTAGCGAGGCCGGCGATCAATAAAATTAAGAGAGCAGTTATTGTATAAATTCGCATGAGTTTCCTTACAAAATAATAATACGCACCTCGCAGTTTGCGGGTTGCGTTTTGCTGTCATTTAAGACGCTTGTTCGAGCTGTAAAGTTCGACATTAAGGTTAAGGAATTGTAAAAAACTATCAAGCACGGCCGTTCCGGCGTTCCACCGCGTTCCACCGAGGGGTGGAACGCTGTAAGTTATTCTATGTATTGAGGTTAATGCCACTTTTTTACCACCGTTCCACGAAATTTACAAAAAAAACACATTGTGCCTCAGGAAATGTGTAAATATAAGTCAATACATGGGTTACAGTTATGACCATTTCGGGTTTCATGATTTCTCCGTGGAACGCTAGTCCCACAATTCAGCAATCAAATCACGCTTCCAACCCCTCATTTTTTCCAACCTGACCTGTCAAAATAGCCAACCGCATAAAATACAACGATTCATTGATAAGATAGCATAATTTTTCGCATGCTGGTATTCCAAGAGTTTTCGCACTGTGGCGGCAAATTTCTAGGGCGTCGTCCATTTTGGGGCGGCACGGCCGGTTAGGATGAGGCCGATGCCGACGGTGAAGACCGCAAACAGGGCGAGCAACCACACGTAAGGAAGTGACAGAAGCAGAGTCCATATAAATACGCCGATCAAGACAGCGAGCGTTTCTGAACGATTGTTATCGGAGAGCAGGTGTTTTTGAACCAATTTGCCGACGCTGACCTGAAGAGAGACGCGCCCAAAAACATAACCGAGAAGAAGCGTCAACGCTCCCATTAATCCCAATGTCGCACTCAAATAATTTGGCAAGACGATCGCCCCGCCTATTATTAAACCGGCTGCGAGTAAGAAAGCCGCGGCTCCGAGAGCACATACTTTTAGGGCAGACAATTGTATCCGAGCAACCGCGCGGCTTACTGCTCCCGGCGCAACTGTTGTCATAACGAGCGAAATGACAAACCAAAATAGAGCCAAGACCAGCCGCTGTGCAATATAGCTCAGCGAAAAAGTCGGACTGAATATCTGCGTGGGATTTTGTCCGAAATTTCGCAGCTCTTCTTCGAACACACCAAAACTAACGGTTTCCTTTCCTGGCTCTCGCAACGGATTTTGACTCTCCGGTTTGTACGCTCCACCAAATACAATAATGTCGCCACCGACATATGCATCCTTTTCCTGGATAACGTTACCGCCGATCGTCGCGACGTCGCCCTCGATGCGGCCCTTTATGAAAACATCGCCTCCAACGGCTAGCACACCTTTTGCTTGTTTATTCACGATAACGGATTTTCCGATCACATAAACTTCCTGTTCGGGAGCGTCGTTTACGGTCACCGTTTTGTCATCGTCCGAAGTTGTGATCTCAGGATGAGCAAGTATGGCTAAACAGAAAAGTTGAAAAAGGCAAAGAGCTAAAAGGAATTTCAGAAGACCGTGTGGAACGTGCGGGCGGAATAATACTGTTGCAGATGAGAAATTCACTTTACTGATCAGTTACATACAGCGGCCGGAAAAATATCAGGCTCGGCGCAAACGTAATAGTCTCCGAGACACGAACATCAAAAATACAGCCGCCATCACGGCCAAACCTGCCGTAATTACCAGATCAAAGCGAAACTGTGTGGCAAACGAACGCAAGATGATCGCCAGCCCCCAAAAGATCGAATATACAAGATGGGCAAAAAATGAGCCGACGGCGACTATTTGTTCAAATGCAATGGCAATACCGCTAAATATTCTGCGGGCGTCAGAACCAAGTGCAAACAGGACGAACAAAAACAATCCGGCACAAACAAACAAAGCATTGAACCTCTCGCGCTCAGCACGAAGTCCGCTCACAGTGCTTTCAGCATTCGCCACGATGGTTTTTGTAAAATCAACGGGCAGCGAGATATCACGCTGACCTTTTAGTCCTGCTTCCAACTCATTCAAAAATTGTTTTTGCAGATTCAACTCGCCAGTACATTTCTCGCAGGTGACGAAATGCAAGTCGAGCTCGAGCTCGCGCGAAGAGCTTAATTCGCCGTCGATGTACGCGGCGATCTCATCCGATGGGCACGCCAAATTGTTCGTCTGCAATTCCATTGAACTATTTCAGAAATTTAATGGCCAGCGGATATTCCCACAGTTCGCCGTTGTTAGCCTTTATGCCGCCGACTATCGGAAAAACTATGCCCATAATACCCACAACAGCCGCCATGAGGAACCCTATAAGAACTATCATCAGGATAATGCTAATGACCATATAAATGGTCATGGAGATCATCCAGTTGACTACCATTTTGCCGTGAGCATCAAGCGCAGGTATTTTATCTTTTTGCGTCTGCCACAAAATAATTGGCAGGACAATGCCGATAGGAAAAAGAATGACATTAGCGAGTTGCGACAAATGTAAGAACATTCCCATCTGCCGCTGTTCGGGCGTGATGAGTGCGGTCGATTGGTTGTACTGCATTTCAAAGCCCATATTTATACTCCCGTAAATCCTCTCTCGATAAACATCTCGCGCATCATCTCGCGTGCACGAAACAACCGGTTTTTCACAGTTCCCAGCGGTAACCCGGTGATCTCTGCGATCTCGTCATAACTAAGATCACGAGAATGCCGCAACAAAATAAGATCGCGATATGCCGGAGGCAAACATTTGACTACGGCATCGATCTCGGTACGCCATTCACGCCGCTCGTGGTCTTGCTCGGGCGAAGGCTGGCGGCTTTCGAGCTGTATTTGAAATGTGCCGTCCGCATTTTCGGCTTCGAGGCTCTGTGGATTGACCGGATTTCGCCGCATGTGATCTATAGCGGCATTGTGTGCGATGCGATAAAGCCAGGTAGAGAATTTATATTCGGCGCTATATTTGTTGAGAGAATTGTAAACTTTTATGAAGACTTCCTGCGTTACATCCAGCGACGATTCATAGTTGCCGAGCATCCGAAAGACGTATCCCGTGATCGGCCGCTGATAACGGCGAACAAGCTCCTCAAAACCATCCGTCCGTCCGTTTACAGCATCTACGATCAACTCACCATCGGTAAGTTTTCGCAAGGTCTCGATTGCTATAGCCTGTGTCGACATCGTTGCTGTTTACTACGGTATTTTCCTTGAAATTGTTTCAAACTGCAAGGATAAGCCCGTAACTGACAGCCAGGTGCTGATCGAACTAATTTTTGAGTCTTGTTATTTAAATCCTAAGGCGGCCAAACCTGCGGGAGCCGCGAGATCGTTAAAACTCAACCCTCCGCCTGGCAGCGTTAGGCCGACGTCTTCGGGCGAGAGCACATTCAACGCCCTGCCGAGAGCTTCTGTGGCGATAGTTTGCACTTTTGCAGGCACAAAATTCTTGCCGATGACAAGCAGTCTTTGCAACAGCGAGTTTCCATGTTCGCCACCAAAACGGTCATTATAGAACATCAGCAACCGGTAGATCTCGTCGTCCATCTCACTCGTAGAACAAGTGACTGAACGCACAACAGCAGGCTCGCCGCTACGAAGCAACAGGCCGGTAAACCCATCACTGGTCTCACTGATAAGAAGCGAGTCGCTCGATCTGTCTGTCAGCCAATTCGCCTCACCGACCGCGCGCGGCAAAATGAGACCCGCCTTCCAACCCAGACTTTCAAACTGAGTTTCGTACTCGTCGATAACCGAGAGCATGACTGCCGTAGCGAAATAGCGCGAACGCCCGCTTGGGTCGGGCGAAATTTTTTCCATCGCCAATCTAAGAGCCGTTGCGGGAGCTCCAAAATTCTGCTCTGCCTTCCAATCGAGGATCTCTTCCGTTTCCTGCTTTGAGGCAGGCTCTGAATCGAGGACGAGGATCGCAGTGCGCGCCGTGCTGCTTGGAAGTGCGATCGACCAACGCTTTTGTTTCAAAAGGCCCGCACTTTCCGCGGCTTCGCGAAGACTGGACGAAAATTCAAAACCACTTGTTATGTTTTGATCAAGAAAATTTGGCTTTAGGAGACCCGCAGGCAGATCGACGGTCGATGCGGCTCTTACAGAAAAGGAACCGCGTCCCTGTCCCTGCAGCGATACGGCGGTTATGCGGCCTTCTTCTATTCCCAGTGCAGCATTGGGATAATTAGGTGTTGTCAGTTTTGAAAACATCTTGATGCTCGATCAATATTTGGAATACGGCACACCATCTGTGCCGGTGCCATCGGCAAGGCTGTGGACATTAATAAGCCCCGTCTCGCCATCGGTTGAATTTGGGTCTTCGCCTTGTTCTTCATCCCAATCAGTTTCCTCACGGATAGGATCGATGGGTTTTTCATGCAGGTATTTTGATGAGACAAGGTCATCTACGCTCTTCGGCATTTTACCCTTGTCAGCGGTGAACTGCTCGATCGCTCGGCGCATCTGCCATAGATTTTCCTTGAGAACGGTTTCCCTAGCGTGGAGTACGCTCCGTTGATATGTCGGAACGGCGACCGAGAGCAAGATGATCATAATGAACATCGCGATCATCAGTTCCAGCAAGGAAAATCCGCTTTGCCTCCTGCCTATGCCTACGTGCTTTCTGCTCTTACCAGTCACTGTACTTCTCTCCATTGAGGGCTTCGCCCTTTGCCGCCGATCGGACGTCGAACACATTTATGTCATCCCAGCTATCCGAATCGACTGCCTGATATGACGACCGCAGTTTCCAATCCTTTTCACCGGTAATGGGATCGACAGGTATCTCGCGTAAGTAGATCTTATTGATCTGCTTTTCCTGATTGATCTCGGTCGCCTGCGGCGAGTTGTCATTGATACCGTTACCGCCCGTGAGATTCGGAGCCCTGGACTTAACCCGAACCCCTTTAACCAAAATTTCGAGCGAAGGGGGATAGCGGTCAATATTATCGACCCCAAATATCTTACAGTCATCGATATAGACGCGGCTTCGCGGATCGGCCGCAGCTCCCTGGTTCCCAATAGTCGAATTTGAACTCGTCGCCGCACCTTGAGCGCATGCTCCGTACGTGTCCCGCTTAAATTCGTCGATCGCACTTCGTATCTCACGTAAACTCTCGCGCAGTTTTTGCTCTTTCTGCCGCGTAACGGCATTTTGAGCCATTGGGATCGTCCCCATCACCAGGACCGCCAGCACCCCGAGCGTGCAAACTAACTCAAGCAAACTGTATCCACGCTCGTTTTCCAAGGCTGTCTTCACTGTTAACTATTTCTCAAGCCCGACCTGAAAATTCTTTCCATCTGCGGTCAGAAAGTTCATAACGTAGCGGTCAAATGTAAGCTCCGGAAGGCCATCAACCAAAGCTTCGATCTCAACATAAGCAAACGTGCCTTTGCTCATTGCGCCGCTCTCATCCTTAGCCTCCATAGAGACATACATTTTGCCGTTCTGATTGAGAAACGGCTCTTTTGCGGTATTTGCCAACGTCGCACCGAAAACATCTCCAAAGCTCACTGAACGGATCGCAAGCCGTTTATCGTCGAACTTAATTCCGACAACGCCCGACCTGAAGGATGAATTTCCCTGTATGACCACCGGCACCTTCACCTTTTCGCCGGCTTTCATTTCGGAAAGCTGCGAACCTAGCCGAACTTGAACGCTCGGAGCCGGTGGCGATGATATATCAGTTTTCTCAACATAAGATGGAGTCGACTGATCATCGTTTTCTGCCGGCTGCTTCACAGTATCCGAAGTTTGATTCAACTGCAGTGTTTTCATACTGCTGTCGATCGGCTTAAGATTAGAGGCATTAACGACAGGTGTTGCAGGCACTGCTGTCTGGTTCTTTGCAGTTGCATCAGCATTTGGTGATTCAATCTTGGGAGTAGAAGCAGTCGTTGACCTAACATACACCGGACCATCGGTGCGATCTGGGAGCTGGACTTCTGCCGTATTTGGAACCTTCCTCGCCATTGCCAGCCTTTCATCTTCTTCGTCCTGGATGATCATCGCTTCGAGCGAGCTATTTGTTGGCGTAGCCAAACTACCGGTCGGACGCTCGATCTCGTCTTCAGGCAAAATGGCCGGTGCTCTGATCACACGCGGCGTAACAGCAATAACGATGTCGACCTGACTGTTGCCCTTGACAGGCGTCGAAAAAAGCCGTCCTACGATCGGTATCAATCCGAGAAGCGGCAGGCCAGATCGGCCGCTGTCTTCCTTGCCCTGTGCCACGCTTGCGAGCAGAAGCGTCTTGTTGTTTTGAATACGCGCCGTTCCCTTGATCGTCCTTTCGGTAAACGACGGGTTACAGTCATCGCAGGTAGCTCCATCGACACTCTTCGATTCGATCTCCATCGCGACCTGCACATCCTGATTTGGGAATACAAGCGGCTTAAACTTGAGCGTCAAACCGACCTGCTCGTAGTTAACGACATTAGACACAACGCCTCCGTTGTTAACGCCCGTGTTACCGGTAACAAACTGAGCGCTCCGAACCGGCACACGCTGTCCGATACGGGCCGATGAATCCTCATTGTTGAACGCATGTATCTGCGTCGACGCTACAAGCTTGGTGTTGTTCTTGTTTTGAAAAGCGCTGATGTTTGCGGCAGGCAAGATAATACCTGTGGCTATCGCGGTCGGTATCGAGGCACCGGCAGCCGTCGTCAAGATATTATTACTAAATGGTAACGCACCCGTTCTGGTGCCTCCCAAATTAGTCAACTGATCCTTTGTCCCTATCTGATTTCCAAGCTGAAAAAGGTCGCTCTTGCTGATCTCGTAGATCGCAACGTCCATAACAACCTCCGCTCGGTCTTTATCGAGCGAGCCGATCAATTTCCCGATCAAACGGATGTTCTCTTCGGTATCGCGGACAGTGATACTGTTTGTGGCATCATCGGTCAAAACGATCGTCTGACTCCGTCCGGGCTGGGCCGGAATTGCGGTCTGAACAACCTTGGCTACGTCTTTCGGGCTTGCGTTCGCAAGATAGAATGTTCGCAGCACAAGCTGTTGAAATTTCTGCCGTTCCGTCTGTTTCGCGATTAGTATTGTACGCGGACCCACCTTTTGGAAAAACAGTCCCTCCTGCAAAAAGATATAATCGAGAGCACGAGCAGCAGTAACGTTCTTCAGGTCTATATAAACCTTGCGTCCGGTCGTTCCGAAAGATGCACTGTCGAAAAGGACATTGAGATCGAGGTCCTTAGCGAGTTCCTTGATTATGAACTGCAGATCTACTCCAGATGGGAATGGAAGATCACGAAGCTTTTCGAGCTTTTGTGGTATCTGCGGAGCCGTGCTTCTATTGTCAACATAACCGGTTGGGATCAGTTTAAGCTTGCTGCCGTCGTCCTTTTTGCCGCCCGGTGAAGACGCCTCGTTCAGGTCTTTCTGCAGCCTGACCATACGCTCCATTTCCGATTTTGCAAGTTCGTTTGTCGGGTCGAACGCATATGCACGGCGGAAGGCGAGATAGGCTTCTTCGTAGTTATTTTCCTTTGCCAACATCGTGCCCTTCTTAACGTACATCTGTGAAGCGTTGAACAGCGAACGCGTCAAATGAAGCCGATATTCTGGGTTCCTGGGGTTGTCCGAAACCGCGAGAGCATACTCCTCGACAGCCTTATCCCATTCTTCGGCTGCCTCATGCTTCATTCCTGCATTGAAGTGCTTTTTACCGTCGCCAAATGCAAATATGGCTGTCGGCGATAGCATGGCAAACACCAGCAAGAGAGTAACAAAAACGCGGACGTGGATTGATCTTTTCATAACTAATTCGAACGATAGGGAACAGTATTTCCTAAACTTGTGTTAGCTGGAAACTTACACGCCGAGGGCGCGGCAAAGTTTCAAATAATAGAAAGTTGAACTTTCTAGAGCGCAAACCACTTAATTTTCTGCTTTTTAACCCTAAAAAGCAACCGAAAAATCGTTTAGGATCGTTTCAATTGCCGCCTCAGGTAATCCAACGCTGCCTGGCTCGAACGCCATCGGATCAAGTATCTGTCACCCGGAAGCACGATCTTGACAGATTTCACGCCCTTTTCACCTGCATAGCCAATAAATACGGTGCCAACGGGTTTTTCGTCGCTTCCCCCATCCGGGCCTGCGATACCTGTAACAGAAATTGCATGATCGGTTCCCGCATACTTTCGCATTCCAGCAGCCATCGCCTCGGCACACTCAGCACTCACAGCACCGTGTTTTTCGAGGATATCAGGAGAAACATTCAGCGTTCTCATCTTCGCATCATTGGAATAGGTGACCGCTCCTTCCATAAAATAGGCTGAAGATCCTGGAATTTCAGTCAAACGGCGGGCGATCAGCCCACCTGTGCAGCTTTCCGCAACGGAAACGGTCTCGCCCCGCTCTTTAAGCCGATTGCCAACGACCTCTTCCATCGTCTCGCCATTTGCCGAAAAGACTGCATTTCCCAATGCCTCATTGAGCTCATGTGCCAGCTTTTCGGCGGTAGTCTTGGCAATTTCCGCGTTGTCCGAACTTGCAGCAATATGTATCTCGACCTCGCTTTTGTTGAAGAGGATCGACGTCTGTACATCGGAGTATTTTGTATAGATAGGAGCAGCGATCTCGTCAACGGCCGATTCGCCAAGCCCGGAAACCCGCAAAATGCGCCTTTTTACATGAACTTGGCCTGCAAGCTTTTTGAGCTTGGGCAGAACATGCTCGGTGAACATCGGCTGGTTCTCTCGCGGAGGGCCGGGTAAGATCGCGAGTATTTTTTCGCCTTCTTCAAAAAACATCCCAACTGCGGAACCATTTGGATTTGGTAGTATTTCGGCACCGTCAATGACATATGCCTGACGCTTGTTGATCTCAGGCATTTCGCGTCCCCAATTTCGAAATCTCTCGCGAAGGTGCTGTTCGATCTCGTCATGATAGACCAATTCACGATCTAGTGCCTTCGCGGTAAATTTCCGCGTAATGTCGTCCTCAGTCGGCCCCAAACCACCCGTCGTAACAACAATATCCGACCTCCGCATCGCATCGCGCACGGTTTCCTCTAGGCGCTCACCGTCGTCACCGACGATCGTCTTGAGTTTGACCTCAATGCCAATGTCGTTGAGTTTTTCGGTTAGCCAGAGACTGTTGGTATCGGTCTTGGTTGGCGTCAGGAGTTCGGAACCGATCGCGATGATCTCAGCTGAATGCATACGCCCTAGTCCTTGTAGATCTCAACAACGGGCTTTCCGTCGCTGCCGATATAAGCTCGGAACATACCATCGGTATTAAATGAGATCGCCATATTACCAAACTTATCCATAACGATGACACCGCCATCGCCGCCGAGTTTTTGCAGTTTTTGCTTGATAACAGTATCAGCAGCCGCTTGGACGGTCATCGCGCGGTATTCCATCAAAGCCGAAATGTCGCGAGCAACACCTAGACGGATAAAATACTCGCCCCAGCCCGTCGCCGAAACGCCGCAAGTTTCGTTGTTGGCATAAGTTCCGGCACCGATTATCGGCGCATCTCCGACGCGGCCATACTTCTTGTTTGTCATCCCGCCGGTCGAAGTGCCTGCTGCCAAATTGCCCTGTTTATCGAGAGCGACCGCCCCGACAGTTCCGCGATGCGTCGGACCTTGAACCTTGACTTCCGAACTTGTTCCCGGCTTCGGGCCAGGCGTTGGTGGCGTTGGCGTCAGTGTTTTGTTCTGTTCCTTTTTGAGAGCGTCCCAGGCATCTTGTGTCCAAAAATATTTTTCATCGACAAGCTCGATCTTTTGCTCTTTTGCAAAGATCTCTGCGCCATCACCAAACATCAAAACATGCGGCGACTTTTCCATAACCGTGCGTGCAAGCGTGATCGGATTCTTAACATGATGCAGTCCAGCAACACCACCGGCCAGTAATGTCTTGCCATCCATGATCGAAGCATCAAGTTCGTTTCGTCCGTCAGCCGTAAAAACCGCGCCTTTGCCCGCATTAAAAAACGGCGAATCTTCCATGATCCTAATGGCGATCTCGACTGCGTCAACACTCGATTTGCCATCCTGTAAAGCCTTGTAGCCGGCCAGCACAGCTTCAGTCAATTTGTCACGATAAGCCTTCTCCTTTTCCGGCGTCATCGATCCCTTTTTCATGCTTCCCGCACCGCCGTGAATGATAAATCCGATCCGCGGATTCTGCGGCGACTGGATCTGCTTGATCTCCACGAAACCGCCTTTTTGTGCCAACACGGAAAGCGGCGTTGACAAGCAAATAAGCACGAATAAAACAATGGTTTTCTTCATATTTTTTCTGTTTTTTCGCCTTTTGCGGCTATTGGTTGAGGTAATCGCGCACCATCTTCATATCTTCCCAAACCTCACGTTTCTTGTGCGGATCTCGAAGCAAATAAGCCGGATGAAATGTGGGCATCACCTTGACGCCAAGATAGTCGTGAAAATGCCCCCGCAACTTGCCGATCGATTCCTTCAGCAAAAAAGGCCTGCAAACGACGGATTCATCAGGCTCGGGCCTTCTGTTGTCCGGGGGACGGCAGCGATTAATATTACCGATAAAAACGTCCTCGCGGTTAAGACCGATACTCTCGATGATCTTCGTCAAAAGCTGTCCGGCGCGGCCGACAAAGGGCTCGCCCTGCTCATCCTCATCCGCCCCGGGAGCCTCGCCGACGAACATCAGATCCGCGTTAAAATTACCAACGCTGTTCACGACTTTCGAACGACCTAGTGTGCTTAATTTACAACGCGTACAATTCGGCCCGATCTCCGCACGAATCTGTTCAATGGTTTCTATTGGTTCCGGCAATGTTGGGGCTGTTTCAAATAACATTTCTTCTTTATTCTCGTTCTCTTCTGAAAGAGTCACCGCTTCAGGCTTTACAGCATTTGAATCTATTCCGCCGTTCCGCAGCGGAACAGCCGACTCCCGCTTCGACAACGATGGCAACGCCGACAGCCTCGACTGCCCTGCCGGACGAGCTTCTTTTGATTTTGATGTCTCTGACCTGTCTTTCAAAATTTCAGACCTGAGATTTGAAATTATCTTATCGACCTCACCGGCATCTGCTCTCTTCTCAACTCTCAACTCTCTGCTCTCAACTCGATCAGTCAATTTCACGTCGAGCGATGTCACCCCAAGCTCGCGCAAATACAAGACCTGCTCACGAACGTCGGCAATGAGTTTGTTCAAATCGGAATTCATCTTTTACGTAACGTCACTATCTCGTCCAATATCCTATCCGCCATTTCCCTTTTCGACATCAGCGGAAGCTCAACCTCGCTGCCTTCGCGGGTAATGATTGTCGCGATATTCGTATCCGTATTAAAACCGGCACCGTCTTTTGTAACGTCGTTCGCGACGACGATGTCGAGGCCCTTCTTTTTCAACTTCGATTTGGCGTAGCCGACTACATCATTCGTCTCGGCGGCGAAACCGACAACGATCATACCTTCGGGACGTTTTTTTGAAGCCTCTGCCAAAATATCCTGCGTTCTCTTGAGTTCGAGGATCATAAAATCGCGGCCGTCCTTCTTGATCTTCGCACCCGACTCGTTCGCCGGTGCATAATCCGCAACTGCGGCAGCTCCCACAAAAATTGTGGCCTTTGGCAGACTCTTCATTACTGCTGAGTGCATCTTGCGCGCGGTGATCGCAGAAACAAGTTTGATTCCCGCCGGCGGCTCGATGCTTGTATTCGCCGCGATCATCGTCACGTCCGCACCACGCGCAGCCGCAGCCTCAGCAACCGCAAACCCCATTTTGCCCGATGAATGATTTGATATGAACCGCACAGGATCGATCGGTTCTCTAGTTCCGCCGACCGTTATCAGCAACCGTTCGCCAGCAAGATCCAAGCTCCCCTCTTTACGAAGGAGGGGTGTCGGCGTTTCGCCGACGGGGTGGTTCCCTTCTGACTTTGCGTCTTTGCCTCTTTGCGGCTTTGCGTTAAGAATTCCGAAAGCTTGAGCAACAATATTCTCAACATCTTCCAACTTCCCTGTGCCAACCGTCTTACATGCAAGTTCCCCCGCAACTGGCTCAACAAAATGCACGCCGTCTTTCTTCAACCGAGAGACATTGCGCTTTGTCGCCGGCTGTTCCCACATCGTCGTATTCATCGCCGGAGCGATCATCACCGGAGCGGTCGCCGCAAGATAAGTCGAAGAAAGAAAATCATCCGCAATGCCATTAGCAAATTTTGCGATCGTATTCGCCGTCGCCGGAACGATCAGCAACAGATCGATCTCTTGCGAAAAATTGATATGAGCTATCGGATCAGGATTCGCCGGATCATAATCGTCAACGATCACATGCTTGTCTGTCAAAGCTCGAAACGTCAACGGCGTGACAAACTCCGTCGCATGCCGCGTCATCGCAACCGAAACATCGCACCCCGCTTTTTGCAAAGCACGCATCACCTCGACAGCCTTGTAAGCTGCGATACCACCCGTCACTCCTAGTCCAATTCGATGTTTCATTAGATCAATTCCGCATTCATTAGATCAATTCCGCATTCTGCATTTCTATCAAACCCCAAACTGCCTGAAGTGATGATCGACGTGCTTATACTGCGTCTCTCCCCATTCTTTACCTGAAAGACGGCCGAAGAATCGATGCACTTTGCCGTCGGTGCCCGCTTCGCCCAGCGAATGCATTTTCTCCATAACTTCCTTCAGCCGCGAACGCGTCGCTTCGAAATCAGGCTCGTCTTTGATAATAAAATCCGGCCCGGTCGGAGCGTTCTTCGGCATTGGCTTATCCCCGACAAAACCTCCCTTGAATGCCCAGCCGATCAGCTTGCCCAGAAACGCCTGCTCCATCGGCTCATCACGCGTCGCCATCTCCATTGCCCGAGCCGTGTGCTCCAACATCTGCGAAGCGGTCATCTTGCCCCACTGCCGCTCAGTAGCAGCAGTCAATTTCCCAAGCCGCTCGTGCAGCTCGACGTGCGCGTCTTTGTCGAATATTGTTTTCATAACAACTCCTTCGGTAATAACTCGAAACTGAGGACTGAAGACGAAAAATCGTCACTCATTCAGTCATGTCGGAACTTACTTTTTTAAGTCTTCCATCCAGTATATCAATGATATACTGATTTCCGGCAAAACCCGTGATCATAGTTGCGCAGAATCATTGGCTGTTTGCAGGAATCGTCATTTGCCTGCTAAGTGTCAACGCGCTTACACAATCCATATTAAACAATGGCATTCAGTTAACTGGATCGGTTCTTTCGGTAAAACCGTTTGAATATACCTGCGGCGAAAAAATCGAAACCTGCGATTTCGATATCGATCTTCTATTACAATTTAGAAATGGGAGTTCCAAACCTGCTATTGTTTTTGTGCCGTCCAAGTTCTACGGCGACACGAAGGTTTCATTTATAGGAAGTCTGGCGGCGACAGCAACCGAAACGACTTCAACAACGATTAAATGGACCAGCTCCTGTGCTAATTATCGCTATCATGGCTATTGTTATGATGATTCGATTTCACGTCTGGTACAGGGTCTTCTTACCGCCGACATCCCCTTCAACGATTTTGTTGTAATTGCCCCGGAAGGGTATTATGAGTGGCGACAAAATCTTCGGGTGCGTTCAGGTTATAAGCTTAAAAAGGAACGCGACCCAAAGAGGAAAGGACTGTTCATTTTGTCTGCAATTCCGGAACACCCTGCCTTAAAGATCGAATACTTCCTTTCCCTACGAAATCGCCCTGAAGACTCGAATCCGCTTGAAAAGGCAAAGGAAAACTGGAAGGACTTTGGAGATCTACTGTTGGATTCCAATGGCGATTACCGTTTTGAATCTGAGACGATCCTCAACAAACTTCCCTGACCGAATGAAAGTACTCTCATCTAAAGAAATCTACAAAGGCCGCGTTTTCAATGTTCGCCTCGACACGATCCGCGAAGGTGATGTCGAATACACTCGCGAGATCGTCGTGCATCGCGGCAGCGCTGTAATCGTGCCTGTTTTTGAGGACGGAACCGTCGCCCTCGTGCGGCAGTATCGTCATGCGGCGGGCAAATATATGCTTGAGGTGCCTGCAGGCTCGCTCGAACAAGGCGAGGACAGGCAAACCTGCGCGATCCGCGAACTCGAAGAAGAGGTCGGCGTCACCGCAAAAAGCATCGAACTCATCTCTGAGTTTTACGTCTCTCCCGGCTTCCTGACCGAAAAGATGTTCGTCTACCTCGCCACCGGCCTCACCCAAACCGCGCAAAACCTCGAAGCCGACGAACTCATCGACATCGAACGCATCACCTTCCCGCAAGCTCTAGAAATGATCCGCACGGGCGACATCCAAGACGCCAAATCCATCATCGGCATCACCACCGCCGCTGCCAACTTGCATTAGCCCGTGTTGCAGAAGCCGCACGGAGTAAGGGCACCCTTATATAACCGAGTCACTATGCACCTACTTCGTGCGTGCTTCCGCAAAACCCACACGTGAGCAAGGGCGATACACCCAAGATCGCCTAAAGCAAAACACCCCTGCTTTAAACGGCCGCTTTAAATTCGTTTTAAATCTGCTTTAAATTCGCTTTAAACAGCTTTAAATAAACAACTGCTTTAAAATAGAGAATGCGGAGATCGCTCCCCGCTTTTCTTTCTCCTTATTGCAGTCGAAACTATGCTTCGACCAAAACGCCCCTGACGGCCTTCACTGTTTCCGGCTTTGGACGACGCAGCATCAGATCGAGAGCGAACCAAACGAACGCGACCGCCCCTGCGGCGAACACCGTATCCCCCAAAACCCGCATCCACCTAAAGAACTGAATGACAGGCGTCTGCATAAATTCTGCACTGCGGGCCGACCAGTAGCCGTGCGACACAGACTCATATGTCTGCAAGAGGCCGACCGGCAGCAGGCTGAATATCATCATCGCGAAAAGCCCGCCGTTGATCGTCCAAAAAGCAAACTTGATCAATCGATCATTCCAGATCCGTTCCGGCTGCATCGCACGCAGCACAAAGAGCATGAGCGCAAGGCCCAGCGTTCCGTACACTCCGTATAGAGCCCCGTGGCCATGCAGCGGTGTCGTGTTGAGGCCCTGCATGTAATAGAGCGCGATAGGAGGATTGATCATAAATCCAAAGATGCCCGCCCCGACGAGATTCCAAAACGCGACCGCAATAAAGAAGTTGATCACCCACTTATATTGCGCCAGCCAAGGACGTGCCGTCTTTCGGTGAATGTTCTCCCATGCCTCAAACCCGACCATCACAAGCGGCACGATCTCGAGTGCCGAAAACACCGAACCGAACGCAAGCGTCACCGTCGGCGTGCCCGCAAAATAAAGGTGATGGCACGTTCCGATTATCCCGCCCGAGAGATAGATCGCCGCGGAAAGGATCGACGCCTTTGCCGCGATCTTCGAATTGATGACACCGAGCTTGGCAAACATGAACGCGATCACGACTGTCGCAAACACCTCAAAAAATCCTTCGACCCAAAGATGCACGACCCACCAGCGCCAATATTCGACGACTGACAGAGTTGTCTTCATTCCCCAGAACAGGCCCGGCGTGTAAAAGAATGCAATGCCCGCTGTCGAGAAAAGATAGAGCGAAATCAGCGATCGATGCTGGCTCTTTTCCTTAAGGGCTGGCAGTGCCGTCCTGACTATAAGGAATAGCCACAGAAGAAGTCCGACGAGCAGCGCAGCCTGAAAGATCCTTCCGAGATCGACATATTCGTAACCCTGATGTCCGAACCAGAACCACGCGTCGCCCTTTAGCATGTTCATGACCGACAGCCATTCACCGGCCATCGACCCGAGCACGACAACGAGCAACGCTCCAAACAGAACATCCACGCCGAGCTTCTGATACTTCGGCTCCCTGCCCGAAATGATCGGCCCAACAAAAAGCCCCGCCGCGAGCCACGCTGTCGCTATCCAAAAGATGCCAAGCTGCACGTGCCATGTGCGCGTCACAACGTAAGGCAGATAATCGCCGAGTGGAATACCGTAAAACCCATCACCCTCGACACCATAGTGAGCAGTAATAATTCCCACGACGATCTGCAGCAGGAACAGAAGCGAGACTATAAGAAAATATTTGACGGTCGCCTTTTGCGACGGCGTGAGCTGCGAACCGATCAGCGGATCGCTGTAAGGTGCTCCATCGGTCTCGGCCTCTTTCCTCATCCCGGCGTAGTACCAGATCATCCCGCCGATACCGGCCAGCAGTGCGATAACGCTCACGCCCGTCCAGATGATCGTCGAATTTGTCGGAGCATTAGCCACCAATGGCTCGGCCGGAAAGTTGCTTGTGTACGAAGTGATCTGGCCCGGGCGGTTCGTCTCCGAAGCCCACGATGTCCAAAAGAAAAACGCCGTCATCTGGCGGAGTTTTTCAGGATCGGGCTGAGTGTTTTTTCGAATGGCAAACTCCTTGCTGCCATTTGTAAAGATGTCACTGTAATATTTGAGATTCGCCTCAAACGCCCGCGACCGCACGTCCTGAATAACAAGCCTGCCGTCCGATCCCACGTCATTCGTTCGAACCATATTCTGCAGCCGCTGACGCATCGTCGCCTGCTGCTCGGAGTTGATCGAGGCGTAATCCTTGCCAAACTCGGTCCGCGACAAGTCGTCCAAAATAAAGACAGATTCACGGTGCAAATAGTCCGCACTCCAGTCCGGTGCGACGTAGCTGCCGTGTCCCCAGATCGAGCCGACCTCCATTCCGCCCATTGCCTGCCAGACATTCTGGCCATTTTGAATATCGTCTTTCGAAAGCAGCACCCTGCCGCTTGTCGTAAGGATCTGTTCCGGAGTCGGCGGTGCCTGTTGATATATCTCAACACCGATCCACCCCAAAACCGCAAACGATATCACCATCACGCCGCCGAGCAATAACCAAAGCTTTTTCATAAGTTTTCTGGACTCCTTAATAGAACGTCAGAATGCCTCTATGCAAGCCTCGTGCCTACGCAACAGTAGATAAAATGGGGCTTTAGAGATATGGCCGTGCGAAGAATTTAATAATAAGTGCGTAGTTTTTCGCGGCAATGCTGCACGCCACTGCCTTAAACCGCCGCTTTAAATTCGCATTAAATTCGCTTTAAATCTGCTTTAAATTCGCTTTAAACAGCTTTAAATACACAAATGCTTTAAACGCCTGCCTTAAATGCACGAGCCCGCACGTCAGTAAGGGTGACTAACATCCGCGATGCAAGAATATCTCATGATGCGGCTCGATGAGACTGACAGAGTCGATACCGCAGATTCAGCCGAAGCGGTTGACGAGGTTGCCCTAGTGGAATCCAAAACATCAGAGACGAGGCTGTCTTGGCGCGTCTAAATAAAATGGGGAGGATGGCGATACCGGCGAGAAAATCTTAAGTACGACAATGTGGATCGATGGCGAAGCCCCTTGTGCAGATCGGCTAAAAATGGTGTCTCTAAAAGTGGCTTTTTGGCGTCGAAAAGTGGCTTTTTGGGGCTTGAAACGGCTTTTTTGGGGACAAATACGCACGAAAGATGCCGTTTTTCTCTGTAAACTATTGACTAAACAAATGTTATAGCTGTCACATATAAGAAAAGTGCCGAAAAATCATCCAAGCCTCCCCAAAATACCTGTCCCGCCGTTCCAAGTCTGTGGTCGCTAGCCTTTGGCCCTAAGTATAAGCCGATCGCCTCAAGACTTCAGACTCTACCCGCCGGACTCCTCTCACGGCTTGACGTTGACGAAGAGTTTCGATATCCTGTCAGTTCGCAATTTTGCGGATATTTCTATCAGTGTGTGACTTATGAGTACTTATTTTCCTAGTGGAAAGGGTTTAGCAGAGAGCCGTAAATGGCTGGTCGTCGATGCCAAGGGCAAGACGGTCGGACGGCTTGCGACCGAGGTCGCCCGCATTTTGTCGGGCAAAAACAATCCGGCGTGGACGCCTTTTATGGATATGGGCGATCATTGTGTCGTCATAAACGCCCGCCACGCAATATTTACGGGTGCAAAGAACGATCAGAAACTCTATCGCCATCACACCCTCTATCCCGGCGGCTTGAGAGAAAAAACCGTCAAGGAAATGTTCCAGACAAAGCCTGAAAAGGTCATCGAACTCGCCGTCAAAGGCATGTTGCCGAAAACAAAGCTCGGCAAGGCAATGGTTAAGAAATTAAAGGTTTACGCCGATGCGGAACACCGTCACACGGCCCAGAAACCGGAGGCAATTGAAATTTAATGGCAGATATTCAGTATTACGGCACAGGCCGCAGAAAGACTTCGACAGCACGCGTTTATCTTCGTCCGGGCAACGGCAATATCACGGTCAACAAGCGTGAATTTGGCAATTATTTCCCTAACGAAACGCTCCAGATGATCATTCGCCAACCGCTCAATTTGACGGAAACCGTCGATAAATTCGACATCCTGGTCAACGTTGACGGCGGCGGCCCTGCAGGCCAGGCCGGCGCGGTTCGCCACGGCATCACGCGTGCTTTGATGGAGTTCAACTCGGACTTGCGTCCGACTTTGAAAAAAGCGGGCCTCATTACGCGCGATCCGCGTGCAAAGGAACGTAAGAAATACGGGCAAAAAGGAGCCCGAGCGAGATTCCAGTTCTCGAAACGTTAATTTTGTGAGAGTTGCGTGTTTACGCGTGACTCTTGCTCTAAACCATCGGCAACGCACTTGGTTCATAGCCGCGTCGCCGAGTACATAAACCAAGGAGATATAAAGTTTTGGCTACAGTTACGATGAAAGAACTCCTCGAAGCAGGGGTTCATTTTGGTCACCAGGTTCGCCGTTGGAACCCGAAGATGAAAGAGTACATCTTTGGAGAACGCAACGGCATTTATATTATTGACCTGCAAAAAACGCAGAAACTATTCCGCGACGCACTCAATTACGTCACCGAATCGCTCACTGAACGTCCGCATCAAAAGGTCCTCTTCGTCGGCACCAAGCGTCAGGCTCAGGAGGCCATCAAAGAAGAAGCGGAACGCTGCGGGCAGTTTTACATCAATAATCGTTGGCTCGGCGGTCTTTTGACAAACTACGAAACTGTTAAAAAATCGATCCAAAAGCTCAAGGACATAGAATCGATGCGAGAAGATGGCCGTTTTGAGATGCTCACCAAAAAAGAGCGCCTCAAACTCGACCGCGAACACGAAAGCTTGATGAAGAACCTCGCCGGTATCAAAAACATGAACGGAATACCCGACATGCTTTTCGTGATCGACGTTCGTAAAGAGGATATCGCGATCAAGGAAGCGAACCGGCTTAACATTCCGATCGTTGCAGTTGTTGATACAAACTGCTCACCCGAAGGGATCGACGCGGTCATTCCGGGCAACGACGACGCTCTGCGTGCCATTCGACTTTTTGCTTCGCGTATCGCCGACGCGATCATGGAAGGAAAACAGGTCGGCACAGAAGGCCGCTCGGCAGAAGTCGAAGCAGTGGGTGATGAAACCGGTGACGTCTCGATGCCCGAGATCGGTTCGTTGACAGCGATTCCTAAGGAATTTCGCGGTGAAGACGAAGACGAAGATGTCGATATCCCGGAAGAGGCCGACGAAGATGATGAGGTTGTAGCAGAAAGCCCTGCGGCAGAAACTGCACCGGCGGCAACAGAAGAAACAACGGAAGAAAGCAGCGAAGCACAAGCAAGCTAGACATTCTTATTATCAAAAAGCGTGGCTCTTTTCCGTATCGTTCGGTGACGGGCTACGCTTTTTTACAAATTGAATTTATTTTGGAGTAAGTTATGGCAGAAGTTACAGCGGGTGCAGTAAAAGCACTTCGTGAAAAATCAGGCGCAGGAATGATCGATTGCAAGAATGCTCTTGTCGAAGCAAATGGCGACGAGAATGAAGCGATGGACATTCTTCGCAAAAAAGGCATGGCACAGGCCGGCAAGAAAGCCGGACGCGTGACCGCTGAGGGAGCAGTCGGCTCATATATTCACATGGGCGGCAAAGTTGGTGTGTTGGTCGAGATCAACTGCGAAAGTGACTTCGTCGCTCGCGGTGAGGAGTTTCAGCAGCTCGTCAAGGATGTTGCGATGCATATCGCAGCAGCCGATCCGCGTTATGCAAACCGCGATGAAGTTCCGGCTGACGAGTTAGACAAAGAACGCAGCATTCTCATGGAGCAGCTCAAGAACGATCCTAAGAATGCTAACAAACCGGACGACGTGCTCGCAAAAATCATCGAAGGCCGCCTGAACAAATTCTACGAAGACAATGTTCTTGTAGATCAGCCCTTCGTAAAAGATCCTGCGAAGACGATTGGCGAACTCGTTGCTGAAAAGATCGGCTCGATCAAAGAGAATATCTCGATCCGCCGTTTTTCCCGCTTCAAGATGGGAGAAGGCATCGAGAAAAAGGCCGATGACTTCGCTGCTGAAGTCGCATCGATGGTCGGCTAGAAATGAAGCCAGTATTCAACCGCATTCTGCTTAAACTGTCCGGCGAGGCGTTAGTCGGCTCGCAGAGTTACGGCATTGATACGAAAGTGGCGGCCACCGTCGCGCAAGAGATCAAAACAGTTCATGATCTCGGAGTCGAGATCGCGATCGTGATCGGCGGCGGCAATATTTTTCGAGGAGTTTCGGAATCTGCCGGCAACATGGATCGCGCAGCGGCTGACTACATCGGCATGCTAGCGACCGTTATGAACGCGGTTGTTTTGCAGGACGCGTTGGAGCAGCTTGGCGTTTACACGCGAGTGATGTCGGCGATCAACATTCCGCAACTGGCTGAACCGTTCATCCGCAGGCGGGCTGTGAGGCACCTCGAGAAAAAGCGCGTAGTGATCTTCGCGGGCGGAACAGGCAACCCCTACTTCACTACTGATTCTGCTGCGGCATTACGTGCCCTCGAGATCCAGGCTGAGGCAATTCTGAAAGGAACGAAGGTCGACGGCATTTACACCGCCGATCCCCTGAAAGTACCTGATGCGACAAAATTCGACAAGATCACTTACCAGGAAGTTCTCGAAAAACAGTTAAAGGTCATGGACGCGTCGGCAATTTCGCTATGTATGGATAACGACCTGCCAATTATGGTCTTTAACATGCAGAAAAGCGAGAATATCATCAAGGCCGTGTGCGGCGATCTCTCGATCGGCACACTGGTCACAAAATAGTTATGAGCGTACAGGAAGTATTAAAAGAAACCGGGCCAAAGATGGATCAGGTTGTAGAGGATTTCAAGCGCAAGCTCTCGAACGTGAGAACCGGACGTGCAACCGTTGGCTTGCTCGATGCGGTACATGTCGATTATTACGGCACGCTGACACCGCTAAATCAAATGGCGTCGCTCGCCGTCCCTGAAGCACAAACTATCACTATACAACCATGGGACGCGACCGCTCTTGCCTCCATTGAAAAAGCATTGGTCGCGGCAAACCTTGGTATGAATCCGTCAAACGACGGTAAGATCATTCGCCTTACTGTGCCGGCGCTGACCGAAGAGAGACGAAAGCAGTTTGCAAAACAGGTTCACGAGATCGCCGAGGAGCACCGAATCGCGATCCGCAACGTCAGGCATCATTCAAACGATGTTTTAAAGAAAATGCTCAAAGACAAGGCTATCTCCGAGGATGATGAACGGGGAGGGCTCGATGACGTGCAAAAGCTAACTAACAATTACATCTCAAAGATCGACGAGCTTTCAAAAAACAAAGAACAAGAGATAATGAGCGTTTAGAATTTTTCACCACAAAGACACAAAGGGCACAAAGTGAACTCAGATCTTTGTGCCCTTTGTGTTTTTGGGGTGAAACTCTTATTCTTTCTGCAAATTGGCGTATTTCTCGATCAATTTCTTCTGCCCAAATCCCGGAAAGCTGATAGTCAGTTTTACATTATCTCCGGAACCTTCTCGCCTCAGAACCAATCCGCGGCCATATTTTTCATGTCGGACATTTGAACCCGGCACAAGCACCGACGGATCTTGTTTTTGAGACGCAGGTGTCGCGATGGCTCGCAGTTTGTCATAACCTGACGGCGGCCTCTCCGCTGGCTTTTCGCCTTCACTTCCTGATCGATGACCGCTTAGAGCTGATGGGCTTTCACTTTTTTTCTTAAAAAATTCCGCGATCGCCTCGCTGCTATTGTACGTCTTTCCTGTGTAAGGACTCTTCGGTTTTGGTGCGTGATTTTCACCGCGCAATGCACTTACCGCGGCTTTTGCGTTCATCGTCGTTGCACTTCTTGCATACGACAGCCACGACGCGCTTTGCGATAGATCATCGATCAACTCAAGCGGCATTTCATTCAAGAATTGTGATGGCTCTGCCGCGATCTCTTCGCCATAAAAACGCCGCCGCATCGAATGGGTCAGATACAAAAACTTCTCTGCTCGCGTGATGGCTACATAAGCAAGCCGGCGCTCTTCTTCAAGTTCTTTTGGGTCACCGATCGAACGTGAATGCGGAAAAATACCGTCCTCGAGTCCGACCATAAAAACAACCGGAAACTCAAGCCCCTTTGCCATATGCACCGTCATCAAAGTGACGCTCGCCTTCTCATCGTATTTGTCAGTATCAGACGAAAGCGCCGCATGATCGACAAAATCACGCAAGCCGTTTTCCTGCTGCTTGTCGTAGTCAACGGCAGCGTTGACCAGTTCTTCCAGGTTCTCCAGTCGTGCTTCAGATTCATCGGAGTTTTCGATCCGCAAGGCATTCGCATAACCAGTATCCTCAATAGCTGCAATAATTACATCCGAGACCGCCTTGCCGCCATCTGACACCTCAGAAACCTTATTGATCAAATTCTCGATAGTTTTTTGAAACGTAGCGAACGCATTACGAGCACGCGGCGTAATGCTGACATCGGCTGGAAAATCAGGGTCGGTTATTGAGGCAATTGCCATCCACAACGACGAACCATTTGCTTTCGCTACTCGTTGCAATTCGTCGATGCTCGTCTTTCCGATCCCGCGCGTCGGGGTATTTATCACACGAAGCAATGCGATGTCGTCAAATGGATTCATCGCGAGCTTGAGATATGCAATGATGTCCTTGACCTCGGCTCGTTCGTAAAATGAAAAGCCGCCGACTATGTTGTATCCGATGCGCAGCCGTCTCAATGCTTCCTCAAAAACGCGTGACTGCGCGTTTGTCCGATAAAGGATCGCGATACGGTCGCTCGTACTTCGTCGCTGGTGTTGTTCGATCTGTTTCGCAACAAAACGAGCCTCGCCATCACCATCGTAGGCCTGATAATAGAAGAGCCGTTCGCCGCCTTCGTTCGCAGTCCATAATTTCTTTTTCTTCTGATGTAAGTTGTTCGAGATGATCGCATCCGCAGCATCAAGTATCGTCTGCGTCGAGCGATAATTTTGCTCGAGCAGAATCACCTTCGCATTCGGAAAATGTTGCTCAAAATCGAGAATATTGCGAATGTCGGCCTGTCTAAACCCGTAAATACTCTGTGCATCGTCGCCAACAACGCATATGTTCTGCTGCTTCTCGGTGAGGAAACTTATAAGTGCAAATTGCAGCGCGTTTGTGTCCTGATATTCATCGACAAGAATGTATTTATAGCGGTCGTTATACTTCTCACGTGTCTCATGCGACCTGCGCAAAAGCTTTACGGTCTTTATCAACAGATCATCAAAATCAAGCGCATTCGCCGTTTGCAAACGCTCGTCATACATTCTGAAAACTTTCGCGATCTGCGCCTTCTTTTCGTCGGCCATCTCGACGCGGGCAGCATACATCTCATGATCTTCACCACGATTCTTTGCCGAGCTGATCGCACCACGCACCATTCGCGGATTAAGATGTTTTTCGTCGATCCCCAGATCCTTGATACACGCTTTTACAACTTTATTTGAATCGTCAGTATCATAGATCGTGAATGTTTTTTTGTAACCCTCTTCGAGTTTCTCAATGTCCTGTCGCAGGATCCGAACACAGAGACTATGAAAAGTCGAGATAAGCGGCGCGGACTGCAAACGTTGCTCCTTGAGCAGGTTATTCACACGCGAACGCATCTCACCCGCAGCCTTGTTAGTGAAGGTGACGGCAAGAATATTGTGCGGCGCAACCCCTTTTTCTGCAATAAGATACGCGATACGAACAGTAATAACACGGGTCTTACCGGAACCTGCTCCGGCGAGGATAAGCAACGGCCCTTCCGTCGTCTGAACAGCTTCGGCTTGTTGTGGGTTTAGTGAAGAAAGTAATTCCATTGACTATTTTATCAGCGCCTGTATTTCCTTAAATTTCTCATGCTTCGCATCACGCATTAGTTCAAACAAAGCCATTTCTATCGACGATTCGATCACACCGCTGCGCTGCATTTTCGCCAGTCCTGCGAGCCGATTGTATTCAAACCGCGACGTCACGCAATCGCACAAAACATGCACCTGAAAACCGTGATCAAGCAGATCATGTGCGGTCTGATTTACACAAATGTGTGTTTCAAGTCCGCATACTAATGTTTGTTTGATTCCCCTATCAGTTAGCTCTGCAACAAAAGGCTCTACACCGCAGGAACTGAAAGCAGTCTTTTCAAAAACGCCAATTGAATCATTGAACAAATCTCTAATTTCGGCGGCCGTGTGTCCCAATCCTTTGGGGTATTGTTCGGTAACGAAAACGGGCACATCGAGTAAACGGCAACCGCGTACCATCCTCGCGGCACGCTCCGCGATCCTGGCAAAATCCGCAATGATCGGGCGAAAGCCTTCCTGAATATCCACCACTACGAGAGCGGTATCTTTTGCGTTCAACAGATTCGGGTGAGACATTATTCAGATTTCGCTTCTTGCTCCGGTGTGCTTTCCGTCGCCTTGCTCTTGGCTTTTTCGGCCATTTCTTTTTTGTATGTTTTGAAGAAAAAATAAACGGCGACGGCACATACAATAAGGATCACCACCATCATCGCTGCCATGAAATAAACTTCAGATCGTGCAGAACCGGGCATAGGTCTAGTTTAGATGCCATATCTCACGAATACAATTCGCACGGCATAAATTGAAATTCGAGGATGTCTTAATTGGAAGCGTACTCGGCGGGAGAGTCCTTTTCGTCCCTTTCGAGCAGACGATGTTTGTATATTTCGGGCAATATTCTTACCTTTTTATCCTTATCCGTCACGACATGCAAGGTCTCACCTTCAGCTATTAGCGTATCGTCAGATGCACGATGCACTTCGTAATAAAACCTTAGACTTCGGCTGCGTATTTCTTCAACCCGTGTGCGGATTGTGAGCACATCTTCGTAATAGGCAGGTGATTTGTAGCGGCAATACGACTCGGCAACGACCATTAAGGCTTCTGCTTCTTCCATTTCCTTGTAGGAAAAGCCTTTTGCACGGCATAGTTCGCTTCTTCCGACCTCAAACCAAACCAGGTAATTCGAGTGGTGAACTATACCCATTTGGTCAGTCTCTGCATATCGGACGCGAACTTCATGCTCATGCCAGTCGTCCATAAATGCTTGGCTGGGAGACAGGGATTCGAACCCCGATAGGCAGATCCAGAGACTGCAGTCCTACCATTAGACGATCTCCCAGCGTAAGTAATAATTTACGTGTCGGCCACCGTGTCTGTCAAACGGCATTGCGAATCACGTTAACGAAATGCAGAATAGTAGTTTATGTCCACGGACAAGGAAATACTCAATAACCGCCAGGCGTTTCACGAATATCATATTCTCGACAAATATGAGGCCGGTGCGGCTCTTGTTGGAACCGAAGTAAAAAGCATCATGGCTGGACGTATACAGCTTAAGGAGTCGTATGTCGCGATCGAAGGCGGCGAAGTTTGGCTGCTGGGTTCGCATATTTCTCACTACTCGCACGGAAATATCAACAACCACGACCCCTTGCGGCCGCGAAAGCTGCTTCTGCACCGCCGCGAGATCGAAAAACTGGCAAAAGAAACCACCCAAAAAGGCATGACGCTGGTCATTACCCGCATCTATTGGAAAAATGGGCGGATAAAATTCGAGGTTGGCGTCGCAAAAGGTAAGAAACTATACGACAAACGTGAGACTGAAATGCGGAAAACGGTCGAAAAAGAAACGCGGGCTCAGTTGAAAGAGCGGCTTAGATAAGTTATAGATATTAAAGCGTTTTATTTAAAAACATACTAATTTTTGAGGTATTGATGAAATTTCAGGGAATCTCGGGAAATTTTACTGAGGCTAATGCGGAAGCATTAGCCGTGGCTGTATTTAAGGGCGAAAGTGCGTCGAGCGGCGTTCTAAAAGACCTGGACAAACTGACGGGCGGCCTGATCGCCTCGGTCATGAGGGCCGAGGAGTTCAAAGGTGACGCCGGTCAGACCGCGTTGCTGCGTTTTGCTGCTAAAGGCAAGGTGAAAGCAAGCCGTCTGCTGTTGGTGGGCGTAGGTGATAAGAAGGATTACAAAGGTTCGTCTGTCGCTTCAGCTTCGGGAACAGCGACACGCTATTTGCGTAATCGAAGTGTCAAAGGCTTTGCATTCCTTCCCCGCTTTGACGGAGCCGTTGAGGCCGCCCAAAACGCCGTTCAGGGTTTTATCACGAGCCAGTTCGAGCTTGATAAATACAAAACGAAGGACAAGCAAAACAAGTCTGTTACAGGCCTTATCGTATGCGTCGAAGGAGCAAAAGGCTCCGATCTGAGCAAGGGCATTGCTCGCGGCCAGGCTATCGGCGAATCGATGAATTTCACACGCGACCTTGCCAATGAGCCGCCAAATATCCTGCACCCGACCGAAATGGCAAAACGTGCTCAGGCAATGGCGAAGCAGGTCGGTTTGAAATGCGAGATTCTCGACGAAGCTAAAATGACCAAAATGGGCATGGGCTCGCTGATGAGCGTATCGATCGGTTCGTCTCAGCCGGCGAAGATGATCGTCCTGAAATATACTCCGGCGAAAAGCACGGCTAAGAAAGGTGAGCTTCTCGCACTTGTCGGCAAAGGCATCACGTTCGACACCGGCGGCATCTCGCTCAAGCCCGGTGAAGGCATGGATGCTATGAAATACGACATGTCCGGCGGAGCGACGGTTATTGGCACGATGCGTGCGATAGCATTGCTCAAACCCAGCATCCCTGTGCTCGGAATCGTCGCGGCGGTTGAGAACATGCCTGACGGCGGAGCCTCGCGTCCGAGCGACGTCGTCCATGCCATGAACGGCAAATCTATCGAGATATTGAACACCGACGCCGAAGGCCGCCTCATCCTCGCCGACGCCGTCGCCTATGCAGAAAAGCAGGGTGCGACCCGCATCGTCGATATGGCAACGCTTACGGGAGCCGTTATCATCGCTCTTGGAGACCTTAATACTGGCATAATGGGCAACGACCAGAAATTCGTTGACGAGATCATCGCATGCGGCAAAGATGCCGGCGAAGGTTTTTGGCAGCTTCCCGTCAGTCCCGAATATAGCAAGATGATCAAATCCGACATCGCCGATATTAAGAACATCGGCCCTCGCGGCAAAGCAGGCACGATCATGGGCGCTGTGTTTATCCAGGAATTTGTCGACAAGGCCAAATGGGCGCATCTCGACATCGCAGGCACTGCGTGGTCAGATTCCGCCAAACCGCACCAGTCCAAGGGCCCAACCGGTGTAGCAATTCGGTCACTGATCAACTTAGTAGAAAAGTCGCAATAGTGTCAGTAGCCCGCACGTAAGTAAGGGCTAGAGTTTATGAAAATTCACGAGTATCAAGGTAAAGCAATTCTAAAGGAATTTGGCGTGCCCGTTCCGCGCGGTATCGTTGCCCGCACATCAGAGGAAGCCGAAGCCGCAGCACGAGAGCTCGGCACGGATGTAGTTGTTGTCAAGGCACAGATCCACGCCGGCGGTCGCGGCAAAGGGGGCGGAGTCAAACTCGCCAAATCGCCTGCGGAAGCAAAGCAGATCGCATCCGACATGCTCGGCATGATGCTCGTCACGCATCAGACCGGTCCCGAAGGCCGCGAGGTTAAAACGCTTCTTATTGAGGAAGGCCTGCCTATCGACAAAGAGTTTTATCTCGGCATCACTCTCGACCGCGTAACCGGCCGCAACGTCTTTATGGTGTCGTCCGCAGGCGGAATGGATATTGAAAAAGTCGCCGAAGAAACGCCTGAATTGATCCTCAAAGAAACCATTGATCCGGCAGTCGGCCTTCGCGGTTTTCAGGCACGTAAACTCGCTTTTGGCCTTGGCATTCCAAGTGAACTCATCAATCAAGCCGCGTCGTTCATGCTAAAACTCTACGACGCGTATGAAAAGTCCGATGCGTCGCTTGTCGAGATCAATCCATTTCTGCTCACCAAAGACAACCGCCTGATCGCTCTCGACGCAAAGTTAAGCTTTGACGACAACGCGATGTATCGGCACAAAGATTACGCCGCGCTCCGCGATCTCGACGAAGAAGAGCCGCTCGAGATCGAGGCATCGAAATACGACCTAAACTACATCAAGCTCGATGGCAACATCGGCTGTATGGTCAACGGCGCCGGCCTCGCGATGGCGACGATGGACATCATCAAGCTCTCCGGCGGCGAGCCGGCAAACTTCCTCGACGTAGGCGGAGGAGCCAGTCAGGAGCGCGTCGAACAAGCATTCAAAATTCTTCTCGCCGACAAAAACGTCAAAGCTGTTCTTATAAATATCTTCGGCGGCATCGTCCGTTGCGACATGGTCGCCAACGGCGTCGTCGCTGCCGCAAAGAATCTCGGAGTTTCAATTCCGATCGTCGCCCGCCTCGAAGGCACCAACGTCGAAGAAGGCCGCCGCGTATTAAGCGAATCAAACATCGGCATCATACCCGCGACAACAATGAACGACGCCGCCGAAAAAGTCGTCGCAGCCGCAGGATAAGAGATCGAACCGCGAAATACACGAAAGGCACGAAACAGGAACTTCCTGATTTCGTGCCTTTCGTGGTTCTGATCTTGGTTACCATCCCATGCGGTCGCGCAAGGTTGTGATGTGAGCAGTGTGGTGCTCGGAGTGCCAGGCGTAGAGGGCCAATGCTCCGTCGAGTGTCCAGTTCCCTGTTTCGGGGTGAACAAACTCTTTTTGAAAGTCGCTGTAGGACATGGAATGGAGGAGGGCGATCCAGCGTTCGTGGATGGCTTCGATCATTTTGAGCGAGACTTCGACAGGCAGTTTTGCGTCGGCGAGTTCCGCCCAGCGGTCTTCGTAGTACGGCCTGATCGTCGGCGGCTCGTCCTCGGTCAGTGCAAGCTTAAATCTGATCAGCGAATTTGCATGGCTGTCGGCAACGTGATGAACGACCTGTCGAACCGTCCAGCCGCCATCACGATATTCGGTATCAAGCTGAGCATCGCTAAGGCCCGCGACTGCTTCACGAAGACGCGCGGGCAGGTCGGCGATTATCGAAATCCGTGCAGTACGTAATTCCGGCGATACTTCAAAATCCGGATCGAACTTACCGATCGGAAAACGCGGATCGACGGCCATTGCAGATGTGGTGGTTTCTGATTGGTTATTGTCGGACATAATTTCGTGGTCTTTTAGAATAACGATCGGATAAGCGTACTCCGGTGCATATTCAATTTCGTGGTGGTGTAATACTTCATGCATGGCTTCGAGCATAATAATTTCTATCTCTGAAGCACTACAAAAGGCTTATTAGCCACTGTTTTCCGCATTTTTTATCTAAAATGCGCAAGCCCGCACGTTAGTAAGGGCGAAACACGAAACGTTGGATGAACCGCCCTTACTAACGTGCGGGCCTGCGCAATCTAACCGCCGAAATAGTTTTCAAATCTTGTAAATTCTCTCAGGAATGCAAGTTTGACCGTGCCGGTCGGGCCGTTTCTCTGCTTGGCAAGGATCAGCTCGGCAAGGCCTTTGTTTTCGTCGGTTTCCTTGTAATAGTCTTCGCGATAGATGAACGCCACGACGTCTGCGTCCTGCTCGATACTGCCGGATTCGCGAAGGTCCGACATCAAAGGTTTGGGCGGATTACGGGCCTCAGGAGCACGCGAAAGCTGCGAAAGAGCAAGCACCGGAACATCGAGTTCCTTGGCCAATGCTTTTAGTTCGCGCGAGATCTGGGAGACTTCCTGCTGACGGTTTTCAGTGCGTCGTCCGCTGTTGCTGCCCATGAGCTGCAGATAGTCGATGACGATCAGGTCGAGCTGTTTTTGTTCAGCCGCAAGACGGCGAGCTTTTGCACGAACTTCGAGTGCAGAAATGCCGGGCGTGTCGTCGATAAATATCCTCGCGTCGGACAAAGTGCTGATCGCCCCCGCAAGGCGTTCCCATTCGTTGGACATCAAGTGACCCGTGCGAAAACGATGTGCATTGATGTGAGCCTCGCTCGAGAGCATACGAGTTACGAGCTGTTCTTTCGACATTTCGAGCGAGAACAACGCGACTACCGCATTTGAGTGAAGAGCTGCGTTTTGAGCAACCGTCAAACACAACGCCGTTTTGCCCATCGAAGGACGTCCGGCGACGATGATTAGGTCTGTCCTTTGCAAGCCTGAGGTCAGTTCGTCAACTTCGCGAAAACCGGTCGAAAGCCCGGTGATCCCGGTGCTCTCGCCCGCTGCACGTTCCTTTACACGAGCGATGACGCGGTCAGCGACCGGTGCGATTCGTGAAAAGGTCTGCTTGGTGCGTGATTCCGCGATCTCAAATATCTTTTGCTCGGCGCTGTCGAGTATCACATCGGCTTCGTCTTCTTCAGCAAGAGCCTCGCCGGTGATCGCATTGCACGTACGGATCAGATTGCGTATGACCGATTTGTTGCGAACAACGCGTATATACTCTTCAACTTTCGAAAAATGCGGCAGGCCGAATGTCAGATTTGTGATCGTCGTGATACCACCGATCGATTCGAGCGAGCCTTCTTTCTTAAGTTCCTCACCGATCAGGATCGGATCGATCTGCATTTGCCGTTCAAACAATGCGATCATCGCGGCAAAGACACGTCGATTGAGGGGCGAGTAGAAATCTTCGGGCTTCAGATGTTCGACGGCCTCAGCGATAACAGCGTTATCGAGCAGGATCGCACCCAAGATAACGCGCTCCGATTCCTCGCTCGAAGGCAGAGGTTTTTCGAGATATTGCTCTCGTCGATTGTCGGGAAATACGCTTGCCATTGGTTGAAAATTCCGTGCGAGTGAAGCTAATTTTAGCCGCAAAAAACGGCCTTGTCGAAAGGCCGTTTGCGAAAGTCTATAACGTCAAATAAATCGGACGTTTACGATTAATGAAAAAGAAAGAACCGCAAAATTATTCCGCCGGGGCGGCTTCTGCCGAAGGTTCTTCGGTCGCTGAAACCATTTCTTCAGCCGTTGTTTCTTCCGGTTTGGCTTCTTTTTTCGCCTTTTTCTCTTTTACGGGTTTCTCAGGCATTTCGCCGCCTTCGGCCGTAACCGTAACAGGCAGCGAAAGCAAAACGTCGCGGTAAAGCTTGACGCTAACCGTGTATTCGCCGGTTTCCTTGATCGCGTCTTTCAGAACGATCTTGCGGCGGTCGATCTCGTAGCCTTTTGCCTGAAGAGCTTCGGCAATGTCCATCGAGGTAACGGAACCAAACAGCGTTCCATGATCGCCGGCCTTGCGTTCAAATTCGAGAGCGATGCTCGACATCTGATCTCGCTGTGCCTCAGCCGTAGCACGATCCGCAGCGGCACGCTTTAACAAAGCTGCACGCTCCTGTTCGATCTGTTTGATGTTGCCCTTGGTGGCAAGCGTCGCCAAACCGTGCGGCAGCAGGTAGTTGCGGGCGTAACCGGCCTTGACTTTTACGAGGTCGCCGCGTCCGCCGAGATTATCGATCTCTTCGCGTAATAAAATTGTTGTGTTAGCCATGATAATTCTCCTAGTCTGCAACGAATGGCAACATTGCCATCGAGCGTGCGCGCTTGATCGCCTTAGCAATACGGCGCTGATCTTTTGCGGTGATGCCCGAAATGCGTCGCGGCATGATCTTGCCACGTTCCGGTATGAACGACCTCAGCAGATCGACATCCTTCCAATCAACATAATCCGGCACCACGTTTCGCGGGCGGCGGCGTTGATATCGTCTTGGGCGATCGCCAATGACGTCCTCACCGACGCCGAAACCGTCCCTGTCATCCATCATTTCCAATTCATTGTCTGCCATAAAACTTCTCCTTTATGCCTCGGCGGGCGCCTCCGTCGTTTCTTCCGTTGTCTGGCGGAAACTTGCGCGTTTTGCCGAACGGGCTTCACGCTTCGAGCGGATCTTGTCGGCCTTCTTGCGGTCTTCGTCGACGCGAACCGTGATATATCGCATTATCATGTCGTTAACACGCATGCGGCGTTCGAGTTCAGCGATCTCCTGTCCACTGCCGTTGATCTCAAAAAGGACATAATGCCCTTCCTTCTTCTTCTGGATCGGATACGCGAGGTTTTTCATGCCGATGTCATCCATGCGGACAACCTCGCCTCCTTCTTTCTCGATCAATTTCCCGACGGCGTCGTTCAATTTTGCGATCTTTTCGCCATCCGTTTCCGGATCGACGATGTACATTACTTCATATGTTCTATTTGCCATTTATTTTCTATCTCCTTTTGGCTGCAAACCTCATCTCTATGTGATGAAGTAAGGATCTCTATTCAAACTAATTAAATCGTGCCATCGCCGCATCAACACCATCTGTAACGATGGCCCGCACAGCGTCGGCGGATATGTCTAGTACTTTTTCAAGTGTTTCAGAGTCGCCCTTCGCGAAGTTCTCCAAAACAAATCTCGATGCATCTTTCACCGGATGCTCCGGCTGAATTCCAATTCTCAGCCTTGTAAAATCCTGTGTTTTCAAACGATCAATGATCGATCTAAGTCCGTTTTGTCCGCCATGCGTGCCTTTTGGCCGGATTCGGATCGTGCCAAACGGCAACGCAAGATCGTCCGAAATAACGATCAGTTTTTCGACTGATCTTTCGTCTTTTGCCAGCAAACCGCTGACGGCCTCACCGCTCAAATTCATGTACGTTTGCGGTTTGGCCAATTCGACCGTTTGATTGTCAATAATGCCGCGTCCGATCAGCGACCTGCACTCTTCACGTTTGACCTGTGTTTGCAATTGCGACGCGAGCAGATCGACGAGCATGAACCCGAGATTGTGCCGCGTCTTTGCATATTCCGGGCCCGGATTACCGAGCCCGACTATCAACCAATTGCTCACAACAGGTCAGGCCTTACCTATTCGCCGTCGCCTTCAGATGCCGCAGGTTTTTCACCGGCGATCTCAGGCTGTGCGCCTTCCTCGATCTGCGGTTCGAGAACAGCTTCCTGAATCACAACAACCGAAGCGACAACCGTATCCGGAGCGACGTGAATCTCAACACCCGCTGGAATATTAAGGTCAGAAACATGCAAAGCATGTCCTGCCTCGAGATTCGACACATCAACGTCGATCGAATCCGGCGTATTGGCGGGTTCGCATAGAACCTTGATCTCACGCATCGCCTGCGAAAGAACCGCTCCTGCTTCCTGAAGCCCGACTGCGTGGCCGTTCAAACGGATCGGAACGGTCATTTCGATCTTCTCGCCTTTAGCAAATCTGCGAAGGTCGGCATGGATAAGGCGGCCTTTGACGGCATCGATCTGACGATCCTGAAAGATAACGTCATTGATGCCTTCGCCGGCAATATCGAGCGAAAAAACGGTATTGACGCCGGTTTCACTACGAATTATCGCGGCCAGATCGCTCAATGCCACAGTCGCAGCCATGCTTTCCGAGCCACCGCCATAAACGACGACCGGTATCTTACCGTTGACCCTTAATCGGCGAGCTTCATTTTTGCCCCGCGTGTCACGCTTTTCAGCTTTTACTACAAATTTTTCTGCCATACATTTACTCTCAAACTCTAAATAAATAATGAAGAGACACTCGTCTCATCGTGTATCGATCTGATCGCTGAAGCCAACAGCTTTGCGACGCTTAAAACTTCGATCTTACCGCCTTCCACAAGCGGCATGCCGTTATCACGGATCGGCATCGTGTTTGTAACGATCACTTTTTTCAAATGAGACCCGCTGATGTTCTCAACGGCCTTTCCTGAAAATACGCCGTGCGTGAAACACGCGATGACCTCATTTGCGCCAGCCTTGTGCAGGGCCTCGGCAACCTTGCAAATGGTCCCGCCGGTGTCGCACATGTCGTCGATTATCAAACAGTTACGTCCACGAACGTCACCAACGATGTTCATCACATCGGCTTCGTTAGCACGTTCACGACGTTTGTCGCAGAGTGCCAGCCCGGCATCAAGTCTCTTTGCATAGGCCCTCGCACGTTCGGCACCTCCGGTGTCCGGTGCAACGACGATCAGGTTCTCGATCGGATTCGTCTTAAAATAATCAACCACGATCGGTGCCGCATAAAGGTGATCGACCGGAATGTCAAAAAAACCTTGTATCTGCGAAGCATGCAGATCGATCGTCAAAACCCGCTGAGCTCCCGCCGTCATTATCAGGTTTGCAACCAGTTTAGCGGTGATCGGCACACGCGGACGATCTTTCTTATCCGCACGAGCATACCCAAAATAAGGGATCACAGCAGTCACGCGTTCGGCTGACGCCCGGACAAAAGTGTCGATCATTATCAACAGCTCCATCAGGTGACGGTCAGTCGGCGGGCATGTCGGCTGAACGATAAAGACGTCATGGCCGCGAACATTTTCACCGATCTGGAAATTGAACTCGCCGTCGGAAAATCGCTCCGTGCTGGCCTTTCCAAGTTCGCAATCCAGGTAGCCGCAGATCTCCTCGGCCAACGCAGGATGCGCATTGCCCGAAAAAACCTTGATTTTGCCAGTCACGCTCATAGTGTCGGTAGCCCGCATGTAAGTAAGGGCTTGTCTTGGTCACCTGAACCCTTACTTATGTACGGGCTGCGGACACGATCTACAAATAAAAAACGGCCAAACCGAACAGGCTGACCGTTTTACGATTCATAATTGGCTGGGGCGGGAGGATTCGAACCTACGAATGCCGGATCCAAAGACCGGTGCCTTACCACTTGGCTACGCCCCACTGCGAATTAAAGAAACGACCCGGAAACAACCCAACGCCTAAAACTGCAAGGCTTCGCGATACTTACTACGCGATACGGTTGATACGGCAAACTTTCGCCAGTTGGCTTCTGGGCCAAGGGCTTTTTGTGCAGCTTGCCATGTCTCTTCTTTGTCAAATACTGCGAAGACTGATGCTCCGCTGCCGCTCATCGCGGCGTTTACTGCTCCAAGGTCGAGCAAAGTCTTTTTGACCCGCTCGATCTCTGGAAAAGCGTCAAAAACGCTTTCTTCAAAATCATTTTTCAATACCGAATGACGCAGATCCAACGATTCAGCTTCTTTTCGGCAAACAATAAGAGTACTTTCAAGGGCTCCCGGTGTCAAGGTTGGGGCGTCTATTCTTCTGAAAGCTTCACGCGTCGAGACTCGCACTCTGGGAGTAACGATAAGCACAAATTCCCCTTCTAAATCATTTATCGGCTCGATCTGCTCGCCGCGTCCCGTGCCTATTGCCGTTCCGCCATTGAGAAAGAACGGTGCGTCGGACCCCAGTTCCGATGCAATTTGATGCAGATCATCTTCGCTTGCATCGATCTGCCAAAGCTTTTTGAGCCCAACAAGAGCAACTGCTGCATTTGACGAGCCGCCGCCGAGGCCGCCGGGCGATGGAATCCTTTTCTCAAGATGTATTGCCGCCCCTTCATCGATGCAAAAGCGCTGTTGCAGCATCTTACCGGCACGAATTATCAGATTTCGTTCGTCAGTCGGGATATATGGCAGATCACAGGTGAGCGTCAAGCCCTCGCTTTCCTCAAATATTAACCTGTCATGCAGTGAAACAGTTTGAAACACTGTGAAAAGCTCATGAAAACCATCATCGCGTTTGCCCAAAATACGCAAAAGCAGATTTATCTTTGCGAATGACGGTAATTCGAAGGCCGGACACATCTATTCAGCATAAAACAAAACCTATCCTTTTCCCTACGACTCCAGTGTTTTCATTTTTATTCGGGCTCATTCGTGCATTTGTGGCAAACAATATTTATTCACCGGAAACCCATGTCATATACGGAAAATTGGTCTTCCGTTATTCGAGATATTGCGCTATTCTGCTATGCATCACTGTTTCACAAACGGTGCAGCTATTTGACAATTAATTTCCTGAGCAGCATCCACGGCTGATCGCGGTGTTTGCACTGCCAGTTTCCGTAAGCGTACTATTTGCAACAGTTAACAATTTGTACCAAAAATTTGTAAATTTCGTGGAACGGTACTAAAAAAGTGTCATTAACATCAATAGACAGAACAACTTACAGCGTTCCACCCCAGTGTGGAACGCGGTGGAACGCTCGGAGGCTCAACGAGCCGCTACCACCTGCCCTTACGTGGTGGTTGAATGCGAAAAAAAAAGAGTGGGACACCGGGACATTACACCTCCGTGCCCTCAGCGTAAATCTCTCCGGCCTCCGCGTGGAAATCAGGGTCCAGAAAGAGACCTCCGCAGAAAAGCCGGAAAAAAACCTGCTGGGACAGAGTTTCCCAACCAGATTCTATTTTTTCAGGAAAACTTGTGTTAGGTAATACGACCCATCCGCAGCAACCGCGATGCCGACTGCGGTTTCTTTCCAATTGCTGTCGAGGAGGTTGCGGCGGTGAGATGTTGAGTCGAGCCAAAGCTGAACGGCCTTGCCGATCGGGTCTTCGTAACCGCGATTAAAGGCGATATTCTCGCCGATCGCCCGCCATTTGCTCAGGCCAAGATCGTCGGCGCGATCCGAGACCATTTTGTCATCAAGCCCGCGATGGCTGAAAAAGTTGAATTTGGCCATGTTTTGCGAATGAAGCCGGGCGATGGTCGCAAGCTGGTCATTCCAAGTCAATGCCTGAAGGCCGTTTTCGATGCGTTTTTGGTTAAGCTGTTCAAATGCAGTGCGTTCAAGCGAGACCGTATTGACGATCACCGAGGCCTCGACAGCCGAAGATTTGACCGGAACGATTCGCGGACGGGATAAATTGTTGGCTACTGTAATTTGTAAATCGGCGATCTGGGCAGAGGAGTTTATCGCCAATGCGGCAAATATGCCAAGAAAAAGGAATATCTTTGTTTGCATCAATACCTCACTTCGGCAGCCGGACGACACGTTTTTCAACGGCTCCTGGCTTTGCGCTCCCGTTTTTCGGGATTGCCTTTTCGGTTAAGGTGGCAAAACAACAGTGTTTTACCAGTTTAATCATACACGGAATCGGCCGGTTTTTCCACTAAAACTTGTCGTGCGATAAAATGTTGGATATGCAGCAACCGCTTGTATCATTAGGACGAAAAAAGGACGAACAGCCGTCCTCCGAACCCCACGTAGATCCTGTGTGCAAGATGCTCGTCCTGCCCGAAACAGCCGCCGCAACTTTCGAGCACGATGGAAAGACATACTACTTCTGCATGACCGGCTGCCGCGATAAATTTGCCGCCGATCCGACAAAATTCTTGTCAGAACCGGGAGCGGTAGCGACTGGGTTTTCCCATTCCGCATTCCGCACTCCGCATTCCGCACTCGTTGAATACACCTGCCCAATGCATCCCGAGGTAATTCAGATCGGACCCGGAAACTGTCCAAAATGCGGTATGGCCCTAGAGCCAAAAGAAATTTCACTGGACGACGCACCTGACCCCGAATACATAGACATGAAGCGGCGGTTTGTGATTTGTGCGGTCTTAACACTGCCGGTTTTCGTTTTGGCGATGGGCCAGATGTCTTCATCTCTTGTTCCGTCTTTCGATAGAGTTGCTCCTTTTCATCTGAATACGATTTGGCTGCAGTTTGTACTCGCGACGCCTGTTGTCTTTTGGGGTGGATGGCCGGTCTTTCAGCGCGCCGCAACATCAGTCCGAAATATAAGTCCCAACATGTTCACCCTGATTGCCATAGGCACGTTGGCCGCATATATCTTCAGCGTCTGGGTGATGCTTTGGCCAGGCGATTTTCCCGAACTAATTGATGGCCCGCATCCTGGTCACCTTACTGCCTACTTTGAGTCGGCGGTTGTCATCATGACACTTGTTCTCTTGGGACAAGTCTTAGAACTTCGCGCGCGTTCACAAACTTCATCAGCAATAAAAGAACTTTTAAGACTCGCGCCGGAAACTGCGACCGTAATTCGTGAAGACGGCAGCGACGAAGTGATCGATCTAAAACATGTTCACGTCGGCCAAACACTTCGGGTAAAAGCGAACGAAAAAATTCCGACCGACGGCGA
>JBGARA010000103.1:0-11006 GCA_044230475.1 Pyrinomonadaceae bacterium | reverse complement strand
ATGTTCGTACTTTGCGCGACAGCGTGATGGATTTTCAGGACAATTTCGACCGCCGCCGCGAAAACCGCGACGATGTAAATAAGATCATCGACGCCGCACAGCGCATCAGTTCGTTTTTGAGTTCAAACCCGCAAAACCGCCGCGTTGAGGACGATTGGACAGCGGTTCAAAGGCAGATCGAACGCCTCGCTTCAAACTACGGCGTAACGCCCAAATGGAGCGCAAACACTGGCGATGACGATGCAGGTTGGGTAAAAGATTATCCCGACAAAGGCCCGCTCAGCAGCGTTAGCGTCGGGCTGTCAGGCACTTATGATCTCGATGCCGCCAAGAGCGAGAATATCGACGACATTGTTGCCGACACCAGCCTCGGCACCGAACAGCGCGAGGACCTGAAAGACAAGCTTGTCGCTCCTGCTCAGATCGCGTTGGATATTCGCGGTACACAGGTAACGCTTGCGACTTCAAATGCTTCGCCTGTAACGTTTACCGCCGACGGCAGCGATAAAAGGGAGACAACATCGTCAGGTAAGACGATTCGCGTTCGCGCGACGCTCAGCGGCGATAAGTTGATCGTTTCCAGCGTCGGCGGCGACACCGATTATACGATCACTTTTGCGAGCCTCAGCAACGGCAGATCGATGAAGGTCACGCGGCGCATTACGACCGATTACCTCAACCAAACCGTCATCGCCGAGAGCATCTACAACAAGACCGATTCCGTCGCACAGCTCGGTATTCGCCCCGATCAGAACGGCGGCTACTCCGACAACGACCAGCAAGGCAACGTCTCAAACGGCGGCGCGCCGACCATTAATACGTCGCGCCCCGGCAATTACGTCGTTCCAAACGGTGTCGTGATCACCGGCATCCTTGAGAACGAGATCAACACCAGCGTCTCGCAAAACAACGACCGCTTTCGCCTGACAGTGCAGTCGCCGATCGAATTTCGCGGCGCTACTATCGAAGGCTACATTTCAGGTGTCGGCCGCTCAGGCAAGGTTTCCGGCCAGTCAAACGTCACGTTCAATTTTGAACGAATTCGCTTACGAAACGGCCAGTCGTATGACTTTGCCGGCACGCTCCAGGGCATCAAAGATCAAAACGGCAAAACCGTCAAGATCGACAACGAAGGTACTGCCAAAGGTGACTCTCAAACCAAGGAAACTGCCAAACGTGGTGGCCTTGGAGCTGGGGCTGGAGCAATTTTGGGAGCCATCCTGGGTGGAGCAAAAGGGGCGGCGGTTGGAGCGGTGATCGGTGGCGGAGCAGGTGCCGGTTCGGTGATCGTGACGGGTAAGGACGACATTCGTCTTCAGCAGGGCTCGACGATCACAGTGCAATCTTCATCTCCATACAACACTGGCCAGAGATGATTGCCTGGAAAAATCAAAGACTCAAAGTAACTATTTTTCTCCGCGGGCGGCTTCTACGAAGCTTTCAAGATCGACCGCGAGCTTTCGTGAACCGGGCTGATCAAACGTCTCGATCCAACGCAAGGTTTCATCCAACACACGTAGCTGATATTCACGCCAATTCGGCTTACCGGCAACGGAGCCGAATTCGCCATTGTAATAAGCCGTGCGCGGCGGCCGCGTCTTGTCTGTGATCTTTGGATCGACAGAAAGCATAATGGTTGGAATGCCGCTTTTTTCAACCGCGCGGGCAATGATTCCAAGAGTTTGATGACAAAGTCGAGAAGCAGGAATCAATAATGCCGCCTGAACTTCATAACGATTAAGACGGTCAGCGATCTGTGGGCCAAGCTCCTCGGCAACTCGAGTTGCATTAGGGATGTGACTGCTAATGCTCCACCAAACATTATTTAGGCCGCCTATCACAGCATTTGCCTGATATTCGAGCAGGCGGTCGATCGGTATTTGAGAGTTTCGGTCCTCTGTCACAGCCTTTGGATCAAAGCCTTTTGCGGCGAAACGAAGATCAGCGCCTTCGACTTCAACTGGTATTTCGAGGTAATTAAGATCGCCGTCACGAGCCTCCGTATCAAACGGTTTCATTCCTTCAATGTAAGCTCCAGATGACGAGATGAGTGCCAAATTGAGCATAGGCAAGGCTCTCTTGGCTGGCGTAAAAGGTGAGTGAATATTCTCGACCCACGGGTAATTTATGAGCGCGTCATTTGCTTTCCATCTGGAGAAGCGATTCGAGACATCGCTCATTTTTTCAATAATATCCATAACGGTTAGATCTTAAATTCCTTTGAAAAATCATAAACATCAGACGCAGCAGTTTTTGCAGCGCCGAATTTGCGATTTGAAATGATAAAAAATGTCATCAATGCCGCGGCCATCGCTGTCAGCAAGATCCATTCTGAATACTGATGCAGGGTATTGAACTGAATTCTAAGCGGATCATCGATGGCCAATTCATCGATCGGTTTTCCCATCTGCGCTCTTATCGACGCAAGCCAAAAACCTACCAAAAACTGTCCTGCGGCACATGCCGTTCCAAGTAAAACCAGCAAAGATCTTTCTACCCAGAGCCAGAGTTTGTTTACGTTCGAAACGCCTACTAGTGATGACAAGATCATAAGAGTCGCCACTGCGAGGCCGCTGTAATTTAGCAATGCCAGATCTCGGCTGACTACGGCACCTGCCATCTCCCTCTGCGGCAACACAGAAAATGCAACCTGAGCGGCTCCAATAAAGAAAACTGCCGCTCCGAGCCAGAGACCTAATAGCAAGAGCCGGATATCGGAGAAAAACTTCATACAAGACAGAGCTTTACAGGGCAATATTATCCTGCTTTTATCTCTAAAGGGCAAAACCAGCCGCTCATTGCCCTTCGGCTTTATGATAACCTCTCCTTATCAATTTCCGATGGCGCCTGATCTCGAAAAGATTTACGAAAATCTGTATTCCTATTGCGAAAACAAAGATTTTGCAGGGTATGATCCATTCGACGGCCTGAATAGTGGTTTGTTTCAGCTGACGCCGCTGAAAAGCATGGCGTGGGCGCGGCTTGCGTGGCTGCAGGTGGTAAAACGCTCGTCAGTGAATCTGCGGCCTCTTCTACAAGTGAGAAAAGGAGTAAATCCAAAGTGTTTGGCTCTATTTGCAATGGCCGAACTATCCCGTTTCCGTGCAACGCAACATGAGCAACACTCCAAAAATGCGGCCTTTTTACTCGATCGACTTTTTGAACAGAAGATCACTGGGAAAACAAGTGACGGTCGGCTGACAATTGCTTTCGGATACAACTTTGACTGGCAATCGCGTGTTTTTTTTGCCCCGCTTGGCACTCCGGCGATCGTTCCTACGGCATTTGCTTCGCAAGCATTCATCGAAGCCTATGAGGTGTTCGAAAACGAAAAATATTTGACGGCCGCAACCGAGATCTGCAATTTCATTCTCAACGAATTGAACCGGCCAGTCGAGACAGACGACGAGGTTTGTTTTAGCTACACGCCGGTTGATAACAGCATTATTTTCAATGCAAGCCTTCTCGCGGGCGAATCACTCGCTTGCGTCGGAGCCATTACAGGAAATAATGACTATCTTGAAATCGCTGCGAAGACTGTTAGGTTTGCTGTTCGGCATCAGCAAGGAAATGGCTCGTGGTTTTATGGCACGAAAGAGTCTCAAGTATGGATCGACAATTTTCATACCGCGTATGTATTACAGTCGCTATGCCGCATATCGGCTTTGGCTCCGGAGTTGAGTTCGGAAACTAACGGCCCGATCAAAGCAGGAATTGAGTTCTGGATAGACAACTTTTTTCTTGAAGACGGTACACCAAAATACTATGACAAGAGTATCTATCCGATTGATATTCACTCGGCGGCGGTAGCGATCGCCTCGCTGTGTGAGCTAAGCACCTTTGACGAGCGAATATTCGGAATGGCAAAGAAAACCGCAGAATGGACGATCAAAAACATGCTCGGGCCCGAGGGCCATTTTTATTATCAACTTCGAAAACATAGCGTCTTTAAAACGCCGTTCATGCGCTGGGGTCAGGCGTGGATGGCGTATGCACTGGCGCGTTTAATTGAAATGGGGAAGAGGTAAGAATGAAAAACGAGATCAAGGATTTCTGGCAGACGCACCCCTGCGGTGCTGAGCTTGTCGGCGATCTCAATAAGGAGACACGAGATGAGTATGAGGATTTTTTTGCGCGGTATGATAATTACCGATATTCGAAGGAACCGCACATCTTAACAAATCTTGATCGAATCGACTTTAGCGGAAAAAAGGTTTTGGAGATCGGTCTCGGGCAGGGGGCGGATTCCGAGCAGATAGCAAAGCGGGGCGGAATATTCTCGGGCGTTGATCTAACTGAGGAAGCCGTAAAAAGAACAAGAATGCGATTCTCGCTTAACGGCCTTCCGTTTGAACGGATCGAGCAGGCTTCGGCCCTTGATATGCCATTTGCGGACGGATCTTTTGACGTCGTCTTTAGTCACGGCGTACTCCATCATATTCCGGAGATCACGCTGGCCGAAAAGGAGATCTTTCGTATCTTAAAACCGAACGGCGAACTTGTTGTCATGCTTTATGCGAAGCGATCACTAAATTATTTGTTGAGCATCTCTATATTACGGAGACTGGGATTGCTCGGCATGTACGGGTTGAGGATAAAAGGCAAAGGAATCTATGGTGATCACCTCGATAATGCTCGAGGAATGGGAATATGGAACTATCTTTCGATGAAAAATTTTATCAATGTCAGCACTGATGGGCCCTTCAATCCGTATTCAAAAGTTTATGACCTGAAAAACGTACGAAATGATTTTCAGCATTTTGAAATCGTGAATGCCGAGCAGCATTTCATGCATGCGCCGCCCTTAAAGATCAAATGGCTCCCGATTGCAGGGGTTCTTGGCTGGCATCTATGGGTTTGGATGAAGCCTCGGAAAGAAGTTACATAAAATGTGCGGAATAGCAGGAATAATTTCTAGCGATCCTGAGGAGCGAATAGGAGCGGCTCTCAGATCCATTGAGCACCGCGGTCGCGACGATGAAGGTTTTTTTATCTCCGCTCCGTTCGGTTCAGATCGCTTAAAGGCGTGCCTCGGCCATCGCCGTCTCTCTATCATTGATACATCCTCCGCCGGACATCAACCGATGTTCACTGAAGATAGACGGTTCGCGATCACTCTCAACGGAGAGATCTACAACTACAAAGAGATCCGATCTGAACTCGAAGCAAAGGGCGAGGTCTTTACGACAAGCTCCGATACCGAAGTCTTGCTCAAAGCATTCCGTGAATGGAATCTCGGATGTCTCGATAAACTCAACGGAATGTTTGCGTTCGCGGTATGGGACGACGAGGAGAAGCAGCTAACACTTGTACGTGACCGCGCCGGCATCAAGCCTCTGTTCTACGCAAAGCTCGGTGAAAATTTTGCCTTTGCTTCGGAGATCAAGGCGATACTTGCAACCAAATTTATCCGTGCCGAACTCGATCACGAGGCCTTGAATCAGACCCTTACATTTCTTTGGCCCGTGCCGCCGCATACGATGTTTCGGGATGTGTGGCAAGTGCTTCCGGGTCATTATCTGATCTGGAAAAACGGCGAGATAACTACGCATGAATGGTGGGACATGGACATGTCCTTGGAGGAAAACGGAGGTGACGAAAGTTTCTGGTCCGAAAGCGTCCTGGAGACTCTTGACCGCGCCACCCGACTCGAAATGATATCTGATGTGCCGCTCGGAGCATTTCTTTCAGGCGGCGTCGATTCGTCAGCGCTGGTTGCTTTGATGTCTCGTTACGCAAAAGAAAAAATATCAACATACACGACCGGTATCGCGCCTGATGATCTTAAATTCGACATTATCCCGGACGATGTGGAATGGTCACGCCGCGTGGCCGAGTTGCTGCCGATCGATTATCACGAAACCCTCTTGACGCCTGAGGTGGCCGAGCTGCTGCCAAAACTCATCTGGCACCAAGAGGCTCCGATCATAGACATGGCTATACCGTCATATCTTATTTCGGAACAGGCTCGTTCAACGCAAAAAGTAATGCTGTCGGGTATGGGCGGCGATGAGATCTTTGGCGGCTATCCGCGTCAGATGGCAATGCAGATAGCGGGGGTTGCTGATCTCTTGCCGACGGTCGTACGACGGCCTTTGATGAAAACAATTGAAAGTGGATTATACGGTGGCCTGTCTGGGCGATTTACTGCTCCGATACGAAATGCAAAGAAATTTGCGCGGAGTGCCGGCATGGATTTTGAGGACAGATATCTTGGTTTTGGCACTTACTTTACCGACCAGATGAAGAGCGAGCTTTACACACGCGAGCTTGGCAAGGACATGGAGGGTTTCGATGCGTACCGATATCACCGTAGTTATTTTGGAGCGTGCAAGAAAACCTCGCCGATCAACCGGATGCTGTACGTTGATTTCAAGACCTTTATGCCTGCACTCAATCTCGACACGACCGACCGTACATCGATGGCGGCGAATCTGGAAGTTCGCGTGCCATATCTGAACAAAGAAATGCTCGATCTTGCATCGCGAATTCCGAGCCGGCTCAAGATCAAGGGCCTGAAGCGAAAGTTCATTCTTAAGAAAGCAGTCGAGAGCATCTTGCCGAAAGAAGTAATATATCGAAAAAAAGCCGGTTTTGGTGCGCCGATACGTTCATGGCTTCGCGGGCCGTTGAAGCCGATGGTCAACGATTTTCTCAGCAAAGAAAACGTAGATCGGCGAGGCCTGTTCAATCATAATTCAATTAGAAAAATTGTTAATGACTATGAATCCGGCAAAGAAGATCTTAGTTTGCATATTTTTCTGCTCGTGACACTGGAGTTGTGGTTCAGACAGTTCATTGACTGATCAAAGGACGGCTGGCTCACCGGTTCGTAATGAATCGAGAACGCGAAATGTCGCCCGTGTTGTCGTTGCAAGATCGTTGAGAGAGATCGGCGCCTCGCTGCTGTTCAGTACGGCTGCACAGACTTGTCGCATCTCTTCCGATTGACCTTTGTCCTGAGCTTTCAAATTGCTCGTCGTTTCGCGGCCATTGTTGTATGTCGATGAGTGAACAAAATCATCAATGACAAAAGTTCTCCCACCGCCGAATATCTCGATTCGTTCTTTGTTTAGAGCTTTGTCGCCTTCGGCCATGTAGGCAATCGTGCCGTTTGAGCCGTCGGCGAATTTCAGCGTGACCACGACCGAATCGGCATCAGTGATATCATGACTCCGACTTGTGACTGATTCGGCAAAAACGCGCGTCGTTACGGAATCAGTAAGAAAATGCATTAGGTCAATAAAATGGCAAACCTCACCGACGATACGTCCGCCGCCTTGGATCGGATCTTGTATCCAGCTATCGGGAGGAATTCGCCCGGCGTTGATCCGATAAATGATCGATAGCGGAAATTGCCGACCAGCGAAAAAGTCTTTTGCTTGTTTAGCAGGCGGCGAAAAACGCCTGTTAAAGCCAACCATCAAATGTCCGGATGATGACTTCGCTGCGGTGATCACGGCATCAAGTTCGGCGTCATTCAACGCCAGCGGCTTTTCAACAAAGACATGTTTGTTTGATTCCAGCGCGCGTTTAGCCAGCGATGCGTGTGTATCATGGCGCGTTGCAATAACGATCAGGTTAGCAGACTCATCTGCCAGCACTTCGTCAGCGGATGAAACAGCAGCGGCAAAGCCGAATTGTTTGCCAACGTTTCGAGCTGTCAGCCCTGCCGCCGTTGCTATCGATCGAAACTCGACACCATTGTCTTTGAATTTCGGAAGCAGCATACCACGCGCATAATCGCCCGCTCCTATCAAGCCAATTTTGACTCCGGATTCTTTTCCCGCGGTTGAATGAGCAATATCTATTTTTGTTTCAACCTGTGCCTTGGAGTCGTACTGGAGAACGATGCCGAGATAGGGTTCCTTTGTTTCACCCGAGATGAGTTTGTAAGCGTCTTCACCGTTGTTGATGGGAAAGCGGTGTGAGATCAATCGTTCAAGGTTGATGCTGTTGCTTGCTACAAGGTCGAAGAATGCTTCGAGATTTCGCCCCTCGGTCCAGCGGACATAAGAGAAAGGATAGTCCTGACCGCGTTCTTCGTAATTAGGATCGTATCGTCCGGGGCCATACGACATTGATATCTGAAAGCTGAGTTCTTTTGCAAAATACGGCCCGCGCGGAATGTCCATACCGACCGCCCCAACCGCAATGACGCGTCCTTTGGAACGCGAAATATCACCGGCGAGTTCAACCGGTTCATTTGATGTTGTTCCGGCGGTAATGATAACCGCATCTGCACCGCGACCGCGCGACCATTCTTTCACCAACTGTCGTGCATCGGCCGGTGTTGAACACCTTTCCGCGCCGAGTTCACGAGCGAGGTTAGACCGAGCTTCGTCGATATCGATGCCAAAAACGCGGCAGCCGTTAGCTTTTAACAATTGGACAGTGATTTGGCCCAGTAACCCGAGTCCGATGACGACGAACGCTTCACCCAGTGTCGGCTGTGACAGACGAACGCCCTGCAGAGCAATAGCTCCGAGCGTGCCGAATGCTCCTTCGTCAAAACTGATCCCGCCTGGCAGGCGAACACATAAATTTTGTGGAACAGAGATCACCTCGGCATGTGAGGCGTAACCTGCGCCGGCGCAGGCAACACGGTCGCCGACCTTAAATCCGGAAACATCATCACCGACGGCCGCAACAATTCCGGCTGCGCTGTAACCGAGGGCGGTCGTCCCGTCAAGCTTTGCTTTGACGGCCGTGTAGGTGTTCATCAGTCCTTCGGTGCGGGCCTTGTCGATGACCTGTTTTACCAAATCGGGCCGTTCTTTAGCTCTTGCGAGCAGGTTCTTTTTACCCGAATCGACGGCGGTTTTCTCCGTTCCGGCACTGATCAACGATGCGGCCGTTCTGACCAGGACGCGCCCACGCTGCACTCCCGGCGACGGGACATCATAGACCGAAACGACACCGGAGCGCATATTTTGGAGGATCTGTTTCATAAAAATGCAAGCGTTTGGCCTTTACAGCTCAAAAATCGAGAGCAAATAGTAAAATAGCAACAAATACAGACGTTTGGAAAACGCTCTTCGTCTGGAATTAGCTTGCCTACCTGCGTTGGGCACTCGCCAACAAATGTTGGGCACTCCACAACATCGAAAATATAGCCGCCAACCGGCGATTTACGATTCGCGGCGATTGCCGCATACTATATTATATTGAAGTTTATGAAAGTCCCTTTTGTTGACCTGAAGGCACAGTATCTGAACTTGAAGACTGAGTTTGATGCGGCAGTTGCCGGTGTTATGTCGGAGACGGCGTTTATCGGCGGTAAGTACACTACGACTTTTGAGAATGAATTTGCTGCATATATTGGGGTAAATCATTGCGTTGCCTGTGCCAATGGCACAGACGCCATAGAAATTGCTCTGCAAGCCATCGGCGTCGAAAGAGGCGACGAAGTAATATTACCTGCAAATACTTTCATGGCTACCGCCGAAGGAGTTTCAAACATCGGTGCGAAACCGGTCTTCGTCGATATCGAGCCGAACTATTACAGCATCGATCCTGCAAAGATCGAAGAAAAGATAACACAGCGAACCAAGGCGATAATTGCGGTTCATTTATATGGCTTGCCCGCCGAGATGGACGCGATAATGCAGGTCGCACGAAAGCATGACCTGAAGGTTCTTGAAGATACGGCGCAAGCGCATGGAGCAACCTATAAGGGGCAAAAGACAGGCACTTTTGGCGATGTTGCGACATTCAGTTTTTACCCGAGCAAGAATCTTGGTGCGTTTGGCGACGCGGGCGGAATAGTTACCAATAATAAAGAGGTTGCGGATCGTGCGCGATTGATCGCGAACCATGGCCAAGCTGCGAAAAACCATCATTCCATAATTGGCCGCAACAGCCGGATGGACGGCATTCAGGCCGCAGTTCTATCGATAAAACTGCCGCATCTCGAAAGCTGGCTCGAAGCCCGGCGGTCGAACGCGCGAATTTATGATGAACTTCTTCGCGATGCAGAACTGACGTTGCCAGTCGAGCGCGAGCATTCCTGGCATACTTATCATCTTTACGTCGTACATGTGCATGATCGCGATGCCGTGCAGGCAAAGCTTGGTGAAGCGGGTATCGAAACCGGCACTCATTACCCTATCGCGTTGCCTTTTATGGAAGCCTACGCCCATCTAGGCCATCAGCCGTCAGACTTTCCTGTTGCGCATTCGCAAATGGGCCGGATCTTGAGTTTGCCAATGTATGCTGAGTTGACCGAGGAGCAGATCGTGTACGTCTGCGAAACTCTGAAGAAGGCGATCTCACGTTCGGCTGAAACGGCGGCATAGGTTCAGCGTACGGGCATATATGCAATTGACAGAATTCAAGCGTGAATTCGACGAAGCTCGCTGGGGAGCTGACGCGATTGTTTGTATCGTTGCAGCAATAAGTTTGCCGTTAATCATTAGACTTTTGACATTTCCGCTTGAGGCGGCCCCACTCAATTTTCCTCTGGTTTTTACGGGGGTCATCGGTATCACAATTATTTATCTACTAGGTTCGGCTTTAGGGAAATGGGTAATACGCACACGTTTCAAGAGTTACATCTGGATTCCCGTAACGGGATCGTTGTTATATGCGATCGTGAAAGTTACACTTGCTCTGCCGAGCGTAATTGAGTACCACAGTCGATTCCATTCCGATGAAATGCTTTTGGTATACCTTGTGAATGATTTAACTCCTGGGTTCATCTTTACGGTAGTAGTATTTGGTGGCTATTCGTTAATCGCTACCATGGTTTTTCGTTTCCTGTTTGCAGTCTTCCGTAGCGGTTTGCAACGCGTCAAATTCATGCCTTAGTGAATACGAAGACCAAGACAATCTGGATCGACCTCGATAATTCGCCGCACGTGCCACTGTTTGCGCCGATCATCAGGCGCTATCGCGAACAAGGCATCGAGGTAATACTCACCGCACGCGATCATTCGCAGACACTCGAACTGCTTGATCTGCATGGGTTTGCGGGAACTTACACGGTTGTCGGCTCGCATTACGGC